>JBHIFL010000067.1:0-22096 GCA_046761065.1 Candidatus Heimdallarchaeota archaeon
GGTCTTGGCAACGGGGCCAAGCCCTTATAAATGGATATAATTTAACATTGTCAAGGTAAAATGGGGAAGAAAATTCGCTTAACAGAATCGCAATGGCGTCATATTACTACTGCTCATAAAGAATTTGATAAAAAATACGTTAAAACAAATGACAAAGGTACTCCAACCGCCTGATCTCATACGGTTTGATGTTTCGGAGAAAAATTATCAATATTATTAGCATTTTAAACACTTCTCCATAAGAGAGAAATATCTGCTGTTGGTAATCAAAATCTTGAATCTTGAATGATGATGGGTTCATAATCACATCTTTTTTACAAGAAAAATAAGATATGAGGATAAGGTGCAAGTTTATGGTAAATAAAGTCAAAATCTCGTATGATAATGAAGCAGATGTGATGTATCTAAGCTTTGGAGATCCAAAGAAAGCTGAATCAGAAGATATTGCACCTGGACTGTTTGCCAGATATAATCCAGAAACCGGGGATCTTGTGGGGGTCACTGTTATCAATTTCTTGAAAAAACCAGCTCTACGCGAAGGGATCACGATCACAGCTCCATTTTAATCCATATGAAGCACTATCCAATTATGACACTCTTTCCAAACCCTAAATTTAACATTCTTCGATTTTCACTACGTTGAACAATCCCTCAGTTTTAAATCTTGAAATCGCGGATTGTTCTCAAAAAAGTGCTATTAATGTCCCAATTAGACCTAAAATCTATTGCACTTCGCTTTAATGATCGAATCAACAACCAAGATGTCGATGGACTGGCCGAACTTATGACAGAAGACTATATCAGGGACGCGAGAATATGAAGAAGGGTTGGATTGATTCTTCGAGAGATATCCTGACTATCGAAACATTTTCTCGTGAGTCGAAACCAAAGAAAATCTCGTTATCATGATTGGGCATTCTGAGGACACAGAAGAGACGTTGCATGGCCCCGGTATCTGGATCGCAGTAATTGAAGATGACCTTGTGGCAAAGTAGCGGATTTATGATGATGCCCAGAAGGTATGCCAACTGCTGGGTATAAACTAGCTAGATGGAACCGTGCACAAACCTTTCTGTCACGTCGAGCCAAGTCGCGTAGTTAATTGAACTTGTTACAAAATCTAAAATAGATTTTATTAAAACTTAAACAATGGTTTCATTTGGCAATCACATGAAGTTTAAGGTATAAGTTGCATTATGCTATGCAAATTCAGGAGTTTTAATGAATGGCTCATTCCCCTCGACAAGCTCGATACTTTGATAAAATCGCTCATAGTGAGCGGAGAGTCAAAAATATTGAAGAATGGACTAATGAAGTAAATGCCATTGAGGATGAGCGGACTCGCCTTGCGATCTATAAGGCGGCACAGGAAGTTGTGGAGAGCATAATGGATCTTCTAGCAATGATCTTTAAAGGATACAAACAAACTTCCAAAAGATGATTATACAAATATTCAACTAGCT
This sequence comes from Candidatus Heimdallarchaeota archaeon, assembly GCA_046761065.1. Classification (GTDB taxonomy): domain Archaea; phylum Asgardarchaeota; class Wukongarchaeia; order Wukongarchaeales; family JBHIFL01; genus JBHIFL01. The sequence goes on from JBHIFL010000067.1 coordinate 1,464, forward strand.
TATGAAGAAAAACTTATTTCTAAAACAGAACAAGACCTTTTAATTGAAGCGAACGGGCTTCGTAATCGTATAATCCATGGGTATAATGGTCTGAATGATAATTTAGCCTTTACAGCTTTGAAACGGCTCTTACCAGGTCTAAAAAATATCCTTGGGAAAGTGAAGCAATGGATCAACATCTTTTTCGAGGGTTAAAAGAAGATTTCAAGGAATTGGCAAAAGATAAAGAAATTCAAGCGATCCTTGCTTTTGGCTCCTCTGTATCCAGAGAAAATACCGCCCGTAGTGATGTTGATGTTTGCATTGTTGCACCAGCGGCACAAGACAAAGTTGAGGTGTTACGCCGCGCATGGAGACATGTTGGCGGCAAATACGATCTGTGGTTGTTTGAAGAGCTACCTCTTTACATGCAAGCCGAAATCCTCCGGAACCATCAAATCATTTATTGTTTTGACATACCTGCATTGTTTGAATATTTTTATTTCGTACGTAAGCGGATCACGGATATGCGTCACCGGCAGCAGGTTGCAACAATGGACTAAATAAGCCTACCATCCTTTAATTCACTAACTTATTTTGAGTCCTTGGCAGAGTGGATTGCTTTTGCCTTCATCATAGAGTCTTTCTACGCCCCAGAATATTATGAAAGAGATAAAAGTGGATCCAGGCTGGATGTGTTACCTTAAATGACTTCTCCACGGAGGCAAGTCGCTGGGTTTATTGAACATCTCCAAGCCCATGAGGCATATCAGAACCAGGTTGTTCATGTAGAGTACATGAAGGCGAAGACGCCTCGCTATGGAACCCTTGAATCCGACTTACACCCAGCGCTTTCTCGGGGCCTTTCCGCACAAGGAATTCGCCTCTACTCACACCAAGTTGAAGCGATCAACTATCTGGCTGCAGGGAAAAATGTCGTTATCACAACAGGGACGGGCTCAGGGAAGACCCTTGTTTACAATATTCCCGTTTTTAATACCATTGCGAGGGATCCTAATGCGACAGCACTCTATCTCTTCCCAACCAAAGCATTGAGTCGTGATCAATTAAAAGCCATTTGGGAGCTTGAAAAAGTAACAGGGATTCGGACCCTACCAGGGGTATATGATGGCGACACGTCCACCCACGAGAAACGGAAAATTCGAATCCGCTCAAGTATCATTCTCTCAAATCCCTATGGGATGCATCAATATCTTCCATATCATAACCTTTGGCGTCGGTTTTTCGAAGGGTTGAAATTTATCATCGTGGACGAAGCACATACCTATCGTGGCGTTTTCGGCAGTAATGTGGCCTTCTTATTACGGCGAATCCGGCGTATTTGTGAGGAGACTTACCAATCAAAGCCACAATTTATTGTCACCTCCGCCACCATTGCTAATCCTGCAGAGTTCGCGCAAAAGCTTACTGGACTTGAACATGAAGTAATAGAGGAAGATGGCTCTGCTCAAACTGCGAAGGCATTCATCTTCTGGAATCCGCCTTTGCTTGAGGCCTCCGGGATCCGTAAATCAACACATGTGGAGGCGCGAGATCTCCTCGTCCAGCATGTCCTCCAGGGGTATCAAACTCTTTGTTTTGCCATTTCGCGTCGCATGGCCGAACTTATCGCCCGTTGGACCAAACAAAGCCTTGAAAAAGAACAACCCATCCTTGCAAGGTTGGTGACAAGTTATAGGGCCGGTTATCGTGCTGAAGATCGGCGTGTTATCGAGTACCTACTCAAGAATGGCCATCTCAAGGCAGTCGTCACCACAAACGCCCTAGAGGTAGGAATAGACATTGGTAGCCTTGATGCAGCAATTTTAGTTGGCTTTCCTGGAACAATCATCTCGACATGGCAACAAGCGGGTCGGGCAGGGCATGGGACCCGCATCGAAGAGGCGCTTGTCACATTAGTTGCTTTTGATAACCCATTAGACCAATACTACATGCGAAATCCGGAATATTTCTTTGGTCGGCCTCATGAACATTGTACAATCGATCTTTTGAACCCTTATATTGTACGTAACCACATTCTATGTGCTGCGCAAGAAAAAGCAATCGGGGAGGAGGATGAGAAGTTTTTTGGACCTCTACTCACTCAATTGATTCCAGATCTTCAGGAAAATGGGGTCTTACGCGAGTTGCGGGGGAAGTACATCTGGGCTGGAAAAGAAAATCCTTCCCAACACGTCAACTTGAATAATATCTCTAATAAAACATACAAAGTGATTGAAGATTCTTCTGGCAACGTTCTTGGAACAGTTGATCACTCCCGAGTCTTTTCAGAACTCTATGAGGGAGCAATTTTTCATATTCAAATGGAAACTTATGTTGTAAAGAAATTAGATCTCGAAAACCGACAAGCAATCGTCACCCAACGCGATGTTAACTACTATACTGAGCCACGAAAACACATTACGCTCTCTCTTAAAAAGAAACGTACATCCAAGCTTTTGAATAATACTCAGATTGTTTTAGGAGATGTAACAGTCACCGAGGAGATCATTGGATTTGTAGAAAAAGAAGAAGGCTCAGAATCTGTTTTGGGTACCTATGCTTTAAGTTTGCCACCCAATTCCTTTGATACTGTCGCGGTCTGGATTGAAGTACCTGAGTATATAATTGATCTGATTCAACGCGAGGAACTGGATTTCCTCGGTGGGTTGCATGCGATCGAACATGCAAGCATTGCAATGACGCCGATTCATGCCATGTGCGACCGATGGGATATCGGGGGCGTATCGCATGCGAATCATCCTGATATCGGAGCACCTTCTGTTTTTATTTACGACGCCTGTGAGGGAGGGATTGGCTTGGCGGAAAAGAACTTCGAATTAATTGAAGACCTTTTTACCGCCACTTTAGAACTTATTGAAGGATGTGAATGCCTTGCAGGCTGCCCCAGCTGTATCTACTCCCCGAAATGTGGGAATAATAACGAACCTCTAGACAAGAAGGCAGCAATCTTAATTCTTCGCGAACTTCTGAATCGCTGATGTGATTGTTTGTTAATAATTACAGCTTAATATGTATTAGCGGATTTCTTAAATACCCACTTGTCTGTTTCTCTAGATCCCGTGATGAATTGAAATGAGCTCGAAATTGTTGTGGATCATTGCTACAGGAGAGAAAGAGAAAACTTTTGCGGGGTTAATGTATGCCCGCAACACTCAGAAGTATAATTGGCTTGAAGATGTGAAAGTCTTCTTCGGCCCATCAATTCTTGGAACTATCTATCCTATCAATAATTGAAAACAACTGGTTTCATCCTATTTAGTTTTGATAGATAAATTTATATTATCATGGAACCATGTATCTATTAATGAAAGAATGTGAGCCCAATGGTCTCCTCTGTAGCGATTGATGATGATCTTCGACGAAAATTAAAGCTGCTTGCGGCAAAATACGACACTACCCAAGCAGAAATCATTAAGCGAGCCATTGAGCTATTCGAAGCACGAAAAAGCATACCCGAACACCATATTTCATCTCGAGTTCGGGAAGAGCTAGAACGAGCTTCGGTTATTGTTTTCCGAACTAATCCGCGCCGAAAGCGGATTGCTGAAGCTCTTAACAAACCCGGAATAGATATTGATGAGTTGAGGATAGCATTCAATGCCTGACCGATCCATCCTCCGAATAGATCTTGATAGTAATGTCTTTCGAAACCAAGACTTCATTAATTGGTTGATTCTGAACAAGGAGGCAGTCTCCGCCGGTCTATCTGTTATTGTTTACCTCGAAACGTTATTCTGGTATCTGACAAAGAGTTTGTCGGTAGCAGACTTTGAACTAGACTTGCGTACCATTAGAGCGGTGATCACCCCTTTGGATCCCCCCCTCGCCCAGATCACCGCTGAAACAGCCAAAAACTCGCTATTGCCCTTTAGGCACCATGCCCGAGATTTCATCATTGGCTCATCTGCATTGAAAAGAAAGGCCATACTTTTATCTTATAACAGTAAAAATTTCACGTGGATGCCCGAAGATACCGTAACATCTCCCGAAAGTTTTTTAGACAAATATTGGGATTCCTTTCCCTATCATTCAGATATTTCTTAAGTTATAAGATTAACCGCAATATATGAAGTTACACCATATCCTCTCAGGCTCAGCAGGGCAATCAAGTCAAATCCTATAAAATCTGTAATACAAAAACATTCTTAGCAATCTTTTACTAACCTTTCTGCAGAGGGAAGAATGAATTGTTTTAAGCACTCAAAGTTGTGATGGATTAGCAATCCAGCCTCACCTGTCATTAAAGATAATGATACAGCTTCTTGAGAGGGGGTTAATTAGATATTATAACAGGCGACGACACATTTTTAACAACTCATTGAATTCGTGAGTCAAAAGTATGGTTTGGGTGAATTGAATGGTTCAAGAAACAGTGAATCAGCGGGTTTTAGAGAAGATCAATGAGAAAGAAGAGGAAATGATTAATTTTCTGCAAGACTTGGTAAATATTCCAAGTGTTACTGGACAGGAGCGAGAAGCTCAGCAGTTCATTGAGAAGAAGTTTCTAGAAATAGGATTGGAGACTGATATGTTTGAGCCGGAGGTGGAGGAGTTGAAAAACCATCCGGCATTCTTTGAAACCATTTCTTTTACGAAGTTGGGATACAAAGGCAGACCTAATGTCGTAGGACGATTAAAGGGAAGTGGAGGCGGAAAATCGCTTATATTGTGTGGTCACATCGATGTAGTCTCTATCGAGCCCAAAGAGATGTGGAAACGTGATCCTTGGGGGGGAACGATCGAAAATGGTAAGATGTATGGACGTGGAGCTGGTGACATGAAAGCTGGTATTGCATCAATGATTTACGCTGTTCAGTGCCTCCAAGAGGTTGGGATAAAGCTAAAAGGTGATGTAATACTTGAAACAGTGATAGAAGAGGAAGATGGAGGGATTGGTGGGGCTCTAGCGACACTTTTGAGAGGATAAACAGCAGATGCGGCCATAATCACAGAACCTTATGGAGATTTTATTGGTATTGCCAATGCTGGGGTATTGTACTTCCGAGTTAAAGTCTTAGGACGAACAACTCACGCAGAACATGCCCACCGCGGCGTAAACGCCATTGGTAAAGCCATGAAACTCTACAATGCCCTAATGCTGTTGAATGAGAGATGTCAAAAACAAATAAATTATCCCCTAGTCGAGAACAGAGCCCCAGATATGAAAGGACATGCTACGATCCTTAATATTGGGGTCATAAAAGGAGGAGATTGGCCCTCAACAGTGGCAGGATGGGCCGAATTGGAATGTCGAATCGGTTGGCCACCAGGAGAAATATTAAAGGATGTCAAAACGCAAATCGAGGAGACTGTTAGGAGTGTGACTGAAGAGGATTCCTGGTTAAGAGCTCACCCACCAAAATTAGAATGGTTTGGATGGAAGGGTGAGGCAAGTGAACAAGACAGAACCCACCCCTTTGTGCAGCTCGTTAAAAGATACGCGGAAGAGATTTAAGGAAAAACGGTTGGGTTCAGTGGAGGTAATGCTGGCAATGATACACGTTTCTACCGATTATATGGTACCTCCACCATTGCATTGGGCCCACAAGGGATGGATTATCATGGAATCGATGAATATGTGGAATTAGACTCTCTAACCGAGACAGCAAAGATTTTGGGACTAATTATGCCTGATTGGTGTGATTATGAAGATCAATAATTAATATATGATACACAAACATACACATGAAATAACTTCACAATAAAGCTATATACAATTTATTTCGTAAGTGAAGAGGATTCTTTTGTTTTTAAGCGCTCCTCAAATGCTGTTAAGCTCCAAGGGATCTTACCAGAATCTCGTATCAATTTCTGGATCGCTTTCGCGAACTGTCGTATTTCGAATTGTGCCGCTAAGTCAAGGCGTAAGTCGAGGAAATTCATTAATGATCGGAAATTGACAGTCCAGAAGAACTCGGTATAGTAACTCGTCCCTAGAAGCCCACGCCAGACTTCTCGGGCACGTTTTCTCCACTCAGGGTTGAATTCCGCTTTTTTGTATAACTTCTTGTAGACCTTATACTGAGCTTCCAACGCCGAGATATACTCGGCTAGATCTTCTTTAGAATAACATTGGGGGAGATCTGAAAGCTGCGGGGTGTAAAATTCCTCATCAAAAACCCGATATCGCGCCGATCGCTCATTGAAACTTGAAATGCGATGGCGGAACCACTGCCGAGCAACAAATAAGGGACATTTGATATGAAATTCAAACACAACTTTTTCAAAGGGGGTTTCATGGCGATTTTTCATTAAGTATCGAATGAGTTGGGCATCCTGTTCAGGATCACCTCTAGTCCCTGTACTCACTCTCGCTGCGTCCACGACGCGCTGGTCAGACCCCAGACAATCAATTAACTCAACAAATCCTTTATCCAAGACTTTTATTTGTACCACCAATAGTGATTCCTCCGTTATGCTTCTTGTAAGCCAATGCTCAAATTCCATAGATTTGTTATCTAAAGTTTGCTTTTGAAAATTGAGGAAGTTATAGAACTACAAAGATGAGGGCTTGGTTGAATTCTCAGAATTGTCAGGAAGAGATAATTCCCGTTAGGAACTTCGCTAGACTTCAATTTTTGAAGGAGTTCTCTCTTGTGAAGCCAGTTCCTGCCTGTCCAATCAGGCGGGCAAATAGTACATATCGTTGTTTCATACAGAAGAATATGATGTCTACACCTACGCTTGTGTAGTCATTTTTGGGTTTGTGAACTGTTCCAGTTCCTTCACCGTGTCTAAATGCAGAAGATCTGTGTGTGTTTTCCCAGTAGAGTCGATGACTTCACTTTGAAGCTCAAGATTTGAGATCTTGAAATTGAAAATAGGGATTTCATTGAGATTCGAAGGCTCCGCATCAAATGCAAACCCGGCAAAAACTTCCAACAAGCCGTTTCCAGAGGGTTCGATTTGAAAAGAATGCAGTACACACCAATTACAACCAGATAATTTGAGAGTCTCTATATACTTCGTTAATTTTAGTTGTAAGCGGCAAGCAAATCTTGAAATAGAGAATTCTTCTTCCATTGGAAGTAGTGCTTCCCTGAAAACACTGCAGATCCCAGATTTTACTTTTTTTAAGAACTTTTCGACAACTTTTTGCTCGCTACCAAAGCGCTTTTTTATCTGAGTGTGAAATACATTCGTATATAATAGATAATTACGTAACAGAACGTTCCCAATTCTTGAAAAGCTCTCTTTTTCAGTTTCAATCGGATGCTCTGTTAGGGACCCGATCTGGTGTTTAAAACACTCAACAAATGCCGATATTGGTGGTGCCTCCATATCATGACTAAGATCTTCAGATGAACGTTGAAAAGGATCCTTTTAAACCCTAATCGTTTTACGATTGCAGGACCTAGCTCACTAGAAATTGTAACTGAATATTAAATTTTCGAGAAAGTGATCACAATAAATTATTCAAGATGCATTAACCAATAGGATAGAGAAGAACAGGATAACATTGATTAATTTTTTCCAATATTCTTGTGTTAACGCTTCTAAAACGTTTCAAAGCCTATATAAGGCATTTTCTCCCTCTTTTACAAAATTTTCCATCCTATTAATAATGTTGTACTATAAGATCTTTTTTGCAAATGGAAGCTTTCTAACGAAGTAGTGACTAAGAAGAAAACAGAAGGGAACTCCTACAAGCAAAATGAGACCCACTTTTAGGAGAGGATGCGACAGGACAACAGGATTAATGGCATACTGTAGAAAAACAACAATTGGTACATGAATCAAATAAACTGCATAAACATTGGCTGCCATTTTTCTCCCAAAATTGCTTCATACATTCAACTAGTCTTTAAACAGAACAACCAAACTAATAGCCATACTCTCACCAACGACAGCTTCCCATGCCGCATACATAAACGCCTGCCAACGGAATCCCCCAAGGAGGGGATCCATTCCCCCCACCAGCAAAAAAAAGAGCAGGTAACTATACAATCGTGACAATGCCTATTCCAAGCCATTTTCGTCCCGTGGATGAAGGAAAGTTAAGAACTCAGCTGTGACGAGAAGCAAGAATCCCAATCCCGAAGAGACTAAGGTATTGAGGAAGGCGGACATACTCTACTAACCCGAAAGGGTCCCATTTGATTGCTGGGAACCAGATTCGAATTGTAAAGGTCACCAGAGTTAATTCCCCAAGGAAACTCAAAATCGTCTTATTTCCTGGGACGGTTTGGGGGGACGTTGGATTGCTGGGACGGTCTGAGCTCAGCCGCCTCCAGATCACATAGCCTATATTAAACATCAACAACTGAGCAATAAACCAAAGATGATGAAATTCAAATGTCTGGAATAACGCAGTTCCAGGAAGAAGGAAATTGCCCCGAACTCTTGAGAGAACAGAGGACATACATGAAGAGGGGCATCACTCCAAATAAAAAGACAAGGAAGGGAATATCCAGCCGTAGGAGTCGATTTCTGAGAAAGACTCGAACGCCTTTCCGGTCATAGGATTGTGGGATAAAATATCCTGAAATTAAAAAAAGAGCCCCATGAAAAACGATGAACTAACGGCAAAAAACAAGCCCAACACAACAAACGTAGCACTAAACTCAAAGCGATCAGGTCGTTCAAGCCAGTACCACCAGCCAGCGGGTCCATAAGATTGTGCAGCATGAAGGGTGATCACCAAAAGGAGTAGAAACACACGTAAATTATCGAAAAAAACAAGCGGCTTCCTGTAGGTTCTGTCGTATCTGAAATCATGTGAGTTGGCCTCCTAATTAGGATGAAAATGATGTTTACTCCACCTCATTTATTTGTCTTGTTTTTCAGTTTTCAAGTAAAATTATATAGTGGATAAAAATCTAGAGTCTAGTGGAGACAGGTTTGTTCCATTACGAGTTATAATAGAGTTTCCCAAGATTGAGTGAACAAAATAAGTATCCTAAAAGCAATGAAACTATAAATAAAAAGGTACTTTTTATATTGCTCCTAATCAAGATATCTATTCAGTTGCTTCCAATAATAATTACCGGATTCATGTCCTTTCCAGCCCTGCTTGGTTTTAAGAGTTCTTAATCTATTCACCTCGAAATAAGAAAGAATCGGGAAAAGAAAGTGTAATTCGGAGAGGAAGTGGTGATGAAAAAAACATATAGGTCAATAACTCACCCAAACAACCGTTTTCGGCTAGGAATAGATGTAGGAGGGACAAACACTGATTTTTGCGCGGTTAACGAAGAGACTGGAGAGGTGTTCGTTTATAAGCTTCCCACATTAGTTGAAGATCAATCGATTGCCATAGAACAAGGTACACAAGAGATGGCTCAACAGGAAGGATTTAACCTCTCTGAAATTTCATACTTTTGCCAAGGAACAACTATTGCGACCAATGCGATCCTCGAGCAAAAAGGAGCTCATATCGCCCTAATTACAACAAAAGGGTTCAGAGATCTCTTAGAAATCGGAAGGCAAAAAAGACTGTCTCTTTTTAACCTACAAGCTGATAAAAAACCCCCTCTTGTGTCACGGGATATGCGTTACGAAGTGGCGGAAAGAATAGATTGTCATGGGAATATTATACGATCCTTGGATACCCAAGTAGTTAATAAGGTGTTAGATTTTTTACAAACGAAGCATGTCGAAGGATTGGCGGTAGCATTTTTGAACTCGTATGTAAATCCAAGGCATGAACAGCAGGTCAAAGAACTTATTAAAGAGACCTTCCCCGAAACCTTTGTTTCTGTTTCCCATGAAGTGTCCGGGCAATTTCGAGAGTATGAACGTCTTTTAGCCACAGTTTTGAATTCCTATATCGGCCCAATAATGCAAACGTATCTAACCAATTTTGGAACCAAATTGGCACAACTGGGAATCAACCGGTTTTATGTAAACCAATCGAATGGTGGAATTATCTCTGTCAGTGAAGCTAGTAAATTTCCCATTCATACGGCTTTATCAGGCCCCGCCGCAGGAGTTGTCGGAGCTAAGTACATTGCGGAAACAAAAGGCTATCAACGAGTTATTTCAATAGATATCGGCGGAACCAGTGCCGATATCAGTCTGATTAGGGAGGGAGAACTCACTATTTCGAAAGATCGGGAAATTGGCGGGTATCCCATTCGAACTCCCGCCTTGGACATTACAACCATTGGAGCGGGTGGCGGAAGTATTGCTTGGCAAGATGCGGGGGGAGTTCTTAAAGTGGGTCCTCAGAGTGCAGGAGCAAACCCCGGACCGGCTTGTTACGGAATTGGAGGAGAGGCTGCCACGATTACCGATGCCAGGGTTGTGTTAGGACATTTGAACCCGAAATTTCTGTTGGGAGGGCGCCTACCTATTTTTTATGACAAGGCTGAAGCGGTAATCCAGAAGTTGGCAGAGAAATTCAATATGAATGTCCATGATACCGCCCTAGGGATTTTATTGGTCGTGACCTCTAACTTAGTTCGCGCGATAAAAAATGTCACTATTGCTAAAGGGCACAACCCGGAAGAGTTCATCTTAATACCGTTCGGTGGCGCGGGTCCCCTCCACGCCGCGGAATTAATGATGGAGTTAGGCATTTCTACGGCTCTTATTCCTAGAAACCCAGGAATCACCGCTGCGTTTGGACTCTTAGTGGAAGATTTCAGAAAAGATTTTGTTCACACTAAAGTGCTAGAACCCGAAAATAGTGGGTTGGAAGTCATAGAGAAGGTTTTCAAAGAATTAGAAGAAAAAGCTTCTAGGTGGTTTGATGTAGAAAAAATCCCCGATGATAAACGCCATATCGAGAAATCGCTCGATATGCGATATAAAGGTCAAAATTATGAGATTAAAGTGCCTTACTCCACTCAACTGAGGACTATTCAAGACTTAGAATCCCAATTCCATACTGAATATGAGCGCTTGTATAGTTACTCTGCCTTAAAGGAACCCATTCAAATCGTTAATTTTTCATTGACCGCCGTTGGGGCTATAACCCCTCCAACACTTCACAAAGAATCGTTAGGGAGTAGAGACGCCTCGAAAGCCATCATTGCCGAAAGAGCAGCATACTTCCAAGCCCCAGAATCGGTAATCTCCTGCTCCATTTATGATCGTGACCTCTTATCGCCTGGGAATGTGATTCAAGGTCCAGCTATTGTGGAACAAATGGACAGCACTACCCTAGTGCTCCCAAAACAGATCTGTAAGGTGGATGAATTTAGCAATTTAATCCTTGAAAATGTTAATGGAGGCTAATCCAAATGCAGACCATCAACCCCGCATTTCTTCAAGTTTATGGAAATGCGCTGCTGTCAATCTCCGAACAGATGGGAATCATCCTAGTTAAAACCGCATACAGTACCAATATTAAGGAACGAAGAGATGCCTCCGTAGCAGTTTTTGATACCCAAGGAAAACTGTTAGCTTTAGCCCAACACATCCCCCTGCATTTTAGTTCGTTGTTCAGTTCCGTTGAAGAAATCATGGATAAATGGGCAATTGATGAAATTCATGAGGGAGATGTCTTTATTGCGAACGATCCGTACAGTGGTGGGGGTTCTCATCTTGCAGATATTGTCTTTGTGAACCCGGTTTTCTATCAAGGAAAGCTAATCGCCTTTGTAGCCAATCTGGGCCACCATGCCGATAAAAGTCACCGGGGAACGACAATTTACGATGAAGGCCTGCGAATCCCGGCGGTCAAACTTTATGACAAAGGAGAACTGATGAGAGATATCTATGATCTCATACTTTTAAACTACCAATTAACAAAAGAACGCCAAGGGGATTTCCGAGCTCAGTTATCAACAAATCGGTTCGGAGAGCTCAAACTCCAAGAGTTGTGTGATAAAATTGGGTTAGATCAATTTCTGTATTTAGCGAATAACTGGCAGGAGTATGGAGCACGGGCAGTAAAACATGCGATCTCTCAATTACCGAAGGGGGACTATGAATTTGAAGATTTTCTGGATGACGATGGATATGGAAATGAAGCGATCCCAATCAAACTTAAAGTTACAGTGAAGGATGAGGATCTTATCTTTGATTTCACAGGAAGTGCTTCCCAGGTGGATGGTCCTTTCAATTGTGTTAAAAGCGCTCTTCTCGCGACGGTTTTTTATTGTGTCAAAGCGTTTTTGGATCCAACTTTACCATCCAATTCTGGGATGTTCGATAGTATTACTGTTCGAGCTCCTTTGGGGAGTATTGTTAATGCGGTAGCACCAGCGGCCACAAATGACCGGGAAACAACTTGTCAACGGATTGCGGATACTGTTTTGGGGGCTTTTGCTAAGATTGATCCGGAACGTGTGGTAGCGGCTGGTAATGGGGCGGTGTCATTCTTTACCTTTTCAGGAGTTAATGCGGAAACAAAAGAACCTTATGTCTATATTGAAACCATTGGTGGGGGTTCCGGGGCTCGCAGCACAAAAGATGGGTTAGATGCGGTGCAGGTTCATATGACCAACACCTCAAATCTCCCTGTCGAAGCACTGGAAATGGACTATCCTCTGCTAGTAGAACGGTATGAAATGGTACAAGATAGTGGCGGAGCTGGGAAATATCGGGGAGGTTTGGCCATCCGACGAACGATTCGAATTTTAGAGAAAAGTCAGAATACGGTGTTAATTGCAGCTATCGAACGAGCCAAGTTTAAACCGTGGGGGCTTTTTGGAGGAAAAGCGGGCTCAAATGCAAAGCTCTCCGTTCTTAGAAAGGGAAAGATAGTGAATAACTCTTCAAAAATCTCACTTTATCCATTAGAGCCCGAAGATATCGTGGATCTAGTAACACCCGGGGCTGGAGGCTATGGGGATCCTGCTTGCCGTGATCCCGTCTTAATTGAAAAAGACCTGCGGGAAGAAAAAATCTCTAAGAAAGCTGCTCGGCAAGACTACAACTTCTTTAAAACATAATCAAAAATTAAATGGTTTATCTCACACAATTTCGTTCAAAAAAAACAGTCCCATCTATATCAATGATTATTTTTGGTTTAAATATGTCTAACAATTTTTCTAAAGCTGAAGCATCGGGATTCAAGGGAATTATATTATGATACTTCCATGTTTCCTGTTGTTTTAGTTTGTTTCAGGATAATATACTTACAGTCACGGCTACTAGCTTCTTTTCTTTCAAACCACCATGGTTATGATTAGGATAGTCCCGACATGGTACTCCTTCGAATTCATCCAAGAATCTAAGGACTATGTTATAAATATCCCATCGATAGATCTCCTGAAGGTAAAATTATGTGGATCAAATCAGGAAGAGACATAAACAAGTTCAAAGTGAGCGGATTAACCCCAAAGAAGGGCAAATTGGTCTCATCTTATCTCATTGAAAAGTGTCCCGTTAACTTAGAATGCAAGGTAGCTCACAAACTAGATCTCAAGGGACATTTATGCAAGCCTAATAGGGCTTGTTATTATTATACTAACTTGCATTTCAGTCCTAATCCATCTTTATTCGCACAAAATGCCCTCGTTCTTCCATTTACTTAAGGTAATAATTAAGTTTGTTTGGAGTAACGACACGGTTGGCGACTATAAGAGATAATTTGGCACAATACGGCCCCCATATATGTTATCGGCCAAAAACCTCGGTTCCTTATGGTAATGAGGTTATGACTGCTGAACCCACGTTTGAAGGACAGGCTCAGGTTTTAGTAAAACAATTGTTGTACTCCTCTCTGAAAGAAAGATTTACCGGGATATTAGAAAATATAGTTTACGTGGATCTATTTCCCCCTAAAAAACGTTAGAAGCAGGTAGTTCTCTTATCTTAAGTCCCAAGAGGAGATTCGTGAAAGAATTTTCGACAGGGAACTCGTTTCGAAAGGTAATAAGATGATAAGCGACAACATTTTACACTGAACCTATGTCATGGTTGTAAAAACAATGAGTAAATTTGAATTTCGAGCTGGACAACAATTATGTCCTTTTTGCGGGAATTCACCTGCAACTCAGGCGTGTCCTAATTGTGGAGGTCCTGTGTGCCCCGATTGCCTATATATCTGTGAAATATGTTACAATCAATTTTGTTACAAATGCTATACGCGTGGGCGGTTTGGTGGCAGTATTAAAGGATGTCCCTATTGTAACCGAACCAACGCACCTGTTAGAAAACACCGTCAATAACTGGAAGATCAGAACACAAAACAAAATTCCTTTATTACGCCAAGGTATAATTTAAAAATTTATGGCTTAAAGTTGTATAATGTCTGAAATTTGTTAATTTCCTCTAAAAACTAGAGTTATCTAATCTGATGATTTTTAATATACATAGTCTATATGTATGAAAAAAACAACAAACATTTAAATTTTAGGAGGGAGAAAGCAGTCAAAAATATCTCAGAAAGTGATAAAAAATGGATAAAGTTGATATTTCTCAATTTCAGGGGTTTCTGGTCGGACAAATAATTGCGGCCGCAATTGGCGCTATTACACTTATAGCTGGCGATTTCGCGGGATATTATTAGCGGGGTTACGCACTAGAGGAAAGGAGTTGGGTCTGCTTAATAGGATGCGGGTGGGGATCCACCCTCGCAATTCTGGTGGGCTTAGCGGGTGTGGTTTTCGCACTATACTTTGCTATTCAAAGCCTTCAAGCCAAAGAGGACATGCCCTCAATGCTTTTAAAAGAAAATACTCGGAAAACAATGTATGGTGGCGCTTTTACAGCGGCATACGCGTTGATTGGAGCTCTTATATGGATAATTACCAATTTAGACACAGACTGGTGGCTTGATACTGGCTTTTATGGGGCCTTCTTTGGTGGGCTGATTACTGCAGTGTTCGCAAAAATGATGTTCGACAAGATCGAAGTCTAACACAATCGGTATTCAAGTTATCTTGCAATGTAGAAGCCTTTTATCTAGCATAGAATGTTCGTAATAACAAACCAACATCTATTAATTAGAAAATCCCTCAAGAAGATGGAGTTAGGTTAAATTTAATTAGATTTTTACCTTCTTCATCTCCCCCCTTTTCTTGGCAACTCTCCAATAAAGGTTGATCCTAAGTCATTTCTATCACAATGAACTGATAGGATGCCTCCTGCATAAATATAATAATTAAACACGTTCTGGGTGACTTATTTACCTTTACGTGCCTTTTTCTTGTCAGTATCATGTATAATGACGTGCAAATATTGTCCGAAACAGAATTAACCACCACAAATAAGAAAAAACATGTTGGAATAATTGAACTGAAGAGGAACCGCTTTCATCTTTTTGTGGTGCTTCTTCCTGTGTTACGCATCCTTGGCGTTTCCAGAGGGATGATAACGATCCTATTCACGCTATTAGTGATTCTGATCTTCCCTTTGGAGTATTACCGGCTCAAACATCCCGAGCGTTTTCTTAAACGTTATATTAGAAAATCAGAAATTGGGCAAATAGCAGCTTATTTTCCATTTATAATAGGCGGATATTTTGGCTATCTACTGTTTGATTGGAGAATTACAACAAATGCACTTTTCATATCCGCCTTCGGTGATGCCAGTGCAGCGATCATAGGAACATGTTATGTGAAACACCGTCTCTCCTTTACGAAATTCAAATCTGTTGAAGGCATAATTGCAGCTTTTAGTGTCCGCCTTTTAGTAATTTGAATATTAGATTTGATTGACAGATCAGTAGTTATCAATCCTGTAGTAATGCTTGCTCCAATAATTATTATTGGTACCGACCTCATAGAAGATTCCCCTATCACTTTTCTATCAGATAATTTTCTCAACCCTGTCCTTTTTGGAGTGTTCTTCAGAGCAATAGGGATTCCTCGTTGATCTACAATCAAGATCCACATTATATTTTTCTTATTTAAAATGTTTCAACAACCGTTAGCTCGTTTAAGTGGACTGAAGGTAAAGATTTGATAGAATTTTGAATCCCCGGACACAAGCCATTGGAGGGATACTGATGGTTTAGATCTCAGTAAACCGGAAGATTGAAATCCCTTGAAAGAAGTGGCTGGTGTAACTTAAGTTCAATCTAAACCATAGCAATGGGTCAGGATGGAACAAAATGACCTCATTCATTGCCGTGTTGATTAATAGCATCTGGTTTATCTTTCCTGCCTATATTGCAAATGCTTCCCCAGTCATTTTTGGCGGAGGGGCTCCAATTGATTTTAGACGCAATTTCTTAGACGGTCAACGAATTTTTGGGGATGGGAAGACGTGGCGTGGGTTTTTGGGGGGCATCATGTCTGGAATAATTATTGGCTCGCTGCAAGGTTATATTTATCCCTCGTTAGGCTTAGATTCTCCAGTTAATGATCTAACACCAATTGATTACATCTTTCGTGCTTCTCTTCTATCTTTTGGGGCGTTGTGTGGCGACCTAACGGGTTCTTTTATCAAACGCCGAATAAAGATAAAACGCGGTGCCCCCTTCCCAATTGTGGACCAAATCGGATTCTTAGTGCTTGCTTTTTTATTTGTGACTTTGAAATTTGAAACCCCACTTAGTTACGTCCTCCTTCTCATTCCACTGACCCTCTTCCTTCATTTAGGCACCAATATCTTCGCTTATTTGGCAGGATTGAAGGAAGTATGGTACTAGAGATCGAGAAAGCACTTTGAAAGGGAGCTCGAATAATTGACAAAGGCTAAACCTGACGAACCCAAACTTGATAAAACTGCTATCGGCTTGGTCGGTTTTCCTGGCAGTGGCAAAAGTGCCATTGCAAGATTTCTTGCAGAAATCTTAGGAACAGCTGTTATCGTAATGGGAGATGTCGTCCGGGCGGAAGCAGAAAAAAGAAACATACCAACTAGTCCTGAAATCATGCGACAACTGATGATAAACTTACGGAAGGAGCAAGGCAAAGATATTATTGCTCGTAAATGCCTCCAAAAGATTGCTGAGCTCGTTAGTGCTCCAACAAAACCGGTTATCATTGATGGACTCAGAAGTGTGGAAGAGTTGGAAGTCTTCCGAGAACGGTTGCGATCTTTTCACCTTGTTGCTGTTCTTGCATCTCCCCAAATCCGATTTTCCCGCCTTCAAAAACGCGATCGACAAGATGATCCTACTGCTCGGGCTACGTTCGAAGCTAGGGATACTTTGGAGGTCCAAGTTGGTGTATTATCCCTCATCGACCAAGCAGACTATTCTATCATAAATGAACAAGATCTTGAGATTCTCAAACACAAAGTGCGAGAATTAGCAGAATGGATTAAGAAGAAAGAAGCAGCAATCTTTGGTTGAGATGTTCGAGATAGGGCTTCAAAGAAGCAGCAATTTCACAAACAAATATGTTCACACATTCTCTATTATTTGGTAAGTATTTTCAAGTTTTGATCTCAACCCATTGAAAAAAACACATCACTTAGAATTTTACGAACTTAATTCTAAGTAAAATTCAAATTCTTTTGAGATCGTAGTAAAATAGTAAAATCTCAATTAGTTGGAGGGTTGAACCTGACTGTTATCGAAACAAAGGCAAAATAACTGAAAATACTACATTAATCGATATTGGACTGTTGAATGTTACTGGTGTAACTGCTGTCTATCTAATAGAAGGGAAGAAAACGTGCCTTATTGATGGAGGAACTCGTACCGACGCTTCCCGTTTGATTAAAACGCCAAGGAATTAAACATCTTCCCTCCGGATATGATTATCGTCGCACATTCCCATTAGGATCACACCCAAGCTATCCCTGTGATGCGGAAAAAGGCGGCAATGAAGCAGTAACATATCGATGTAATGGCTTCTGAAATTGCGATCTCATTCCTCGAGGATCAATCCTTCAATAAAGTCTTTCATGAAAAGAAGCATTTTGAAAATATTACAGATGTGACTCCACTTAAAAAGGGGAGACGATCGATTTAGGAGGAATCTCCCTAAAGATCTTAGATGTTCCCGGGCATATGAAGGATCACATTGCAATTCTTGATGAAATGACTAAAAATGCCTTTGTTGGTGATGCTCTTGGCTATAAAGTTGGAGATCAGGCTATTACCTCCTTCATTTATGTCTTCTTATTGAGATCGAGACGCGTTTTATACTTCAATAACTAAATTAAAGCAAATTGAGTATACTAGCCTTTGCTTGGCACATTTTGGCTATAATTGTGGGGATAAGGCTAAAACGGCTTTAAATGAGGCTATTTCGACGTATAAACGGTGGTGGCAGCTCTTCGACAATAATGTTGATATGTTAGACAATATTGATTATATGATAGAAACAATCGTAAAAGAAACAAACCCTGTCTATCCAGAATTTAAGATCCTCTCTAAACAGCTCAAAGTACTATATGGACTACTGGTGGGTTGGAAGAAATTAACTTGCAAGAGGTCTCCACCTATTGGGGGACTTTTGGTGCATCAAACAGTCGAATGGTTAGTTAATGGCTATAAAATTTCTAAAAACCTTTGAGAAAATAGATTTTCCATCCGATTCTGTTGGGATCAAGGGCTTTTCGCTGGATTATTCAGTTCATAGGAAGCCATAGATGGTTCTCAATGCTTCAATACCTTTTACTTCTTGTGGTAGTAAGGGCACTATCGTTAACATTCCATTGTATTTCTTGGAGAGCTGGTCCAAGTAGGAGCGTTGCACTTGATACCTGGAGTCTAAGAACTCAGAATGCCCTATTGTCTCACCTGGAATAACATTATTCACGACAATATGTCTTATGCTAATCCCGTAGTCGTTCAGCTCTTTCACGACACGATCGGTTTGCGACACGCCTAACCCTTCGGGTATCGTGATAACCACAAATTCCATCAGGTCTGCGTTTCGCATGGTGGCCATTACTTGATCTGCCAAGTCCTTCCATTGATTGATGATATCCAGAGCGCTCCGCTTCCTTTTGCGCCGGAATTTCTCACTTAATCGCTCAAAATAGGAGCGCATCCTGATATATAGGCTTGCGGCATCTGTTAAATGGTCATAAAAGCGGCTTTCCAGTTTTAATAGGCTCAGCGTGGCTCCAGCAGGAGCGGTATCCCAAATGATTTTGTCAAATTTTCCCATTTCATATAAGTCAAGCAGATATGCCAGCATGAATTGTTCATCTGCAATCCCTGGCGCTTCACTAATATAATCTACGATATCTCGACTTACAGGCAAATAAGACTGTACGACCTCATAAATCTCGTCCCCAAATCGCTCTTTCCACGCGCGGACAATCTCATTGCGTTTCATCTCGTGACCTTGGAGGTGTTTCACTCCTGTGATTGGAGTTATCTTCAAGCCGAGCTCCTGTTCGAAGATATCCGAAAGCGAAGGGGTGGGGTCTGAGGATACAATTAAAGTTTCTTGCGCTTCATGCTCCGCAAAATAGAGGGCGAGCGCCGAGGCAGTGGTCGTCTTGCCAACGCCCCCCTTTCCTCCCGTCGCGATAATACGTTTCTTTTGGAATTCTTTGTCCGAAAGTAGCTTTCTGGAAGACAAGGTATTCTGTTGAGCTATGTCTTTCTCCTGCATTATCGTTGCCCTCTTGTCTTCACAGTGAATCCATAATAAGACTTTCTTTGATTGCGTAAAAACCAACTACACCAACAGGAATTCCTTTTGAATATATTGTGCCTATCGGAGTTTCCCTCGTGCGGAAATATCCCATACCGCTTTAAGAGTGCCTTTTTGGATGACCCAGAACTGGTCATAAAGATTCACAGTCGTACAGCTGTGGGACGGAATAATTTCAACTTTATCTCCTATAGAAAGCGGTGCACCGTTAATCCGTTCGAGAATGCCGTGTTCTTCATTCATCCAGACCAGTCTCCAGCCCTCCGGGTGAAGAACCTTGGGTATCCCGTTATCTTGAGTCATACTCTTCGACCCGGCATCAATTACTGCTCTATTCGGCCTTGGAGTGCTGATTACTGTGGTTAGGATTGTCAGGGCATACTCGAAATCTGGCATAACCCGGCGGTATTTTGTGTCCATGAAGACGTAACTCCCCGGTCTGATCTCGGTGATACCTGGATATCGACCTGTGATGGCATATGTACAGGTTCCGCCACTACTTACGACTTCAACGGGAATTCCGTTCTTTTCGATCAATTCTTTCGTTTGGATAGCAAGTTCGATGCTTTTCTCGGTTTCACATTTACGCTCATCCGGATCTGAAAGCTTACCAACATGACCTTCATAGAATTCTATGCCATCAAACACCAGTCTTCTGCTTGCCATAACTGTACGTACTAACTCGAGGGCAGGTTCTCCAGGCTGCACTCCACAACGATGTAAACCAACATCGAGTTCAACAAGCACATGTAACTCCGTCTTTCTAGTTTTTGCAGCAGCTGCAAGCTCTTTTACGTTGGTTGGGTCGTCAACAATTACCCTCACGAAATTTTCACTTGTAAGATCAAGGAGACGAGCAATCTTTCGCTTTCCAACAATCTGATTCGCAATCAGGATGTCATTTATCCTGGCTTTTGCCATAACTTCTGCTTCTCCTACTTTTGCGCATGTTATCCCAACTGCTCCGGCGTCGAGTTGTTTTTTTGCTAAAATTGGGCATTTATGTGTCTTGATGTGAGGACGTAAGGTCGTTTGTACGGAGTTAGCCATTTTCATAAGATTTCTATCCAAGATGTCTAGATTGATTACAAGACACGGTGTGTCGAGCTCCTCCTTAGTCATATCACGTATCTTTGCATTCATTACAGACCATCTCGCATGAAAATTCTTGATCATCTCATGAGAACGCCTTATCACATTTTCTGTTTCGCTTAAGTTACGTTTAAT
>JBHIFL010000068.1:0-21851 GCA_046761065.1 Candidatus Heimdallarchaeota archaeon
TCTAAGAGGTTATATTCTAATGCGAGGAGAATAGTCCTTCAATCTGCATACTTATTTAAACCGAAACATAACATCTTTTTCTTAGGTAAGTTTCTCCGGACATTTTAATTGAATTAAGATATGGTTGTTGATTCAGAACTATTTTTATGCTTTGGAAAGCTTAACAAACATTGATCACAAGTTTACAAACTGTGGAAAAGCTTTAAAGAGATTAACCTGGGATAGATCAGATATATTATCATCATGCGTGAAGGGAGGATTAAAGCAAATTTGAAATAATAAAGATGTTAACTTTCTGACAAAGGTGGAGTTGAATAAAAGTGTCGAATAAAGTAACCTTGAATCAAATAAAGCAACTAGTGGCTCAACTGACACCACAAGAGCAAATAAAATTAATCGCACTTATCTGTCAGCGATTAAGTGAACTAACATTGCCAGAAACGACAGAGGAACGTTGGAAGCTGGATTATGCCACCCGAGTGGAAGCGTATTTGAAACTGAGTGAAGAAATGGCAGCCACGACAGTTAACGATGTGGACTCTGTCCAAGACATCCGCCAAGCACGTGAAGAGAGGACATCACGACTATGACCGAGCGATGCGTTGATGCCAGTATAGCTTGTCAAATGGGCCGTCAAGGGAGAACCATTCCGCCTACAAGCCCTTACATTTCTTAGAGATGCTGGCGTAAGCGGTATTAGACTTATTGCGCCGCCACTTTTTACTAGTGAGGCCGATAGTGCCATTTGTAAACGAGTTTTTGATGGGAGAATGACAACTGACGAAGCCCGGAATGCATTTACAATTTTAGATGCTGCACCTGTAGAGATCGTAGAACTACCTGGTGTACGTCAACGTGCGCGTGAGATTACTAAACAGTTCAATCAACGATATGTTTACGATGTAACATATGCTGCTCTTGCCGAGTCACTCGGTTGTGAGTTCTGGACTGCAGATAAGACATTTTATGATGCAGTGAAGACTGTGTTAACATTTGTGAAATATTTACCTGAATATTAATAAGATGGGAAGAACGCGCCTTATCCTTTTTAGAGCGCCTCAAAGCTCCTTGCCAGTCCTATGTTAATATCTTTATATGGTAAGACCTGTATGGAATCGTCAAATTATTTATTTTGGCTTATATTAAAAGTTAGACTATGATCGAATAGAACCAATCAATTGTTTAGGTGGGTTGAGATAATCTCACTCATATAATTGTAAGACTCAACTGAGCTTGTTAGTCTCAACCGAGCAAGTTGGGTTTAAGGAGGTTGGCCAGGCCTCCTATAGCTATATTTAATATTTATAACCGCGCACACACACGCGCGTAAACTCCTTTGTCAAGTTCCTTAGAGCGCCCTATATCAGAAAAAAAGAAGTCCAACATACCTAAGGGGGAATTTAGAGGGACACTTTTTTAGGGATATAGGAAACCCTTTGGAAATAAAAGAATCCAACAAAATGTTTCTCCAAGCTCTTTTGGTACCCTCAATTGGAAAAAACGATGTTCTCAAAGGATTAATATTCTCTAAATCTCCGTAATTACACCTGCCGAGCTCTCAATCGCTACAACACCTATTGCGATACTGAACGTGGCCCTAAGATCGGATATGGCATCATTATTCCTAATACGAACCAAATTTTCTGTGGGATAATCATAAAGGCAAAAGTAGCTGAATGAATAGCGAAAAAATTGATATATTAAGTAGTGACATATATTTAATATTTTTCATGAGATATTGAAAACGCATGTTGCCACTTTCTAAAAGCCTCGAAAACGCATTCATGGTGGTCAGATGTTCATTAGGCATCGCAGATCGCTTCGAACTCCTGTAAATGTGGTCTTTGTTATTTTTATCTTATGTTTCGGGGTTCTCTGTATGACAATTCCCCAAAAACTTCAGTTCCAAGGAACCCGCAACCAAGTGGTCCCTAAGAAACTAGGATCTCGCTTACGATCACCACTCTTGCCAAATATCTACAAGGACGAAAAGATTCCCGTAGTGGTTGAATTTGAAGACCCATTGACTCCAATGGATCTAATTGAACTTGAAAGAATCGGAATAACATTTCGGAGGGTGGGATCCATAATTCTTCATAGTGGGGGGATTTACACTGCAAGGGTCCCTGCTGCGTTCCTTGAGGAATCGAGTTTTCTTAACCGAGTGGAGCGGATTGAATATGCGGGGAGACGCCTCCATCCCCAACTAGATGATTCGGTTCCTCACACCAAGGCTTCTCGGGCCTGGACCCTCCTTCGGGATGATATCCCACTTACCGGCCAGGGTATCGTCATTGGGATTATTGATACTGGAATCGACTGGAAACATCCTGACTTCTATTTTACAGATGGTTCTGCGGTCAACGTCAAATGGGGATCTGATGATGGCTGGTATTTTGCAGATTTGAATGAGGACGGTGGGTTTCAATCAACTGTCCCCTTCTTGGGTGTCAGTCTGTGGTTGGTTGCCAAACTACTCTAAAGGTTTACGATTATGGTCAACTTTTACTTCCAGCTTTTTTAATGCTGTTTGAATGGTTCTATGAAGTGTTATTGTGTCTTATCCTTTCGAGACAAACACTGGAGTGTTGTGCAGTTCTTACATCTTTTTGTGATCAGGGTTGAAGCCTTTTTCAGTTGGGAAGGTTCCTTTAGTGAGCAACAGCCCCAATGACAAGGCAAAAGAGCGCAGTGATTATCCCTGCAAAGACCAGTCTAACTCCTGTTGTCCACTTATTCAACTTTCCAATTTTTGCTAGAAAGACTCCGAGAAAGAACAAGAATGTCATCGTGACCCCGACCGAGATTTGGAAGGCAGCCTTGATTGATAGTGGTGGAACCATTAAAAACGAGAGAACTGGTAACAGTGCGGCAGGAACGGGGGCAAAACCATGAACGAATGCCCCCCAGATGACCGCAAACTGCGAAGCCTTCTCATGGAGCGTGTTTTCCATGGATCGCATAACAGCCTTTTCAAGGCGGAACAACTCTTGGCGCTGCACTACCCGCTCCGCTTCATAAGCGCCCCACGCGGAGGAAAGACCTAGAGCGATTGTTGCTCCAATTGCAGCGGGAATAATGAAGGAAGGCGAGAGACTTCCTGCGAAGTAGCTCGCAAGAACCATTCCAAGGACTGTCAAGGCTCCATCGAATGCACCGATTACAAAATATCTTTGACAGAGCTGGCCTGTATCTGTCAGGTAGATATATTGCTTTAATTTGTCAAAAATCTTAGGCAATTGACAAATGCCTCACATTTGAATGCAAGCTCTCAATATGTATTAGATAAATTTAATTTTGACTTTCTCAAAAAAGTTTTCGATTTTTAATGAAAAAAAGATCGGTACTTCTGAAATTAGTCGGATACGAGAAAATTTTCAGGTGATAGTGCGTTGAGGTGTTCTCCAGCTCACAGAAACATATAACCCAGAGTAAAGCATTGATCGCATCTTTCCCTTTCCGTATGGTTTTCATGGAATCTATCACATTCATTTCAAGTTCAATTGTCATGTTTTTGTAAAAGAATAGATTATATAGGTCTACCTCTATAATGGTCAGGTAGCATTCAATGGGGTTTTCAATTTGTCTGAAGAACCAATCGATCTATCTGAAGAACTATTCCGATTTCTTAATGTGGAAGATCCTGGTCGGGCTGTCGCAAAAGCGTTAGAGATGTTTGCCGCCTATCAAGATCAAGGACGCGAGACTGAAGCCCTTGAAACCGCACGAAAGGCCGTAATGTTACTAGATACGCATGTGTCAAAACTCTCGTCCGGACGGGAATTCAAGAAAGCCTCCCAGCAGATGATTGCGGCAGCAAAGATCTTTCAGGATGTGTTGAAGTCCGAGCCCGATGCACACCAGGCGTATCGAAAAGCCGCAGAACTGCTTGAAAAAGCCGCGGAAGAACACCGCATCTGGGAGGATATTGACGGAGCGGCTGCTGCTATAGCCGTTTCATGTCTCGTTGGATTTCTTGGTGATAATTTCGATGTGGAAGGGAAGATCGGCGCCTTCGAAGGGAAAATCGATTTAACACG
The DNA here is from genome assembly GCA_046761065.1 of Candidatus Heimdallarchaeota archaeon. Lineage (GTDB taxonomy): Archaea > Asgardarchaeota > Wukongarchaeia > Wukongarchaeales > JBHIFL01 > JBHIFL01. The sequence continues at coordinate 4,041 of JBHIFL010000068.1, forward strand.
TGCAACACCGACTGTTACGACAATCTTGAAAATCCCCCGAGGGTTTGCAACAGCCATACAACATACGAACCCGGACTGGTTCGTGTGGGCCCGTGACAGCGTCTATTCCGTTTTATTACTCAGTCCTGTAGCCAAGCCTTATGAGGAACAAATTCACTACGCTATGACGTATGTCGAGAAAAAGATGAGTGCCCAGATAAAATTCCCAAATCTCGCTCCCCACCTTGAGATGCCTCGGGATCTTGTGTTTGGAGAGGAATTCCAGGTTTCCATTGGCTTGATGAATGAAGGTGAAGGGGTAGCCAAGAATGTCTCTTTCTCTATCGAATTACCGGGAGAACTTCAACTGAGAGCGGGCGAGCTAACAAGCACCATGGAAACCATAAATCCCGGACAAGACATCGAACAGACCCTTATCCTGATCGCACCCTCAGGAGAGGGGCGACTCGAGATCGAAACCCAACTCAAAATGACCATTTCTTACGAGGACATTCTTGGATCAAAACGCACTCTTCCATTTGGGCCATTCCCAATTCTACTCCGCGCCTACAGGAAAGCTGATGAGGTGCGGGAAAACATCAACAAGACCACCACCGCCCTAGAGAGCGATTTTGAAGAAATTAAGGAAGTTGAACTTACGACAGCAGCCAAGCAGGTCATCGATACCCTTGAATCACTTGCAAGAACATTTCTTGAGAAAAGCAACGCCGAAGTCGACGCCGAGGAATTCGAGAGAGCGGAAACATATATTGAAGCCGCAAATCTTTTACATAATCAATTGACAGAGGATTTTAGAAACGCGATCAAACCCAAGGTGCTACTTGAAAACGAGATCAAGCAAGTGATCTTGAAAACTAGTGAGGCTATTGAACCATTAACCATCCAAGTGAGGGAACTCCTTACAAAATTAGCAGAAATAAGCCAGAAACTTGAGACAGTTCTTAGGAAACCAGAAGAGGAAATAGAAAGAGTTGAACCACCTCCAGCGACAACCTTTAGGACTGAGCTAAATGAAGAAGAGGAACACCCAGAACGAGACGAAGAAGACCAACCCCCCGAGCGATTTGAGGAAAATCAACCTCCAGAACGAGATGAAGAAGATCGACCCCCGTACTTCCCGGGACCGGACATTGAATAACAACCACCATACTCATCAATTCTGGACTGTAAAGATCGGAGAAAAAGAGAAACTCGTTGAATTCCAGTTTATACCTTTGACTTTACCAAACACGGAGGAAGTGAAGTTAGATCCCTTTGTTTTAAGAAGTATCATGGATCTCGTCAAGAAAGAGGACAATTATCATCTCTTTCCAGATGTCTCCACTATTGAGCCACCTGATGAACATTTTGTTCAAAAGGATGAGGAGATCATAGTTATTCTTGCCCGAAGTATGAAGACTCTGCCCTATGGCATTTTGGTCCTCTTCAAGGGTGCATCAAGTACGTTCGTTATCAAGGCCCTTTGGCCAGAAAGCTTCTTTACTGTTTGTCAAAAAAACTCCCAACTCCTATCTGCGGCTCTTAAAGCCGTGGTAGAGCGCCCAAAGGACTTCCTTGGGGTTTCGATTTACTCCGGTTCGAAGTAGTCAGAGCGGCTACCCAGAACTCTATTTTGGGAAAAGAATAGAATAGTTTTAAGATAGGAAAAAGAATAACTGCAAGAAAAAAATCTATGAGTAAGTTACCAAATAAAAGCAAACAGTCTCCTAATAGTGATTTATATACTGAAAGCAATTGTGACTGCCTTGGTCACTCAATTAACGAAAGAAAGTGATTACTCGCTTTGGGAAGTGATTGCAAGCTGGGAACACTCCTATTGTAAATCAAACAGGTATTATCAAAAATACAACCGTGCTTACTGGGCGAACGCTGGTTTAGGAAGAGTTTACTATTCCATCGTATTAAGAAATGAATTAATTCTTAGGAACTTCTATATGACTCCTATGCTCTGGGCTTTGCTTGTAGATACTGAAGTCTTACTCGTTTTTATAATCGAGGGAACTCAATAACAGATGTTCATTTCGAAGCAGATCTTGAAGACGGCTACGAAACGACCTCGCTCATGAGATTTATTCATTTTATATCTTTCTTGTAGATCGAAGCGAAATAAATCTTTTAAATTCCAAAATATATGTAATAGGACTCCTTAGCCGCATAGATCTCTCTGATGCCGAAGCTTCCCTAGTAAAAGACGAAGGCGTTTAGAATTTAGTTGAGGATTTTTTGATAGAAATTTTACGAAGCGGCCCATCGAGTTTGAGTTTTGTTTTTATTGATATTTATGAATTCCTAGACTTTCCGAAAGTTATCTCACAATATGCAAGAGATATGCAAAACTGAAGAGAATTGTAAGTATTATAACCGTACTGGTGTTTGGAAACTTCAGGAGGTTTATGAATTTGGCAGCACCACCTTAGAAGCTTATCTTCACAGGTAGGAACTAAGTTATTTGGCCTTATAATTATCCATGATATCTGGAGGAAGGACAGGAACTTATTATTTGTGATGTAGTTACTGGTGCTATTGAGGGAATACACTTTACGTTATATGATATGAAAGTTCGAAGTATCAAGGGAAAAGATCCGTTTTACGAATTAGACCAACGGACGGGGGGTATTAAGAATAATAATAGGATTCTAAGCTTCTCTTAAGATGAAACTGGGGCGACTGGGGAATTCGTAATGAAATGGGTTTTGGAGCTATAAATGACTTTTCTACCATATCAAATTTTTGTTGTATAAGTTTAATGAAGTTTTTTGAAAGTTTAATTAGGGATTAATCAGGATGGCTCACATTCTCTCCAACACTGTAAAGAAAGATTCGGGCGGTAGAAGGCCCCACTCGTTGAAATCTTGTACTGAGCGATTTAATCACCAGAGCATAATCCTCAGACTTGTCCAGTCCATCAAGGTATGCTTGAAACGATTCCGACTCCTTTTTGATCTTCTGGAATTCTTGTGCATTGAATATTGTAGCTTCAATCTTTTTTCTATTGCGTACGATGCCTTTGTCATTCATTAACCGTTCTAAATCACTAACATCGAACTTAGCTACCTTGTCAATGGAAAAGTTCGCAAACGCTTTCTGAAAGTTCGGCCATTTCTTGCTGATCATCTTCCAGCTTAAGCCAGCTTGAAAGATCGTGCGTGTTAGGTTTTCAAAATATGCATCATCATTTGGTGGTCGAGTCTCTCGGTACATCCAGCTTGGAGGTTGCCAAGTTGATTCATTCATAGTTCGTCTCCAAAATTTAATCACCAAGTGAATTATTTATTTCTTGCGGACTAATTGACGATAAAACATGAGAATTGTCGGTATTCTGTCGAAAAATGCTGTTTATCATCCTATCAAAGATTAAATGTACGGTTTGCCGATCTTTTAATACTAAAAGAGATCCCAATTGTTCTAAGCGTTGAATCTTGACCCTGAAGAAGAATTTGATGGTTATTTAATAATTTACACTGTATAATCGTTCATGCTTATGAAATAAATATGTTGAAACTTCATAACTCTATAATAATCTATGTAGATTACTGAGAAAAAATTTAACTTATGTAAATAGAAATATTATACTTGAAAAGAAAATTCTTATCGAGTGTGTGTATGTAAAATGGTAAGTTGTGCGGTTTGTGGGCAAGAAAATGTAGACAAAGCGAAATTTTGTCGTTATTGTGGTACTACAATAATTCCAAGCTCGTACTCAGAGCCACGAGTACCCTATCAACGGGCATCATATCCTAGAGTAAAAGCATCTGTTGGCTTTGGAAGTCGAAGGACTGGGGAAGATCTCGTAATACAATGTAGTTTGTGTGGGGGACAGGATTTTGCTCAAGATTATGGCCGTTTCGACAGCAAATGGGGTTTCACCTCATTTAAAGTTATTATACTGACCTGTAAAAGCTGTGGACATATAGAACTCTTTATGAAGGGTCGAACAATCTTTGACTTCGATTAAAACACATATTAAATAAAATTAATTTGTTATTTTATCTCTAGATCATGCCTTGGGTTGTTCTTACCTTTTAAAGAACAATATATCCTTTTTCTTTTTGCCAATACATTGTTTCTCCAATGACTAGAAGAGCCTTTCTGTCATCCAAACAATCTATTGTACCCATCACAGCATAAATATGACCAAAAACATACATAATTGTAGATTTATCCGAATTACATACCTACGAAATAAAGAAAGCTGATATACTTGCCTAGTGATTCAGAAGATTCCCAAAATCTTCTTCTTCTATTTGGCAGTAGAGCTATTGACGAAGCAACTGCGGAAAGTGACCAAGATCTCTTAAGAATAGTACATGTTGAAACGAAACAAAAGATACAGGAGCTCCCAGCAAGTATTTCTAGATTAAAACGTGTCTCACTAGACGAGTTACCCTATAATATCGTCAAAGAAGGGCTAACTATCGGAGCGCCAGATATTTTATTTATTTTTGCGCAATGTCAGGTGTTGGAAGGCCATGACATTTTTCAAAAGCTTCTAAGGATAGATCAAGGGATAACTTCCCTTTCAGTCAGTCTATCCCTTCAAAAAGCCCAAAAAACTATCAACTTTTGTGAAGAGTTGCTTTATGACGAGTTTGGAAGGTTAACAGCTCACCAATTAGCTGTAGCATGGTTTTGGGTTCTGGCAACAGCTAGGTTTGCAGTAGGAATGATCCCAAGATCTAAAAAGCAGCTATTTCACTTTGGTGAAGAGGAATTCACAATTTCTGAACAAAAAATGCTTGAATATTCATCATACGTGTCAGTAGATCTTTATGAGCCTCCTCATGAAGAAGTACGGGAGTAACTATTGAAAGTTAAGGAAATTCTTAGGGCAGTGATTAAGACGACATACGAAAATTATCTCAGTAAAGCAAACAAATTTTTTGAAAAGACGCATGATTTATTTGCGAGGGGAGATTTTGATTTGTCGATTTTGGCAGCTCATGCTACCATAGAATTGGTAGTGAAAGGGTTTTTATTAAAAAAGGTCCAGAAGGCACCCCTCTATCTATTACAAGCATTAGAAGAAAAAGAACTTCATGCTGCACTGGAAGAATCCCTGACCAAACATCATTTCAACAAATTACGGGAGATTAATAAAAAACGAACTCAAGTCTATCATACAACCTACTTTGCGAATGAAGAGGACGCGAAAAGAGCCATAACCCTTGCTGAAACTCTTCTGAACATTCTCAGCTCATAACACAAAATTCCAAACCACAATATAATAGTTTAAAATCTAAATCGAATTTGCTTTATGCCTTCTTAATTGGAGTGACAATGACACAATATGCATCGTATAACGTCACTTTTTGTGCTCTGTGTCGACTACTACCAGATATAACCCTTGTTTTTCCACTTTTTCGAAATTGACATGCTATGCGTTTTCCTTTAATAGCGTCATCTGGTTCATAGTAGATTGGCATTATTCCGATCAATCCTTGATCTTTTTTTCTTTCTTCAGCTTTCTAACCGCTTCCATTGTAATTTCCAAATCAAGTCCTAACTCATCAGCGATGTCATCTGGATAGGCGACTTTGTGTGTTTCAAGATACTCGAGAATCAGCTTTTCTGCTTCAGAGACAGTCACATCTCTCACTTCAACTACACGAATCCTCACAGGGGATTCTTCTTCGATCATCCGTTGCAATTCCGCCACTTGGTTCGTTATAGTGTCAAGTCGTTGGTTAAGGTCATTGATTTGTTTTTCAAATATTAGATATGGGTGTGAGTCTAACTCTCCCTCAACGAATGTCTCCTCAATCTCTGCACGGGTATAACTTACCCTCCTCACCCTAGCAGATGGGCTTTCAGTTCCACTTGCTGCTTCTCCAAATTTAGAAATTTGATCACTCATTTTATGCAGCCTCGATTATTTCAATGAGTTTTAATATCTTCTCCTCCATTCCATCAAGAAAATCAAGTACTTTATTGCAGTTAATATTTCTATAGACTACATTAATCACAAATTTGTTTCTAGGACTTGTAAGAATAGGTCGAATTGTTATGTCAAAGTAATCACTGTCACTAGGTATTTTTTCACTTGGTATAAGTCGGATTGCCAAAGGAGATACCTTCTCACCAAGTATTTCATCAAATTCTTGAAAGAATTTAAGCGAGCGAAATGCTTTACTCATACTCTTAAGTGGATCGAATTGAGTTGTTATATGGATCTTACCCAGAAGTTCATAGAACAGCGTATTCTTATCAATATTCATATTGGCTGTATCAGTAAGATGGGTTAAAAGTTCCTGAAAGCCTTCTGATGCAATTTTGGATGATTTTGTTTCGATCCCCAAGACTCTACGCGAAAGATTCAAAGTAACTATTATCCCCTTCTTTCTTGCGATTATGTCCCCTGACATAGCAATGCTACCACGTCGAGGTTCAGCAATTAGTGAGTAACCCCCTGAAAGAAGAGCATTTGCTAGCTCATTAGCATCAGGAAGTAGCATAAACAGCATATTAAATGAAAGGGTTACTAAATTGATTGAAGGACCTTGAAAAAAATTATCTTTCTCGCCCAAAAAAAAATCACCTCTCTAATACTTCCCTCAATGGAGGGCAATTATTTTATTATTCTTTTGACTTATTTTCTTTTTGCTTTACATAATTAACAGATTATTCTGTAGTCTATTCCTTCTTTTTCTTTGGTAATCACAAGGAAAATATAGGTTTTACACTGGCTTTTGAAAAGCCACCAATTCGGGCTCTTTTACCAAGTGGATTTTGAAAGAATTACAAACCTTAAAAGAAAAAACGCGATTTATAGAATAGAAAGGAGGAAGGAGGTATGACGTCTTACCCATTTTTTTTATTTTTATAATGATTCAAAAGTGAGACATTTGACCCACTTTGGATAACTTATCACTTTTAATTAAGCAGTATTCCACCGATTTCTGGTTCCAACTATTAAAATCGTATTATTTAATTTAATTCCCTCCATTAACAATGACACCGGATGTAGCTGCAGAGATTGGCTCTATTTCGTAAAATCATTGGTATCATCGGTTTCTTAGGTTTTCACTAAAACTATGAAAATACTCAGATTTCTAGAATTTACAATTAAAAAAACGACCTATTTCTTAAAACATCAATACATTTCTTTTTATAAGGGTATAGGAGAATGAAGCTATGATGGTCAATGCAGATACTGTCAATTTTCCAGAAAACAAACAGAACTAGTTTTTAAGTATATTCAAACGATTCGCACATCTATCCCTCTCCACAAACGAACGAGTCGAGGAATCGTGTGGTCCTTACAGCAAATGCGCAATCAAGCACAAGAGTCCGTACCATTTTATCTTCAAAAAGAATAATTAAAGTTATTATTGAATGCTGAACAGTGGGAAATCCGAGCGTTAGGTCCGTTCATAATTGCTAATTGCTGTCTCAAAGAAGGTGTTCCTCCTTATTTCACGTTCTTGAGATGATTGGCTAATGATTCTCACTCCGGGGTTCGAGAAACCACTCAGTCTATAATGCGGGATTAATGCAAGATTTTCGCGAGTGAGTGCTCCTACTGCATGATAAAGATTGGATCACAGCTCCTGAAGAGAATATGCAGCGATGTGTATCCGAATCCCTCAGACCAGTATTAGTTAAAGGGAAAAATTGAATTTGAGAAAATCCACAGAAATCAGTCAAGTGATTAAAACGGTTAAACCAAAATTCGAGTATTTATATGAGGAAAAGCGTTGCGAACAATCTGTCGGATATTTCGAGAAGACATCCTTGCCTCATCTTATCCACTTTTCGGGAATGGCTTAATGAAACCCTTATAATAAGTAGACTTGGTTTTTCGTTTGTAAGACTTGCCGTCGAATGATTAAAACACATCCATCGGAAGTTCAAGCTCTGTTAAAGGGAAAATCAATCATTAAATGATCCATTTTTGATAATAATATCCATAAGGATTATATTCATTCTACAAGGCATCCATACACAATATAACCCTCATTTTTACCAAGCGGTGCAACCCAAGTCTTTTCCCGTTCATTCGATAATTCAGGTTTAGTTCGCGAACCAGTTCTTTGTAATGGTACGGGTCGTGATATCCGTCACTTGTATACTGTTGTGGCGATTACCTGTTGGGTTGAGTGTTTCCCCTCCATGATATCTGCTATTTAAATCGCGGTTCTTGTGCACTAAAGAGTGGAAAAGAGGACGATTTGCGGTCTCTGAGGTACTTGAAAGGAATAAACGTTTGAGGTCATTAGTTCCCTGTTACAATTTTTCATTAGATCTCTAGTTCTATACCAGTTGCAGTTTCGAGATTTCGCTAAAATGTTTCTTGTTGAGCGTAAACAGTTTGCATTTATGATTCAAGGCGATGGCGGCAATTAATATATCACTGCGCGGTTTCTTTTGTCCCTGACGTTCGAGTTCGACTTCCATCCGGGCTGCAATATCCGCATCTTTGGCTGTAAAGGGAAGTGTTGGGAGTTGCCACAGGAAATGATCCTCAGGAAGTTTTTGGATTGGAGTTCTCTTATAAATTCCATAAAGAATTTCCTCTAGGTTAAGAGCTGTCGTGGCGAGTTCATTATTCAGCCGTTTTAATTGATCAAGCAATCTTAGAGTCCTTTGCAAGAATTTCAATGATCACATCGGAATCTAGGAGAATCATGCGCGCCACTGCTCCCGGCGTTTCCTTATATCCTCAATGAGAGAAGTCGGGTCTTCAAACTCAATGGTACCTTGGAGTTGCTCGAGGATGGAAAGCATCTTTTGGCCATGACCGGTAACTAACCGTTCCAATAAATCGCTGAAATCTTCGTGTGCTCGCTTAATATTTATGAGTAACTGGTAGACTTCTTCACGGATGGTAATGGTTTTGTCAGGCATGTGAAACTCTACACCGAACAAGAATAAAAAACTTTGGCATGGTTCTCCGAAGAACTATGAAATCTACGTGATCGATTCCCGTCTTCTGAGTTAGATATCCCGGAGGTAACAGCTCGCCATAGTGCCCTACGTTTTTTTATCACTGGATGTTCACACAGAGTTAGAATCGTAGTGTCGTTATATATAGTGTTCCTTTAACAGAAAAAAGCCTCCCTAGAGAAAATCATAAATTGAAACCAATGGAAGGTACTTCAAACGAGTAGAAACCCATATTCTTAGCCGTTGTACAAATTCTTTTGAAGCATTCGATTTTTCATGAAAATAAATCAACTTGATCGCTCTAATATTTCTCCTCCCTATACGTATGAGCTTCTTTGTATGAGACAGATCGAAAGCATGGCAAACTTAGTCAGAATACTTGCTGATATAGGTAAGATTCATCAATAGGTGAAAGATTTTATATCACTTGATGCGACGATTGGGAATTCTGCTAAAATCATTGCTCTAAAAAACATTGAATTTCTTCCAGCAACTGCAGGGATCTATATCTCCGCAATGGCGCTCTAATGAAGACCTATGCCATCTCTTCAATTTTTGATGCAATACATGCTGCTACAGCACTTGGAGCCCTAGCCAAGGACAACAAGATAATTTCTACAGATACTGTCTTTGATCGAATCCCGAATTTGGAACGAATTGATCCCGGAGATCTTATTTCTTAGGTACAAAGCAAATTTTAATATGCAATTCTAAGATTGCACCATGGGGATCCCGCGATGCGTGAAAGCCGCCTCCCTCCATTCAATCCAATCCAAGACCTAGTCAGCAGAGGGCAGTGAGTACTACTAGAGTACCTTCTAAAGCTCTATTAATGCTTAATTTAATCGATTGAGCACTTCTAAACCCCATTTTATTGCTTTTACTACTTTTGCATGGCTCTGATCTCTAGATTATACAGATACATTATGGTATAACACATGAATTTCAAATTATCTTCCAAAAAAAGAATGACTAGATCATACTATTCCTTTACATCAACAAGATTATTAGGTATACAACGATACTAGACATAATTGCAGGTGCGTTGCGTTTTGAGTGGGCCTCAATGAGTGAAAACGAGCAAGAAGGTTTAAAAAAGTTACTGGTAACTCTTAATCCCCGTGCAAAAGTTTGGCTTGAATATAAAGGGGAAGCACTTGTAGGTCCCGGGCGCGCAGACCTTCTAGAAGCGATTCTTCAAGAAGGGTCATTAGTTCACGCTGCCAAAAAAAGGAATATTTCATTTCGAGCCGCTTGGGAACGAATAAGAAAAATAGAACACCGGTTAAAAATTCAAATTGCAAAAAGCAAAAAGGGCGGAGAAGGAGGAGGGGGTACAACCTTATTAACAGAGATGGGTAGACGTATTTTGAGAAGGTATAAACGCCTAGAAACCGCTATGGAGGATGTTTTAAGTGATCCAGAGCTTATGGAGGTCTATGGAATGAAAATAAGTGCCAAGAATAAACTGAAAGGAACAATCCAAGACATCGAACAAGTGGGAATCATCGCTAAGATTAAAATCCAAGTGAAACAGCCATTAGTTATTACCAGCATAATTAATACGGAAGCCATCGAAGAGCTAAATCTTAAGGAGGGAGACACTGTTAATGCTATTATAAAAAGTACTGAAGTGCTAATAGGGAAGGATTAAAAGCCATTATGAGTGAAACCTCCAATATTCTCTTAAAAAATGTGTTTTATAAACTCAATTGCAAAATACTTTTCAAAGATTAGTTCGATTAAGTTGTAGCAATTTGTTTTATAGATTTAATGTCAGTGCAAATCATTTTATAAAAACAAAAAATTACAGAAATCGAATTAGAGAGATGTCAGTGAATGAGTGAGAAATCAGCGCACTGTTGGCGTTGTGGAACCCCCCTTGTCTCGGGGGCTTCGTTTTGTAAGCGTTGCGGAGCTAACGTTGAAGATCAAGAACCAACAAAGCAAGATATGCAGAAAGACATGAAAATTCAGTATTGTTCTCGATGTGGGAAGAAAGTCAGCCCCAGAGCGGCCTTCTGCTCGAACTGTGGCTTAGAACTGGCGCGTCCAGAAACTACGTTGTCCCCTATTTTAGAACCAGACATGGCTGCAAAGGAATCAATACCCCCAACCTGGCCCGCACCTCGAGAATACCCATATCCTTCAATGCCCACTGATCGTGATCGATCCCTTTCCTTGATCGAGGGGGTCATTGTTGCCATTTGTTCTTTTCCATTTTATGCCATTCCGGGAATTGTGGCTTGGGCGGCTTGGCGAGGGAAGTATCCTCGGCGAGCAAGGCAAGCATTTTTAGTCGGTGCCTTGGCATTTGCCGTAAACGTTATTTTAGTTATTTACATTATCAAATACAGACCTTATTTGATCCCTGAGGACTTACGGCGGATGCTAGAACAGCCATAAGGATATCATGAGGAAGAAAGTTGATCCGTGAACTTGCTTATCGGTTCAAAAAGATGAAGTTTGAAATTGTTTTTTGCCATCGACTGCCCAATCGGACTCCAATTATTTGGTTATTAGGAAAACCAAGAAGGCTGCTTTGCTATCGCTGTTGTGGAGCCGCGGTGGGATTCATTCTTCCTTGGATTCTATTATTCATGAATAATATGTATAGACAACTGATTTTCCTCTACCCACTCACTGGATTTACCCTATCGCTACTCCTTTTCCTCCCTATGGGGATTGATGGCCTTGGACAAGCCTTGGGATACTGGTCAAGTACAAATCTCAGACGATTCCTAACTGGACTTGGAGGAGGGGCCGCTCAGACGATTCTAGCTATGATTGTTGCAGGATTACTTCTCCGTATTGTTTAATGCGTTCTATAAAACCCTCTTGAATGTAGGAAGGAATCGGAGATGATATAATTAGTTCCAATCACGAGATTTAGGCATTAGTCCCTCAGAATAAATAGCTATGGATAAAACGAGGGATTAATCACTGTGATCTTGCTCTATTTGAATTTTTTTCCCAAAGCAACAAGCCTCAGGTGTTTTTTCAGCTTCAACTTCCATTTCGCTGGGGGAACAAATGTAATAGAAAAAAGATAAATCTGAGGCGAGCAATCACTGACTTAAGCTAAGTAGTTCGTTTTGCCATATTTGAAGAGTGTGCCTATCATGTCGGGAACCCCTCCATTAGTCCCACTCCCAGGACATAGCGATTTCCTCATCCGAATTGTTCCAAAGAGCCAAAGATACCATTTGAAAATAAGTTGTTTCGTTGAGCTCTATAAACAGGAAGAAGAGGGTAATATTTTGGTAGGGGAAAAGGAAGTCGGATCATTATCTGAACTTCTTAGAGCTGCTGAAAACCTTGTGGGGCAGGAATTAAGGACAAATCGCCCCGCTAGTTCAACCATTCGGGCATTTATCACTGATTATCTGTCGAAATACCTTTTTCCTGAGGCCCAAGATGAGATTGCTAGTGACGTGCAAGAGGTCGTTATGGAACCGATTTTAGAAGATATTCGGGGCATTGGCCCAAAAACTGTTGTGGAACTGCGAAAAAAAGGGATCACGGATATCGACCAGCTTGTACGAGCACCAGAAGAGCTTTTGCGTGAAGAAGTAAAATATATGGGGGATAAAAGAGTAAAAAGTGCAAAAAACCACGCAAGACAGCTGAAACGGCAAGACGAAGTGGAAAAATAGGAGACTTATATAAACTTATTAAATGGTTGTGGAGGCATATAAATGACGCAACAGGATATCCTGGCAAAGTTAGGGCTCTCCGAGTCCGAACAAAAAGCGTACATCACGCTACTTGCAATGGGGCAGTTGAGTGAGGGTGAACTTGCGAAATTCTCAAATATAAGGGTACAAGAAGTCATAGGGATTCTTTCCCAACTCAAAGAAAAAGGGCTTGCTCACGAGATCCATGGCATTACCGCCAAATGGGTTGCATCCTATCCGTTTAAAGACATGTCAGAAAGTATTGCTCACTTAAGGACGGATCTCGCAGCCCTAAGCTCCGACCTTGATGCAGTTTTAAAAAACCGTGTGACAGAATACCAGTCCTACTCTGAACAAACTCGGAAAGAGATGGAAGAATCATTAGATCGAACGAAACGCACGATAAAGATCAGCACTGATACCATGAAGGAAGACTTTGAAAAGTTCACTGATTCAATTGTAGAAAAATCAAATGGAATTTTAAAAAACGAAGAAAGCCAGCTTATTCAAACAATAAAGACAACCCTAGATGCAGAGAAAACACAATTATCCGATATACGAGCGCGAAACCAAGTAGCGTTAGAAGAAGCAACTACTAGTGTGACAACTGCGGTTTCCACGGGAAAAGAACAGGTCAAGCAGCAAACAGCTCATGTGAGGACCTCCCTTATATCAAGCGTGGATGATTTTGAGGCGAAAACACGAGCCAATGCGACAACCCACCTAGATAACGCAACAACCACCTTAGAGCAGGGGAGTGTCACCTTGAATGACGTACTTACTTCCAGCTTCCAAAATTTCAATATGGCCCTTGAAGAACTCCAAACGAAGCTCGAAACGATGGCAAAGGAACAATCACGAGCGATGACGGGTGTTGGAAACACAGTAAAAACAAATGCCATGGGATTCGCAGAGAAACGGCAGTCAGACATTCACACTTTTTTAGGGTCAGTCAGAGATCAAAACGCTGCAATTATGGAACAACACTCTACGACTCTACGAGAGAGAGCAGATCAAACCCACAAAAGATTAATTGCAAAGGCGAATCAAGAATTAAACCAACTTCGGATGACTGCGAACACTGTTATTGAGAATCTTCAATCTAACGCGACCACGATTGTCCAAGCACTTGAAAGCAAAGTCACACAATTACTACAAACGTTTCAAGAAACAATGAGCGCAGGAGTAGCTGAGTTTAATACTACTCTACAACAACAAGGGAGTACCTTTGGGGAGCAGGTGGAATCCTCCCTTCAAAGTTTTGAGACTACTTTGACGAACACAACCCAAGAGTTTGCTACAGGAATGTCATCTCTTGTAGGAGAAATCGACACCCGATCCAAAGAAGCGGTGGAACAACTCGTTACTGAACAACTCCAAACCGCAGATGGTGAAACCACACAGTTTAAGGAACAAATTGAAGCGACAATTAACCAAGGAACAGAACAAACCGAGCAACTATCATCGAGTTTTCGGGAGGAGTCTCAAAACCTTTTCAAGGGCTCATCAGACGAGGTTCAGGAAATTATAACCTCTGCTAAGGGGACTATTTCGCAACTTGCTGAGCAAGTACGGCAATCTCACAAGCAGGCGATTACAGACCACCTAGAACGCTTAGGTTCAATTGTTGCTGAACAGAAAGAGGTGGTAAATACCAATACTGCAGAACTTGAAACTTCCCTTGAAGCCAACCTCACCACGCATGCTAATACAATCGATACAACCACTCAGACACTTCAACAAACGTTTAACAACCTAGTTACGAACGGGCACACCGCCATTGATACGGTTCAGCAAGAGCTTGCCGAGACAATCCAGCAAGCCACAACACAACTTGCTGAGCAAATCAGGATGAATACCAGTAGTCTCCAGGATAAGGCAATTGACACAATGAATGAAAGCTTTTCAACTTCAATGCAAGCTATTGATACTACCGAGACTACAATCGGGACGGGAATTAAAGAACAGATCAATACCCTAATCGGAAAATTACAAGACTTCTCAGAGCAGTTTGCGAATAAAGTTCAAGGTGTTTCAGACATTGTTGGAAATACAGAGACGGCGTTAGGCACTTTATGGGATATTGTCCAAACTTATGACCGTAAACCACTCTTTACTGCTGTCTTACTGGGAAAAGAATCTATCATTTCGTATATGGAGAAGATGCTCAAGGAGGTTAAATCAACCATCACTCTAGTCACACCCTCATATCAGTTCCTTCCAGTAGATGCAATCAAAGCGGTTAAAAGTGCAGTCAGAGTCTCGATTTTAACTACCGTGGATCCAATGGATCCAAGCGACCGTGAGTTCATTCAAGATCTTTATCAACAAGAGAATGTCCGTGTTAGGACCATTCAACGCGAACGAATCGAGTATTGGGGAGCTGATAGGGACTCAGAAGAGGTAGTACTTGCTCCGGCTGAACCGGAACGACCAGATGCAGAGCTGGTAGGTGTAGCTACTCAAACAAAAGGTTTCATTGATCTTCTAAGCAAGGTAACAGTTGGGTCTTATTTAATGGGAATGAGCAAGGAGATTAGTCGAAGAGAAGTCGATATGTAATTAAACGAACACTTACTTCTATCCTTTTTCTCTTTTTAATATGTAGAACCATTCAACTGATTGTTTTTTAGCTGTAGAATCAAAATTTATAAAACCAGTGGGAATTTTTTTTCAGTCAAATTGAATAATTAACTGATATACCGGGAGATCGAACTTTTATTCTTAAGAATTCTTAGAAGAGCCATGTTCGTGAAGAGAGATTGTGCAGATCATCCCTACAAGGGCAATAAGGATCGGACCGATCATATTGGAAAGCACATCTACGACTACCATAGCAGCTCGTGAGACGCCCAAGAAATCCAAGATTACGATGGTGGGAACAAGAGAAGTGCCGAACCCAAAAGGCACCATCGTTAGAATTGTAATAATCAAACGCAATGACAAAATAAGCACAGTAAGCCCAAATGAAATTGCAATTTCAGCACTTTTCAATATAAGGCTGAAGGCAGCAAATTCTAAGAGCCATCGAGCACCTGTTAAACATGCAACTGTAAATAAGGTGACTTTTTTCTGGCTATAAAAGCGAATCGTCCTGATATAATCCTCTAGGATCGCTCGGATTTCCTGTCTAAGCTTTACTACTCGGCTTCTAAAAATAATATTTAGCAATCTACTCATGAAGTCTGCCATTTTTTCGCTAGTAGATGGAAACAATAAAAAAAAGAACAATAGAATAAGGATAATAGTGCATAAAGCTAATGTTGGTTCGAGCCAATCGATATTGATCAATCCTGAGATTGAAAAACTCGAAACAGTAGCTGCGACAAGTACTATTGCAACATCATATATACGATAAAAAACGACAAACGACGCACCGTCTCCAATAGGAATTCCAACATACCGCCTTGACACTTCAAGACCCGCCAGATCCCCCGTCTTCGAAGGAAAACTCACTGAAAGCCCGTAATTCACCGCAAAAACTGGAAAAAGTTTTGAGACAGAAATTGTTGTATGCTTTCCTTTGACTAAAATAACCCATCGTAGAAATTTAATCGCATAACTCACGCTCATTAATATCACTGAACCAAGAAAGTAAGATAGAGAGATGCTTCGAAGTACATCTAGGACGCGAGCGGTGCCAACCCACCAAAGAACATACAAAAAGATTATTAATCCAACGGCTGTTGGAATAAACCGCTTCACTGTTAGTTCTTCCTTTTTACCCTTTCTATTTCTTTTCTAAGTTGGTTACCTTAGAATAATATAATGGGCTTCAGCGATGAGAAACTTTTTAAAAAGGATTTATCTTTTTTTAAAACGGTTCAGCTGGATTCATGCTCCAAGAATCTGATTAACACATATGGAATCAGCCGTGTTTTTCAAATTTGGTCAGAGCATCTATAATTTCACGAGGTATAGTCCTTTGTGTAAATTCTTGTAATGTTGGCAGCTGTTCCCCGGTTTTGAGACGCTTTTCTGTCCGATCACAAAGGAACAGAGAAATCAGTGAGAATGCGGCCTCAACGTTTTCACCTGTTTTTGCCGAAGTTTCGATGTAGGGGCATTGAAGCTCATGAACAAACGTCTCAATATCGTCGGCTTTGATATCTCTTTTTTCTCCTAGATCAATCTTGTTTCCTAAGAGGATAATGGCGGTCGATTCACCAGCATATTTCCTTGTTTGCTCGTACCAGCTCTTCACATTTACAAATGATTTGCGGTTTGTGATATCAAAGGTAATAAAACAAGCATGAGTTCCTCTGAAATAGGCTTTTCGCACGCGAGCAAACTGCTCTTGTCCCCCCATATCGTGAATACTCAACTTCATCGTGGTTTCTTGATCAGGAAATCTAACAATCTTAGTCATTATATTAACGCCTAAAGTTGCTTTATAATCTTCATTAAAAGCGTTCTCTACAAATCGTCGTACTAACGAGGTTTTACCAACGGCTTCATCACCCACAATAGCTAGTTTTGCTAAATAATTACCAGGTTTAATTTCAAGATATCTAATTTGGTCGGCCTTTGGTTTTATGCTAGGCGGTAACTCTTCTATATCCAAGATGGGGATATCTAACGTCACGCTTCGGTCGTCCATAATTCGCCACAGTTTTTCAGCTGCCAATAAACTGTATGCCAGAGTTTGTTCAGTTGGAACACGGATGTTTGAAATTGCAACAAGAGATAGATCGGATCCTGCCCTTGCAAATACAAATCGAAAATAACCAAGCTCAAATACTCCCGTTCCGAGCGAAGTGAGGTCAAAACTCCTTATAATACCATCAATTATTTGGTAAACCATAACTTCCATCATATCGATTTTATCGTCAGGTATGTCAGGAGCAGGTTTAATTCCAATATTGGTTCCTTCCCTATCCAATACCAAAACACAAGTAATTTCTGGCACGATGCCAATGAAATTTGTAAGTAGTGTGTCAATATCTTTTGCTTTTTCTTTGGGAATCCGTTGATGCGACGAGGCCACAATAGCTCCGACGATACTGTCCCCAGTGACTTGCCCACGAACTTGGATTCTGCCTTTCGCTGTTGTTAAGAAAAAAATCGTAGAATGTCCCCTGTGTGGCACTTCCACCTTGAAAATCCCACCCTTACTCTTTGCCTTCAATTCTTCAAGGACTACCTGTAAATAGAGCTTTTCTTTGCACTTTTCACACACTGCAAAGACAGATAATCTATTGGTATTAGTTGGCATCGACATTTCTCCCTATGTGCAGCAATCCACCACGAA
>JBHIFL010000069.1:0-21785 GCA_046761065.1 Candidatus Heimdallarchaeota archaeon
GCACTTAACCGTATGGCTCAATTGAGCCCTGATGAACGGCGACAGGGAGTTATTACAGCATCTTCAGGTAATCATGGGCAAGCTGTGGCTTTTGCCGCAGAAGAGCTCCAGCTTGCGGCGAAGATCATTGTTCCTACAAATGTATCGAAGGTAAAACTCGATAAAATTAAGAAGTATGATGTTGAATTGATTCAATACGGGGATTACGACGATGTAGAGCAAAAAGCGATAGAAATAGCATCAAAGCAAGGGTTAACGTATATTAGCCCATATAATGACGAACTGATTATCGCCGGTCAAGGCACGCTTGGATTAGAGATTCTTGAAGGTCTTGACACTGTTGATACGATTATTGCCTCGATTGGAGGCGGTGGATTAATTGCAGGGGTTGCTCTTGCTGTCAAAAGCATTAATCCAAATATCCAAGTTTTTGGGGTGCAGTCAAAGGTCGCACCAACCATGTATGAGTCCTATAAAGCAGGGAAAATTGTAATCGTGGAAGAAGAGAACTCAATCGCGGATGGATTAAGGGGAGGCCTTGAAAAAGGTGCTATAACGTTCGAATTAATTCAAAACCATGTGAACGAGCTATTTTTGGTGAAGGAGGAGACCATAAAAAGAGCTATTTATCTTCTCTGGGAGAAAGAGCATCAAATAGTTGAAGGAGCAGGGGCTATTTCCATAGCGCCCATCCTAGAACAGAAAGAGCGCTTCAGGGGAAAAACCGTAGTATCGGTAATAAGTGGGGGAAATATCGAAGATACCTTGTTTCAGGAGATTTTACGGGAGGTTGGGGAGCGGAAGTTTTAACTCAACTTCATCCTTAGTAAGGATTCTTCATATGGGCTAGGTTGGTTCCTGTTCAGTTTGCTGTTGAGTGTTTTTTGGGCATCAACTTTTCAACTTTGATCCCTGACTTTAGGAGGTTTGAAACAATCGCCACTTTTCTATTGCGCGACCGTCAGGTAAAAATTTCGGGTCTCCTACCATTTCTGCCTTCATATTGTATTGTTTCAGAACCGCAAACATCAAAGCTGTAGAAATATGCGCAGGAACCCGCCCTTCTTTGATTAGCCGTTTTGCCCCCGTTAAAATTATTGGGTTGCACATCACATATTCTAACTCATCTTTTGCAACTTCTCGGACTTCAATCTCTTCGATATATCCCACCTTTTTCAACCAATCTGCTACTTTTCTAAGTGCTTCAAACGGACTCTTCGCTGTTGCAGCTCCTATTTTCTCCTTTATTTCATTGAATACTATTTCACCACTTTTCCAAACGATCTTCCACGCGTCGTCGCCAAGCAAATCATAAGCGGCGTAATAAATTGCGTATATTTCTACATCAAAAAAGTCTGGGTCAACACAGATTTTTCCTTTGTTGTTTGTCAATTTGCGTTCACCTTTCTGATTTTTAAACTGCAAATTGTCCCTTCTTAATGTGCTTGTTCCTTCTCTCATGAGTATTTAAAAGTCAAGCCATCTCATTGATACTCTGACAAAGTTAAAAGAGGATAAAGTATGAGTAAAGAACCATATTCAATGGGTTTGATTAAAGGAAATCCGTTCTGTGGTAAAAAAGAGATCCTAGGGGATATTGTGGCGATTCTAGATCTCATTATCGAAAAGAGGGGGATGCAACTGATTGCTCCTATGTCTAGAGCAATCCTTAAGCACACGATTTGCGAGCTTGCTCTCACGGATGAAGAAACGGCCGGACCTGGCCATTTTGTAAATCATGTGGGATATCTCGGTTTGTTCGAGGTCAAAACGGGAGGAGTAGCTGTGGTGGGGGACACTATCCGCATTCGGAAAAAGCTGATCGGGAGGCTTGTTGGGTTTGACACGACGCACGCTCCCAACCATCTGAACCTGATTGTAAAGAGTGAAGAAGTGATAACCGGGGCGCAAATGAAACTTCAGATCGGGGATCCGGTTACCATTACGATGACCTCTGAAATATAATCCACAATTATCTGATCATATGGCCCATTATCCTAAATCTCTTGAACTTGGAAATCTTAATTGAGCTTGAATTCCCCATCACCAATTGGAAAGTTACCTCCGCAAGCTTAAGTACTTGTACTCTATTATGAAACTCACTAATGATTAAATTAGTCCCTTTGAGACCCGATATAGGACTCATTCACCCAAATAGAAATTGAAGTTATACTGAGCCATCATTGGTTAGGTTTGTTGAAATACAAGCGAAAAAAGGAGGGGTGAAAAGGTAGATTTTCAGCGATTATAGCGTCTTCGCAGCCAAAGAAGGAAGGGAATTGCGGCAAGCACTGGAATAACGTCAAATCCAGGAATTGGTGAGGGTTTGGTGGACTCCGGAGATGAAGTTATGGACTCTTCATAGGAGGTAGTTGTTGTTTCCTGAGGAATTGAGGTAATAGTCGTCATGGGGGTTGGACCGGGCATAACTTTGATTGGCGCCGAATATGAGGCTTTGAATCGCCAAGTAAACTCATAGAAGTCGGGTGTCCAGTCATAATAGATATTCGTTTCTTTGGCCATTGTGAAAGCCACAACTGTTGCATAACTGACCCCGCTGAACTCTGGAAAAAAGAAAGTTACTTGATTCTCGTTCACAACAAAATGAGAAGCAGTAGCAGCAGACCAACCATGGGAAGTCCACCCTTCTCCAACATCCCAGTAGTCTGGGCCTACATCGTTATCTACTACGACCCAAAAGGCCTCCCTATCATTTGGTCCTTGATAGACAAGCAAAATCGCCGCCTCAAAGTCAGTGGGATCTCCATCATCGCTAAACAGTACAACGTAGCGGCGGTTTACCCCGCTATCTAGTGGGGAGATTATTCCTTCAACCTCTATGGTGATTGAAGAGCCTTGCACGTTGACCTGAGTGATATCAATACTGTCAAAGAAGTCTCCTTTTGTTCCCATCTGCTGAGCCCAGACGTCATTTATTGGATCACTTAGGTGCGATGCTCTCGTAGATGTCGTATTAGCTGTGAGAAAGAACAATAAAATGAGCCCTGCAAAGAGTAAGGCATTTTTTGATTTGAACTTGCACATTGCATTCCGACTCGTAGGAATTTTCAGGGTTCATTCTATTTGTAGGAACATATCATAAGCTTGTATGTCCTCTGGCACGTAGATCCATGTTATTTTGCTATATGTAAAGCTGACTTCTTCCATGGGTATGGCTTCGGTGATTTCTGTTCCTGTGTCGTCCATCCACATATATGCTGGCGTAGCATACGCTTGTATGGAAACAATAATGGCATCCTCAAGAATGATAGTGAAATAGGGTTCTTCTGCTCCATAAGGATCGATCCGGTACCACTTAATTTCTGCTTTTACCAAATGTTCTCCCTGAGTACAAGCCTGATAAAGCAGGGGAGAAGCTTTGTCAATAGTTTTCACCACCGTTATTGGTTGATGCACCCTCTTTCCGAAAGTACTCGGTTCGATAGTTTCACTGGGTCTGGGAATGTAGATATTGTGGCTAAATTGCAGTAATTCGATTTCACCCTCATGACCTGCTTTCATGCACCCGCCATCGATTCCTTCGATTTTCAGAAATGCAGCCATTGGATTGGGGGGAGGGGCTGCAGATTGGTTAGACTCTGCTGTTTTGGCGAATCCTCGGATCCCAAGAAAGATTAAACTGATAGCTATACCTATAACCAAAACAGCACCAATAAGCTGTTGTTTCCGGATGTTTACACCCATTTTTACGTTTACCTCCAAGCTGTTTTACAAATTATCTTTATTTTGCATCACAAGTGATTATTAAATGCTATGAATTGAATTAAGAGGGGGAGCATTCGCGACTCGGCCATCAGCCTAAGCGTACAACAAGCCGTGGCACGACATCCTTTGAATTTTACCACACGGCTAAGAAAATACAGACACAGGCATTATAACATATTTTGGGGCGATTAGAATGGGGATGAAAGAGGAAGCAGCGGAAATTAAAAAACTGGGCAATATCAGAGGTTTTCATCGTTTATATCATTGACTGAGACCTTCGTACCCTACCCACCAAGAACAGAAGACCTTGGATGCTTCAAGGAAGATAGAAATGGAAAAACTGAAGTAAAATCCGTTTTCACTATACTTTAGCAAGCATTTAAAAATATCAAAAATAAAACACTCGTGAGATTCCATAAGTTGAAGATCTCTATGATGGGTGGCATCCCTATTTTGACTTCTTGAGCTTTGATGGCGGGAGGAGTTGGATCTGTATTAAGCCTTCAATTATTATATTCAGCAGGAATAGAAGTTATCTTTTCATTAGTTACTTCTTTTGTCTTAAACCCACTTTTGAAAGTTTAATAATCCTAGGGTATCCGGAGCAATTAGATTTTAATCAACCGTTAAGTCAGGGGTTAATTCCTTTTTTAATTTCTGTATAAATTGATCCATGGACTTGAAAAGTGTCTGTCCCATCTGCCGAGCTAATTTCGTGTAAAATTTATCTTTAACGCGATCCTTTAAACCCTGGATCATTTCCGGTACTGTTTTTGGATCTCCATGGTATTTTCCAGCTTGAAAATCTCGAAGAACCGCTCTTATAATTCCAACAGCCCCAATGAAATCTAGCATATCTGCATCTCTAAGAATAAACCCTTCGAGAGTAGTTGGCTCTGGCCCCCATAGCGACTGTGACCTCTGATCGCTTCTGTTATAGCTTCAATGTTACCTGTGGGTTCTCCAATCGATTGGAGAAATTCATGGGCCATTTCTGCTCCTACTTCCGCATGAATTACTCGCCCTCGAGACACCGCTATGTCATGTAGGATTGCGGAAGCCCGGAGAACTTCTAGGTTGGCACCTTCTTTGGCTCCTATGATTTCACACCATCGAAGAACACGTTGTACATGATCAAGTCCTGATACCGGATCTGACCCCATCTGGTTTTTACAGAATTCGAGCATGATCTTATAGGTCTCTTCCATTTGGCTCGCCTATGGCGTAAGTTTGTTATTAATGTGTGAAAAGACTTGTCGCCCTCTTCTATCTAAGAATCTTTTGATAAATTCTAAGTAAATTCCCACCAAGAATTTTTTTAACAGCTTCATCTTCATACCCACGAGCGACGAGAGCTCGAGTAAAATTGGTGAGCTGAGTTACGGTTTGTAGTTCGTTTACGTACTCATGCGACCCGTAGTCAATCCCATGCTCTTTAAGGCGATTATCTTCCTCTATCATTTTATCCATGATATAATCGATAAAATCTGGTCCAAGAGCAATGTGATCGATCCCTACTAAATCGACAATATGATCGATGTGATTCAGAAGGGTTTCAAGCGTCGGAGGATCACCCACTAAAGAGCGATGGAAACATATTCCCATCACACCACCACGATCTGCTAGGGCTTCGATTTGCGCATCACTCAAATTTCGTGGAAAATCACAAACTGCACGAGTATTAGAATGGGACGCAACAGGTGGGGACTTTATGATTTCTATTGCGTCCCAGAAACTTCGTTCACTTACATGCGAGACGTCTAATATCATATTTAGACGGTTCATTTCTTCGACTAGATGCCGCCCAAAATTACTCAAACCACCAGCATGCTCTTCTCCGCAACCGTCAGCCACGAGATTTCTTTGATTCCACGTAAGCCCTACTTGTCTCAAACCCAGTTGATAGTACGTTCGAAGAAGAAAGAGATTTTCTCGAATGGGTCTTGTGCCTTCTAATTGGAGAAGAAGTCCAATTTTCCCAGCATTTTTTGCGTGAATGATATCATCGTATGTCTTAATCAAATGAAATTTCTCACTTTCCTGCAATTCTTGATGCAAATCATCCATCACTTTTAGTACTTTCAAGGGAGTGTTGAGGATATCTAAATATGAATCGCACCAAACCGCAAGCACTTCAACATCGACCCCGCCTTGGACCAAGTTTGGTAAATGGCGATTTTTTAAGACGGCTGTTTCTCCACGGGCCCGACAGCGATCAACTTCGATTGGAAAGTCGGAATGCCCGTCTATCACGGTAGCTTGTTTATGTAGCGCACCAGCTCTCGCTTCTTGTTCGGGAGTGAGGGTTGTCATTTCAATCACCTCTAATTTGTTCGAATTAGAAAGGAAAAGCACTTAGAATTAATTACGTTCACATTACAGAGTCTACGGAACTTATATTTCGTTTAATTTTGAAGGAGTATATTAGATTTTCAAATGAATAATCAGTTATTTGACCACAGAGAGATTACAAGCCTTTTTATATCTCTATAATCTCACACTAATTGTAAATAATTGATCACTTCAAATCTACATGTCCTAGATGGGAGGTTTATATTGCGACCTATATTGTTATTCATACATAAGGAAGGGGAAAGGAAATCGAGTTTGAAAACACATTGATTGGAGTGGTTCAACAATGTCCCCAGCTTCTTCATTTGAAAATTCCCAGCAAAGCCAAGAGGAAATTCTGGATGTGTTACTGAATGACCAATCCTTAGTATCAATTGGAATCCTTCAAGATGGAGTTATCAAGTATGTAAACCCAACTGTTATTGAGCTCACAGGCTATTCATGCGAAGCGATGATGAGTTGGCAGCCTGATGGATTTGCAAAACTCGTTCACCCAGAGGATCGAGCTTTTGTCATGGAACAAGCGCGCAAGAAGCAAATGGGAAAGGAAGATGTTGTGACTCATTATTCCTATCGAATCTTAACCAAAGCCAAGGAAATTAAATGGATAGACCAATACTCCAAAACAATAGTGTATCAAGGAAGACCCGCGGATTTTATAGTCGTTATTGACATCACCGAGCAGAAAATGGCGGAAATGGCGCTGCAGGAGAGTGAAGAGAACTACCGTACGCTGTTCCAGGAGTCTAGAGATGCGATCTATTTTACAACCCGAGGAGGCCGGTTTATTGATGCCAACCCAGCAGTTATGGAGCTCTTTGGCTATTCCCGCAAAGAATTGTTCCTGAAGAATGCCCAGAGTCTTTATGTACACCCTGAGGATCGTACCCGATTTCAACAGGAAATCGAGCAACAAGATTCAGTGAGAGATTTTGAAGTGAAGCTCCGGAAGAAAGATGGAACCGTGATGGACTGCCTGCTCACTTCGACGGTGCGGCGGACCAAGAATGGGAATATTATAGGATACCAGGGAATCATTCGAGACATTACTGACCAGAAGCGTAACGAAGAAGCGCTGCGAGAAAGTGAAGAGCAATTTCGGGTGGTTTCCGAATCGGCGTTGGTCGGGCTTGTTATTATCCAAGAGAACCACCTCAAATACGCAAATGACACAACAGCTCGAATGGCTGGATATACCCGTGAAGAGATGTTGAATTGGACAATAAAAGAGTTTATGAAAAGAGTATATGTGGATGACCAGCCATTTGTGCTGGATCAACTTCAAAAGAAACAAACGGGCATTAAATCGGGAATCATTCCACACTATACAATACGTATTGTGACAAAAACAGGTGAGTTGAGATGGGTAGAGATATTTTCAAAAACCATTTTTTATCAAGGAAAACCAGCAGATCTTATCACTATCATTGATATAACCGAACAGAAACGAGCAGAAGAGGCACTGCGGGAGTCCGAAACGAAGTATTCGACTCTAGTTGAACAAGCCAAAGATGGAGTCCTTATTGTTCTAGATGGGGAGTGTAAGTTCGCTAACCGAGCGCTGGCGGAGATATTAGGTTATTCAATTGATGAAATTATTGGGACATCCTTCTTAAATTTGGTATCACCAGAATCTAGGGAGCTAGTCATCCAAAGATATAAAGAACGTATGGCGGGTGTAACCACCCCTCCGTTCGATGAATTCAAACTTTTATGCAAAGATGGGTCTACAAAGGATGTAGAAGTCTCTGTTGGAATCATCCGATATCAAGGGAGATCTGCCATTCATGGAATTGTGCGAGATATTACTGAACGTAAACGGATAATAGAGGCCCAGCGTGTCCTAGAAGATAAACGCGCTACTTTTATTGAAATAATCTCTCATGAGTTGAGAACACCTTTAACCGCCATTCGCGGGTATACAGAACTCTTCCAACAGCGAGGGAGTGAACTTGACCAAGCAAGCCGAGAGTTATGTTTTGAAGCCATTAATCGAAATGTTCAGCGTCTAGAACGACTGGTTAAAGGGGTTAGCACACTTAAACAACTCGAACGGGGTATCTTCCGGTTAGAGTTGCAGGAAGTGAACTTCTGTGATTTTCTCACTAAGGCTATAAAACCCTTTCAAGCACGTTTGGGGGAAGAGTTGGAATTTCATAGCTGTCCCAATAAAAGCCCT
This sequence comes from Candidatus Heimdallarchaeota archaeon, assembly GCA_046761065.1. GTDB lineage: Archaea > Asgardarchaeota > Wukongarchaeia > Wukongarchaeales > JBHIFL01 > JBHIFL01. Next base: position 8,258 of record JBHIFL010000069.1, read on the forward strand.
GTGATTGTTGAGATAGATCCAGATCGCCTCCTGCAAGTTCTAGATAATCTCCTGGAAAATGCAGTCAAGCAGACGCCCCAGAACAAACGGAAAATCATTGTATCTACCAAGACCAATCCGAAGACTGTACAAGTTCAAGTAATTGATAATGGTGTGGGAATAAACCCAGACGATCTTGTACGTATTTTCGACCCATTTGTATTTATACCAACGATATACTCGGCTTCTGGAACTGGCATTGGTCTTTATCTCTCACGAATGATTGCAAATGCACATAGCGGATCCTTAATTGCACATAGTGATGGGAAAGGGCAAGGATCAATCTTTACATTAGAATTACCAAGAAAATAGGAAATATAACATGTTAATATTGCAATATAAACCCTTAGGATGTTTAACTGTCCTGAAGAATAGTGAGTCATTCCTATTGGAAAGGGGTTTAGCTCCTAATCAAAATTCAAAATGGATTGAACTTATTACCATGAAAGACAGCTGAGTCGTTATGCAGTCAAAAATGAAAATAAAGAGGGAAGATCACGCAACATTTCTGTTTTATTCATAATCGTGAGTTAAATTAACAATCGTAATGTGTTCAAAATCATAATAAAGATATAGATTCCAATAAAAGAGCATATTGTGACTGTTTCGTTTAACTATAATAGGTGTACAATCTCATTAAAGGATACCATTCAGAACAAGGCGGTAAAAGCATGACAGAATACTTTACCAGAAAAAATGAGAAAAAGGAAGCGCTTAAAGAACTAATTAAGAAATTACATGCAGATGAAAGTCCTCAGGCTGTCAAAAACCAATTTAAAGAAGTGATTAAAGGTACTATGCCTGATGAAATCGCTAAAATCGAAGAAGAACTGATTCAGGAAGGTATGCCACGAGAAGAAGTTCAAAGACTCTGCGATATTCATCTTGCTGTATTTCGAGAAACTCTTGAAAAAGCAGGCCCAATAGCACCAACAGGGCATCCCATTAACATCCTCATGAAGGAACACAACATGCTTCTCAAATTTGCGAATGACTTAAGAAATACTATAAAGGAGATAGAGGGAATTAAAGGAAATATTTCTGCAAAGGAGCTGATGAACCAAGTGTATTCCATTGTAAATCACTTTAAGGAATCCGAAAGCCATTATTTGCGAGAAGAAAACGTTTTATTCCCCTATCTTGAGAAACATGGGATAACACAACCACCAGCTATTATGTGGATGGAGCATGATCAAATAAGAGCAATCGAGAAAACTCTCTACAGTCTTCTGGATAATCACGAAAATATAGCTTTTCTAGAGTTTGTCGAAAAATTTAGGGAAGGAACGCGAACCTTGGCTGAGATGCTTTCGAGTCATTTTTATAAGGAAAATAACATTCTGTTTCCGACTTCTTTAAAGACTATAAGTGAAAATGAATGGATAGAAATTAGACAGCAATTTGATGATATTGGCTACTGTTGTTTTACTCCTGAACGACCTGAAATACCTATTGAAACAGTAGAAACTCCACCTTCCAAACTTGAAATTGAGGGCATAGTTCCGTTTGAAACAGGACAATTATCAGCCGAGGTAGTGGAAGCGATTTTTAATGCCTTGCCTTTGGACATCACTTTTGTTGACAAAGACGACACTGTGCAGTACTTCAGCCAATCCAAAGAACGTATTTTTGTGAGAACAAATGCAATAATTGGACGGAAAGTTCAGCAATGTCATCCTGAAAAGAGTATCCATGTGGTTAATCAGATCTTGGAAGATTTTAAAACGGGTAAAAGGGATTTTGCCGCGTTTTGGATAAATTTTAAGGGAAGAATCATTCATATTCGATATTTTCCTATTTTTAACAAAAACGGGGATTATCTGGGCTGTATAGAAGCAACACAAGACATCACTGATATAAAGAAGCTTGAAGGAGAAAAGAGGTTATTGTGAGAGCATTGTTGATTTACAGATATTGTGCAAGAGCGGAGATTTTAATTTAGGGGTATTTTAGACAATTACCATTTTTTTTCTTTGACCTCATAGGTTAGTTGTTATCTCTTACAAACAAGATCTTAATTAATCGCAAAATATTTGTTTCTGTCGCAAGAAACATTTTATTCTTTCAAATGATACAAAGGAGATAAAATCCATCACGATCTTGCTCTTAGAGGTTGTATTTGAAATGAACCCCTATCAAAAACTTCTGAAAAAGTTTCGTGAGGTTATGTTAATAGACTCGGTGTCAGGAATCTTGCATTGGGACCTTGAGACCTACATTCCACCCCGAGGTGTTAAACAGCGAAGTGAACAGCTGGCTCTACTCAGGCAGTTGAGGCACCGATTGATAACGAGTCGTAAGTTAAGTGAACTCCTCAATCAAGCTGAGAAGTATTCCATCGAAGAGTCTCTTGATGTAACTCAGAAGCGAAATATCTACCTAATTCGCAAAGAACAAGAAGAGGAAACCAAATTACCGGAGGAACTTGTAGCCAAAATTGCCCAACAACAAGCAATCACCGTTACCGTTTGGAAAAAAGCTAAAGCCGCATGTGATTGGAAGAGGTTTGAACCTGAACTCGAAAAAATGCTGGAGTTCTCAAAACAGAGGGCGGTGATCCTAAGGGATGTCAAAGATGTAGCCACTCCTTATGACGCTCTTCTTGATGAGTTTGAACCCAGTATGACTTCTAATCAGATCACTCAGATATTTTCGCAAATGCGAACAAGTCTGATCCCTCTCGTTAACAAGTGTGTCGAGGCTTCCAAGAACGTGGAAACGAATTTCCTCCACCAAAAGATACCAATTGGTATTCAACAGAAGATTACAACTAACTTAGTTAAATTTATTGGGTACGATATCTCATCAAACGAAGCAGGAGGGAGGATTGACGAGACAGAACACCCCTTTACCACAGGTTATTATAATGATGTTAGAATAACACTTCACTATTATGAAGGCAATGTAGCGTCTGTTATATTTGCAACCCTTCATGAGGGAGGACATGCCTTGTACGAACAAAATATTAACCCAAATTGGCAATTCCAACCAATTGGTACCGCGACAAGTTATGGGATTCATGAATCACAATCTCGATTCATTGAAAATATTGTGGGACGCTCTCGTGACTTTTGGCAGTATTATCTTCCTCATTTGAACGATTTAACTAGTGGCATATTCGCTAAGGTCAAGTTAGACGATTTTATTCGCGCAATCAATCGGGTTAAGCGCTCTAAAATACGCATTGAAGCAGACGAGGTCACATATTCATTACATATTATCATTCGTTTTGAGATTGAACAAGCCCTATTTGCTGATAAGATCACAGTATCGGAACTTCCTGACTTATGGAACAGTAAATATGATGAATATCTAGGGGTTAAAATTGAACATGACTCTGAGGGTGTGATGCAAGACACCCATTGGGCCAGTGGGTTATTTGGATACTTCCCAAGCTATGCTCTCGGCAACATATACGGGGGACAGCTGTTGGCTGCGATGGAAAATGATTTACCTGACTGGCGAAGCCAAATTGCAGCTGGAAACATACAATCTATTAAGCAATGGCTGATCGAAAAGGTACATTACAACGCACGGCTATATGACCCAGCAGATCTTATTTACCAGATAACAGGCAAACAGCCAAGTTCCAACCCCTTCTTAACATATCTACAAAACAAATACTCCTTACTGTTTGGCTTTTAGTGTCTAAACAAAGAATTTAACGTGAAAAGATGGACACTAAGACACGCTGGTGAATAACAAATCTGGGACAAAATTAAGATAGAACTAACATACCTTGATGTTTTAAGTGAAATAAGCACTCGACTGAAAGACCTGAAAGTAAATTGAGCAGTCACAGGAAGATTTAGCTTTATACATCAAGGATTAGCAATGGGACCTGTGGATATAGATGTTAAAACTAACGAATCAGGTTTTTATAAAATTGATAGACATTTTTTGAGTTTGGAACAAAGTTCATGATCTTTTTACTGAGGGAAGATCTGGTCGCATTTTGAGGTGTTGGTGATAGATAGAATAAAAGTAGAGATTATGGGTGATGTTCAAATACGTCATGAGAATAGAACATAGGAGTCACCGTTGGTTATACAGGCTCGCAAGTGGGTAGTTGAGGTTGATGGAAGGCAAATCTCGGTCCTGCCACTAGAAACGAGTATAAGGCGTATTAAAAGTTTTGTAGGTTAGAGAAAAAAGAACTACCGAATAAAGTATTGAATGGCTAGGACTTCCAATAAACTGAAAGTCGCCTACTTACAACTAAACACCTTCAATGTGTTAAACTTAAATTTTTACTAACTGTGAAACATTTTAATTGCAAGAAGATAAGTACATTTTGCTAAAAAGAAACATTGAGGGAAAATGATTGTTCGTCAAAGTGTATCGTTACCGTATTCCACCCGAGAAAACCGACAAAGTCCTTGCAATTCAAAGGCGAGTAGATCAATTATATAAAAAACATATTCATTATCGTGTAGTCATTTTAAGAAGCAAAAAGGATCCTAATTTATGGCTGGAGATTCACTGGTATCCTAATGAGGAGTCATATCGTCATGGAATGGAACTAATCAATGCAGAGCCAATGGTTTGCCAGTTATGGCACGAATTTCAACCAAACTTGGACCCAAATGACTCGACAATCTACGAAGAGTATTATGAGCAACTTTGGTTTGAGGACAGTCTATCAACCAAGTGAGCATAACTATGGAGCACCTTAAAATCCTAAAGGGTGAACTGTTAAAATGATTAAATATACTAACATATTAGATATTCCTATTGTTGCTTTAGATGTTGCTTCAAGACTTGACACTACAGGGAAAATTTGTGATCTCTATAATCGAGCAAGTTTCCCCCTGACACTGGTACTCCCGAAAAGTGGCCTAATTAAGTCGGAAGTCAAAAGTTACGTTGGGTCGCGACACCTATGGATATCAGCGAACTTGATGTGTAGTATAAGGAATTAGAGCTAGAAAAATCACTTCTTTTTAGTTAAAATCCCATAATTCATTGAAAATAGATAAAGAACAGACTTAAAGAATAAACCACTTTTCGATAAGCAGAGTATTTTATTCAATAAGCTGCAATTATCTACTAGAATTCCATAAAAAGTTATCAGTGTATTTATTTACATATAATTGCGAGAAAAATCAATTTGAGAGCAAAGAATCTCAAAATGCGAGATATTATTGAGTAAAATCTTAATGTAGATTAACAAAAGAAAAGGGAATTATGATGTTTCTTACCCTCGCCAAAGTGAAGGGAAAGAAGGTTAAACCATCTGCCAAGAATGCCCTCGAAATCAGGGGATTGGTGGAAGTCTCACAATAAATGGGATCAGTACCATCCCCCATAGTTAATTCTTTTATTTTCACAAATATTTTGTGATTACATTCTCGAGTTTACTTCTCCACTTTGTTTTTGGAATATTTCTAAAATTACAATAACTTTAAGTGTTGTCAATAAAAAAAGATGGGGGGAAAGGGGGTTTACCTTCGACGTCGTCTTTTTCGGAACCACAATAGGAAGGGAATCGCTCCGAGTACTGGAACAGCTTCGAATCCAGGGATCGGACCAGCTTCTGTCTCTGTTTCTGTGATGGTTTTCATTGGTTCTGATACCGGTGGTGATGTTTTGGGGGACGTCTCGGGGGGTGTCGTTTTCTCTGGGGACGTTGTTGTTTCCTCGGGTCTGATTACGGGAGCTTCCTTCTCAACACCTAGGAAAACCGATGCAACACCAGGTCGAAGGTTAGCTGATGATGCTTCGAGACCGATCTCATAAAGACCGATGTCCTTGCCTGTTACCTCGAATTTCGCCTCTACCGTCTCACCGGGTGGAATTACCTTCCAGATAATAGGAATTTCGCCTAATAAGCGGAGTTCTAGAGGGAGTCCAACTGTTAACTTTACCTCTTCTGCTGGTTCAGTACCGGCATTGTAAACGACCGCATGCAGAACTGCGCTTTCACCAGCTCCGATGTTCGACGGTTCAATAGTTGCTTTCACGCTTAAGCCTGCTCCAACTCGGAGAGTTGGCTCTTTTATCAGTACTGGTTTTATCTCTTCGCGGAGGACATGGATTTTGATACTCGCAGTTCCCGTCATCCCGTCGCTGTCACTGCCCTTTAATGTGATGACGTGGTCTCCAGGACCAATCCGTACTACATCAATCGCTGAGCCGTTACCTAGGGCACCGCCTTCAAATTCCCACGTGAATGCAGAATCTGGAAGCTCTCCGTCTTCGATGTCAAATCCATGACATTTCATTGGGATGATATCACGAGCGCCAAAGGATTGTCCATCTGTAGGAGAATCAATATAGACTTTGGGGGCTTTTCTTGCGACTGAAAATGGTTTTTCGTTCATGTCTTGTCCAGTATTGAAGCCATCCGTTGCCAGAACACGCACGTACGCGTTCATCCCATCGGAACCTGGAATCTTCGCGGGATCAATGAACAGTGAGGTTTGTTTTTGTGAAAGGCCTGTTGCTAGGGGAATCCAGAGGTTGCCGCCATCTGGACTGTATTGGACAGTATATTGTAGCACATCACCATCGGGATCTTTGGCAGTCCAACTGATCTCCGCTCTCGCTCTGAGACTCCATATCTCACCGCCTACTGGTTTAAGGACTTGGACCACTGGGGTGTTCGGGGACATCCTTTTTTCATCCAAAACTTTGCCCCCGACTCTTAGTTGGATCTTCGCTCCCGCTGCTAGTAGCTTCTCATCCATCGGAATGTATCGTGTAAAATGAATTCGTTCGCGTTCATGCCCGTGAGGGTCGCTGAAGGATCCGAGGAAACTGAGGGAAAGGAGTTCGTTGCCATTAGCATCTAATGCTACAAGCTCATACTTGATTCCTTCTTGCCTAGATACAGGTGCAATCGTACGCGGTTGAACAATGTCTCCTACTAAGCTCTTGAGCCAGGGGTATTGTTCTAGCTGCGCGGTAAGCACCTCATAGGTAGGTGTATCCACCATTAGAATAGACTCAATAGCTCCTTCAGGAACTCTCGTAACCCAGCCAGAAACTTGCAATGCTTTTCGAGTTTCTTTGATGATCGGGATTGGTTGAATCGGCTTGATGATTTGGGTCGCTGAAGAATCACTCACCCCCGCACTCTTGGCCGCAGCTTCAGCTGTAGGCGCGGGATAAAGGGGAGACCGCTCAAGTTCTGCAAAAAGATGATTCCATCGATAATCACTGACCCATTTGACATAGGGTCCCCCAACGGTTTGGCAGTAACTCATGAAATCCGGCTTGTTCGAAGAAACCACTTCTAGGGGCCAAACAGTAACATCTAGACCAATTTCTTGGATGTCATCATTTGTGTAGGGCCAATCAGGATCTGGTCCACCGGCCCAGCAGTTGACAGAACCATAGGACGGTCCGGCGTGCCGCCCCCATGTCCCATCCTCGCTTTTGTCGAGGTTATGATTTATTTCATGTGCCATTGTGAGTTCTTGAGATGTTCCAATGTACCCTGTCGCGGCAATACCTAACCCGTCCTCCCACCACGTCGGATCGCTAGAGCCACCACCGCTGGTGTAGTACCCGTAGATTTGGTCGGGGAGCGGAAAGTCTGGTGCTTCGCCGCCACTAAATATAAACGCAATTAACCAAGCAAGAACGAGTTGTCCAGCGATCTCGTTGAGTTTAGCCAAACGTTGGTCGTAGTTTCCGGTAAATGGACCTCCTGCTGCCGTCCAATCTAATCGAATAAAATTGATACGGTCTACAGGGTAGGTCTTCAGCATCGCTTCCTCGTTACTGGTTATGAGCGCATCTGAGACGGTATTTGGAGCAGCTTCGGTACCTGTATTAAAAGGCATCTCGTATACATTGAGGACCTTCATTGTATGAAATGTGACCGTTACAGTGGGGTCGAGCCAGTTATTGTTGAAATTAGTCTCCATTGTAGCACTTGTGACGAATGCGAGGAGCTCTAAATGATCCCTATCAACCCACGAGTTAGGTAGTAAGAAATTGGCGGAATGGGTGATTTGATCGCGTTGTGGGGTGGCTGGAGCATTAACTGAGGCCACAAGAGGTCCGGGAAGGATTGATAAGGTATCAGGATCTCTTGCATAGAGGAACACGTTCGAAGCAATAGGTCCCATCCCAGGGCCAATGTCTAAGAACACTCGAGCCACCGTTGTTTTCCTTCTCGCAAGCGGAAGCTCATTATCAGGGGTCTGAATCGCTTGGATGACTTCGATCCGATCAATACTTAGATCAGCAGTACCACCTGTCGGGGGCGGACCGGCGATCCGGTATGAGAACATATCGGCCCAGTTAAAGAAGGACGGATACCCGCCCGCTCCGCCAGCACCAGTATTATCCATGTCCCAATAGGCAGCGCTGATGCCTATGGTATCGCCAATCCTTGCGTTAATATCGTGACTACTATCTGTGGAGTCTAAGGGGTGGGCGACTTCAAAGACCCAGGTACCTTGGATTGGTTCGATCGGATGGAGCAGTTCTGGTTCTAGAGTGATCGGAGGTAAAAGGGGCGGTTGAGTTATTGGTTGTAGAGGAATCTGCGTTAGAATCGGCTGAATTGGTTGAATGACTTGGGCAGCTTTACCAGCAGCGGTTGGAGTTGTGGTAAGTGGTAGGAAATTAACCGCTTCTATAGTGTAGAGAGGCTTTGTAAAGATAAAGGGCGAGTACCATTGCGCATAACCTACACCATCTTGTTTGGAATCCCACGTAGAACCCGAATCGGTAGCAGTTTGATACAAATCGCGGAAGGTGTTGCTGGTTCCAAACAAAGCTAGCTGATCGTCACCGTTCTCAAGCATTCCATCATTGTCATTGTCGAAATTGAAATGCGCAAGGTCATTCTTACTATATTCTTCCCCACGTACGACTAGAGCCATGTACAGGTTAATATAGTCGTTTTTGATGTATAGGGTGGCATTGTGAGACTCTGATCCGTCTGTATAATTCAGTAAGAAATCAATTTTCACGGCATCGTCCCATTCACCAGGTACCTCTGTACCGCCATAAGTATAACCGGAAGAAATAGCTCCATCTATTTGCGGTGTTACTGTGGCAAATGCGCTAGGTGTCGTTTCGAAAGTTATTGGTTTAGGCTTCACGGTAAATTCTGGAGGGAGTGGTGTGATTGGTTGGAAAGTAGTTATTTGTGCCAAAGCCACATAGGGTGTTATAGATAAACAAAGTAAAAGACCCAGTGAGAGAAGTTGTTTTTTACAAGACAAATTTACACCTCAAAAGTTTTTGTTGGGTAAAAGAAAGAACCTAATATAAAACCTTTTGATTTAAAATTTTCACACCCAACCCCAAACTCCATAATTCAACCACTATGTTATGAAATGTTGAGTTAGGGTGAGCTTTGAAGCCGATTATGAATTTTCAATAAAATCAATCAATATCTCAAAAAATTAATTTTTTGATTAATTAAACCTTTTTTTCAAGGGATCCGTAAGAAAGATCTGCTCATCACTTTTTAGCAACTCCCGGACTTTTTTTCTATTTAATGTTTTCAAAACCATGTTCTCGCAGAATCCGCTCCATTTCATGAACTGGAATGTAGAATCGCTTAGCTATCTCTTCAACGGATCCTTCTCCCTGTGAATAAGCCCTCAATGCTCTTTTGTATCGCAACCACCGAAAATACTGAGGAATTACAATAAGAAAACACATAGCGACAACAAAAATTACAATTAGTACCCCAATTTTAATGATAGAGCCAAAAGAGTTCTCGTTACCTCCTGACACCTCGGATAATGTTGTTTTTGGGTAATCCAATGGGTCTTTGGGATCAGTTAGTGCAGAAATCTCCTCACCATCAGAATACGTGTCATTATCAGAATCTTCATCTGTTGGGTTGGTCTTGTAAATCTCCACCTCTTCCTTGTTAGTAAGCCCGTCACCATCGGTATCAGTGAGATCGACACCAGGTGGGACCACCTTCACTAACCAGGCATCCCTCTCGCCAGCTCCGAAAGAAGAAGTGAACCCTCCAAGAACAAAACTACTATCTGTCGCTTTGGTGAATGACCTTACCTCATCATCCTCAGCGCCACCGTATGTCTGCTGCCACTCCATGTTCCCATTGATATCCGTTTTGACTAGCCAGGCGTCCCCAGCACCCGTTCCAAATGACCAAGTGGAACCGACAAGCACAAAGCCACCATCCGTCTCTATCCCAGCCCAAGCCTCATCATATGCGATGCCACCAAAAGTTTGATTGAACAATGGTATCCCGTAGGCATCGGTCTTGATCATCCAGAAGTCTCGGCTACCCATTCCATAGGACTGAGTGTATCCTATCAGAACATATCCTCCATCTCCCACCGTCTGAATGCCTGCCCAAGCGGCATCATCCTTGGAGTTGCCATAGGTTTGCTGCCACTCCATGTTTCCCTTCGCATCGGTCTTCACAAGCCAACTGTCCCAGCCACCTGCTCCAAAAGAAGAAGTATACCCAAAAAAAGCAAAACCGCCATCGGATGTCATAATAAATGATCTAATTACATCAATCTCAGGACCGCCATAGGTTTGCTGCCACTCCATGTTTCCCTTCGCATCCGTCTTAACGAATAACACATCAATACCGCCTGCTCCATAGGAACGCGTAGAGCCTATAAGGAAAAACCCATCGTCTGTTTCGATGACACCGGATGCCCCATCACGCATAGGACCGCCATAGGTTTGCTGCCACTCCATGTTTCCCTTCGCATCCGTCTTGACTAGCCAAAAATCAATTTCACCTGCACCATAAGACTCTGTGGAACCTATAAAGACATAACCTCCGTCTTTAGTCTCAATAACAGCGTTTCCTTCTTCGTATTTGGAACCACCAAAGGTTTGTGTCCATTCTACAGCTCCTTGGGGATCCGTCTTCACTAGCCAAGCATTATAATTGGTTATACCATAGGACAAAGTGGATCCAACAATGAGAAAACCCCTATTGGTCGTTTGAATCACTGCGGCGGCATAGTCGTCTTTCGAGCCACCGTACGTTTGATTCCACTGTATTGTAGGCAACTCACCTATCTTTGCAGTCAGTATAGGGGCTTTGTAGAACCATGATTCTTCAACGTCTACAGTAGCCAGCACAATCTCCTGAGTTAATACGGATAAGATAAAAAACCATAGAATAATCATCTTTCGATGGTTTAAACCGTCATATCTTATGCGAACCAGCATTCGCATATTTTTCACCATTTTGAAATTACTTTTTACTTTTATTTAAGAGTTTGCGAGGTTAAGAACTCCTCCTTTAAGTTTAAAACAATTTAACATATAACATGTTTAATTTAGTACATTTCAGTTCAGCAGGAAATGAAAAAATGAAAGGTCTTCAGCGGCCTTAGTTCCATTGGCAATATGACTTGTCTTTAAAGTCCCCCTTATTAGGTCATATAAGATGATTTGTGAACTCCTAGTTAATAATTGAAAATAATATTAATTGGAGAAACCCTTATACGAGGAATACATATATCTAATTCTGCTTAGAGATGCTATCTGGAGAAACTCCCTATGTCAAATGATATCGACCCCCACATCAAATCCGATTTTGAGGATGCCATACAACGTACTAGAAACTTACCAAATCAACCTCCTGATGTCTTACTGGAAATTATATGGATTATATAAACAGGCACTTGTAGGAGATGTGACCAAAAAAACGCCCGGGCCTTTGAATATTAAAGATCGATACAAATACGACGCCTGGGCCTTCCGAAAAAGAATGACGAAGCAAAACGCTATGAAAGCCTATATAGAACTGATTCAAAAACTTGAGAAGTCTGATAATACATTTTAATAAATAAAAAATGAAGAAAATTCAACTTTTGTGCTTGTTGTCTATTGTGAATTTTCAACGTGTATTGAACTGTTTAGCTGAGCAAATTACGCATAGTAGGTGATGAATGATTGGGATAATAAATTCTTCAATTCTTCCTATTTTCAAGCGTCCTCTCAATATGAAATTCTTTGATGATATTCTGGGGGAAAAATCTTGTCAACCGTTAATCCTAATTACGCTGAACACCCCTTTGTTTTATGTATCGACATTGGTACTTCTTCGTTTCGAACCTTACTTTTCGATCGGCTTGGAAGGGCAGTAGAGAGTGTTGCATCACGAAAGGCGCATATTTTACATATAGCGCGTGATGGAAGAGTAGAAGGGGATCCGGACACCATTCTCGCAGGTGTTTTTCACTGCATCGATAACACACTGCAATTAGCTGGTTCATTAACTAAGGATATTGCTGGAGTAGGGTTAACCACTCTTGTAGGAAACATTCTTGGCATTAATTCTTCCAATCAAGCGGTAACACCGATGCTTACTTACGCCGATACACGTGCCTCCCAAGAAGCTCTCAGATTACGAATGGAGTTGGATGAACGAGTTACACATCATCGTACTGGCTGTCACCTCCATTCTTCTTACCTCCCGGCTCAATTTCGTTGGATCGGACATTACAGACCAAAATGGATGGAACAAGTCTCTCTTTGGGCTTCCATTGCAGATTATTTGTTCCTCAAAGTTTTTGGATATTCTTCAACCTCCTATTCTATTGCAGCTTGGACCGGCTTGCTTAACCGTCACACTTTAACTTGGGATGATGAGCTTTTTGCCCACTTACCCATCAAACCTGAGCAAATGCTCCCCCTGTGTGATTTTGCGCATTCTATCTCCTCTCTGAGAGGTGAATTTGCCTCACGTTGGCCCGCGTTAGCCGAGATCCCATGGTTCCCTCCAATCGGGGATGGAGCGTCAGCCAATATTGGGAGTGGCTGCATTTCCCCATCTCAAATTGCACTCACACTTGGTACAACTGGAGCCATGCGATTTCTGACAAGTAAACCTATTGAACACCTCCCATGGGGCTTGTGGAATTATCCTATTGATCGAACACGCTCAATTATTGGTGGTGCGATGACAGAAGGAGGAAATGCCCAAGATTGGGTACTTCAGAGGTTCCATATAGCGAAATCTTTCCAGTTGGAACAACATCTGGCTGCATTGCCCCCAGATGGACACGGTTTGACGATCCTACCCTTCTTTGCAGGTGAACGTTCACCTGGCTGGATTGGGAGTGCCCGTGCCACCATCCATGGGCTGTCTTTCAATACTCAACCATTAGAAATCTTACGAGCTATGTTAGAAGCCATCGCCTTCCGATTGTCTCTCATCTATGAATTGCTCAAGCCCTTGGCGAATAGGGGTGCCCAAATCATAGCTAGTGGAGGAATTATTCGAAGTCCTATCTGGCTTCAAATCATGTCGGATGTCTTCAATCGACCTTTAACTGCCTCGAACGTTACTGAAGCTAGCAGTCGTGGTGTGGCCCTCCTCGTACTCGAAGCTCTTGGTGAAATATCTGACCTAACCAAAGTTCCTGATTTTCAAGGACAAATATATGAACCGAGCACAGACCATCACCAAATCTATCAGCAAGCGCGTGCGAGACAACAGAACTTGTATAAGTCACTAGTTCGCTCTGGATCATTGAAAGATTAATATGAATTTAAAACAAAATCTATCTAG
>JBHIFL010000070.1:0-20792 GCA_046761065.1 Candidatus Heimdallarchaeota archaeon
AAGTGAGTTCATCATATCTTTAGATATCTCCCCTTAATATTGGTGTAACAGAGTATTAGTTAGTCATATTTAAAAATCGTAGAAGAACAACAATTTGTTGTAAAAAAATTAACAAAAAGGAACACAAAGTACCCAATTTGACTATATCTAACTACTCCTTGAGAATAAGAATAAAATTAAATTATTTCAATACTGAATATCGAAACATGATAGAAATTCGATTCCTTAGCAATGTGGAAACAGTTCTTAAGAATCGAAGGCAACTCTTTGCCAATATTCACGATAAGCGCTATCTTACACAATATTTAGTTGATTTTCAGATCGCCATTGTCATATTCACCTTCATTTACGGGGCTTCTATGGGTCTCTATGCGGGAGGCTTACAAATTCTTTATTCCGCCCTTAAGATTCCAATATTATTGTTACTTACCTTGTATATTTGCGTGCCCACATTCTACATCTTGGACAGTCTCGTTGGCGGAGTCTTATCATTACGACAAACGCTGACTCTTCTTATCGCTGGTTTTACTATCATGGTTACCATCCTTTTTGCCTTTTTACCTGTCACGCTGTTCTTTCTTCTCACCACCTCAGAATATGCGTTCATTGTTCTTCTAAATGTCGCCGTATTTGGACTAGGCGGAATAGGCGCCCTCATGTATTTCCTACAAGGTTACAATACAATATACACTCTTGAAACAGAACCAGGTCCCCAAATTACTGATACTGGCCAATGCCCCTCATGTGACCAGCCTATCAGCCCAACCCAAACTTTCTGTCCTTCATGTGGCACACGCTTCATGCGCACGCCCGAAAAAGGCTTCCAAGCTTCTTCACTGCCTATTCTTATTGGTTGTTTCACCTTAATCTTTGTGGGAAACCAACTCGCGTGGATTCTCCGCCCCTACTTTCACTTTTATCCGTCGTTCATTCGACCATTGGGAGGTAATTTCTACACCGCACTTTTGAAATTATTACGTTCCTTGATCTAACTTTAGTTGGATAAAGGAATCTATTCAGCTATGAGATTAAATCTAATAAACATATTAATTCAATGAAGTATCTTTTTCAGAGAATTGTTAAAATGCTAGCTAAAAAGCTTCCAAAATTTATGACCGTTACAGCTAGATTTGTCATTAAGATCTACTAGCCGAGGCAATAGTTGCTGTGAATTAGTCAATTTATACACGTAGGTGTAAGAACATTGCTATTTATAGAAAAAACGCCATAACATACCCTTCTATGAATGAAGGGCAAGAAACATGCTCTAACACTAATTTAGTTAGTTTAAAAATGTGAACAGTTGCTAAGTATATTTTCGATTCATACTGATCCTAAAATACTGTTAGGTGAAATTGTTATTAAATAGGGCTGACATGTTTCTTCCCAAACTTGATCCCTAAAGATCAACAATCTTCCTACTGACAAGACTAAAAGTTATACCATGTTATCACTTAGACGGCACTAATACAATTAATGGATCCGTTTAGAAATTTGTGTATCTGTCGTCCTTCCAAGGATCTGCTGTATTGCTATAGCCACGCTTTTCCCAAAATCCTAACTCTTGGATTTCCGTGAATATGATTTTATGCACCCACTTAGCGCTTTTATAGGCATATTTTTTTGGAACAACTAATCGCACTGGCCCCCCATGAACTGCTTCTAGCTCTCTATCCTCATGCTTGTAGGCAAACAATACATCTTCATTCATTAATTCTTCAAGTGGAAGTGAAGTAGAATAGCCTCCATAACATTGGATGGTGACGAATTTGGCATTAGGCTTCGGTTTTGCAAGCTCTGTGATTGTTGTAAAGGCGATCCCTTCCCATTTGTTGTCAAACCGACTCCAACCAGTCACACAGTGAAAATCACTGGTATCAATAGTACTTGGGAGCGCTAAAAACTCTTCAAAAGTTAAATGTAAGGGGTTTTCTACTAATCCCTCAACATTGAGTTCCCATTCTTCTATAGGAATTTTTGGGATATTACCCACATGTAACACGGGGAATTTTGTAGTTATTGTCTGATTTGGTGGAATTCTATCTCTTTGGTCCATAGTAGAACCTCTATTTAGATATTGAAGCTCTAATAATCAGATGATAAACTTTTGATTTTAGAGAAGTTTGAAATTGGCACACGCTGCCATATTAACGTTGTGCAAATTCTAATCAGGCATAATCCATCCTAAAGTCTTTTATTTAATTTATTGGATACAAAAATCCCGTGAGAGTACATTAACTAATTTAATATGAGTCCCGCATTCTTTAAACAGATAGCATTGTTGTTTAAACTGTATAATGCTTAATTTATCATAACTCCTGTGCCTATTTATGTTTATACCCGAGATAGACAAATATTAGAAATTGATTATAATTCAGAAACAATATTAGCAAATGAAGAATCGTCAATAATGGTTAAATCTTATCCATTGATCAATATTGTTGGACTGGATGTCTTATGGATAAAGTCAAGGTCTTACTTGATACAAATTTCTTTATTTATGTCCTTCAAGACAATCATACTAATTTTGACATCATAGGTGACACTTGTCAACGATTAGGATATGAGCTTTACACTACTAATGATGTCTGGCATGAAATTCAGCGGCAATATATGCGAACAAAAAGCAAACCTTACATCACAGACTGGATTGATTTATCAAAGCGTAAAAGTGAGTTTACTAGTTTCCAAAGTCAAGCCAAACAATTATTAAGAAGCTTACCGCAAATCCCAGATCTTAGTTTAGTTTTTGCTGCGAAAGAGATAGGTGATAGGGAGGTTCGGATTGTGAGTAGTGATTACAAACTACTTGATTCCATTCCGTACCTCGCTCCAGAGATTCATGGAATAGCCAACAGCGTATTTGCTTTGGAATTACATGAAAAAGAAACTGATCCGCAACAAAAGAAAAAACTCTATCGAATTCATGAAGAAATCTATTCGAAGGAGATCGAATATAGCCTTGAGCGTAAAGAGGTTTATTATCCACTTAGTAAGATCAAACTAATTAATGAACAAGCGATTAATGTGGTAAGACAGATTCACTCGCCTCAGTTGGCACTTCCAATGTTTGCTCATGAGGAGCTTGTCGATCTCGGTCCCGGGGTTCTCCTTGTCAAATCGATCGAGAATATCCGTGAACGCGAATCGTTTGTCGAAGATATTGAAGCAGAGCGCTATGATATGGTTATCCATGAGATAGAAGAACTTCAACAGCGTATTGATGCTGATCTTGCTGTCTACTTACTTTCACTTGATCCCACTGTATATTCCGCCCTTATTCGGCAAATAAGTGCGGATCTCGTTTTATTCCGATATTTCTGTGCCCTGGCTCGTCTTTACCGCGGCCAAACGGGGGATATTGAAATGGCACTTCAAGAAATTGAAAAAGCCGTGGAAATTCTCAAATACACGAGCAATCCCAGTTTGGATCTCCGAATCATCGTTCCCTTCCTTCAAAACATTTTATTAATTTTGAATGAAGAATTTGAACGCGCAGAGCAATATTTTTCGCTCCTTCAATCCAAAGCTGAAGAATGGGGCTTTGAAACCGAACTGAAAGCCAGTGAAGGGATATACTTAGCCTTAGTTGCTTTGAGAGGTTATGAATCGGCTGATATTCCAACGCTTCGAGATCCTTCTCTTGTCACCACCTTTTTGTTAGATCTAGCACGACACCAATTTGCGCGCGCGGCTTTTACCCCAGCTGCTCAAGTTCTTCAACAAGTAGTTGCTGTTTCTACGAAATATGAGTTACAAGCTGCAATGATTGAAACGTTAAGTGCATTACTCTTATTATATTATGCCAACCCCGACAATAAACAACTCTCTTATTCAATAATGGAGGAAATTTTTAGGATCTATAACAAAAAAGGCTGGCGCGACAATTTTATCACAAATATGCATAAAGAGTTGTCTGAGCCCCAAAAACCGCTATACCGTCTTCAAAAGAAAAGATTTACTTCATTGGAGCGCCTACCAAAGAAACTGACAGGATCTTGGATGGATGTGTTCTGTGTAGAAAAATTACCGGAGGAGAAAACTGTTCTTTTGTACGTTAGAAATTGGGAACTTGATGCGAACTTGGGAATCTTTGTAAACCATCATCAAAGTCCCCTAAAAGTGACAGCCGGGGACAGAATTCGATTGGCGGCAGGGAAATATAAATGCTTGATCCCAAAGAGTGCGATTGAAAAGAAACATTCTACTCGTTTGTGTGTAGTACCTGACGAACGGAGTGAGATTTTAACTCGTGGCAGATCCGGGTTTCGCGTATTACGTACTGTTGGATCTACCAGTATCGAGGTTGCCCAAAAGTTCAAACAATCTTAGTGTCGTTGATAAGTCAAGTTATCAAGTGTTTTAAGCTGTTTTTTCAGTGTATTCTATTCGAAATGCACATATATTTCGGGGACTCGTCAATTTTCTTCTCGGGCTTCAGCGGTGTCTACTCAAAACTCATGTAAAAATATGATGATATGTGAACTTATACAGAAAAAGGGTTATTACTAGAGAACCCTTCATTATTGCAGGATAAATCTCTGAAGTAAAAGATTTTCATAGTGAGTTTACAATGCAATCACATCTACAGCTGGCACAAAGATGACGTTCGAACAAGAATTATATTGTAGAATCTGAAGAAAATTAAAACATAGGATGCGAGAAAAAATGCATATGAATAATTCAACCAAATTGATGGGATTAGTTCTTTTAATTTTATTTTCTTTATCGATTCCCACCTCACTTAGTTTAGTTTCTGGGCAAAAGGAACCTGTTGATGAGAGTAGATCGCCTAATGCGATTGGATTAGATACGTATACAGGTGGTTATGACAATAAACCCGCACCGCCCCTCCCTGAACAGATTGCCCCTCAGCCTCAATGGGATTTTTTGCTTAATCAGGATGTTGAACCCGTCAGACCCTGGCCCGCCGATTCAAACCTAGTCGTGAATATTGATACAGACCGAAGAACATACACCCCTGGTGATTTTATCAACTTCGTGATTTCAGTAACTTCTGAGTTTCGAGTGGTTCCCGAAGCCAAGGTGAATGTCAGTCTTTTTGAAGGGGATGCATGGTGGTGGTATGCCCCCGTTTATTATGAATTCAAACTCCCTTCTATGCTTCAATCCATGATTCTAACTACTGATGAAAACGGCCGAGCCACAGGCAGCTTTAAAGTTGCAAAAGAAGGAGCTTATTCAATCCATGCGGTTGTAACCGGTGGAAACATTACGCAAGAAATTTTCTCCACAGGTTATACCTATGCACAAGCTTACAAGACCATTCAAGTCTCAGACCTTGCAACTTTCTGGCGAGTCCCATACATATGGGCCCTTGATGAAGAAATAACTAGTTATATCGTGGTACGAAAGACTGCCGACTTTTCCAAGCCAGTAACTGATGCCAGCGTATCTATTACCCTATTCACAGGTGGAAGGTGGGAAGGAGAACCACAGACTGAAACCCTAGTCTATACTGGCTCAACAAATGCGGCTGGTCTAGTAGTAGCAAAATTTTCTGTTCCGAAACGAATCGTTACTGACGATTATTTCTCGAATTATGGTTATGCAACACTTACTGTTGAAAAGGACAATAAATCGACACATACTACCCAATGGATCTCTCTGCTCCCCAGTTCGTCCTCTTGGGATATGTATTACGGGGAGGCTTCTTGGCCAGGGAAATATGAGTTTGTCGTAACGACTGACAAATCTGTGTACCAACCTGGTCAGTCAATCCAAACGCGTGTATTAGTTTTTGATAACTCCTATTATAATGTCTCCCGACGAGCGGCCTCAAAACTCCCTGTGATCGTTGACTTTATCGATCCCGAAGGGTTTCACGTCTCTCGCAGTCAAAGTACAACCGATGATAATGGAATCCTGACCAACGTCTTCAGTTTGGATAAAGACGCTGTACCTGGGAATTATTTACTCATTTATTCTGCAAGTGGCTCCGAAGTAACCATAAAAATCCCGGTGCGGTTCTACCAACGTCCAGCTTTTCGTGTGTCCATCGAGGCAGGGCGATACTATCAACCTGGCCAGACCATTGTTGGAAATATCACGGCAGAATATTATTTCGGGCAACCTGTCCATGGAACATATGAAATTCACCTTTACCAACCAAGTGAAGGGATTTACTTAGAAGAGGAATCCGTTTCAATCGTTCCTGTTCCTACAGTACCTAGTAATAATGAGTCCGAAACTCAAGAAAACGAAGCAAAATACAAGGCTATCGAACTAGCTACAGTCTCAGGGGAGTTGGATCACGATGGGTTCGGTAGATTCTCCATTCAAATTCCAAAGTCATTGGAACCGTATCCCGGGATGGGGCTTCAACTTAATGGAACGGTTACGGATGTAGCGGATCGGAAAGTGTCTACCTCCCAGATAATCAGCGTGTCCCCTGAGATCTTTGTTTGGGCCTACGCTGACCCATTCAATGTTGAACTGGGTGAAGAGGTGATGCTCCACTTCTATGTTTCGGATGGTTGGTGGTGGCGAGGCAGCCCCCCTGCAGAGTCCTCCGTAGCTTACTCTGATATTGAGGTTCAGATCTACTCTAGACGCAATGGTAACCTGGGAAATCGGGTTTTTTCGGCTTCAACAACCACGGATCAGTTTGGGCAAGGTGAATTGGCCATTAAGCTCCCCGATGGTGTTGCAGCAGAGTACAAAGCCTTTATTGCAGTCGTTAAAGCAACAACGAAGGACGGGCGAGTTGGTGAAGGCCAAACATGGTTCCAATACTCCGTACTTGATTTTGACCTCTCCGTCACTCCAACACAAAGCAATCCGGGTGACGAGGTGACGGTTACATTAACCTTGTCGAACAAATTAACAAGCTACCCCGAACGGGCTGAAGTTTTTGTATCTGCCCACGATTCAGATTACGAACGGGTTGGTGAAGCTCAATTGACCCTCGACGGTATTAAATCCCTCACCATCCATCTGTCACCGTTAGCTCCGGAAGGAATGTACCAGCTCTATGCTTGGGTTGTAAATGATTACGATCCCTACCGATATGGCCTTTATCGTGACTACGGGTGGGCAGAGGCAACATTCATGGTAGGACAAATTTCTGAACTTCATATAACCTCTGATCGTACAACTTACAATGTTGGGGAAGTAGCATCCATAAGCATAGAGACCATTTCAGCTTCGTCTGAAGAGATTCTACCAATATACTTCGAGATCTCGAAACGTGGGCTCATGTTCATCACCATTTTAGATAGTCCAAGTGTTACGCTGGATTTACCGCTGACTTACAACCATGCACCTAAACTCTTTCTTAATGCATTTGCCATTGGAGCTTCTGGAACCTTTTTAACGGCTTTCAGCGAGATTCAGATAGATTTTGACCTCACCGTGAATATTTCTACTAACAAAGAGACATATGAACCTGGTGATCAAGCAACTATTACAATAACAGTAGAAGATGGAAATGGGTTACGAATCCCTGCGTTAACAAGTTTGGTACTCGTGGATTCTTCGGTTTATGGAGTCGTTCCCGACCCTGAATGGGAAAAGGACGCGTTCATGGAGGAAGATTTCTATTCCTCCCTTACCACGAGGATAAGTTGGGTTAGTTCGCAAGGAGTGTACCCTTATTGGGGGATCCTGTACTACGGGGTTCCAGAGGGAGTGGGGGTCCTACGTGGAGAGGAGCAAGTCGTTGTAGAGACACTTCTGGCCACTACCACACCGGGGATGGCTTTGACTGAAGTGAAAAGTCAGGAGTTTCCCGAAGTTCAGGAAGTTGAAATTCGCAAGGAATTACCCGAATCAGCGTTTTGGTTTCCAAAACTTGTGATAGGGTCTAGCGGGGAGCGATCTCTCACGGTGAAACTCCCTGATAATATTGGTGAATGGACAATTCGGACTGTCACCAACGTCCAAGGGTATGGATCTCTTGACAAGATTACTATCACTACCTTTAAGGACTTCTTCATTGAATTGAAGCACCCTCTGTTTGTCTACCAAGACGACATGTTTGAGATTCAAGGAATTCTATACAATTATGGCCGGGATGCCTCAGCTCAAGCGAGTCTTCGGTTTGAAGGGGAAGGTCTCGCCAACTTAGTGAATGCTCCTACTCAAATTGTCCCAGTTTTTACAAACGAAATAACAATTGTAAGCTGGTATGTTTTTGCCTCTGAACCCGGGCAGATCTACGCAATTGCCACCGCAGCGACAAATGACGAACGGACGGATGGCCTCCAAAAGCCACTAACCATCAAACCCAATGCCGTCTTGTTCGAGGATCGCTTCGCTGGAGTTGTGAATGAAACCCATCTCACTTATTATCTATATACGCAATCAATTCAGCATTCTGCCCGATTGACCATCGTGCCGGGCTTCACAGGGGCAGCTTTAGAAGGATGGCGGCGTTTAATTGGATACCCTTATGGCTGCACTGAACAGACAATGTCTCGCTTGTTACCTTCTGCGCTTGTTTACAAATATCTTCAGGAAACGGGACAGCTCGACAGTGATACTCAAACACTCATCGAAGATATGATCATTGCGGGGATAACTCGGCTGTATGCATTTCATCATCGTGATGGAGGATGGGGGTGGTGGGAGAAGGATGAATCCAACGTCCATATGACGGCTATTGTATTATTTGGATTTGGGATCCTAAAGGAGCTTGGGTTTAGTATTGATTTCCAAATGATCAATTCGGCAATCGATTACCTATTTCGTCAACAACATGAGGGGCATTGGTCAATGGAAGGTCGTGGCTGGGAAATAGGATCATTAGAATTGACTGCTTATATCATCCGGTCAATTCTAATTGCAGATCCTTCATACGCTTCAGAACGTCACATCAAAGACGCCTTTGCATTCCTTGAAAACGCGTGGGCGTCGTCCCGGAATCCCTATCTAGGAGCCCTTCTAGGCCAGGCCATCTTACGTACTGGAATGCATCAAACCCTATTTGAGCGAATTATTAACTACTTGGCGAGTTCTTATAATGTCGAAGGCGGCAACATGATCTACTGGGGGGAAACGGAGTGGTGGCACTGGCATTCCTTGGGTGGGCCTGTGGAGACCACGGCTATTGTGATCCAGTTGCTCCTAGAAGCGGAACGCACCGAATATTTTCTACATGTAAATCGCGCTGCTAATTGGCTTATGTCTCGCCAGAACCGCTTTGGCTGGGGCACCACCGCAGATACAAGTGCGGCAATCCTAGCCATTACGACGCTAGCAAAACTGGGCGGCGCTGACATTGATAATACGGTCTATATCACCGAAAATGGACAGTTAACTCATGAATTCCACTTTACATCGGCTTCCCAAGCTCAACGGGTTCGGCTTAGTCCACAAGTGGGGCTAAACACCGTTGAACTTGAAAAAGACGGGATTGGAATAATCTTCTATCATCTCGAAATATCAAGTTATGTTCGAACCGAGCTTCAACTAAAGAGTCCTTCCACACTAGAAGTCACTGTAAACACTTCATTCCCATTGTTAATTGACCTTCAATTTGATGAAACAAGTCCAGTCCTGCCAGTTGATGTTGTGGTTCATCTAGAGGAATGGGACGACTCTCTAGAATTAGTGTCCGATCCTAAAATTCACTTTGCCCAGCTATCCTCATCAACAGGCGTCAATTTTTATTTTGCTCCAAAAGAGACTGGGACCTTCCTGATAAATCGAATCCGGGTACAATACAACCTTGCTTGTCGCGAAGAGTTGTCGAACCGTGCTCCGGCTACCCTTTCCCAGACCCATGGTCCCATAACAATCAGAGTGCAAAAACAAAGTTCCACGCCCACGCAAACCCAACAGGTATGGTTCTCTTCTTTCCAATTCAATCAACTGAAAACCCAGAGAGGGGCCCAACAAAGTACAGGCAAAAGCACAATAACTATTGCTAGGACTTATTCAAAGTCAACAGGAATTAAGATTGGAGAAACCATCTTTGTCACAATTTTGATTACAAACGAATTGGACCAACTCATGTCCTATTTAGTGGTCGAAGAACCCCTCTTGCCGTGGTTTGCCCTTGATGAATATTCGTTGCATTCTAGTGAGTACAGTTGGACGGTTACAAGTGACCAGTTGACCTTCTTTATTCCTTCCCTCGAAAGCGGGCAGGATGCAAAAATCGAATATGGAATCATCGCAATTGGAAATGGAGATGTTAGCGCCGCAGCCACAGTAGTTTCCTCTATGTATAGTGCCTTGGTATACTATGGCACTCCAAATCGACTGATCACTGTGGATATTCCCCTAGTGACCTTTACGAATGGGATTCCACGCCTTGATACTACTCCTCCGATTATTTCTGATGTAAAAATTTCTAACACACAACCAAAAGTCTCAGAACGAGTCAAAATCAGTGCACACGTAGTGGATGATCAGGCGGTACAAGATGTTCTGCTATGGTACAAATCAGAACACGAAACGGCATGGAACAAACAGTTAATGACACTAACTTCTTCGGTGGAACCGTTATATACCATAGAGCTTCAGTTCAAAACTGAAGGCTCCATTTTAATCCTCATCCAAGCAGTAGATTGGGCGCAAAACAGCAATTCAACAGACGAATATCGATTGATTGTAGAAGGCGGTAAAAGAGGAACACAGTTACTTCCTCTTATAGGTCTTGGTGTAAGCACAGCCCTTATTGCATTTGGAGTGATCTTCTATAAGATTTTCTATCAACGGAACGCTCATGCAGCCCCTAAAGGAGATAAATTTTTACCAAAATACATTAAAAGCAATATAAGACCAAAATAAATGAATAAAATCTTGAGAGAGTTTACCAGAAAGTAAATGTTCATAATTACAATGTAATTTGAAGCAGATCCTTTGCAATGAAGACCTCACCATTAAACTTAGCGCGCACTATTTTTAGAATTTCTTCTTCTCTGTTAGTGGTTTCAGGATAGAAATGCGTTAGACAGAGTTTCTTCACCTTGCAGGCTTGTGCTAAGACTGCGACTTTGGTTGGAGTACTATGACCTCTAAGTAGCTCTTGAGGACTGTCATCCATAAAACTACACTCGTGTACAAGGAGATCCGCCTTTGTAGCAAGCCGTTTTAAGTTCTCACAGGGCGCAGTGTCTCCTGAATATACAATGGCCTTGTTTTCAATCACAAATCGGTAAGCAACCGCTTCGATCCTGAAATGATCCACTTTTGTACAAGTTACCTCCCAATTTGGTCCTCCTATAATACGCCCTTCTTCAACTTCTGCTACTTTAAAGTCAGTTCGCCCCTCCAAGTAGGGAAAGAGGTTTTGGACAATAGCATTACAGAAGGCGTAAGTTCCTTGGGGTCCAAAAATTTTCAAATCGTGCGGAGATGGATATAGGGCTTTGGCTTGAAAAAGGGCAGGCACATCAGAAGTATGATCTACATGTAAATGGGATAGAAAAAGATGTGAAATCTGAGTGTAATGATTTCCTGACCGAACAATTTGTCTAAGGACTCCACTGCCACAATCAATTAAAAAGTAGAGCTGAGTTCCTTTATCAGTTAATAATAGCCCTGGAGCATTTCGATCCTCCTGGGGGATAGCAACTCCCGAACCTAGGATCGTTAAGATTGGGTTACAATATCCCTGTGACCTTGTTTTTATGATATTGTTAGACATTTTTATTAGGGCTTCCTTCGATTTCTTTTTCAGCCCTCTTCTTGAACATTCGGATGATTTTCCTAGATAATCAGAAAATTGAACAGCCAATGATTGAACTTTTCTATTAAAAACTTTTTTAGTTCGAACTGTAAACATACATTTAGGTATCTTTCCTTAGGATTAATGTGGGAATTTATCCTTTTCAGTTCGATTATCGAATTGAAGCTTCAATAACGCTCACTCTGTTTTCCTTTATCCGGATGTGGACGGTTAAAAGAGTGGAACTGATTGCTGATGCAGTAGAGGTGTTCATTTCAAAAGACTGCGCATTTTGCGCCCTAATAGATCCTGTTCTTAGGTATGCTGTTCAGCTAGGGTATATCGGACTCGTCCGACGGATTGAATTCCAAGATAAGCAGCGTTACCTCCGAACCATCGAAGAAATAGCTAAGAAATACCAACAAAAGCGTACATACCCCATCTTATTGGTTTTTCATGAAGGCAAAGAAGTTATGGTCCCCGCACACGTGATCGACGAGATAATCGACATTATGACTTCCCTAGATGACCAAACCGTCCTACGAATTATTGTTGGGGAATTAACATGGGAATCTTTAGGAGATACTCTAGTGCAACCTACATCTAAGTTGATCCTTGGCATCTCTGATGCTCTGAAAAATCCCTAACTCATTTTAATTTTCTTATTTAATTCTTGTAGATGCGTTAATGTTCGAAATTTTTTTTTAAGAATGTTCCTGCCAAAATCAAACCGATTAAAACTCTTAAAATCCCCATAGAGGATCTCACATCGTACCAAGCTAGGTTCATACAACCCCCTTAGTTGTGATTTATGCTGCTCTACTTAAAGAGCAATTTCAGTTCCGATTTGCCGCTCGCAGGCTTTTTCATAAACTAATTTGGCAGCAGCAGCATCTTGAATGGCTAAACCTACAGATTTGAATAGAGTAATCTCATCATCGGTCTCTCTCGCTATTTTCTTTCCACTAGCTATTTCACCAAGTTCCGCATAGATATGATCTTTTGTTATAGCTCCCTCTTGGAGCGGGATAATAAGATCGCCCGCCTCTTCCAAGCAAGCTTCTTTTGAATCGACCACTATTTTCGCTTTTTTTACAATATATGTATCAAGTTCCCGCGTCGTAGGCTTGAAGCTGCCAATTCCGCAGATGTGCGTTCCTGGCGCGACCCATTCCCCCTTGAAGACAGGAGTTTGTGATGTAGTTGCAGTTAAAATGATATCAGCTCCTTCTACTGCTTCCTTATTGCTAGATACAGGGTTTATTTGAATGTCTAACTTTTCAGACATTTCTTTTACGAAGGAATTTACCGCAGCTTTGTTGATATCAAAAATTTTGCATTGCTCAACCTTGCTCGTGTTTGTTGCCGCCCACAGTTGCGTTCGGGCTTGGACACCAGCACCGAACAAACCAACCGTCTTGGAATCTTTTCGTGCCAAATGGGTTATAGCCACTCCACTAACGGCTCCCGTGCGGACAGCTGTCAGATAAGTGCCATCCATTATTGCAAGGACTTCACCGGTTTCAGGATTCTGAAGTAAAATGGTACTGAGGATTGTGGGCAAATTATGCGTTGTAGGGTTGTCTGAATAGACTGTGACAATTTTGCACTCGAGGGATTCTTCGTTAGGAAGGAATGCCGGCATATATAATGCAATTCCATTGTGTTCGCGGACTTCGATGGTATTCCTTATTGGAGTAATGGCATTTCCTTCAGAAAATTCGATGAATGCGTTTCTGACAACCTCAATACACTCTTTCATTGTCAATATGTGCTCAACATCTGTTCGTGATAGGATCCGAACCATTCGGTTAAAACCTCCTCATCCAACATGATTTGGGTTTAATTTTCTTATTTTTTTCGTGATCTACCATGTTATTAACCGAATTCATTCCATTTGAAGATGCCCACTAGATGTATATAAAACTAGTTTTCAAGTTTTATCGATTTTGGGTTCTTTCTTAAGGCTTAATAAGGGATCTACTCTCGAATTTTAGCCATGTTTTTCAGCTAGGAGGATCTGAAAAATCGGTAAAGGGATTTATCCTGTTTCTACGGAGTTCTATTTCTTAACTGGAACGGCGACGGCCTTATTTCTGGCTAGTCAAATAATTGAGCCCATCTTCCCTCTCTACATCATCCAATTGGGGATCTCTACTTTTGAGTTGGGACTGATCGTTTCCATTCTCCCCCTCACAACCATTATTGCTAAGATCCCACTTGGAATATTGGCTGAACGGGCGGGAAAATGGCCAGTTATTCCTCTTGCCTTATCTGGACAAGGCTTATGCTTGCTATTTTATTCGTTGGTTACAAGGTCTTGGTGGTTCTATCCGATCAGGATTTTTCACGCCCTCATCTTGGCCGCCTTTTTGCCTACCGTTCTTGCCCTAGTTTCAGATCTAGCTCCTAAGGGGAAAGTTGGTGATAGGATGGGCCGATTTTTAACTTCATTCGGGATCGCTTATATGGTTGGCCCTTTTCTTAGCAGCTTTCTCTTAAAATACGTCGACTATCGACTACTCCTCCGAATAGCTGCAACAATCCCACTGATAAGCGTTATTCCCTTCTTTTTGGCTCGCTACAAAGGTTTACTAATATCTTCTGAGGAGCAAGACCGGTGTGAAGCGCAAAAAGTCAGTTCTCTGAGTTCTATCCGTTCTTTTGCGTTTTCAAGAAACATACTAGTGCTATGTTACCTTCGTATAATTTTTTCCTTTACAAATGCATTTTTACTGACCCTTTTTGCAGTATATGCCTCAGAAAGCCTTCTCCTAACTTCATCTCTGATTGCCATTCTCTTTGGTATCCGAGGGGCAACAAACACAATGTTTCGTTTCCCTGTGGGTGTTCTAACGGATAGAATTGGATATAAGCTGCCCCTCGGTCTCGCATTTTTACTATTAACATTCATTAATTTTACATTCTCAGAATCCCGAAATGTTTACATCTTATCCTTAGCGATGGCCATTTATGGCTTGGGCCATGCTATGAGAGCCGTGTCAGAATGGTCCCTCCTTGGGATTAGCACACCAAGCGAAGTCAGCAGCGTAGCTACAGCTTACTTGTCAACTATGTTCAATATCGGAGAAGCATTTGGAGCGGTAACGGCCGGAGCTCTTTCCTTGATCCTCCCCATCCCATATATCTTTAAAATTGCCTCTCTAATACTTTTTTCAGGAATCTTCATTGCGTTTTTAATAAAACAAGATGTCAGAAAACATTAGAAGAAATATAATGACATTATTTCGCCAGACACATTTGCTTAAATGCCTACGTGACTTTGGTTAACATCCTTTTTTACCTAACTTATTGCTTTCTCGCCAAAGAGGTTAACGAGGAAATCTAAATCCCTCTCTGTTCGTGCAAAAACTCCTACGTTGCCAAGGCGAATATTCTTAAGACCAGCTTCTTTCATCACGAGAAAACTTTGCACGATTTCTTGTAATGTAGGTGATCGCACCTTTTTGAGTTTGTACTCAGGGAAAAACGCCAAAAGGGTTGTTGGGATAGAAGGATCCGTTTCCGCGATCAGTTCAGCGATTTTCTGATGTTGATCCGTCTCAACCCATGTTGGGATAAACAACATCAAAACTTCTAAAACGAACCCTGCATCGACCGCGCGTTGAATGCTGGTAAGAATATGGCTATTGGTAGTCCCACATAACTTGTGGTACACCCTCTCGTCATAGGCTTTGATATCCAGCCAAAAGGAATCGACTCCCCCAGCTTTTAAAACCTCTAAATTCTCATCTGTAAGTCCGTACCCATTGGTTTCGATTAGGACCCAAACATTACACGCATCCTTTATCTTCTCAGCTGCCTCCGCATAATAATCCGCCTGACAGACGATATCTCCTCCGCTAAAGGCAACAATATTTCTCGCAGGGCCCCATCCTTGCGGACTAAGAACCACTTGCCCAATTTCGAGCTTATGAGGGCACCAAGGGTGTCTCTGCCCTTGAATACAACGCCCGCAATGGTGGCAGAGATCGCCCGCATGGTACATCGTGCTACGCTCTCGAGGTTCCTGCACAGTCACATCGTCGGCATATCCCGCAATAATTTTTACCAGTTGTGACGTTGAAACCCAGTCTCCTACGGCTACTTGTGAAAAGGTGTGTGAATGGCATTTCAGGCAGGTATGATTGCAGCCCGACTGATAAATAGAAAAATAGTCTTCCGGCCGACTTAAGTGCATAGAAGCGATCAACCGCGAGTACTCCCGTCTATCTTTTTTAAGGGTTGCTTGACACGCGAGTTGAAATCCGTGTGAAGTAGAAACAAGGCAAGATCCTCTAGTAAACCCTTGTTGTCGCATTACACATTGTTGCAACTAAAATGCCCCAATTGCTAATCAATCGATCTCACGGAAGTTTTACGGTAAAAATGCCAAGCAAGGAAATACGTTATTATTACAACAATAGCTCCACTGATATACCAGAATGAGCTAAAAAATGCAGAAAAGTTATACATAGCATGAAGCACCACCGCTATTAAATAGAACTGGATTGTGCGCCTAGTTGCAATCCCATAGGTGGTGGTTGATGTACTTGCAGCATGAAAGAACAGGCCAGGTAATCTGATGGGTAGTGACGCTCTGATAACTAGAATATATAACACAAATTCCGAGAGGCCAAACCCCAAACCAACTAGAAAACCTAGGGTAAATAAGGATCTCTCCGTCTCGCCATGTCGATAGAACATAGGATATGCTTTTGCATATTCTTCAATGAGCGGTGTGAAAAGTGCGACGGAGCATAATGCGGCTAAGAATCTTGGCAAAATGGCACATAGAGGTTCTGTGAGAGTTCCAATAAAAAGCGTAAAGGGAACGCTTATTATTATTCCAGAGATTAAAAAGAATAGTTTCTCTTTTTCGTCAGGTTTATGGGTAGTTATTATTATTTTATCCTGTACATATTGTTCAATACCCAATAATTATCACCTAAAGTTTCTGATCAAGTTCAACAAGCTTTATATCTTCTTTTTATGTATGACCACTTCTTCCAGCATCTCTTAACTTCAAAAATATATACATTTTGACCTTTTTTTATTTGCAAAGAAGAACACATATTTACATCTGCTTAGACCCAATTCAGCCATAGAATTTTTGTTTGACTTGTACGTCCGAGAGTAATACCAACCACAAGGTCACTAGTAGAATAATAACAGGCTATCTCCGGTGTAAAAATGTCTCAACGGTTTGGAGGCTGATTATGGATTTTATGTTTAGGTAGTCACTGAAATCTATCGAGTAACTACCCTGTTGTACTTTCTCTACCTCGCTCGTTTCAAGATTAACTTCTACAACTTGGTCATCATATCCATGGGTTTGGTCGTGGTCCCTTTCCACATCATATATCACTCCATCAGGTATACTGATGCCCTTTGACTGCGTAAACGGCTGTGTTCCATGAGAGTGCGGCAAGTCGCGCCTTCCCGATATTTCACCACCATATGTCTCAACCTGCCACCAGTCAGCATATCACTCCGCACCATCGTCATCGTGGTAAAGGGTCACGTGGAATTCGAAAGTATTCCCATACAGTTTTTCAAAGTCTGTATCAACGACGTTGGCTTCGCGCAGGTCGAGATTTTCCTCTTGGATTGCCATGAATATGCTCATGTTAATGCTTATGTCTAAAGAACAACTCCCGTTAGACAATAGAGGCCATTTAAAACAATTGACTTTTTATATCTCCTCCTTAAATTCCCCCAGTTAACTTTTAATTTAAGAAATTTTCATTAAAAGATTGTGTTCTTCTGGACGATGAGTCCTACCATAACTGCTCTTCTATTCGTCCTTGAAATTCCTGAAATTGCGATTTAAAAGCCCTCCCGTCACCATTACTGTTCAAAACTCTAAGCTTTGTTAGAATATTTTTAAGGGTTTCAGATTTATTATCTGATGAGATCCAAACCATTCCGCTGAGCTTGCTAATTAAAATCAATTTTGATAGCTTAAGTAACTTCCTACACATTTCACATCTGGAAGACAATAATGCTCTTCAAATAAATCTTAAGCAAACCACTGTCGAAAAGAGTTAATGTGCTAGCATCTGTTATAACTGTAAACCGATTTCCACAAGGTCATTCCCACGTACCGGGTTCCAATATCAAAAAGAACCTATCCCGGGAGACCTGTTTTTAGAGCTCAAACTCGCATCGACTTGAAGTTCTATCAAGCACTTTCATTGATTACCAATCATTGTTTTATCGAACTTTACGTGCTCTACCGGCCACTTCGTTCATCTAACTGTTCTTGCAACGTTTCTACCCTCTCTTCTAATGTGATTATTCTCTCTTCTAACTCAGAAATCTGTTCTTGGAGCGCTATTATAAGCACAAGCAAGTTACCCTCTTCGGTCGTAAAGATATCTTGTGGCAGAGATCTCCTTTCGAAGGTCAACTCATTCAATAATGTTTTAACCGCTTTTCTTTGGGATCCTCGGATTAACTTATCTCTTATCTTTTTGATTTTCACTTCTAGTTCCATGAAAACACCTCACGAAGAGTATTAGTGACCACAACGCTAACGAATAGCTAGATTCCCAATAAAATTTCAGGTGTTCATCATCGAGTTATGTGGCCTAAAGTGGTTCTTCATTTCTTTTCATCAGAAAGTAAAAAGTCCCAGCTTGTCAAATTTATGGTGATCTCAAAATTATCACCGTCCGGACAATTTACCTGTAAACTGACGTGGTCTTTGTCTTGAGAAGTGATGATTGGAGTGAGACAGCCTTCTTTGAGTTTCTGTACAAGGAATGCTACAAAATGATCGGTTACAAGCTCGAGACTTCCATTGATAAGCTGTTCCCCCAGTTTTCCTAGAAACACTCGGACTTCTCGCCCATCCCGAAATCGTTCGACCAATCCCACTTTTTCAAACTGGGTCAAATGGTATCTAACCGTATCATGATGAACTCCTACCATATTTGCTATTTCTTGTTGGTTCATACCCGGAGTATTTATTACTAGTCGAAAGATTGCTTGTGCGGTTTTACTCCTCAGCGCCGCAAGCGCCCTCGCACTTTCAACACTTGATAACTTCCGGGGATAATAGATCCGCTTCCCCCCAAATTTAGTGGAATTAATGAGCCCTTCTTTCTCCAATTTCCGCAGATGCCAATCCAAGGTCCCTTGGGATGTGGCCAACTCTGAGGCAATTCGGTAGCAATGTATTCCGGGTGATTCACACACCACTTCATAAATCCGGCGGCGAATGGGATTTAACAGTAGGCTCAAACGTTTTTGAAATCTGGGCATAAATTCATCAACTACGGCTTCTCAACCCTCTTTTTCTTAACTATCACATCACTTTAAAAGGTTCTCCCCTTACTATTTAAGTCCTTTCCTCGTTTTTATCCTCCAATCCATCGAAAACTAGTACCAATAACTCTCGGATTTGTTTGTATGCTACGTTATAATGTCACTAAATTGCTTGGGGGATAAATCCAAAACGTTTATGTGGTAAAAAAAATCCCATGAGGAGGAAGTGGATTCCCGAAAGGAATCGGGTGGTGAAGTAATCCCTCTCCAGGCCTACCCACCCATAGATTAATACCTATACAAACAAATATATACTTAACGAATAAAATATATATGAATGTGGCGTTGGAATTTCTGCTTAGATGCTTTTTAGGCGCTCTCTTCTTCAGATTTTATCTTGAATTATAAAAAATGGTGACTCAATATGACATCATCTAACCAACCCTCGGAGAAAAAAGACATCGATGTTCTGTTAATTGAAAAACGTATCTTTGATCCCTCGGATGATTTCGTCAAAGCAACCCATGTTTGGAAGTGGATGGAGCAACACAGGATTAAAGATCTTCAGGAACTCCTTGCCCGGTGCCAAGACTACGAGTGGTTCTGGGGCGAAATGGCTAAAGATGTTGGCATCAGCTGGGTTGAGCCCTACGATAAGGTCGTCGACTGGAACCTACCTTGGGTTAAATGGTTCGTTGGGGCGAAATACAACATCGTTTTGGACACCCTCGATAAACACGCCACCTCTGAGCGGAAAGACAAGGTGGCCTACATTTGGGAAGGGGAACCTGAAGGAGAAGTCCGTAAGCTGACCTACGGGGATCTATATGCGGAAGTCAACAAGTTAGCGAATGGTCTCAAGAGCCTTGGCGTCAACAAAGGCGATCGGGTTTCCATCTATCTCCCCATGATCCCTGAACTCCCCATCGCCATGCTGGCCTGCGCCAAAATTGGTGCCATTCATTCCGTGGTCTTTTCGGGGTTCTCCGCCCTCGCGTTGGCCAACCGTATCTGCGACTGCGAAAGTAAGGCCGTCATCACCTGTGACTCCTTCTATCGCCGCGGGAAAACCATCCCCCTGAAAACGCAAACGGATGAGGCCATGGTAGC
This sequence comes from Candidatus Heimdallarchaeota archaeon, assembly GCA_046761065.1. Classification (GTDB taxonomy): domain Archaea; phylum Asgardarchaeota; class Wukongarchaeia; order Wukongarchaeales; family JBHIFL01; genus JBHIFL01. The sequence goes on from JBHIFL010000070.1 coordinate 20,021, forward strand.
GGTTAAAGAATGTGCCTGGGGCGGCTCCCCTGAGCACGTCATCGTGTTTCGCCGGACTGGCGAAGCGGTCCCCTGGACTGACGGCCGCGACCTGTGGTGGCATGAGCTTACTGCCCCCCAATCCACCGAGTGCCCCACCGAAATCCTGGATGCCCAAGACCTTCTGTTCCTCCTCTATACCTCTGGTACCACCGGCAAACCAAAAGGCATCCAACACGCTCATGGCGGTTACGCCGTGGGGACGGCCACTACGCTCAAATGGATCTTTGACCTCAAAGATAACGACACGTACTGGTGTGCTGCAGACATAGGATGGATCACGGGCCACTCCTACATCGTTTATGGGCCTTTGCTCTTAGGGGTCACCAGCATCATGTATGAAGGGGCCCCCACGTTTCCGGATCCAGGCCGCTGGTGGCGAATCATTGAACGCTATGGAGTAACTGTCTTCTATACTAGCCCAACAGCGGTGCGCCTGTTCATGCGGTATGGTGAAGACGTCTTGCAAAGTGTTGATTTAAGTTCACTCCGCTTACTCGGATCTGTTGGAGAGCCAATTAATCCCGAGGCGTGGATCTGGTACTACAAGTACATCGGTCAAGAAAAATGTCAGATCATGGACACCTGGTGGCAGACTGAAACTGGTATGCAGATGATCACCCCCCTCCCCATCACCCCGTTGAAACCCGGATCGGCAACCTTCCCCTTCCCTGGGATCCGGGCTGATGTGTTCGATGAGGCCGGCAATTCGATCCAGGGCGCTGGTGGAGCC
>JBHIFL010000071.1:0-19998 GCA_046761065.1 Candidatus Heimdallarchaeota archaeon
TAAAAAAATTTCCTTACGAAAATTAGGCGGACGCCTGTTTCGCGTCTCTTTTTTTTTCAAATCAAATCTTGTGAATACTTGACACAAATAAAATATATATAGATATCAAAAAATATATAACACTACCTGTGATGCAGATTGAGGCCTGAAAAATGTACAAATTATACTTCATAAACATAATAATAACTCTATAGTTTATGCAGAAAAAGATCAAATGTAGAGATTTCTAACAATCTATATGTTAATCATGTAATTCAAGAAAAAGGTGAAGATTGGTTATGAGTCAGTCAAAATCGTTTGCCCCGATGAGGAGCAATCATGAAATTGAAATACGGACAGAGAATTTATCCAAAGTCTTTGGGTCTGTGGAAGCTCTTAAAACGCTGAATTTGGAGGTTCGAAAGGGTAGCACCTTTGGTTTTTTGGGACCGAATGGGGCGGGGAAGACAACTACGGTGCGAATCCTGTCGGGCCTCCTTCAGCCAAGTGATGGAACGGCCACGGTCTGTGGGTTTGATGTCCACACCCAGCGGGATGCAATCAAGGCAGCCACCGGGCTGCTGCCGGAGGCCCCCGGCCTCTATTCGAAACTCTCGGCTGTGGAGTTTCTCGAGTTCATTGGAGCGCTCAACGACCTCAGTGGTGAGCTCGTACATCGACGCATTGACCGCCTGCTGGGCATCTTGGGTCTGGAAGGGCGGCAAGATGATCTGCTCGAGAGCTATAGTTCAGGGATGAAGCAAAAGGTCTTGGTCGCATCAACAATCCTACATGAACCCCGGTTGATCTTCCTAGACGAGCCGACCTCCCGTCTTGACCCCGCAGCGAGTGCGTTAGTCAAGGAATTGATCCTTGCTATGGCCGAGGAAAACGACACAACGTTCTTCATCTGCACCCACATGACCGATTTTGCCGAGGATGTCTGTAATATTATCGGCATCCTGAATGAGGGCCAACTTACCGTTCGAGGTGCACCTCAGAAGATAATCGACCAGATGGGTGCCCGTGATCTCGAAGATGCCTACCTCAAGATTGTGGGCGGCAAGATCGAGCGCGAAAAACTCCTCAGTTGGAGGTAGGAAGAGATGGCACCGTTATGGTGGGCGATTGCGAAGGCCGAACACTATGCAAAGTTTTCTAAATTTCATCGGCGAAGAACGGTGTTTTATGGGATCATAGCACTCGTAAGTGTTGTCTGGGCGCTCTTCATAGTTCCATGGATTATCTCGCTGTTTATCGATCTGTTAGGAGAGAGAATCCAGGCGTTTCTGATGGTTGCCCTGCCAGGAATAATGAGATCGGTCATATTAATACTGTGGATTATGTTGTTGATCTTTCCGCTCTCCGGGGCCCTCCAAGAGATCAAAATTGGACAATGGGAGATCATCCTTAGTCACAATGTGAGTACCCGTGCCTTACTCACGGGATCTTTTGTGGGTGGAATTCCAACCAACGGTTTAGTGGTGCTGTTCTTGGCACCAGTGTTGATCACCCCCTTTACTACCGTCTTCCAAGTGTCAGTACTAGGACAAGCGATCATTTACGGGGTACTCCTCCTTACTGTCTTCGGCTCATTATGGGTCTCTACGGTTATAGCCACGGCCATCCAAGCCAAACTCGGGGAATCTTCGAGAGGCAATGACATCGCCAAGGGGCTCAGTATGCTCGTGGTATTAATCTTTTTACTCCCTTTTTATGGCCTTATTTACTTTGCTGAGTCACTCTCAAATTTCATGGGTATGGATATATTCTTGCTCCTTCCCTCCAGCTGGAGTGCCGACATGATCACCTGGTCAGCCATCAAATTTAATGGTTTGAACCTCCCAGAAGAAGTAATCATGGCGTTCGAAACGATGCTGGGGTTCCCAGTACTACTCAATTTCATCCTACTCGTGGTATTTTCGATCGGTGTGGTTGGGATCGGCATCCTAACAGCAGACCGTTTGTTTAACTTCGGAGCATCCGGTGCACGTTCCACAGTGACGACAGTTGGTCGCGAGAACCTGTTCCTCCGGGGACTCCGCCGCCTTATCCCGGGATCCTTTGGGGTATTGGTGGTCACCGCTTTGAAGGATTTCACCCGCAAACTTCAGAACTTGTCGAAATTAGTGTATGGCATGATCATCGCGATCATAGCTCCAGTATTACAAACCTACGTAATTGGCGTGCCATTCTTCGTTAATATGTTCCAAGTAAGTATGATGATGGGAATGATGGGTGCGTTGACATTTGGAGGAGTAGGGTTTTTAGATTCTCAAGACCAGCTCTGGATCATGAAAAGCGCCCCCAAGGGAGTATCCAAGTTTGTAAAGGCCCGTCTGGTGGAAATCCTCCTCTTTGCCATCCCAATTGCAGTAATTCCCTCGCTAACAGTCGCTATAATTACGGGGATGAGGAGTTGGGAGTGGATTGTCACACATGGAAGCACCTACAGTTTGATCTGTGGAGCGGCTTTGGTTGGAACTGGCATTACAGCGAACAATCCAACATATGAAGACACTAAGAGCGGTTCATTCAGCGCGAATATAGGATTGAGCATGATCATCTCCACGGGGACGATTATATTATCGCTTATCGCCATGATAAAAGTGGAACAACGGTTTGGGAGCTTGGTACTCATGACATTAACTTATATTAGTCCTATCGTCCTCATTGGCGTCTTAATATGTGTCATCGGCACTCGACGCCTCGCCAGATCAGACACGGTATAATATATTAAACACTCCCGTTGAACCCACTTTCTATATATCTTCTTTTTCTGATTGTTTTCCTACTTTTTTAGATGCATATCTGAGGTGGTGACTGACAAACAAACTTTTCAGTTTCTCACATGTTAAGAAAAGGAATTGTGGGAGTATCTCCACTGCGTGCCCCTCATATCTCTTATCTTTTGTCCAGCCAGTATACTCGCCATTCGGAGACACGCCTTCCACGCACTTTGGCAGTCCACATGCTAGGGCCATTAAGCCGTGGCTCATTAGAACATGTAGAATAGCCAATCATTATAACAACATCGTTGTTGACTGTTACGGAAGTGAAAATATTTCTGTAATCAGGATGGTTCTCAAAGAACTGTCTCCAACCCTCTTTCATGTTTTTATATACATCACCAGAGTTATCTATGAATGTGTGGTCATCAGTCATTAACTGCACTAAACCATTCAGATCTCGCTGGTTTATCTTTTCATTGAACCTCAAAGCTACCATCATAAAATCAAAAGCATCCATCTTACATCCATCACGTTCCAGAGATTGCTATAATTCATTTATGACTTGATTTATGCCTTTTTCATGTTTTGATATTTTACTTATAGCGTGCGCGTGATTTCAACTCGTCCCTCGTTTCCATTTACTCGCACATAATCGGTTGTTTGGATTGCTTCGACAGGGTTTTTTTCGAGGCGATCAACTATTGGGATTGCCTTGTTGTAAAAGATTGGAGCCATAAGGGCTCCACTAACCAAGATAGGTTCGGTTCTGACATTGATAATCGCAGCTGGAGCGTTTCCACATCGAACTGCTTCAAGAAACACAATGGCACCCGTAGTTGAGCCTTTTCCGTAGGGAAAGACTAAAACCGTATCACGGACTTGCTCTCTATAAAGGTCATGCCTTTTGTCGATGATAAAACCGGTTTGGGGATCTAAACCTCCCCAAAGGCTGAGATTCTGCTTACTGACGAGAGCCGGTCCCTCAGTAATGCCCTTCACCACACTACGTCCCTTTAGCGTAAATTTCATTTCTTGCATTGTCACCACAAGGAAGTTAGCTTATTGAAATGCGCCTTGAATTGCTGTTTTAACACACGCTTCAAGGCTTCCATATATCACCTCTGTGTTGCACAACGCAGGCCCATAGCACGCACATTTCCCAGAATCCGTCATTAGGGTTTTGAAGCCGTAGATGTGGGTGGGAGAGACTAACATACATGTTTCGGTTAAAATTTGTGCCCCACTCGCTTTGATGATACGCGAATACCCGGCTCGTTTTGCTAGCATTTCCACATAGTTGGACACATAAACCCAAAATGTGGTGTTATTATGGATTTTTTTGTCTTTTAATAGCATCGCAAGTTTCCTCATCTCCATGGGGGAATAGTGGGGACAGCCCACAGCGATGAAGTCCACTGGCCCATCACGGATCGTGCTCATTTCCTCTTCTTGCGTTTGTTGTAACTCCTGCATCCCCAACTCAATCGTATCCTCCCACTCTCCTTTTTCAACAGGTCTTTCTCTGGTTGTTGCTTCAGGAGTTACCCCAGGAATATGATAGAGTGCGACTGATCCTGAAGCGGCCATGGCAGCCCCCATGTTTTTCAACTGGTCTGTCGAAACGGTGCGAGGAAGTCCTGTTAGCACAGGAATTTTCTCGTCAACCTGTTTACCGACGAAGTAGCCGATGGTTGGATAATCGGAGTCGGTTATACTTTTGGGGTCAACCTGGATTTTCACCAACGCTTGTCCTTGGCGGTTTTTGGCTAAATGGAGCCCGAACTTTGGCACTCTGCCCGCTATCCCCGCTGCCATATCTACCACCGCAGTCAACCGATTCGTCCGGGCGCCCATGACGGAATTGGCGAAGATTACCGCGGAGGATTCAGACCAACCTAAGTCTTGACCAGGTCGTGGGATATTCCCATGGAGATAAGGAGTACAGGTCCATACCTGGATTCCCCCGAGTTGTTCTTGGGCTCGTACAATCCTCATCTGTTTTTCTGCATACTCTTCTGGAATTTTTAAGTCGCGCCAGCGTTGGAGATCCATTCCTGCGGGGTCTAGAGTTGTTGGAACTGCATATTTTCCTCCGTATCCCGCAAATTTTTCGCAGATTTCGACTCCAGCATCCAGAATATCGCGGTATGGTGTCATAACGGTATGCGCGCTAGCAATTGGTAGCATCTGATCTGCACCATAGATGTCTCCCACCTTTGTTAGGAGTTCCATTGCTAACTGAACAGCCGTTCCCTGCTCGCCATCGAACATTTGTTCTTCCTGTTTGGTAAGGTACATCCCACGTCCTCACGAGGAATAGTAAGTTTGCTGATAACTTTTAAAAATTTCCCCATATTGTTTTGGAACGCCGAAAAACAATTATAACACTTGAAAATGAGCTAAGCCGCTTATAAAGAGTAGGTGCATCACTAGCAGTTCCTGTTTCGGGTTGTTCATTCACACCCTCTGAGATATGTGAATAGTCGGGTTCGCATAACAGTATAGGCACCCTCCGGGACATTGCATTGTGTACCACCCAATATCAATACTTCGCGTACATCCACAGAGCGGTCTCTGGCCTAGCGCTTTATGTGTGTCCGTTAATTCTCTGAGAGGGTGAAGCTGGGTTAAGAGATTTCCATCAATACAACGAGCGGCAGGCAAGCCTTCTATACAACATGATAAGATTTCAACGTTAAAGACCTTTGAGTAGCCTTTCAAGATGTCTAGGCATTCATCACGGTTATTCTGAGCTAAGTCATTCCAAATAACTCCTAGTTTCCGAAGTCGTCGTACAACTTTACTATAGAAAGTGCAAAAAGATGTCACGAACCGACGAACACCATGGCTTCTACTGCGCTCAATGATTTCCTCAAACAGAGGTAGGTTGGAATATTTTATCCCTTGATAGGTTAAATCAAGTATTGGATCAATACGTATCAAGAGCTTTCGCGGATCGCTTCCAATGATTTCGATTACTTTTGGAACAAGGGTCAAAACTACATCTGTTGTAGGCACATTTGGTTCGATTGGAGTGCCGCCCAATCCAGTAATCGTTAGGTGAATGAATTTATTATAGGGAGCTAGTGTACCTCTAACTTGAGAATTTTTCACTAGATGCCTAGGATCTTTTGTCCACAGAACCAGAGTATGAACTTTTTCGGGAGGATATTTTGTTTTCAGAATGTCAATTAATTTCGAAGAGTAGAAACTGAGCATATCAGTTCTGCGGGAGGCCGAAATTACAACTTTTGTGTTTCGCGCTTCAAGATCCATTATCTTCACAAGAGTTTTTAGTCTATGAATTAGAAGTCTTGCTTCAAAAGCGTTTAAATAACTATAAAATCACCTAAAATTATTATGTTTATTTACGATTATGCGTTAGGCAAAGAACTGATCTGGTTTAAATGAAATAAATTAAAGCTCCAATTCAGTAAGAAAGATGGGATAATAATAAGAGCGTATTCAATAATAATTTCAGTTGCTGGAGCCAATGGCTTTTTAGGGTGCCATATAATTCACGCTGCGATCCGCCAAGAATGGATTGTTAATGCCATTGTTCGGCGCACCGATGCAGCTCAACTAATCGGATCTATAGGAGCTAAACCGCATATTATACCTGATTTCACTCCAAAAGCACTCAGCCCCATTATTCGGGAGAGTAATGAAATGTTGCATTTTATTGGAATCACCAAGGACGATCCAGCTGATTTTGATCGTATCAACGTCGGTTTGGCTAAAATCGTGTTGGAAACTGCCATTCTACATAAAATAGGACGTATAATCACCCCTTTTAGCTTAGGAGTCGATCATTACGGAAAACCCATGGGCAACCAATGCTTACTTCGAATCTAAAATGAAAATCGAGCAACTCTTTCAAACTCATGATTATCCATTTGTCATTATTCGACCATCATACATTTTAGGACCAGGTGATGAGCTACTACCCTATATGGTACAAGATCTACTGAAGGAAACCATAAAACTCACGGGCGATGGGACGAAACCTATGTAACCGATCTTTGTGCACAAGAGTCCTCTACACATACCGGAAGAGAGAGATTGATTTCATCCCTCCAGGGATGGGTCATCTTAGTCAGGTTGGTTGCCAATCCGGGCGGCATCATGATGAGTATTCTCGTCATCTAATCCTTGGAATGCGAGATATCACACTATGGATTGCTCAGTTTTCGTATAGCGATCGGTATGTTAAAGTGATTGCATATGAACCGATATTTAAGACGACAACAGAGACTAAGAGGAGGCTTGACATGGACGAATGCATCTTCTATTGGCAAATGACGGGAAGAGAACCATGGATGGAGCGATACAATACATCATCTTTCTTTTGTCCTCAAATAATGACGTCAAGTGCTGAGAAGAATGCATCAATTTCAGTTTTGGTATTGTAGAAGTGAGGAGAGACCCTGATTCCCCCAACCCTGGCGTCCACAAAGACTTTATGTTCTATCAGTCGTTTAACAACCTCTTCGGGATTAGGTACTTGTATATTAACAATTGAACCCCGTCGTTCGTCCTCGAGAGGAGATCGGAGTGAAAAGCCACGTGCTAAGGCTTCCTCAACCACATACCGTGACAACGCGCTGTTACGTGCTCGGATTTTCGTGACACCTATTTCACGAATCATTTCCAGCCCCGGCTTTGCAGCATAAGCCGAAGGAACGGAGAAAGTCCCATATTGGAATCGTCTCGCATCTCGAGCGGGAGTCGGGTGTTTGATATCGTATTGAGTCCATCTAGGCCCAAAAGGATCCTCATCTGCAAGCCACCCTGCCGCAGTGGGTTCAAAATCCTCGATAATGTCTTCTCTCACGTATAAGAAGGCGATTCCAGGCCCCCCAAGTAGGTATTTCAGGGTCCCACAAACCAAAAAGTCGACATCTGCTTTTTTAACGTCTATTGGAATAGTTCCCACAGATTGGTATCCATCGACAAGAAGATAGGCTCCCTGTTCATGGGCGATATTCGCAAGTTCTTGGATATCTTGAATGAATCCTGTGACGAACAACACATGCGAAATTGGAACAATTAAGGTCGTTTCATCGATTTCTTTCGCAAATGCTTCAGTAGGGATGGTGATGCCGTCAGAGCTTGGGACAAATTTTACCTGCGCACCATGGCGTTCATATGACCGAAAGATGTAGGCTACGGTAGGGAAATTCAATTCGCTCATCACGACGTTCCGTCGTTTCCCAAAATCCAAGGAACTGGCAACTGACGAAATTGCTGTCGAGACGGAAAGTGAGGCTGCAATTTCCTCTTTTTTAGCTCCAATGATGTCGGCAAATAGCTGTTTGACTTGTTCTATGGTAGTAAACCATCCTTCCTCCTCAAACCAACCATGGGCTCCAAATGTTTCCCAAATTTCAGTATAACGAGCAAGCTCTTTACGGACTTGTCGTGGCATAGCTCCTAGGGAGCAGGTGAGTAGGTAGGTCTTGTCTTCCAGCATGGGAAATTCGGTGCGATAGCTTTCCCAATCCAACTCGGTCCACCTATACGCCTATGAAATTAAACGCTTCAAATGTTTTTTGGCGGGAGATTCAGTTGTAGGTGAACTTGGAGGTAAAGGTGGTGTTGCAGTTTCCCACTAGCTAACCTTAAATAGGAGGTCTATCTGGTGCGTAGGTAGGAGCAGGTGTTGCAAAAGATGGAGATTAAAAAAATCGCAGTCCTCGGTTTAGGGATCATGGGGAACGGAATTGCTCACGTTTGTGCCCAAGCAGGCTTTGATGTCTGGGCGCGGGATATTAACGACTCACTTGTGGAGCAAGGCCTTAAAACCATCCGGAAAAACTTGGAACGCGGGTTAAAAAAAGGTCGGATCACGGAAGAAGAAATTGAGACAATCATGGCACGGATCCATGGGACAACTAACTTAAAAGCCACCGTTACAGATGCGGACATCGTGATCGAAGCGATCATCGAGAATATGGAGCTGAAAAAGCAAGTCTTTAGGGAAATAGCCGCGATGACGTCAGATCACTGTATTATCGCGAGCAATACGTCATCCCTTAGCATCACTGAACTCGCATCCGTAACCAAACGTCCGGATAAGTTTGTTGGCATGCACTTTTTCAATCCTGTCCCCGTTATGAAGCTTGTTGAAATCATCAAAGGGTCAGAAACGTCGGATGAAACCGTCCAAGTGATAGATGGCTTAGCAAAGAAATTGGGTAAAGAAACTGTACTATGTAAAAAAGATATGGCGGGCTTTATCGTGAATCGCATCTTAATCCCTTGGCTCAACAGCGCATTAAATACAGTTTATGAGGGGATTGCCACGCCAGAAGATGTGGATAAGGCAATGAAACTCGGAACTAATGTTCCAATGGGCCCATTTGAGTTATTAGACTTTGTGGGCTTAGATACCACTCTGCATATCTTGGAATACATGAAACAGGAGCTCGGACCGGCCTATCAACCTAGTCCCTGGCTTAAGGATTTGGTTCGTGCAGGGCGACTTGGGCGAAAAACGGGTCGTGGTGTCTATGAGTATCGAAAATGACCTTTATATATAGAATAGGGTAGAAAACACGAGAAGGAATCAAAAATGGGCTTATAGGGGAAGATTATCTTCTCAACTAAGGTGATTTTAAAAGTGGAGAAAAGGTCTCCCTCTAATTAATATGGCGTGTATTCTGAAACATGACCCATGTAGCTGTTTGGCCGTGTTTCTTACTCTAACCGGATCAGTGAATCCCACTCAGCTTGGATATCTGCTTTTAAGGCTTCGAGTTGCTCGAGAGTTATGTTCCGAAATCGCGCTTGGACTTTCAGGTACTCTTCCAATGGTAATCGGTTCGCTGGATCCTTGTAACGTTTACTGACCGAGGAAAAGGTAAGTTTCCCATTCTCGATCTCGTAGACGGGGAAGATGCCGGTTTTCACTGCAAGCCGTCCCATCTCAAGCGTCATTCGTGGATCAAAATTCCAGCCTGTGGGACATGGTGCGTCGATCAAGATGAATCGAAATCCTTCGATCGAACCTGCCTTCTTCATCTTCCGATAGATGTCACGAGGGTACCCCACCGAGGTTGACGCAACATAAGGAACATCATGAGCGGCAACGATCCGGGCTAGGCTCTTGCGTTTTTCTTGCTTCCCTATTGGAGTAGTGGTTGTCGATGCGCCCCGCGGAGTTGCCCCGCTCCGCTGAGCTCCTGTGTTACCATAAAAAGCGTTGTCGTAGACAACGTGAATGAGGTTCTCATTCCGTTCCGCCGCCCCGGAGAGAGTGGCCATCCCTATATCGAAACTCCCCCCATCTCCAGTCCATACAATTACTGTTGCTTCCTCACCACGGATTTTCTTTGCCCGAGCAATTCCAGAAGCAGCTGCGGCATGTGCTGCGAAAGCAATGTTCAAGGTGGGGACGTTATACGTAACTCGCGGGTAAGGACTTTCAATCACACTTGCACAACAGGCGGGGATCACGACAATTGGGTTGTCAACAGCTGAAATGGCAGTCCGGTAGGCTAAAGCCAAACCACACCCTATGCAGCTAAAGTTTCCAGGTAATAATACCCGCGGTCGTACTTTCATTTCATCCATTATCTTAGTACTCACACTCATCACTTCCTTCCTACTAGGCCACCGCTTCGATTTTTTGCGCTATATCGCGGTAATTGACATCCGTTCCCCCAAGGCCCATGATCCTAGGATACACATCTAGCCGAAGGTCTTCCTCAAAGAGAAGAGCTTTTGTCTCTATAGCTATCTGTCCTTCATTCCCAAAGGAGACAGCTCGATCGATTATGACGATTTTCTCCAGATACGACAAGATCTCAAGCAGTTCCTTCTTTGGGAATGGTCGAAACACTCGTGGTCGTATTGAGACCACTTGCAGGCCTTTCTTAGTAAGATAATCGACCGTTCTTTCCGCTTCCTCTCCCAGTGTACCTAAACACATCACTCCGATTTTCGCCTTTTCAAGATCCCCTGTGACCTCAAACATATGCTCGTTCCAACGCCCAAAGTGCTGTTGGTACTCCTTAAAGACTTTGGGAATGATAATTTTAGCGTTCTCCATGCCTTCCATGAGCGATTCCCGAAGCGTTGTAATCCCATGTGCTTCAGTCAGCGCCCCATGAGCAAATGGGTGCTCCGGATCAAGTATTACTAGTGGCTCAAACGGCGGTAAGAATCGGTCAACAGCCTCCTGAGCAGGAATTGCAACTTGAGAAGATGTGTGAGACAGGACAAACCCGTCTAGGCTCACCATAGTTGGAAGCCAGACTTTATGATGCTCTGCTATCTTGAACGCCATGATCGTAAGATCTAGCACTTCTTGATTGTTCTTCGCATACATCTGGATCCAGCCAGCGTCGCGAAACGCCATGGAATCTTGATGATCCGGCCAAATATTCCACGGATTTAATGTGCGATTCGCATTAGCGAGAACTACGGGAATCCGCGCCATCCCGGCCCAAAAAACCATTTCTCCCATGTAAAGGAGCCCATGGGAGCTAGTAGCCGTGAAGGTGCGAGCTCCGCCCAACGAAGCCCCGATTGCGGCCGCCATAGCGGAATGTTCACTCTCAACAGCAATAAACTCACACTTCATCTCACCGCTAGATACCATATGTGCAATCGCTTCCACAATGACCGTTTGGGGAGTAATCGGATACGCGGGGACTACTTGGGTCCGAGCAAGCTTAACAGCGGTTGCAACCGCCTCATCACCAGTCAAGAGATCTATTCTTTCCTGAGTTGACGAAGTTTCAGTTTTAGTTGATGTCATCTTCAGCCTCTCCTTATTTCTCAGTAGGAGCTTCGGTAAGAGCCTCCTTAGGACACTCATATACACATATCAAACACCCCTTACAATAACGGTAATCGATCACAGGATAGTCCTCTGTGTCGTGAGAAATCGCCATTTCAGGGCAGCTTAACCAACAGCGACCACAGCGATTACATTTCTCACGATCGAATTTCGGTTCGCTCGTTCTCCAGTCACCAGTGGTTCCTGCACTTCCTTCTGTAGGAAAACTGAGGGGTAACTTGGGATCTTTCATCTCAGCTTCATTCATCTGTTATTCCACCCAATGAAATTGATCATAAGCCATCTGAATTGACCTTTTATTCTGTTCTGCCATATCTCCTGATCCAAAAGTCTTTTCCACCGACTTGAGAATGGATTCCAGCTTGATCATCCCTGCAGCCTTAGCCCACGCACCTAACATGGTCGTGCTAACCAAGACAGTCCCACTCTTGATTAATCCCGTTTTCTTAGCAATCCCAACAGCGTCTACGGTGCCAACACGAGTATTGGGGCCAAAATCCGGGGCTGTAAGCGAGTTGAGAACCAATACAGCTCCATCCTTCAATTGATCCCGCGGTAGGTGTTTTTCAATGACGGAGGGATCAAAAACCACCCAATAATCAGCGTCTGATGCGGCAACTGGTGCGTGTGTGCGGATCGGGTCACTGGATAAACGAACATCTGTTGCGATCGGAGCGCCTTTACGCTCTGAGCCATACTTAGGAATGGCTTGGACGTAATACCCATCTAAATGGCCTGCGTAAGCCAATAATTTTGCTCCTGTAACGCCACCTTGCCCGCCTCGGGATAGAAATCGGATTTCAACAAACACCTTTTCCACCTTTCAACACCATATTAAATTGACAGTTTCCGCTTAATTCTAAGAGGTTGCCTAAATAAATCTAATTGGGTTGGAAATTTGATGAAGAGCAAACAATTTTTGCTAATCGCAAGATGTTCAGGATTGTTGCGATGTACCACCCGGTAGATTAAGTATCATACCGAGCGGTCAATTCAGTGGCAAATATTTCAATAAATCTCAATAATATTTTGAGTTTCATTATATTTGTGCTTTATGTTGTTCAATATATAATTTCGCTAATATGGTAAGATAATTTTGAAGTGGGTCGTTAAAATTGTTAATGACGAGCAAGCAAATCAAGATGCTATTATGAGATTACCGAAAGATTGTATTTTTAGTAATCTTAAGGGCACTTTACAACAATTAAACAGCTGAAAGGGGAAAATATTGAGCTTGATCCTGTGAAAACTGAAGCAAGATCCTTTAAGGCTTTACAAGGTCGGTCACAATGTCTTCGATCTGCGCCAGTGCATAAGTTACGTCGTCTCGAGTGACGCCTCTGCGGGTAACAAACCGTACAATTTGTTTCCTTGCATAAGCTAGAATTCCCTTGGCCTTCAGTTTGTTAACAAATTCAGGGGTACTGATTCCAAGACCGGCTAACTCAAAGATAATAATATTTGTTTCAACGGGGAGGAGGTCAAAGACTCCCATTTGTTCCAGTCCTTCTCCTAAAATTCGAGCATTTTCATGGTCCTCTCTTAACCGGTCAACCATTTGCTCAATAGCAATGATCGCTGGGGCAGCAATAATCCCCGCCTGCCGCATACCACCACCTAAAAGCTTTCGATTTCGTCGAGCTTTTTCAATAAACTCCGAACTTCCTACTACTAAGGAGCCAATTGGCGCGCTGAGCCCCTTAGAAACGCAAAACATTACCGAATCGCAGTCTATTACAAGATTTTTAACATCGGTTTTCAATGCGACAGCTGCATTGAAAATTCGTGCCCCATCACAGTGAACTGCTAGGTCGTGATTCTGTGCAACTTCTGCGATCGCTTTAACTTGTTCTGGTCGGATAACTGCACCACCCCACCGATTGTGGGTGTTCTCAATACAGACTAATGTTGGCTTCGCAAAATGAATATTGGGGGGACGGATCGCCTTTTTGAGCTCTTCTGGGTCGATGGCACCCCGGTTGGAATTTAATGTATGTGGAATGCAGCCCGCGATTGCTGCAAATGCCCCAGTTTCGTTATTATATAAATGGCTATATTTTTCAACAAAAATCTCATCTCCGTGCTTGGTGTGGGTCATTATGGATACAAGGTTCCCTTGGGTGCCACTCGTGACCAATAACCCCGCTTCTTTTCCGAGTTTTTTTGCAGCAAGTTCTTCCACTCGATTTACGGTTGGGTCTTCCCGATCAACATCATCACCAAGTTCAGCAGTCCGAATTGCCTCAAGCATTTCCTCGGTTGGTAATGTTTTCGTATCGCTTCGTAAATCAACAATACGCATGAAAATCCACTCTCCTGTTGCATTTTAGCTTGATATATCACATACGACAGAGTCACCTTATTTGAATTAGTCGATTTTCTGATCCTAACTCGCTAAAAAGACTTCTTGTTAGAAGTGGATATCTATCCATATTTTCCAAAATTACCATTTATTTGCTTATTTGAACTAAAACAATATACCAATAAGCTTAAGATGACACTAAATCCTAGGAAAATGGAGGGATAACTACTAAGATTACTTTTCCTATCAGAAAGGAGCTGCAAGATGGATCGAGTGGTAGTTATTCCTCTGGTGGTCTAAGTTTCACCCGGCGCGGCGACTTGAGCCCCACATTTAATGTGAGACGCTCCCAGATCTCTAGAACTTCTATCATGTCATCTTTTTGTAATTTAGTTCGAGATTGAGCTCTCCAAATTGTACCGCCTATCTTGACTCTACCACGGTAGTACTCGGTGGTAGCTGGTTCTTCGCGGATAAAATCTTCGATCACAATTCCAGTGGTTCCAATCATACTTTCAATGCCCGTAAGTGGTTTTTTCTTCATCGTCAGAAAATAAACAGGTAATGCTACGAACACAGCTGCGAGTAGTGAGAGGAAAACCCCCTCACTTTGGACAATTAAAACAACAAGTGCTAGACAGATCAAAACAATAGGGGTGAATTTGAGGAGGAGTTGAAGCTCTAATATGATTCTAGAAAGGAAGGCTAAAAGTAATACGGAGAAGAATACAACAAACAGCGCCTTGATTAGAGTAATAAAAAAAGCGAGGCTTAAGAGATATTTTAGAAGCCGGTACAAGGTAAAAGCGGCTATAATAAATCCAAATATTAGTCCCAGGATTTCTAGATTTTCTAGGAGTTCTAAAACAAAGAAAATTCCAAAGGCGATTCCTAACACTAGTAGTAAAATCAGAAGAACTTGCCAGGCAATTTCTGGAATTTCGATTTGGGCTAAGAGATAAGCGGAGCCTAGTGCCACTACTATGAAAGTTATTACAAAGAAATAGAAGGAACGGTCTGTCCTATACGTGTTATAATTATTACTCATTTCCCTCAAAGTTATTTGGATTGGTACTTTTAAAGGCTTTTAAAACTTCATGAGTTACATTATTGTCTTGATACCAAACATCAAGTTGCGGTGAAAAGGTTAACAACATTAGAAAAACAACCCACTTGAAAGCGGGAATGGAAACCACACCCCTAACCTCGTTTGAGATAGACCTATTCTTACAAACAATAGGTTAGTAAGAGAATCCTTTGCCAATATATTGATGTAAGGTGCAAACAATACAATCAAACAGAGAATTGCATTTTAGTTGATCTTTAATAAGGTTCAAATAATTTGCCGAACTATATATCGTAATTTGGTACATAGGAGCCTGGTCGTGTGATTAAACTCATGTGCTTTGGAGATTCGCACATTCATTGGGAGGTAGGCTTTAATGAAGAGGCGTTTAATAATGGCGTTGCAGCAATTAATGCTTCGAAAGCAGATTTGGTTCTTTTCCTGGGCGATCTAACCATGGAGGGGACAGAAGCTGAATATAAATATGCCCTCCAAAAATTTTCCCATTTTAAACCAGAAGTATACCCTAAAATCTTGATCGGGAATCATGATGCGCGAAATGTTGGATATGAGCTATTTGAAAGTGAAATTGGACCCCGAAACTATATTATCGATGATATCGAGAATTTGGTTATTGTAGCCCTGGATTCGACATTACCTGATCTGAACACCGGCCGAATCGGAGTTCCTGCCCTCAAATTCGCCAAGAAGGCATTCTCACAGCATGATGATGTCATCAAAATCTTAGCCTTCCATCACCACGTTCTACCAATCCCAAATACCGGACGCGAACGGAGCATGGTTGAAGATGCAGGCGATGTCTTAGAGTTTATCCTCAAAGAGAATATCGACATTCTCGTCACAGCTCACCGTCATTTCCCCAACACCTACCTGATCCAAGACGAAGATGACACGGCCCTAATCATTAATACCGGCACTTTCAGTGCGACAAAAACACGAGCTCGTGCGGGTTGTGGGTTTGTCAGCTTAGAGCTAGAAAAAGAACCCGGCGAGAAATGTGACGTCCGAGTCCACACTTATAAGACAAGTGATGGCATCGAGCCTAAAGAAAGAAAGCATAAAATTCCCTCGATTACCCGAAGATTCCCAGTTATGCGTCTAAAAGAAGAATTGGGGGCGAAAAGGATTAGTAAAATCGTCCACATGTCTGATACCCACTTTTCCGAAGGAAAAGAGTTCCGAGCCGATTCATTCGAGAAAGCTGTGGAATTATTAGAAACTGAAGCCGCAGATCTTGCTGTTCACACAGGTGATGTCACCGCAGCCTCCCAGATTGAAGAATTCGAATTAGCTGTTGAAAATCTACAACGAATCTCAGACATCCTGCCTCTTGCGGTGATTCCGGGGCACCGAGATATCTGGCCCATAGGACGCGAGCTTTTTGAAAAAGAAATTGGTCCCATCAATTGTCTTTGGGAAAATCCTAATTTACGAATCATGGGGTTTAATACAAGTCGCCCCTACACTGATGCCGGAAACCTTGGCCGTAGTAAGTTAAATATGATCATCGAAGACAGTGGACCCTTTCGACAAATGGGAAAGTTCCTGATTGTAGCGACTCACCATTCTGCAGTCCCACTTCCTACAACTCGAAATGTCTCCACTCTTGAAGATGCGGGCGTGTTTATTCGCACGCTTGTGGATTGGAATGTTCCCTTCCACCTCTCAGGCCATAATCACAGCGCCTTCGTAGTTCAAGTAGAGAATACGCTCTTTTGTAATGCTGGCACTCTTTCCAGTTCGAAAATGGTGTCCCTAGAGCGCTTAAATTCGTATAACACGATAGAAATCTATGAAAATGGCTACATTCAAGTCACAGAAGTCTCTGTTAACACTGGCAAGCGATATCCACTTCGCGCGGCATCCCTCCCCTTCCCAACGCCTAGTTTTTAAAAGCGTATTTTATTAACTTGCACCTGAAATTAATAGAGATGTTCTTCCTGAACAAAAAGAATTCAATGAGTTTCAACATTCCTTTCTATCCCCTTCCCCCCTCTAACGTCTTTATCGAGAAGAACAATAACTTTTTGAACATGTTCTTCAGGATCACATTTCAACATAATTGTTTTTCCTAAACTCATTGTCATCACAGGTGTTATGGAAATGCATTCTCTTCCAAAAACTGAGGAACACTATTTAGAAGATAAACGAGAACTTTTCAGTAAAGTTGTTTGGACGGGAGAGGTTAACGGGGCGCCCGTACTCATTGTTAATCAGACGATCTTCTATCCCGAGGCCGGAGGCCAGCCTGCGGATGAGGGTTGGCTTGTTCTTCAGACCGGTGAACAAATACGGGTCGTTGGAGCAAGAAAAACGGAGAATTCTATCGTCTTGCTCCTAGACCCTAAAGCCAAAGAGCGAATACCTAGCAAAGACGAACAGGTTACTCAACGCATTGATTGGGATCTCCGAATGGCGCATGTACGGCATCATTCCGCCTGTCATCTCTTATTACCTGTGTTCCAAGAAATCTTAGGCGAAATACGACCCCATGGGGCTGGTTTATCAGCGGATAAAGCTCGGATCGATCTCGAAGTGGAAGGGAAAATTAGCTCGGGGGATCTGAGACGCATTGAAAACCGGGCCTACAAGCTTATTTTGGAAAACCGCCCCATGATCTCCCAATTTCTCCCCCGGGAGAAGGCTGAAACACAGTATGGAATTGACCAACTCTATTGGAGCGAACCCCCGCCTCCCGAAGCGACCACCATCCGCATTACGCAGATTCAGGGGATGCCTGCCTATGCCTGTGGTGGCACTCACGTCTCCTCAACAGCTGAAATCGGATTGATCAAATTTGTTAGCCGGTCTAGGCTTGAAGGGGGGGTGGACCGGATCGAATTGGTCGCCGGCGCTCCAGCCTTCAAACTGATTCAACAACAACTGAAGGCCCTTGAAAAAACCTCCCGAGTTTTTGAAAGTGGCCTCCTAGACGTCCCTACTTTCGCAAATCGGTTAAAGTTACGCATCAAAACACTTGATAAGGAGTTGAAAGATACAAAGGACGAGTTGCTCAAATATAAAACAGACGATTTCTTGAAGACTGCCAAACCAATCGGCCAGTATAAATTATTTGCGGCCGAATTGGAAGATTTTGCACTTCCAGATCTTGAGAACCTTGTCAAGTCCCTTGTCGAAAAAGATCCAGACCTTGTTGCTTTGGCTGGCTCGGTTGCTGAGAAAGCGATGCTTGCCGGCGCTACAGGTGAGAATGTTCCTGATGTCCGTCTTTTGAACGCCATCCGGGAAGCCACCTCTCTACTTGGAGGCGGCGCCGGAGGAGGCCCCACCTTTGCGCGTGGTGGGGGCCCAAAACGCAATAAACTGAAAGACGCCCTGAAACAGGCCAAAGCTACTATCATTAAACACCTTCAAGATAAAGAGTAAAGCTATAGCTTTGAAACATCTTGAAACGGAGAATCCATTCTGTGGGATATCAACCACTACGCATACTTAAGCGGTTACTGCGTGTTTTTCCTTCGAACTATGAACCCCCCAACCCTTGAAATTGATCGTGAGCTCAAATTTCTTGTTATCCGGACAGTTCACCTGTAACCGGACTTGATCTTCGTTCCGAGAGACGTTAACCGGGGTCAGGCAGCCTTCTCTCAGTTTCTCCATCAGAAAGGATACAAAATGCTTGGTATTTTTCTTGAAGTTCCCATTGACAAACTGCTCCCCCAGTTTCCCAAGAAACACCCGGACTTCTCGCCCATCCCGAAACCGCTCAACTAACTCAATCGTTTCAAACCGGGTCAAATGGTATCTCACCGTGTCGTGATGAACCCCTACCGCATCAGCTATTTTCTGTTGATTGATCCCTGGATGATCGATCACGTGGTGAAAAATCTGCTGAGCGGTTTTACTCCTTAACGCGGCAAATGCTCTCGCACATTCAACATTGGTTAACTTTTGGGGATAGAAGATCCGCTTCCCTCCATATTTCGTGGAACGCAAGAGCTCCTCTTCCTCCAATCGGCGAAGATGCCAGTCTAGTGTCCCTTGCGATGTGGTCATCTTCGATGCTAGCCGGAAAAAATGGATCCCTGGGCATTCACACACCGTCTCGTAGATCCGCCGGCGAATTGGATTCAAGAGCAGGCTTAACTGTTTATGACTTTGTGGCATAACTGCACCACCAATCCCTTCTATTCTTTCACATTAATGCTTTCGAACATCGTCATGTCATTTGGATCATCACCGGATCAACCCCGGAAATGATCCATCGATTTGATCCAAGATCAGTTTCCCTAACTCTGAGATTCGATACGTTCGAAGGTATCTTTGTCCGAATTGCACCCTTTGCGGTATTACCAGGCCTTTTTCCTCCAGTATGCGTAGATTTTCTGCTACTACAAATTCTGGCAGGCTTAGCTCCTCTACTATCTTTGCAAAGGTATGGCGGCGTTGATCCCCCATGTACGTTAAAATCCTCAGCTTTGGGAGATCTGAGGGGTTAAGACCAAACTCTGTGGAATTCAAGTGGCTTGTTGGAAAGATTCGTGCGATTTCCATTTCAATTTCATATCTGAGGTACCCCAGCCTGTTTGGGTTATCCAAACAACTCTGCAAGCTAGGTTTCTCCTCTAACATGGTCATTAACTCTATTGTTCGATCCATTAAACCAAATATTTGCTCCCGGATGTGTGTATAATGGACCATCGCTTCTTCGTTGACCATTATCGCAACAAACAATCGTGTTGTTCCTGCAAGAAATATTCGCTTCTGTTTCGTCGCAATTTCGGTGAGTTCTAAACCCAACGCTTCTAGTGAAAACCCGCAGAGTGCCGACAACAAACTGGCAACCATATCCTCTTGGAGCTCTTCCCCTCGGGATCCAATCCAAAGTAGACATTTCCCACTTTTCTCGAAGATCATAATTTGCGTGATTGGCGGTTGGCTTGGCTTTAGACCGAACTTGCGCGCAACCAGGTCTTCAACTCCTCCTTCACTCCCCTGCGTATAACTCATCAACATCTCCACCTCAATTATCTTGTTAACGGCACGTAGTGGTTCATCATGGGCACGATCTCTCCTAATGACTTTCATTTCCCTTTGGCTACCGCGCTATTGCCGCCCAACACACCTTTTA
>JBHIFL010000072.1:0-19904 GCA_046761065.1 Candidatus Heimdallarchaeota archaeon
AGCTTTTCTACAAGACTAGGATATCCAATCAACATTAAACCTAGGATCTGGATGACTGTCTCAGAGTGGGTCGTATTTTTCAGCGGTGTTCCTTAGATAGTTCGTCTTGATCGTGTTCAACCGCAATGCCAGAATCCCCGGTCCTTTTGATTTATTAACACGATTTATTACTACAATGCGTATGTTCCTTTTGAACCCCTTAAAGAAATATTCAAAAAGTTAAAAAAAGAAATAATCCGTTGTTCGATGTCCGGGAGAATGAGAGGAACCAGATTGAACAAGAATCAAACAGCCAGAACAAATTCAATTGCTGTTTTTTGGGATATGGAGAACTGTGCTCCTCCACGAGGAATGAAAGGCCCGGATATTGTAGGGAATTTAAGATCGACGCTTCAAGACTTTGGGGTCATTCGTCAGATTAATGCATACGCTGAACTCCGGCTCATCCCGAAAGACCTTCGTATAGAGCTCCAACGATCTGGCGTGCACCTAATTGATGTTCCGTCACAGGAAAAAGATGCCGCCGACAAAATGATCATCTCAGACCTGATTATGTTTGCAGTCGACAATCCATCCCCCCAGACCCTTGCTTTGATTTCAGGTGACCGGGATTATGCGTATCCTCTAGCCAAACTACGCTTACGGGGATATGAGGTCATCTTATTGATCCCACCAGTCGGGGCACACCCGACCTTACAAGCTCAAGCTGATCGTATCATCGACTGGTATGATCTCGCTAAAGGGGAGCAACTCGAAGGGCCCTCAATTCCAGAAACCTTGGCAACGATCCAATTCGAACCTCTTGTTGCTACCTTGCAGCATTTGAGAGATTTGGGGGAGTTAAATCCCCTCTTTTCACGCGTCGGAGAACATTTAGCCCTCAAATATCCTGCCCGATGGAAAAAAGTAGGTGTCACCCGCCTTAAGGATTATATGGAAGAGGCTGCAAAAGCGGGTTTGGTTTCCTGGGGCGGAAACCCACCCCGCTACTGGGTCACCTTGGTACTTCCCGAGGCCGATGCGGAAAAACCTCAAGATATGACCATTACCGACGACTCTCGCTTTGGCCCGCTCCTTGTGATCCTCAAGAAAGCACAAATGATGGGAATTGATGAACCCGAGATGGCCTGGATTGGCTTCCAACTTCGATCAATGATGCCTGCATGGCGGGAACAGCTGGGATGCAGTCGCCTAATGGACTATATCGTAGAGGCGGAGGACGCCGAGTTAATTGAAGTCCGACATGAAGGTCTCCAACATTACGTGCGTTTGAAGTCGCCTGATGTGGTCGAAAGCGCGGGAACTATTGAACAAACAGATCTTGATCTCCTCGAACACGCTTTGGAGACCCTTCGACAGGATAAACTCCTCCCAACCGAGAAGATAGTGCTGGCAAGAATGAGAGAACTCTCAGATGGGTGGACTCTGCAACGATCTCCATTCAATAATACCCGCCAGTTATTTCGGGCAGCAGCTAACCTGCGGGGGATCATTATTAAAGGAGAGCCCCCAAATCGCCTAGTCTTTCCTGCGCAAGAGGAGTATGAAGGGTTTGACCCAAATGACTGTTCGGTTGATCCCTTCTCCGAAGAACAATGGGCTGCAGTACAGCAATTCCTCAGAGCTAATCCCCATATAAAGGAGAAAGGACGATATTTCTTTGCCAAATACCTTCAGAAAGAAGGACCCACTCAGTTACGTGAGTTAAGCTTGGGGGAACTCATGTTACTGGTTCAATTAACTGCTAATAGAGGTTGGATTTTTTTCAAAGGCCTGTTCTTGCATGTGTCCACTGATCTGTTAGATAAAAACGAACCTTGAAGCCTGTGACGAAGGTTTCATGTCTTGTGGGAACCTACTTGGAAGTGACCGATGTCGACTTGGCTGTGTGCCAACAGGCAGAAGGGGTCCTATCCCCGCCCCCCCGCCCCGCAGTGGGAAATGGCTGGTTTTTGTGGATTGCAACGAGGTCGATACAGTCCTGGGCTACGATTAAACAGACGACAAAAGTAGGCCAGATAGGTGGTAGTGCGAAGGTCACGACTGCTAAACCGAACCCGTACGCGACGGATCCGAAGACCAAAGTGATCTGTGTGTACACCTACGATTGGACGGATGAAGCCGATGTCTGTCGCATCCGGAGCGAGCTGCGCGCCCTCGGGATCACGCAGAAGATCCCCTACAAGGCGGATGCTGATACCTTACGGGACAAGTATCGGGTCACTGGCCATCGGCGGATCAGCAAGTATTATGAATGATTTTGACAAACGAAAAAAGGGTCTTTCTCGCGGGATTGGGGTTTTCGACGGGAAAAAAGGAAAACTACAAGGCCAAGCGCTCCCAATGTGGGGAACCAATCCCAACCCGGTATATCTGGGGTTTGAGTGGAGGGAGATGTCGTCGCGGGGGGGACCAAATGAATTTCTGGCCATGTGTGTAAATCCCACCAATTTTCTAGAACCGGGTAGGAAAAGATAATCCGTTCCTCTAACTCGATATAATAATATGAGAATCCGAGTACGTCGCCGGGTGTAAGGTTGCGGAGGTCTTGTTCCCCATAGGAGATTGCAAGTTCGACATGCCACCCCGTGGTGTTGTGCCGCATCACTGCTTGGAAATCCAGCTCTGAATGCTCGGCTTCGAGGTCGATCTCATCATCAAATTCCCAACCACTTGCTTGGTCATCCACGTTTCAGTAAGCATCATACATTAAGAAATCCCATGGGTCTATGCGTTTGTCATCTTCACTCCCATTGGTCAAGTTGTAATCCCGAATACCCCCATCAGGGCACTGATCAAAGCTAATGGAGAGCTTATCTGCTGCGCCTTCCGGATAGAGGTTTTTGGATGGATCTGGCACATAGGTCCCGACATATAAGTGGCTTGTCTCGTACGCCCCCCAAGTGGTCAAGGGGAGTGGGTCAACGTCGGGGAGAGAGATGTACCCGTTGTCTGCATAATAGGCTGAAAGGAAAAGGGTGAGCGGTTCTCCTCCCCCATACTCTAACGGGTCGATCGTCCCATCAAGTAGCGGCGCCTCGGAGACAAAAGGCGCTTCAAGGATGGCCGTGCTCGCGTGGATCGGTATGGTCGCAGAGGCAAGGGCGGTAACGAGGAAGAGCAGAACCAACATACATCGGTTTGTTTGTATCGTTATTCACATCACCTTCCTTTGTAATGAAGTGTCTAACATCCTAATATCTTTAGGAATGACTCATTGATTCATGTTGAGTTGAGATCTTGCGAGTTTTCGATTCTCACGAAATTGTGTGAACGAAAGGGGCTTATGGGTGTTATTTGGACATAGCATCACCCATCAAATCATTAAACCTTAGAGCACTATACCACAAAAACATAAGTGTACAGCATTATACTCAACATCATCGAAGATGATTAATGAAAAACCAGGAACGAAAAAAGAAGACTCCACCTTTTTAGATCCATACGGGTAGTTCTGCCTTGTTTTTGTTATTTATGCATGGCGAAGAACGAGGCAAACTCGTTTTGGAAGGAGGTCTCCTTTTCTTAGTCATACCTACCAACACTGTCAAATCGAAATCTTCGTAGGGAAGGCTTATTTGGGCTGGAGGGACCGTTTCAGCTTTTTGGCATGGGTCAAAAGGTCGTGGATGGGCATTTCTTGGTATCCATTCGCCGCGAATTGGGAAAACTCGCGGAGTAACCGAGCTCGTTCGGGTTCCGGGAGCTTGGAGATATAGGCATCAAAACGAGCCCAATTGGCTTGAATATGGTGATAGTATTTGTGACAAATCGCTTTCGCATGTTGGATATCGTGATGAGTGGGGGCGCCGACTGTGAACCCTTGACACACAAACCCCATGCCCTCCACCGTTCGCAAGTGGAGGCCAAACGTCATGCGGTTGCGGAGCTTGGAGGCCTGGTGGTGGTATGAAAACGGATAAAAGACGCAGAGGTGGGGTCGGATGAGATAGATGAGGCACCGATTCGTGTGCGGATTCAAAAAGATGCAGTGCCCCATTTTTTGGCGAAGCGCGAACCCGCACAGATTGTCGACGGAGCGAGGCACTTGACAGATGAACTTGGCGAAGGGGACGTTTTTCACCCGTGGCAGGTGATGGCGGGCGAACGTCCGCCATTCGCGGGCTAACCGGGCGAATTCGTGGGGGGGCAACGGGACTTGCTGGTCATAACGACAGCATCCCCCACATTGGACACACTCCCAGCGAAAGTGTTTCGGGAGGAAAATGTCGTAAGAAGCGGATTCAATCACGAGAACCGTTTCCAGTTCGTCGGGGGAGAGGTTCAATTGATCCAAGGTAACCAACCATAGCCGCCTCCATTAGACGTGGAATAGGCTGCAGGGCGACCGCCATTTGCAGCCCGGCACTCAGTTCTATAATTCCAATACCATTTTGATTTAAAGGCTTCAACGGGAACTTCATTTCGCCAAGCATTTTGTAAGGTAATTTGGATCTCGCAGTTTTCAATTGAGTACTGCCTAGGAATTAACGCAAGGAATTGTCACAGTTCCCACGCGCCCAAGGGATTTGCGCCCGTTACCCTCCTATTGATATGAACTGCTCAAAGGTACCTCTCCCACTCACAAGGACACGGACCACGACTTCTTCCCAGACCCCCAAGATTCCTTTCCCACTCGCTCCAACTTTTGGTTCGTGGCAGCGATCGTGTTGTTGTTCCTAGGCGTGAGGGCTAAATGGATCCATCAATATTACATCTGAAAACGACAAGAAACTCGTAAACGCCGTGAACGGGTGGAATTGGCATCCTTTGCTCAAGGGTTTTGCCCGCGGTGTGGTACGGTGCTTCATGCTATCCAATGCCCCCACTGCGGGGTCACTGGATACGTTGGGACGTGTCCGCAATGTCGCACGCTTATTCCGGATGTGGTCAAACAATGCCCTCACTGTGGCGCCAAAGGGTATTATGGGGAAATTTACCGGGAAAACTCGACTGAAAATTAAAATCGGATTCGAAAACCCATTAGATCTCCAAATGGAGGAAGAAAATGATTCGAAGTAATTATGCTTGATGAACTTCGTTCCTTCCTCTGTTCGGAACATGTGTTTTCCGGGAGCAGGTCCGCCAGCACGGGTGCCGGGTCCCCCCCCACTGGCGTGCCAGCTCGCCAAACACTCCCACCGCCCTGCGTCGCAAATCCTTGTCTCCGGCTTTCATATCCTCTCGGAAGATGGTCAGCAAGGGCGCAGGATCCTCCAACCAGCCCCCAAGGGTGACAAGAGAATCCAGTGCCTGTCCCCCAAGTCTCTCGACTACCTCGTCTTGTTCTTCTGGTGGGAGACGGAACCGCACCAGTGGATCTTCCATCGCGCCCACAAGGGTCACGGAGCGAATTGCGCGCAAAAGAAAAAGCCCAAAAGAGTCAATCGCAGAAACTCGTCGAGAATGGGGTTCTAGGCGTTCACACGTGAATAGATCCCGCAATGTGGGATATTTGGTAATCCTCCAGCCCTTGTATTATAGAGCGATCGTCCTCAATACATTTATCACAAGGTTTCCTTCTCGAAATTGTGGCATGATAGAAGGCGTATTGAACTTGATAGGGTAAACCGTCGAGCAATCATTTCTCCCCCAAAAATTGACACGAACACCTTCGTACAAAACTTGAAGGATTAAAAGTCAAATAAACAAGGCAATAACTGTCGGTTGGGATATAAAGACCCCCTTGAGCACGCAGAATCAAGGGTTCTCTAAAACACTCTTTATTCACCGTTTTTAGCCATCATTAATTTTCGTCGGACATTTTGAATAGTTCGAGAAATTCGAAATATTTAAATGCTCCTAAGGGTTCGAACTTATCAAGTGATCCAGATAGTTTCAGTGACCTCTCCGGGTGTCATCTGGGGGCATACCGAAAGGAGGCGTACGATGTCCAAGCGGTTAAGGAAAGTGGCCATGGAAGCCGTACACGAAGCAGAAACGGAAGAATTGTCAGTAACCACCCCGTATGCCTTCTATGGGTTTGCAAAAGACCCATTTAACCCGATGCTGCCGTTAGATGTGGGCGAAGAGGAGCAAGAGGAGTTCGAAAACCATTTTGGGTACGATTTTTTCAGGGGGTTCATAAAAAAGATCGGTCAAGCGTATAATGCCAAATTAACCGAATATCACAGGTCCTATCGCGTGAATAAACGTTATACGACAAGTCATATTCCGAACCTGATTTTATGTGGGCCGCCAAATTCAGGGAGGACAACGATCTGTAGGATCCTTGTGGCGGTCCTGAACACTGCTGAAATTCTGGGGCCAGGGGCGGCGCTTTTCACGAGTACGAACGAATGGGCCACGATGGGGGCGTCCATTGCGGAAGGGATGCAGTGCTGGCTGGATCCGGCGTATAGAAAAGAAGATGGGCGACCCTCGCTAGTTGGGCTGAAAGTGTTATTTATCGATCAGGCAGACCCCATTCCTGACTTTCTCGCAATGATTCATGCGCAAATTCAAGATTTAGCGCGGGGACCGGTGATATTGATTCCTGTGCTAACGCCCATTGGGTATGATTTTCTGGCGGAATACTGTGAAAAGGATGAGGACACCGATCAGTTATTTCGGTTAAGCTCGGAATCGACCGAACGAGCACCGCTGACAATCTGGGTAAGACGATGGGATGTCAAGAACCTCACCAAGATGTTACGAGAGCGATTACAGGTGACTGGAGGGAAACTAAGTCCGTTCTCGGAAAAATTGCTGGAAGAAATCAGTAAACACTCCCTTGGCTTGCCGGGACAAGCGATTAAGTTAGCCGAGCACCTGATGAGGCGTGCAGAATTGTATGGGTTGGAAAAATGTGATGAAGCACATTTGGAGATCATCATGAATAGTCTCGGGATAACGACGGCGGAGCAAATTTTAAAGGGGGCCTTAGAAGAGAGCCAAGTGGTCTTGACAAGTGGGTTTGAACTTCCAAGGAAGGAGAACGACGGAACGATCCCACTTGGGGAAACCCGGAAAAAAATCCTCGAGGTGATTCTCCGCCAAATAACGATTTTTGGAGATGATGAAGTCCGAAGGGAGATGTTATTAGATCCAAAAGGCCATGAAGCCACGCAACGGACCATAGATGTGAAAAGCTCGACACTAAGCTATCATTTAATCAATTTGGTGAAGGAGGGGGTGTTGTCTGAATCACGATATCGAAAATCTGTGGCGTATCGTATTCGAAAACCGATTGAGGCGGCCTTGCAGATAATCCTTTCAAGCAGCATGCGACGGGTAGTGATGTAGGATGGCTGCCTCTGTGGAACTGACCTTAGGTGGAGTCTTTGGGTTCCGCGGGCATTCGGCCGAGGTATACCTTACTATGGAGGAGGCCATCAGGCGATTGCGCAGCAAAACGAACAAACCGCAGAGTAGGAACAACCAATTCATTCCCGGGATCGATTATGTCTCGGAAGTGGAACGGTCGGCTCGGTTCCTGTTGGTGCGCTATTTGGAAGGGTATAAATCCGTCCAGAAGACGATAGTGGAAGAAGAAGACCAGCATTTTGTTGCAAAGCGGATCTGGGTATCTGTTCCGATCCATAAGCACCTGATTGATGGGGTGCTATTTGCGAAGGGAGCCATCCAGGACCGATGGTTCTTGGTCCAAGGCGAAGAGGTGGGGGAGGCCTTTGGGCGGTTAAATCGGTACTTGCGGGCAGTGGGGGGCGAGGTGAGCCTTTCCAGCTATGCGAGCCCCCAACAGGAAGCCCTGGCCCAAGACATTCTGGTCACCCTGTATTTCCAGGATCTCTACGGCGGGCGAATCCGCGGGATCAAAATCGCGGGGAAGCGGTATCCGGTGCTCGGAACGCGGGTGCGGTACTCAGGGGACTGGGACTTGAGGCGTAGCGAGTACGCCGATGAGATCAACGAGCGGCTGAGGGCGGGTGAGAAGGTGGAAAGCATAACAGTGGTGCCTTCGCGAGCCAGTGTCCCGGCGTCAGTGGGGCGAGAGGTGCCCACATTCACGATTCGAAGCGATCTACGCATTTCCTCGCGTAGCAAGATCCGGGATAAAACGGTCTGGGCCGCGATCGCGATTGCCAAGTTGTTGGAGGAGCATAATCGCAACCTCATTCAGGAGGTCTTCGAAGAGGAACGGAGGCTGCGGTTAAGATCGGTGGTGTCCCTTGAGAAGTTCCTATAACGTGAGGGGTAATTGAATGACAAAGGTGGTGCTCGAAGATTCCAATAGGGGGGAGTTACAGAGGGCTCCCTCCCTAGGGTTCGCTGCTCGGGGGGCTTGCGATGCGACTGTTAAGGGCGCCAACTCTTGGGGGAACATGGGCGAAGTCAACCCCACCCCGGCACTCGTGCTTGCACTCAAGGACAAAATAGGGGGCACGGGGGCAGTTGAGTTGGGGGCGCAAGTGGAGCAGCTTACACAATCAATTCTCAGGTGGGGGTCGATTTCCCGGCCGTTTCCAATACAAACGATTGGGAGAACCCTAAGGCGGCTAGATTTCAAGCAGTTGCGAGAAGTTGAGCGAAATGGCACCGTGTGGGATCTGTTAGGCGAGTTAGACCACGCGCAAGTTGAACCCTTGGAGACCACAATTTCGATCGAGATGTCTAAAACAAGGCGTCAGGTTTATCCGGCGCTAGCAAAGAAGAACCTTGTGGGGTTCGATGGCGCGTCGGTGGCACTCCGCACCAGCAGTGTCTCGATTGTATATGCCCGCGCCAGCTCTTACGGATACTCGCAACGAACCAATAATGAGGAACGGTTGAGCTTCAACAGCGGGGTCAACCGAATCTGGTGTGACATAGCACCGATCATTCCGTCTGTTCCGAACGCCTTAGTTACGGACGAGGGGCTGAGACAACTGGTGATGGAAGACTTTGAGAAGACAGTGAGCGGTCAGGATCAAATCCTAATGGCTGAAATTGGAGCGTTAGCCCGGGTAGAAGCGATGGCAGCAATGCTGTGTGTGGGAGAGTATGGGGAGCTTATAGACCTCATCTTAGTTGATGGGCCGATGTATGTGGCGCGAGATGGTTTTGAACCAAGCCTGATACGGGCTAATTACCTGAAGCAGGTGGGGATTCCACACATCAGCGTAGTGAAGAATTTAATTGCCTCGCCTGTCATGAAAGCCGCGGGCCAGAAACAGAATTGGACCGATTTTGCGTTTTTTGCGACGTCCTTACAACCCGGCGAGCGCAGCTGTGCCTTTCTAAGGCATGATGAAGGGAAATATGTCATCCCCCATCTCGAGCTCAAGCGGGTCTTCTTTTACTACAAAACGTTACAAGGGGATCTTTTTCGCTATGAGGCACCACTGTGGGTCTGGGAGCTGGCACAAGTCCGGACAGAGCTCCTCGATTGTTGCATTGCTGATAGTCTCCTGGCGGGGGGCGGTTTTAGTTTTGTGTTGAGTCAGGCAGATCAATTTGTGCGGATTCGCAAGGATGTGCGGGGATTGTTGCGATCCCTTCAGCAGATGCGTTTGAGGGAACAGGGTGTAGCACCGAGCGAACCCTACGATCAGAAACGATTCTGGTGGGTGTGATGGAGGTTGTCGATTGCCGAAAGTGCCCCCTAAGGACGAAAGGCCAGTGAGATCGGCGCCGGTCCTCCTGGCATCCCGCGTAGGAGCCATTACCCCTATTTTCCCCCCCTGGCCCGCTGAAAAGGAGATTGGGTACGTATTGGCGGCGGGGGCGAAAGATGCGGTCCGCATCGGCGAAGATCAGTACAGCACCGTATTGTGTTTGATCCCAATCCGGCACCGAACCGGGTTGCGTTTGGGGGACCCGGTTTGCATCTGGGATTATGTCGAGGGGGAGGTATTTGGCGGGGTCATTGCCGAAATCTCGCTGCCAAATATCACAAGGGAACATTTAGAGACCTACCTGTTTGAAGAGTTTGTCCCGACGCAAGAGTTGGTAGCAGTTGGCTCGATAGATTTTTTGGAGCAGCCAGCCATCATTGCGGTCAAGCTGTTTTGCACCTTGGAGCCAAAGACGTGGCAGAAAGGGCCAGTGGATTATACGCCACATCCGCGTGCGTCGGTGTTCCGTCCTGGCCCAAAACTTGTCCGGAAGCTGTTTGGGCTTGCAAAAAGCGGGGAAGGGATCTGTTATGGGGTGATTCTGCTTGGGAGGCAGCCCTATAAATTTGTGACGGGGAACGGCCACGGGACAGTTGATCTTGGGACGGAAAAGGAGGTTGGCGAGGAGCAGGACACGCAGTTGACCTATTTTCCCTATATCATGCGGGAGCACTTACTGTATGAACATGAGTTCTCGGTTGGCACAACCGGGAAAGGGAAGACGGCTCGAAACAAGAATGACGTCAAACAATGGATCGATGTACTCCACGGGGCGGTAGTGATCCTCGACAAACACGGGGAATATGTCGATCTTGGGAAGACTCCGGTGGATCCTCCCAACTACAGGGAACAAACGATCTGGGATGATTGCTCCTTTCAAGCAGCGGGGTTAAAAGACCTCAAAATCTTTAGATGGGCGTCTCGCCTCCCGGAGGAACCATCTCAGAAGGAAGAATATTTCACGGTTCGGTTTGGGGAGTTGGAAAGTTCAGATCTTTGCTATTACTTACCGGAATTAACCCCACAAGGGTACACGGTCTTACCGAGGTTGATTGGCTGTTTCGCGCGAGAGTCCGGGCTGTTCCCAACATTGGCCAATTTTGAGCGATGGTTAAGACGGGCAGATCTACCGGAATCTGTCGCAGATCAACGCACAGTCAGTGCAGTGCTGAGGCGCCTAGCTATGACGTTGGAATCCCATATTTTTGACGGGTTAGATCTAGAAGACATCTCAATCGAAGAATTAATCCAACCGGGGAGGGTGAGTGTGATCCCCTTGAATCACATTCTGGATGAAGACGTGGTCACCATCATCGCCTTTCATGTGTTGAATAAGCTCGCACGCTACAAACTATCAGGGCAAGACAAGGCGAAAACGCCTGTCATGATCCTTGTGGATGAAGCTCACAATTACTTTCCCCGTTTGGTAGATCCTGAACGAAGGGCCTTTATCAAACGTCTTGTGCGGCGGGCCAAAACCATTTGTAAAGAAGGCCGTAAATTTCAGTTGCGGCTGCAATTCACGACCCAACGGCCAGAAGAAATCGACATAGGCGTCCTTTCGATTGTCAACACGATCACGTTCTTTGGCTGTACGCCTCAGCAAGTATCTAGCCTAAAAAGAGCGATTGAGCTCCCAATCTCCCCGAACCAGCTGATCAATCTTCCGAAGCGAACCTCCGTCATCTACTCGAAAGATAATACCGATGCCCCAGTGACGGTTCTGGTGCCTTGGCCGACGCTGTGGCACCCGGTTCGAGTGTGAAGGGAGCTAAGCATCTTTTTTTAGGTTAGGTCGCATCAGGTCAAAAATTCTTCAACAAGCACGTTAAATTTAGATGGATATAGAGATAGCTTGTTTTCGTTGGGGGTGAGATAAACTCGGGCATTGGTACTACCAGAGCAGGGTCTAGGCCTAATTTTGAATAAAACCGTTGGTTCTCTCTAATTAAGGTAATTAATCACTCTGTATTCTTTAATGGAACTCCTGTGTTTATAATATTAGATAATTCTAACAAATTCCTGCTTTGATAAATTAACCTCTAATAAGAATAGGATCATTGCTTTTAAATACAGATATTTTGAAAAGAAAGGCTTTTAAGGTGTTAAGAAGTCCCTTATAAGACTCGAATCAAGGTTCGGGCTTTATATAGTAAGCGATATCCGAATCAAAAACGGCGAAATGCTTTTATAAAAAGAATCATAATCTTTTATAATCAGAATCACCTAAATGGTACATACATGCGAGCAGGACTTAAAATTTCCCTTTTAGTCGCCTCACAAAAGATGAAGGAAGGTGAAGTCGAGGTTAGTAGAAGGGGGAAGCAAGCCCGTAGCAATGGAGTACCAGCCCAGGGGGTTGTAAAAAAATGGGTAAACAAAGGCTCATCTCTTTCAAATGTCCGGAGGCGTATCTTGAAGGGTTAATAGAATTAGTTCGGGCAGGTATCTATCCAAGCCGTTCCGAAGCTATTAGAATAGCAATTCGAGACTTGTTACGGCGGGAATTATGGGAGGTGATAGAGCGAAAAAGTGTAACAGAATCGATTAGTTCTTCAACATACCCCTCAAATCCACATTACACCCAAACTCCGCAAGTAAAGACGTTTAAACAACCTTTCGACACTGAAGAACCGATCAATAGGGAACGTCCTTACGGAATAACAACTTCGATACTGGATGCTATTTGCAAATTCCAGCGAGACCTACAGCAAACCTTAGATTTTCCTGTTCGAGAAAAAAGCAATTTTGGGATCGACGCCTCTTCAATAGATCTCAAGGATACAGAATTATTTAATAGAGGGCACCCCATAAACAAGCCCAGCACGCGTGGCTACGCAAGATAGGTGCCTCTTTAAGATTATCACATTCATTCAAGTTATGACTGGATTTCTAGTTTTGTCTTGGGCATGTTCCCACGTAGATCGTTACTCCGATTTGTCAGACGGTCGAGAGGGGCTTTTTAGAACTCGTTAGAACTAGTTATTTCTCGTAAATGATTATTTTCTTCGCAATTTTCTTATATTTCATTTTGATTAAATTGGAATGATTCATATTAAGAAAACAGATATAAAATGCCTTAAAGAAAAGGATTTGAACGTTTTTCATGAGAGATCGTAGTTGAAGGGCCGTGCCCTGGAGCGACTCGAGTTTCCTCCGGTAAGGTGAACAACCGGGTCCTTATCGAAGTAATCAGGGTCTTAAAATCCCCTCTGGGGAAATCCGTTCGACCAATCGATTGCATAAATAAGCAATCACCTGAGAAGACCACTCCAAGTTCAGCTGCATAGAAACTTAGGCCTCCTGGGGAGTGGCCAGGGGTCCAGAGAGCTGTTAAGGCAAGGTTCCCGACTGAGATTTTTTCACCATCCGCAATAAAAAGGTCTGGTTCTTGGAACTTAGGTGGCTCAAAGCCCCACTGGGCCGCCGCTGGATGAGCGGCTTGAAGGATGGGGTCTTCTGCTTTGTGCATAGCCACCTTACAACCAGTCATCTGGCGTACTTCCTCTATTCCTTGAATATGATCGAAATGGCAGTGGGTCAGAAGCGCGTATTTCATATTAAGCTCATGGAGTCGCACAAATTTTAGTAGTTGAAGCGGGATTGCCCCTCCATCAATTAGCACGGCTTCGCGAGTCGGGAGATGGGCAATTAAATAACTGTTCGTCTGAAGGGGACCTAAAACAGTGGATTTCACTAGAAAATCCTTGTCTGAGAGAGACACAATCGTATTCTCCATATAACTAAGCCAGGAATGCGTTTGAGTAAATTATTCCTATTTATCTTTTCTTGTTAACGAAATTATTGTGAATAAAATCTTATCAATAGGAATCTGTTAATGGTTGATTATAATTGAATTGTTCAATTTTCCAATTGATAAAAGGCTTCATTATATAGCAAAGACATTCTAGTAAGGAATAATTGACTTCTGATCTTGTTGTGTTATACGTTTCTTGCATACTTTGCTTAATAGGAGTCGCTACTTTAATGTGATAAAGCCTTCTGGGTGTTAAAGGCTGTGTAGGAGAGATTCCATGTAAAGGAGGGAACTCAATTCGTCATCCTGTTCGTCCCTAAGTCTTCATTTTAATTTCTTCATATCACACCAGAAACTACACAAGAAAAGGCAAAAGGTTTAATATATGGCATTTTATCAACGAAGGTTTATCAAAGTTAAATAGAATGGTGATCCCCTATGACCAATAAAGAACTGCCGAGTTTGGAGCCAACACTCGTCTGGAAGTACTTTAATGAGTTGAGGAAAATCCCGCGGTGCTCAAAAAACGAAGAAAAAGCGGCTGAGTTTGTAGCAAATACCGCAGAGCAGTTTGGCTATGAAACCATTATCGATCACATGAAGAACGTCCTCATTCGGATCCCTGCATCCCCCGGTTACGAGGAGAAAGCCCCGACCTGCCTACAATGTCATCTAGACATGGTTTGCGAGAAGACATCTGATGTAGAACATGATTTTACCCGGGATCCTATTGAGGCATACATTGATGGAGAGAACGTGAAGGCCCGGGGAACAACCCTTGGAGCCGATAACGGCATCGGCGTGGCGGTCCTGCTTGCCCTCCTCGAAGAAAGAGAATTCAACCACCCGTTCTTAGAGTTCCTCTTCACTGTAGACGAGGAAACTGGGCTGACAGGCGCTTTTGGGCTTCACGAGGATTTTCTTACGGCTCAACGGCTCATCAATTTAGATAGCGAAGAAGAAGGGACGGTGTACATAGGCTGTGCCGGTGGTGGGGGCACAGAACTCTACTTACCAGTAAAGAAAGTGCCAGTAGAAAGCGTTGGTCTCCTTATTAAGGTTCACAAGCTTAGAGGAGGGCATTCCGGCGTGGATATTCATTTGGGTCGTGCTAACGCCATTAAATTACTGGCTCGCGCCCTTGACCGACTCATGAAGTCCGAAACGTTGGAATTAGCACGTTTTTTTGGCGGGAGTAAACGAAATGTGATCCCTCGCGAAGCAGAGGCGCTTGTCACTGTTAAAGACATGAGCAAGGCAAAGGAAATCCTGAAAAAGAGCGAGGAAGACTTCAAACTTGAATATGAGGGGAAGGAAGACATGTTAGAGATCGAAGTGAAAGAAACTCCGGTGAAGGAGGTGTTAATTGACGGGGAGAAGGTCATTCAACTCCTATTAGCCTTGCCACATGGTGTCATTTCCATGAACGCGCATATTGAGAACCTTGTGGACACTTCCACCAACCTTGCAGTGGTGAACACCACAGAAGAAACGGTGGAGATCTTCCAAAGCACTAGAAGCTCCATAATCCCTGCCTTGGAGGATGTGAGAAGGAGGGTAGAAGCAACTGGAAACCTTGCTGGGGCAAAAGTGGTCCAGACAGGCAGTTATCCTGCGTGGAGACCTAACCTCCAATCACCTTTGCTGAACCTAGCCCGGGAAACGTACCAAGAGATGTATGGCAAAAGTCCAGAAGTGAAGGCTATCCATGGG
This sequence comes from Candidatus Heimdallarchaeota archaeon, assembly GCA_046761065.1. GTDB lineage: Archaea > Asgardarchaeota > Wukongarchaeia > Wukongarchaeales > JBHIFL01 > JBHIFL01. Next base: position 15,028 of record JBHIFL010000072.1, read on the forward strand.
GGCTTAGAGACGGCCGTGATAGGCAGCAAGTACCCTGGGATGGATATGATCTCCATAGGAGCCACATTAAACTTTCCCCACACTCCTGACGAGCAGATTCACATTCCTTCTGTTACAAAATTCTATAATTATCTGCAAAGGCTATTGCAAATGCTCTGAATGATTATTGGTAAAAATTATAAGTTAATTGATAATGTCAAACCCATAACATTTCATATAAGGAAAATATGATGGGCTAATGGATTATCTTCTTTATGTGTGTTACTTTTAAATTTTCTAATTTGTGTCTGAAATCTCTACGTATTATTCAAAATTACCATTTACTTTTGAAATCTCCTCGGCGATTAAATAAGACAATCGCTCATTATCTTCGATGTGAGCTCTTCCACACAAAAAACTTTTAAATAGAAATTTATCCAAATATCCCAAAAAAATGGAGAACGAAAAATTGAATCGAGTGAGTAAAATCATAGCTTATGCTCTCATTCTATCGATGTTTCTGTATCTTCCAGGTTGTATTGGCCAAGAAGCAGAAACGATTACAGAGACCCAGGTGCAAACAGCAACAGAGACCCAGATCGAAACAGTGAAACCAACAACACCACCCACCGAGTTCCTGAGTCCATATATTGGGAGTGGAAAATTAGATGGCAAAGGGATTCCGACAAACTTCTTTACCGATATCGATGTGAGGAAGGGCTTTGCCTATTGCATGGATTGGGACACGCTCATAGACGATGTTTTCTTGGGCGAGGCTGTCCAGCCAGCAACTCCCATCATCGAGGGATTAGCATACCACAATCCAGACCAGGTAGGATATACTCTTGATCTCACAAAAGCGGAGGAGCACTTCAAGAAGGCGTGGAACGGTGAAGTCTGGGAGAAGGGATTCAGTTTTACAATTACCTACAATATCGGAAATGAATACCGACGGGTTTCAAGTGAGCTTATTAAGAGAAATGCCGAATCCCTTAATGAAAAATTCATGATCTACGTCAGAGGTGTACCTTGGCCTACATTCCTTAGTGCTCTAGTCGATGGAACTGGGCCGATGTTTGCGATTGGTTGGCTTGCCGACTATCCAGATCCCCATAACTTCGCGCATCCATTCATGCATAGCACTGGTGATTTCGCTGGTTTCACCCATTTCAAAGATCCGGAAATTGATGATCTGATTGAAAGAGGAATTAGGGAAACGGATCCAGCCAAAAGACAAGAAATTTACTATGAGCTTCAGCGGCTCTATGTCGAAAAAGTTCCAAGTATTCCCCTCTACCAATCCACAGCTCGTTACACTTTTCAAGATTGGATTCAAGGATGGTATCATCAACCCATAGATCCCGGGTTCTACTGGTATCACTTGTGGAAAACCCCAGGCGCAAAGAACCAAGACAGGGCGGTTGTGACAACGATCGGGGGGCCGCAAACGGTCGACCCTGCGTGGTCTTACGATACAGCCAGTGCGCATCTCATAATGAACGTCTATGATCCGTTGATCAAGTTCTATGTTGACCCAGCCAAGACATGGCCAAAGGGACAAACCCCCGAAGAGCTGACACAAGCGACTGATAAGTTCGATCCTTGGCTCGCGACGGAAGTCCCAACGGTTGCGAATGGCGGGATCAGCCCCGACGGGTTGACATATACCTTCCACCTTCGAGAAGGTATTAAATTCACGAACGGGGCAGACATGACAGCTGAAGATGTCGAATACTCTATCGAGCGAGGCATGGTGATGGATCGGGCTGGCGGACCACAGTGGATGTTCTATGAGCCATTACTAGGGGTTTTTGGTAGTCGTGATTCCGATGGCAACATCCAAGTGTCCTTCGAAGACATTGATAACGCAATAGAAGTAGTTGACACCTACACAGTTAGATTCAATCTTGCGATTCCCTATGGTCCCTTCTTGACTGTTCTAGCGCAATGTTGGGGTTCGGTCCTTGATAAGGACTGGGCCATCGCACAGGGTTGCTGGGACGGGAACCCAGAGACCTGGACGGACTATAACAATCCAGAGGTTTCACCACTGGATGACCCGAAGCATGTAATGATGGGAACAGGTCCCTTCAAATTTGACCACTTTGATACAGAAGTTGAATGGTTGATCGTTCGAAACGAGAACTTTTGGCATCCTAACGGACCAGCTTACTTCAGTCAAGTCCTTCTGACTATCGATCATGAGTGGGCAGCAAGAAAGCTGAAAATGTTGGCTGGGGACGTAGATTTCTGCGCTCCTGAGACTATTGCGGATGCGATAGAGCTTGGGAAGGTTGAAGGGATTACTTCCATACCAGGTTTCGTCAATCTAGTCTGCGGTGCAATGTTCTTTAACTTCGACATCCAATAGGAATAGTACTAAACCAACTTAACTTCCCACCTATCCTAACATTCCCCCTTTTTTTAGTAATTCAATTATTTTTAATATAATATACTATGGGATTAGCAAACATTTGGATATCTCAATTCTGCGAAAAGAAGGGAAACTTGATTTCACATATGGATGTTCCAAAGGATGTTAGCACGAAGGATTTCTTCCATGAAACCTTCGATCTTACAGATCGATCCCTACAATTGAAGAAAATGGATGTTGCTTTAGTTAGGTTTTTAAACTTGCGAAAGAGATACTATTGGAGATTTTTTCCATGAAACTTCGGCATTACGTTATACGACGGCTTATATTATTGGTTCCAACTCTTCTAGGAGCAACCTTACTTATTTTTGCCGTATTACAACTATTCACTCCTGTGCAGAGGGCTGCCCTCTATATAGAGAGTGAAAATCAGTTAGATGCCATTCCACAAATAATCCAAACGTATCATTTAGATGACCCACTTTACATTCAATACTTAGTCTGGATAAGGGAGATCCTTTCAGGTAATTTGGGATGGTCTCGAGCATTTAATTTACCAGTGGGAACTTTGATTAGAAACTTCTTACCAGCCACACTTGAACTAACTCTCTTCTCTGCACCTATCATCGTGATTTTAGGAATCCGCCTAGGCATTATTGCTGCAGCAAATAAAGATAAAATGGCAGACCATGTGACAAGATTTACATCAATCATTGGATGGTCTCTCCCATCCTTCTGGATTGGTATTATATTACTTGCGATATTTTACGGGCAATTTGGATTCTTTGGAACCGGGAGACTGGGATTAGATGCGAATATATATGTGAAGAGCTCTGAAGAATTTGTCAGGTACACCCAGCTTAACACAATTGATGCGTTATTGAACGGGGAATACTGGATTTTCATTGACGCGCTTAAACATCTCGTGCTTCCGGTGATCAGTTTGACAATTCAAATAGTCGCTTTAATCATTAGGATTATGCGGTCAAGTATGCTTGAGGCACTTAGCAAGGGCTACATCCTCACAGCACGGGCGAAAGGCATATCCACGAAGGATGTAATAAATAAACACGCTAGGAAGAATGCCATGATTCCAGTGTTAACTGTTACAGGGTTGCTATTGGCAGGAATGATAACCGGTTTGACTATAACAGAAATTGTTTTCAGCTATCAGGGAATTGGATTCATGTATGCAACTGCCGCCATTCAAATTGATATTCCCGCTGTTCTGGGGTTCGTTCTCTTGGTAGGAGTGGTCTTTGTATTAGCAAATCTTTTAGTAGACATTTTATATGCATTTGTCGATCCACGGGTTCGATTGGGGTAACCGAGATGGTAGTAGCACGGATGAGACGATTCCGAAAGGACGCAGCACCTACGATACGAGAATTAAAATTTTCCCTGAATAGGTTAAAGAAAAGTCCCCTGTCAATTATTGGGATTTCGATAATCGTGTTTTTCGTTATGATTGCCGTATTTGCACCTGTTCTCGCGCCCACCCCCGAGGGTTGGCGAGATCCTTATATAATCCCCCATGAGGGATTTTCCCCCGTACCAGAACCCCCTAACGAGCAACACCCGTTTGGTAAAGCATCAGGAGAATTCGATATCTACTACGGTTGTATCTGGGGGACCAGAACTGCTTTTGTCGTTGGCATAGTTGTTGTAGGTTGTAATGTATTGATTAGTATAGGGGTCGGGAGCATCTCAGGATACTACGGAGGCATCGTTGATGAGATTATGATGCGATTTACCGATGTAATCATCGCATTTCCTGGCCTCATCCTCGCGATAGCGCTGGTAACAGCCTTAGGCCCAAGTTTGGGGAATATAATGAAGGCACTCATCTTAGTTGGATGGCCTGGTTACTCGAGGGTAGTTCGTGGAGAAGTCCTCACTATTAAGCAGAATGACTATGTGGAAGCATCCAAAGCTATTGGGTGTTCGGATTTTCGGGTGATTGCCAGACATATCTTACCTAACGCTATCTATCCATTACTGATCATGGCTTCCCTAGATGTGGGAGCTATCGTGTTAACAGAAGCGGCATTAAGCTTTCTTGGGTTGGGTCCTCCTATCGGGTTTGCGGATTGGGGCCAAATGATCTCCTTCTCGCGTAATTGGATAGTTGGGCCACCGGGGGAACCATATCTATACTGGTACACATACATCATACCAGGAGTGTTTATTTTCACTTTCGTCCTAGGCTGGAACTTACTCGGTGACGCATTCAGAGATATTTTAGACCCAACATTAAGAAGGAGATAGGGGATTAGATAATGGAACAACGAGCAAGAGATCTCCTCAAGATTGAAGACCTTGTACTGAGATTCTATACATATGAAGGAGTAGTAAAAGCCCTCGAGAAGGTTAATCTAATTATGAAAGAGGGAGAAACATTAGGAGTTGTTGGTGAGACTGGCTGTGGAAAAACGATGACCGGACTCTCAACTTTATTCTTAACTCCATCCCCTGGAAAGATCGAGGCAGGAAAAATCCAATTCATGAGTAAAGATGGCCCGAT
>JBHIFL010000073.1:0-19860 GCA_046761065.1 Candidatus Heimdallarchaeota archaeon
TAGCAATTTTGTGAGACATGAGAATGGATAAGAACAATGAATGAAAGTTTTTGGTTAATACTGATTGATTCAACACCCTGAAGTACGCCAAGGACTTAGCGATTCTCCTGCTGAAAATAGAGAACTCATTAAAAGAGAAAGGGATGTTTAAGGGGAGTTGCAGGGAGTAAGTAGTCATGAAGAGACCCAATTAGAATTCCAAGTAGTATTTGTACTTTAAGAATAATTAAATCGAAGAGGATAGTTTATCACTTGGTTCGAGTCAAGCAGGGATTGGTTGTTGCAAAATAGAGGCTTGTTGCTGTGTGATAAGCTTAGCAAGGGTTTGAAACGGAACCAGAGTATCAACTCCAGTTTTGGCACTCGTCTCAACATAATAATCGGCGCCAATTTCCATCGCAAGGTCTAGTGCCTCTTCTTTTGAAATTTCACGGAACTCCTTGAGATCGATCTTGTTCCCAACTAGCACAAAGGGCGCATTAGGAGCCGCAGATCTGAGCTCATAATACCACTCGCGGACTCGATCAAAACTATTTCGCTTGGTTACGTCGAATAGAATAATGAAGCCTCTCATTCCGGTGTAATAGGCTTGGCGGATGCAAGCAAAGCGACTTTGCCCCCCACTGTCCCAGCAAATGAGTTTTGCCGTGGCAGTTCCATCAAAATCTAGGTCGAGCACTGCAAAGTCGCAGCCTACTGTAACCTGGTAACCAGTCGTAAATACGCCATTGAGGGCCTGTTTGAGCAAACTGGTTTTGCCGGTTGCGCCTTCGCCCCCTAGAACAATTTTAAATGGCCCATAAATTGCCATTTTAATTTCCAACCCCGATATTGTATAGTTTTCACGAGAAAATCGTGAAAAAGAGAACTTATTGTAAGTTCTCCAATTAACTGTGCTACAAGGAATGAATTATAGTGAGAATATTTAAACATTTTAGTCAAATCGTTTAATGTTTCAAGAAAATTTCTCCCGTTTATTAGGAAAAGTATCCGGATTTTCGACTAATATAATCGGTAGCTACAACAAGTGGTTGCCGGTTACCAAATTCAAGAATTATTAGCACACCCCTGCCACAAAATTAGAAGAGCTTGAAGAAACTATCCTGTTAATGAATACTTGTTCTTAAAATCCGCAGAACTGTGAAACTACTGCTTCCTATAAACTGATTCATAATTCCCATTATAATCCCTGAGGACATTTTAATCTTAAACGAAAAATAAGCTTTCTCATGGGAGAGAGGTCTGATTCAAGTGGAGAAGTTCGACATGAGCTTTGAGAGTTTTTAATGTTGCTTCAAGGGGTTCAATGACAATACGGGTTCCTCCGATTACCTCCATGAAATTCAATTCAGCACCATAACGAGGTACAATATGAACATGAAGGTGCAGGATACTTGCACCACCCCATTTGCCCTGATTGAGGCCAATATTAAAGCCATAAGGAGAATAGGTTTTCTGAAGTAAGAGAATACACTGCTGGATCATCAGGTTTAAATGAATTAACAGATCTCTCGGAAGGTGCTCATAATGTTCAAAGTGCTCTAATGGCACGATCATCAGATGACCTGTGGTGTAAGGATAGGCATTGAGCATCACAAGTGTTCTTTGGTCACGATAGATCTCCCATGATGGGATTTCAGAGGTTTTTTTTACAATTTCACATAATAGACACTTGTGTGGATCTTCCATCTTACCATCACCCCGCACATATTTGATCTTATCCCTCGATAAAATATAGCAAGGAAACCGGAGACCAGTAGGAGGCAATTCATGCGAATTCTGGAGATGTTTTTGAGGATCTTGAGAATTTTTGTTACCGTTGTGCGGCTGCTGAGCAATCTTAGACAAATCTTTTTTCCTCATCTGATACAATTCCACCTTAATCATGTCGGGATTTTTAGGGGAACACCTCAAGGGCTCAGTAAGCTTCCTTGACCAGCCACACTATTAGAAAGTTAGTTATCGCTTGAGGGATAGGGCAACATTCTTTATTTAAAGCGCCGTTGGGTTTTCGATTAGAGATTTGGGGGAGTGGAGAAGAAAATGATTTCTATCAGAGTATAGTTCTGGATGTTGTCCGCTTTTTTAAATTCAGGGTTTGTAACTAACAGATGTTCTACATTATTAAGTTCTAAAAGGTGGTGCAGCTGGCTTGGATAAGCGTTTATACCACTCATATCTCCGAATTATGCGTTTACAAGGCAAAAAAGGATATTACGCCAGATGTCCACACGAAATGGAGATTCTGAGGATTTTAGAAGCTCAAGAATTAGTAACACGGAAGAAAAATAGGAAACACATCTTTACATTAACAAAGAAAGGGCAAAATTTCATCGAGCGGTTAGATTTCGGTCGCAAAGATATCACTAAGGTGGAATTTGTTAAAAGCGTGAAAGAGGCTTTTCAGCAGGTAACAAGCCCGATGAGACCCATCGCGAGGATTCCGGAGCTTCGGAGTCAAGTCACTCGGAAATTGAGGTGTTCAGATCAGCTCTTTGACACCTACATGCTTAGGCTTCACGATGCGGGAATTCTCACTCTGCAAACAGCAATGACTCTTCCTGGAGCATATGAAGGAATTAATACGCCCAATGGGACTTATGCATACTGTATACTGGAGGAAGAGTAGGGAATGGTCTCAAAATCTACCCAAGAAATTCTTTTTCAAAAAAATCCTTTTATTGAATTTGTTTCAAGAAAAGATCGACCTGATATAATTGATATTGAACGACCACATATCAAAGCTGACAATGTCATCTTGACAGCAGTTCGAATGGTTAAACAGGGTTGCAGTCCTAGAATCATTCCAATTCTTGGAGAAGCAGGCTATGGTAAAACACATACATTTTGGACTCTACGACGCAAACTCGCCGATAGTCTCGTCGTTTATGTATCACCACCACCAGCTCCAGAACGAGTAATTCCTCACTTCTATTTTTCCCTTCTCCGAGAAATCGGTCTAGAATTACTTCAAAAACTCGCAGAACATGTGTTTTCTAAATATGAAACATTTGAAGAGGCCCTTATGAATCACCCAGGGCCAGAAACTTGGATAATCCAAGCCCTTCACGCGTTAACAACAACAAATCCCTCATTACGAAAGCAGGCGAAGAAATGGTTTGCCGGAATTGCTACAGGTCAAGCTAAAGTACCTGAGGAAAGTTTATTGGATGATGATGAGCTGGCATTGGCGGCCTTACGCGTTCTTTTGAAGTATATCGATATCCCAGTTATCTTTTTTGTAGATGAGTTGGAAACCACCTACTTAGCTTTTGGATCGGAAGCACAGGTGCGCTATCTAGAGAGTATTAAACGGATTTATAACGAATGTAAAAATCATATCATTATCTTAGCATGTATCACAGAACTCTATGACAGAATCTTGGAGCTGGTAAGTCCCAGTGTTCAAGGACGGATGGAACGGCCCGTATTACTTCGGCGGTTTACGCGGGAAGACATTGAGACATTTGTTAAACGTACTTTAGGAGAATTTTGGAAACAACACGGAGTAGAAGTGCCTTCACCTCTCTTCCCATTGCAACGTAAAGATATTGACAAGGTATCCAAAAAAAGTCGGGGTAACCCCAGAGAGGTAATTCGTTGGTTACGGGACACTATAGAACTCTCTAAGTTAACAATGTTCGATAAAAATGACACCACGACCAAAAAGGACTATCGTCGTGTACGAGAACTCGCAGATTTAATTAGAGAGAAGCTAAGCACAGTAGGAGTCAGTGTTGTGAATAAAGGAACATCTGGCGCTGTTATCGTCTTTTCCCCTAGGAACAAGTCAAAAAAAGTGGCTGTCATATCAGGATCAAACAATTCCGATGGGCAGTTTCTACAAGAAGTTCTTGAAGCCTTCAACAATGAAATTTATGACCTTTTCTCATTGTCTGGGTCATTAAATGGTCATGAAGAGATAAAAGAGCTTCCTAAAGATTTAGACGACGCAGCTCAAACCATAATCTCTGTGCTATCAGAATAGCAGAGAATTTACATCTCAGCTCGAGAAGATATTGTATTATCCCGTTATTTGGAGTTCTAAAGCCATATCTGCTACTTCTGTCAGAGTTTGAAGTATGGATTCTACATCGGTTTGTGCTTCAGATATCTTATTTTTGTACGCAGTGAAATGTTCGTTTATCGTTTGAGCTGTTTTAGTGACTTCTTCGGTAAGTTTGGTTTTTGTCAAGGTGTTCTGTTCTTCAAAAATCTTTGAAGTTTTTCTTGCGATCTCGTTTACTTGTTTAGAGAGTATTTCGAGTGCATTCACCAGTTGAGTTTTTGTGTCCTTCAGTTTCTGTTTTAATTCGCTAAATGACACCTCGTTTCCTAGCATCGCCGCTTCTTTCATTTGGATTTGTTCAACTAATTCAAGCAGGGATTGGTTAGCTGCCTTAACTCCCTTTTTAAGGGCTTTTCCGCTCTTAGTGAGCTGCTTAAGGATCGCGTCAACTGCTGACTCCATTTGTTCCGGTTCAATGCTCTTTACTTCTTCAGAGTCCATTAAGGCCCCAAGGTGTTCATTTAAGGTTTCAAAGTGGACATCAAGCCTTTGGTTTAGTGTGTGACATGACTCCTCAAGTTGTTTGATTGTGTTTCTAATGGAATCAACAGTGCTGGTACATAATTGATCGTTGACAATGTCATTAAGCCGCTTCTCAATCAATGCCAAATTTTCCAATAATGTTTCAACTTGTTTAGAAAGTGTAGGTAGTTTGTTATAATGTTCATGGGCCAGAATTTCTTCAGTTAGTGACAATAGTTGGCTAACTGAGGATTGATTATTTTGGATGTTGGCCTTAACCTCATCAATCCCTGGTAGAACATTTGTGGCCATTTCCTCAGCGGCAGTATGTGCGTCTTCAATATTTTCTTGAATTGCGTGAAAAGCGGCCTCAATTGCCTCCATGTATTGGTGAGAGAAGCTTTGGAGGGCTTCCTTTTTTTGATAAAGCCCAGAAATCCTTTTCTCCAACCCTTCTTTAAGCACTTCTCCGATTCTGGTTCCAAGGGTTGTCCCAATTTCCTCCAGTAAGTTCTCGAGTTGATTGTTAGCTACAGTTATATTTTCGGTCAAGGTTTGAGTTGAGCGTGTCATATTTGTGCTTGTGTCTTCTATCTCGTGAAATTGATCTGAGACCAACTTCCTAGTAATCAGTAATGTCTGGGTTAAGAATTCTTCGACCTTTAGATTTATTTCTCCACTTAATTCTGTAAATATATCCACTGTTTCATTTATTTTTTCAGTAAAAATCGTTTCAACGCTTTTATATTGTTCATCCAGTTCTGAACATAATTCATCCGCTTTAGATTTCAGCTCTTGTTCAACCGCATCCAATTTTTGAACGATTTCTGTCTCTACTTGGAGTCTGAATCCTTCAAGTAGGTCGGTTGTTTCGGTTAATAATTCTTCATTTCTTTTTTCTCTTTGATGAGCACGATTTAAAATTTGCCTTATTTCTGAGAAAAGATTGGTTAATCGATCCATATGTGCTGTAACGGAATCTTGTAGAGTTTTTGGTAATATTCCCGCCAAATCTCCCAAGGATTGTTGTATTCCCTCTTGGACATCACGTTTAGCTGTTTCAAGCTTGGATGTGGTTTGGTTTTGGCTTTTCAAAAGACTATCAATCGATTCTTGTTCTACTGTCTCAATACCAACTCTCTGATTTGCCGACATATCCTCTAGTCGAGATACGAAAGAAGTAGTTGTAGTCCCCAATTGAGATACAGTCGCTGCGGTGATAGCCCTAACACGTGATGCGATCATGCTTGTTTTTTCACGGATACTATCTTCTAATTGCGTTTGAAGCTGTGAAACAATTTCAGGAGTTTTTTCATTTACTGCAACCTGCATATTCATTATTGTATTTGCAAATTGCTCCAGTTGCGTTTTTTGCTTCAAGACGGATTCTTCAAGATGACCTGCTTCCTGTATTAGGTTTGTATGCCATGTCTTTGCATGTTCAGTAAGAAGAGTAGATACTTCTAGCTGCGTTTCCTTTAATAAATCAGTTCGCTCATTGATAATCTCCTTGATCGTCGCTTCTATCTTTGAAACCGTCTGTTCACCTACCTTTTCCACATTTCCTTGAAGGGTATCTACGGACCCAAATACCAATTTGACTGTTTCTTCAAGAGTTCTTGCCACCTCACTTGTCATGTGATCTAATTCGACTATAACAATGTCCCGTATTTTACTAACCTCGGCTTGAGCTGTGGCATTGTTTTCCCGCGCCCCCGTATCAAGGGTCATCTCGATCTTTTCGAGTTCAGTTTTGACTTTGTTCTTTAAGACCTCCATAGATTTCTGAATTTTTTCTATCATAGGCCACATAGACGATTTGTACAACTCAACAGCTTCTTTCGCATAGCGGGCTAGTTTATCTTGGAAACCAAATTGCATCTCATCCGATGTACGATCGTAAAGGGCTCCAACTTCCCGAATGATGTTTTCGGCCGTATCGATCATTCCCTGTTGTCGAACGATCAATTCGTTAAGTGATTCCCTGAAGTCACTTATTAATTCCTCATTTTGAGTGATCTGACGCTTTAATGAAGTTAGTAGCGTATTTTTGGTGTGAGATTGAGATTTATTTAGAATTTGATTTAGATTATCTTTGTACGCAAGATCCACCCGTGTGACAGCATTTACCCAATCAGATGAAAATGCTTCTGAGCTTTTAAGTTGTTGATCAAAGGCGATTCGCAGTTTACCGAGGATTAAGTCTTTAGTTTCCGTAATGTTCTTCATAATCTCAGTCAATGAACGAGGTACATTCGTTTCTTGCGCTTTCATATTAATTTCTAACTGTTCCAATGTGTTCGTAAAATCGTCATAACCTTTCTTTTTTCGCCCAAAAATCTTGCTTATTCGGGGTTCGATGAGCTGTCGAAGTTCTTCGATATGTTTGAGTAACTGTTCGATACTTTCCAGAATTGTTTGACGAGTTTGAATAAGGAGTTCTTGCTGTCGCTCCTCAATGCGGTTAAACAACTTTTGTGAAAAATCAAGAATTAAATGTTGATCTTCTCTAAGTTTTGGGATGAATATCCCAATTTGTTTTTCTAATTCTTTCCGAACGTCATTGAAAAGCTGAGGGAGATCTATTTGAAGCGAAGCAAGGCTACTCTTGAGCGTCTCAGTAACTCCATCAATTGTATGGTTTATTATAAGATTATTTTCTTCCAAAAATGCTTGCAGAGACTCATTAAATTGTGAGAGTCTATCAAATAAGTCTGATTTTTTATTGAATAATTCACGTTCGGTTGTTTTCATCGTTTCCGCAAATGAAGCCATTTGTTTATTGACCAACCCTTCAATAAATTCACGCGAATCGCTTTCAAATCCTTCTAACGCTTGTGTTGTAGTTTTAAGGGCTAAAGCCATCTTTGTTTCTAAAAGATTTGAGAGATTTTTAGTTTCTTCATCAACTAGGTCATAGCTGTTCTTTCCTGAAGCGATTAAAACGTTGGTAGTCTTTTCCACTCGCTTTAGAATATTCTCAGTCCTTTCTTTTAGCGCGTTATAAATTTTCTCGCGAGTTTCCTCGACAACCCCTGATATGGTCATATCTTCCTTATCGGCACGCTTCTCTAACTCAATTCTTGCCTTCTGCACTAATTGTGCAAATTCATCACGTATCGTTAAAAGATTTGTGCGGACTGTTTCCAGTAGTGTCTTTTGGGCATGTTGGAGATCTCGTATGGTATCAGAAAATCTAGGATCTATGCTCTCAACTGTCCTCTTGGAAGCTTCTAAAATGTCTTCGGCAGTTGTTGAAACTGTCTTCGCTGTTGTTAGTGTGATTTTTTCGAGAATTTGTAAAGTGCGCTCAAATTCGGCAGTACTCTGAGAAATGATGTTCTCGCCTAATTCCATAAGAATTGTTCGTATACCATCCGTTAAGATTTGGAGAGATGGACTTACATCGATGTTATTTAGCGTTTGTTCCGCCTCTTCGGTTAATTGTTGCCAACTTCCAGTCAGTTGTGATTTCAGTTCCCCCAAGAGTTCTACCGTAGAGTTGGTGAAGCGTGCAATTGATGTTTTTAGTCCCTTTGAATATATTGTAAAGAGCCCCTTCTGGACTTCCACGATTTTTTCAAGCTCTAGTGTGAATTCATTTTGCCCCCGTTCTAAGGTTTCTGTGATCTCCGAACCAATTCGATTCAATGCTAATTCAGTAGCATTTTCCATTGACTTCATCAAATTGGTTAATTCTCCTCCTAATTGCTCATTTAGATCACTAAGCCGATCTGTGAGATGTCCCAATTTTTCTTTGTCTCCGTCTAATAGCGTGGCAAATGTAGAACTAAGTCTGTCGTTCAGATCTTCATACAAGGAGACAACTATTGTAATGAGTTTTGATGTAAAGGTCTTATAGAACTCTGAACTTGTTTGTAGCCACTCTGTTGTTTGTGTGAGAGAAGTTTGAAGTAAATCAATAACGGAGGTCTTACCTTCTGTGGGTATTATCGTTCCCATGGAAATTGTGCGCTTTGAAATTGATGTCAAAAAGTCTTGGATTTCAGTTTTAAGCTCAGTAAGGGTAGGATCAGTTCTGATAAAATCTTTATCAAGTGATTTCCGCTTATCCAGAACTTGTTGATGGATGTTTTCAAGCTTCGAAATCTTTTCTTGCACTTGATTCTTAAGCTCATCAAAAGTTTTCTTAACGGATGAGATTGTTGGTTGCAGAACTTCATCTATTGTTGAATTAACTGTTGCTAATGTGCGTATAAGTTGATCTTCAGAACCTTTTTGATTGTTTGTAAGTTCAATAGGCGAATCCTTCATATCTCCTTGTGTTTCAAGAAATTGCGCAATGAGAGTTGAGATCGTCGAATGTCTTTCTTTCAGAGTGCTGGAAGCTGACGCAATTTGGGAGGAAAAGGACTCTAGTAAGTTTGTTGCCGATGTATTAGTCGTTGAAAGGGTGGGGACGGTTTCGTGAAGGATTTCGACAAGTTGCTTTTGAGCTGTTGTGTCCTGCTTAGTAATGGTCGCATATTCCCTGACAATTGTCGAAAACTCGTCTTTCCAATTGTCCAACCCTTGGAGAATCGCTTCTTCAAGTGTGGTACATATTGTCCCAAGTGTTGAATCGATCTGGGCAAGATCTTCAGCTTGTTTGGACAGCTGGCGAATCTGTTCTTGAAGTTCTTTCCGTGTTTGAGTCGAATCTTGGAGGAGTTGGGTGAGTCTTGATCCATAGATTTTACGAAGTGAACTTATCGGTTGCCCCTCACTGATCGCTTGATGGACAAATTCCCCTAATGTCTGTAATGTATTGTCAATTTGTGATTGAAGCCCTTCAACAACTTCTGTGATCCTCTCTTTAGGATGGTTTACTTCTTTTTTTCCCCCGACTATATCCTTTTGGGTTTCTAATAAAGGAACCAGGGCTTCATTTAATGTGGATAATTTTTCATTGGATTCAGCAACCAACGAAGCAACTAGATTCGGGAACTCCTCTATTGCCTTCGAAAAATAACCACCTAAGTCCTTAAATCCGACTTGGATGTGTTTAGTTAGTTCAGATAAGTCTTCGGATGTGTTTTTTTCCAGGTTATCAAGATCTTCAGTCAATTCGCCCAATAACAAGTTGGCTACATGTAATCCAATGGGAGTGGGTACCAGAAGTTCGCCCTCTTCACTCAGTTTCTTGACAATTAGTCCTTGCTTTACTAGCTCATCCACAGCGCGAGTGATCTGGACCTTCTTCAGACCCGTATGAGACCTTATTGACTCAGGAGAACGGATCCCAAAGGCCATCAGGGCTCCCAATATGGTTTTTTCCGTCTCCTTGAGAGTAACAATACTTTCTGAGGCAGGCAAAAGAATTCCCCCTAGTAACTAATTAAGTCCGCTTCTCTTACAAAAAGTAGTAGGTAGTGATAATACTAAAGATTAGGGAATCAAGAATTACTAATGAGCGGGTTAAACCAGCATAAGAAAAAACCTACTAATTGTTTGAAATGCGGGAGGATGAGATAAGAAGAGTCAAACCAATTATATTGGAGGTGAGAGAGAAACATACACCTCTACATCTCCAATATTAATTGCTTTTTTCCATTCTCCGCCCTTTATTGCGATTAAAATAAAGACACCACCAATCGTAGATTTGAATCCATAGGCAAGGTTGATCAAAGCGCGTTGCGTATGCCCTGACCGAATGATGTCGTCACAGATTAAAACCCGATCTCGATTATTAAGAGCCTTTTTGGGAACATAAAGAGTCTGAACCGTTCCACTGCCTGAAGGAATATATGTTTCCTCATGGTATGCCTGGACACCAACTTCCCTTGATTTTTTCGCAATGATCAGCTCGCACCTCAGCTCTTTTGCGATTAAGGCGGCAAGTGGAATCCCATCCACAGCAGCTGTCAACACTTTTGTAATCCCTAAAGGCAAATACTTCCTTGCAACGTCCATTGCGATCATCCCAAGGAGTCGAATATCGCTAAGGAGAGCGGTATTGTCAATGAATTGCCCTTCCCAGCGAATTCGCTCCTTGACCGCCTTTCTCAAATTAAGTTTTGACAAACAAAGATCAATCAGTTTTTCTGCACGTTGCCCTCTTGGAAGAACGTGACCTCTCACATACCGATTAAGAATCGTCGTGGAGAGGGGTTTTGGTTCACCCTTCGAATCCGTAAAAACCTTCATGTCTTTGGTGAATTGCTCAATTTCTTCATAGGAGTGCTTCTTTTTAAGTTGTGCGAGCAATTCAACAGCCCAGATTTTTCTGAGGATACTTTCCAACTGCGACAACGCGATCAACCTTTTGCATGACCCATATGATATGGGCATGACAGCATTTATGACATCATCTTCCAGTTAAGGGAATTCCCCACTTGCTGTTGCTTCCACACTTTAATTGCAGCAAACTCTATTTTTGATTATACTATACTATTCAGATAACAAAGAACTTTTGCAAATCAAGGGTAAATCAACGACTTTTCTGCTCAAGCCAAGTTATCACACTCATTCTTCTATTACAACCAGGACAACAAAGAGCTCCTGCACTTCTAGGCAATCCTTCCGTGTATGAAGGTTCGAACAAAGATATGTTGATTCTCGACCTTTGGTTGATACCATTCGACGTAAAATGCGGAGCTTCAGCGGCGTAATTCACTAAATCAATCGAATTTTTGGCATTGAACAGACAAACAGAACAGAAGTTGGATGCCATACTGAATATTGCTTTAAACTCGCGTATGGGTTTTCTGACGAGATATGTTGATTTGAAAAATTCAATCAATGTACTCGCCCAATAAAACTCCTGAGAAATCTTTATAAATATGTTGATTTGAAATCCATTCATGTTAAAAATAGACAAAAAAATTTAAATCACCAACAATTCATCAGGAACCATGATCATCTAACGGCAGATGAAGAAGCATACCAAGAACCCTTACAGGCGATCAGACTACAAAAGCTGTTCTCCAACAATAAAGATAGTGAAATACCTTTGCAAAGACCTAAAAATTGCACCCTGCCGTTCGGAGATGAGACCCACGACGGGTTGATAGCCTTCTACATGAAGGAATGCAAATGGAGGAAAGAATATGCAACGAAAAATTCATAGACAAGCGCTTTGGGGATTTTTGCTTTTAGCCTTGTTTATAATAGGGATATTTGCCATTTCTGGATGCGTTGGGCAAGAAGGAGGAGTCACAGAGACCGTGACCACTACCAAAACCGTGACAGAAGCCGCAGAGACCGTGACCACTACCAAAACCGTGACAGAAGCCGAAAAGAAAATAAAAGCCGCTTTCATATATGTCGGTCCAATAGGAGACTACGGTTGGAGCCACGCCCATGACCAAGGCCGCCTTTACGTAGACGAACAGTTTGACTGGCTCGAAACAGTCTATGCTGAGGCTGTTCCAGAAGCGGATGTAGACCGGTTCATTGATCGGTTTATCCAAGAGAAGAATAGTGATATCGTCTTCACCACATCTTTCGGATTCATGGATGGGACAATCGCTGCCGGTGAACGCTACCCTGACAAAGTGTTTATGCATTGTTCCGGGTACAAGAGATCAGTAAATGTTGGAACATATTTCGCCGAGTTCTATCAATTGTACTATTTGAACGGGCTTATGGCTGGTGCGCTCACTAAGACAAACAAGCTGGGATATGTAGCCGCGCATCCTATTCCAGAGGTGATTCGCCATATCAATGCTTTCACATTGGGAGCAAAAGAGGTTAATCCCGATGTTGAAGTTCATGTTCGGTGGTTATTTGCGTGGTATGATCCCACTCTAGCCCGAGCAGCTACGGAAGAATTGATTTCGTTGGGATGTGATGCAATCGCTTTCACAGAGGATAGCCCGACGGTGTTACAAGTTGGTCAAGAACACACAGAACAAGGCGATCAGATCTATACCTTTAGCCATTACTCACCTATGCAATCATTTGGTCCCGATTCCTGTGTGAGTGGCCAGTTGGTTCATTGGGAAGTACTTTATGAAGAGATCCTGATGCGGCTTTATTTGGGAGTTTGGGACAACAGGGACTACTATTACCTGCTTGCGCAAAATGCTGTTGAACTCGGCGGGGAATTCGGGGTTCCAATCAATCCAAAATTCGAAGGAGAGCTCAAAGAGAAAATGGTAACGGATCCCATCCTCGGATCAATCAGTGTTTACGATTTAGTTATGACAAGGCTCAATCAAATGAGTGAAGTAGTTCCGCCTTTTGACCCATTTACAGGACCAATCTTTGATCAAGATGGGGCATTAAAAGTGCAAGATGGAGAGCGCCTCGGGCATGATCCTCTCTGGACCATGGATTATTTCGTAGAGGGTGTTGTTGATAGGATCCCATAGTTGCTTGCCAAAGAACCCAGATCCCGCTTCCGTACTGCATTATATCCTCCCTTTTTTTCTTTTTTGAACCGTTGAAAGTCTTTTTATTATCTTTCATCATGAAGGATGGAACTGATGAATTTAGTTGAATGAAGCTCGATTGAAAACAAGCCGAAATTGAGGAATCATAAATGAATAACCAGCCAATTGTCGTATTACGTCAAATTAGTAAGGCATTTCCTCCGATTATTGCAAATGAAAAGATCAATTTCGAGATGAAAGCGGGAGAGATCCACGCGCTTCTTGGTGAAAAATGGTCAGTGTAGTCTAGACCAGATTCCAGGAATCTCACTGACCATTCACCAGAATGGAGCGGGGAAAACAACCTTAATGAAGATTCTATTCGGCTTGTACAGACCAGATGCAGGAGACATTTTTATCAAAGGGGAACATTTTGAAAGTTTATCTCCTGCAATTAGTGTGGCACATGGAATAAGTATGGTCCACCAGCATTTCAAATTGATTGAACGTCATACAGTTGCAGAGAATATTGCTTTGGGCTTTGCAACACACCAATTGTACCCAACACGTGAAGTTGAGAAAAAAATTGAAGAGTTTTCAAAGAGATACGGACTTTTAGTCAATCCAAAAGCTTACATTTGGCAGTTGTCCGCGGGTGAACGTCAACGAGTGGAAATCATCAAGGCACTCTATCAAGATCCGGATATCCTAATTCTAGATGAACCTACATCTGTTTTAACGCCAGGTGAAGTGCAAGAGTTATTTTCAACACTCCAGCTGATGAAAAAAGAAGGGAAAGGAATTGTTTTCGTCACTCACAAATTAGATGAAGTGATGGCAATAAGCGACCGAGTCACAGTACTAAGACGCGGAAAAGTGGTGAATACGCTCAACTGTCAAGAAACAAATAAGCAAGAACTCGCGAAAATGATGGTGGGGCGTGAAATTCTATTTACCTTGCAAAAAGCACCGGTGGAACAAGGTAAAGTAGTAGTAGAGATTCAAAACCTTAGGGTATTTGATGATATGGGTGTCCTTGCTGTCAAAGATATATCCCTCATCGTACACGAGGGAGAGACCGTGGGCATCGCAGGAGTGGCAGGGAATGGGCAACGAGAGTTTGTAGAAGCGATCACAGGGTTGCGAAAAGTGAGTAGTGGGAGAATACTGCTTATGGATAAAGATGTGACTAATCGATCACCACGAGTCATCACCGAACTTGGGGTGGCCCACATTCCTGAAGAGCGCATCAGACTCGGACTTTCCCCTAACTTGTCTGTAGAGGAGAATCTCATTTTAAAGACGTACTATATTTCGCCCTACAGCGACGGAATCTTCTTAAATACAAGCTATATTTCCTCGTTAACAAAGAATTTGATGGCGGAGTACGAAATAATGGCCCCTAGTCCGTCAATCCCAGCAAAACATCTTTCGGGGGGGAATATTCAACGCTTGATCCTCGCGCGGGAACTGACAGGTGAGCCTCGCGTGATTATTGCAGCACAGCCGACGTACGGCCTAGACGTCGGAGCGACGGAATATATCCGGCAACGGCTCTTGGAGGAAAGAAAACGAGGCGCGGCTATCTTGTTGGTATCCGGGGATCTTGAAGAGATCCTGGCACTCAGCGATAGGGTAGCTGTAATGTTTGAAGGAACAATCATGGGAATAGTCACTGTAGAAGGAGCTAATATTGAAGAAATTGGGTTAATGATGGCTGGAACCAGAAAAGTTGAGGATGAGAGGATATGAGGCTTAAAATTCAAAGACGAGAAAAGACGTCGGGGTGGGTGTCCATTGTTGTGCTGATCAGCTCTATTCTTCTCAGCTTAGTTGCTGTCGGGGTCATTTTTATGGGATACGGGATTAATCCATGGGTCGCCTATACACAGATCTTCCGTGCGGCTTTTGGAAGCTATTACGGAATTTCTGAAACCTTTGTTAAAACAATTCCCCTCTTATTGTGTAGTTTAGGATTAGTCGTTGCATTCAAAGCCCAAATATGGAACATTGGAGCGGAGGGACAACTTTTTATGGGAGCAATCGCAAGTACTTGGGTTGCTTTATCCTTTCCAGACATGTCGGCTTTCTTGCTCCTCCCCATTATGTTTATAGTTGGATTTATGGCAGGTACCTTCTGGGGTATAATTCCTGGGATCCTCAAAGCGAAATTACAAACCAATGAGGTGATTTCAAGTCTCATGTTCACGTATATAGCTGCAAAATTACTCGAATACCTTGTTTATGGTCCATGGCGAGAACCTGGAGCACTTGGAGGTTTTCCTCACACTCCAATGTTCTCACCTTCAGCACAGCTGCCCCGCATTCCCGGGACACGGCTTCATTACCCGACACTTATTGTCGGATTGATTTTAACGGGCATACTCTTTGTAATGTTGCAACGAACCAAAATTGGATACGAGATCCGAGTGACAGGAGACTCGCAAGAAGCGGCACGGTATGCTGGAATGAACTATCTGAAGACAGTAGTCTTTGTGATGGCTGTCAGTGGAGGTCTAGCGGGACTAGCAGGAGTCGGGGAAGTAGCAGGAATTCAACATCGATTGAGAAAAGGAATTAGTCCCGGCTATGGCTTCACAGCGATTATCGTGGCATGGCTAGGGCGGTTAAATCCCATTGGAACACTCTTTAGTTCAATTCTGTTTGGTGGCCTGCTAGTAGGAGGAGACATGATTCAAGTCTCTCTAGGGCTTCCAGTCGCTGCAATTTACATTTTTAACGGCATTATGCTCTTTTTTGTGTTAGGAGGGGAGATTTTATTGCATTATAAGGTGAAATGGGAAAGGTGAATAATATGGAAATGGAAGCGATAATGGATTTTTTATCCCTAACAATAATGGCAGGTACCCCTCTTTTGCTTGGCACTCTCGGAGAGATCTATGCAGAACGCGCGGGAATCCTTAATCTCGGAATAGAGGGTATGATGATTATGGGTGCAATAACAGGATTTAGTGTTACTCATTTAACAGGTAGTGCATTATTCGGTGTGCTTCTTGCGATGCTAGTTGGAGGTCTACTATCACTGATCCATGCGTTTGTTAGTATTTCATTACGTGGCAATCAAGTTGTCTCCGGATTAGCCCTTACAATGTTTGGTCTGGGTTTAAGCGGGTTAATAGGCCGGAACTATATCGGTATTCCGGGAAAATCCCTTAAAACGAAACCTATTCCAGGTTTGGAGCGTATCCCATTTTTAGGACGAATTATATTTCAGCAAGACATCTTAATTTATCTATCATTAATTCTTGTGCCCGTTCTATGGTTCTTACTTTTCCGAACAAAAGTAGGGATTGTGATTCGCTCTGTAGGAGAGGATCCAAGCGCTGCAGATGCAATAGGCATCAATGTACATCGTGTCCGATACTTCTGTGTGGTGTTCGGAGGAGCTATGGCGGGTCTAGGAGGTGCGTATCTCTCCCTTCGACTGGCACCCGCATGGATAGAGGGAATGACAGCTGGGAGAGGCTGGATTGTAGTTGCTTTGACGATTTTCGCGATGTGGAATCCGAGCCGTGCATTGATAGGAGCCTATTTGTTTGGTGGAGTAGAAGTTTTACAGTTTCGATTACAGCCCTTCGGCATCCCACCCAGCTTTTTAGGAATGCTCCCATATCTTGCTACAATCATTGTCTTGCTCATCGGGTCTAAAGAAACGTTGAAGAAAAAGATGGGGGCACCTACAGCGCTGGGGTTTCCATATAGCCGAGAAGAAGCCTAATCCGTTTATTTTTCTAATCCTAATCAAATTGAGGGGAGCGGAAAGTACAAATAACTGGGGTAAATGAGCTGTCTTGCAACTTTGCGATTCAATACTGGAAACACTCGTATATTATTACCAGAATTCTAGACGGAAAAGAAGCATTGGAAAACTATCTAATAGCATGGATCTGTGATTTACTGTGCCCTCACTAGACTGAAACAGGAGAAGTTAAGATGGCTTATAAAAGGGAACCAGATGAAAGTTCTTGGCTAAGCCGAATCCCATGGCAAAAGAGTTTGTTTCTTTTCGTCCTTGGCTTAGTTCTTCTGGTTATCTATGTCGCTTTTGCAAATTTGACACAGGTAATCCAAATTCTTGTTGCAGCAGATCCTAAACTTGTGGGTCTCGCCATTATGGTTATTATCATTGGATCATTTTTTTATGCAATAGCTTGGCAAAAGCTATTAAATCGAATGGAGCTACAAACCTCATTTTTCCGCACCTTGTACTACGCTTATATTGGCATGTTTTTCGATATCATTATTCCAATAGGGGGCACCGCAGGGATTGCTGTTCGGTCATACCTGATAAAAGAAGATCAAACAAAAAAGAACTTCATTGAGAAAGATATCTGGGGGCGAGCTCTTACCTCCCAAACCGCTATGAAAATCTGTGTAACCATGTGGATCGTTATATCCGGCATATTGGGTTTTATGTATCTCTTTTTGAGATTTTCACTTCCACGATACACTATGATTGCTATGGGGTTTTTCCTTTCTGTTTCCATTATAGGTAGTATTGCACTCATCCTACTCTCAACTCATCCAGACGCCCCTACTCGCTTAGCTCACGGCTTATTAAATGTCGCAAAGCGTGCGTTTCCTTTTATCAAATCACGGATCGAAGAGTTGCGACCACGCGCCGTAGAGAATGCCCGTAGTTTCAGCAATGGCATGAGAGTTCTGATCAGAGAGAAAACAATCTTGATTTATATCCTTATCTTCACTTTATTGTATTATCTTTCATTCATCATGGCTGCATGGCTTAGTTTCGTAGCACTTGGGCTCCGACAATCGGTCCTTGTGATTTGCGCAATTTCTACTGTTGCATTAATCATCGAATTTCTTGGCTGGGGATTACCGGGCGGGATCGGTGTTAAAGAGATCGTCACCGCAGAAATTTTTGTAGTAGTTATAGGAACCTCCCGACTCTCCAATGAGATCGCTCCCCGGGCCGTCGCCGCAGCGGCAAGTATTATGGTGAATATTCTAATGTTCTGGATTCCTTTAGTTCTGAATGCCGTATTTGCCTTCAAAGCCCTCCCAATTCTTCGAAAAGCATGGAAATCAATGATAGAGATCCAAGAACAAGATTTTCCTATGTAATAGTCAAATTCAAAATCCAACCGAAAACTTAATGCCTTCCTGAGGAGAGCATTAATACTAATATGCGGTGACTGTATTAACTAAAAAATTCAGGACGACAGAGCGATCCAAGCTATAGAGCAGAGATGGTTCCACCGCGAAGGAAAGCGTGCACTTTGAGCAATTTTCAGCTGCTTGAACATGAGCTGCGTATGTATAACTGTTTAAAATTCGTGCAAGGGTTTCATTCTGAGCTGAGCCGAAATCATGGTTGGGCATACCACATCGTTGAATTTGACCATCTGGTCCTAAAAAAAGCGTAACTTTAGGGCTATGACAGGTATACCTAGGGAGCTCGTTTCGTGCGAGAAGTTGCAGATAATATAATGAATTATTAATAACTTGGTCTGTCTTTTTTAATTCAACGAGGTACTCAAAGGCTTCTTTTTGCTCACGAAGGGTAAGACAAAGCGCCTCGTTGTATTTTGGGATCTTTACGATCGGTTCGAAGGCGATATTTACTCCTAACTGTTTGGCAAAGTTGACCATTGCACCTAAGTCTTGAAGATTAAGCTTGCTTACAACACAGTTTAGGAGGATTTTACTGTGGCGTTTCATTTGATTAATTCCATTTAAAACTTTACACAGTAGATTGTTGATTCCCCGTAGTTCATCGTGCCGTTTGTCAGGAAAATCTACTGAAACGATACATAGATCCATAGAGGTTAGTTTAGTGGCAAAATGAGATAATAATGAACCATTTGTTATTACAGTGTTGTGGAAACCAAGTTCTTTTGAAAAATCTAAAATAGCTGGAAGATCTTGGCGGAGCAAGGGCTCGCCGCCCCAACAGACATATGAGACAAAACCCAGTTCTTGTGCTTCTTCAAGAATCCTGAAGATCTCTTGAGTGGAAAGTTCGGGTTCTTTAGGAAGTTTCCAAAAATTACATATAGCACATTTCGCATTACATGCTTTGGTTATGAAATGAGAAAGCACGATTGGTCTATGGGAGAAGAGTCTCCAGCGAATTATTCGCAAGAGAACCCCGGCTTTCCACAACAATTCACTCATGGATATCCCCAAAGTCCAACGTTAGTCACTCTTAAGTAGAGTTTGCTAAAAACCGGTGGAATTCTCAGCACTTCTCCTTTGGGAGTGATATCAGAAGTAATTTATTTTCTTGACAAAAAATTAGTTACTATGATCGTTTTCAGCTTTGATGGTCCCTTCAGACTATAATATGCAAGTAATCTGCTTGGACCCTCGTCTTTCTGTAGCTAACTTTTAATATTAGAATAGAAAAACACCTAGGAGTCGAAAACTTTCCATTTGCATTAGCTAGCTCTTTTGCGTCAGCAGATAAATATTTCTAGAAAGGATTCACAGATTGGTGTGGTTAAACATATGAATAAAAGACAGACAAAGGAAATCGGGCTTGTATTGTTAAATCAATTTAATAGTAGTTGGAAGATGTTGCGACAAGCAATTGAGATTATAGGAGACGAAAATTGGTCAAAGACAGCAAATAATTGGTCGTTTGTTTGGACAGTTTACCATATTATTGAAACAGCTGATTATTACAGGCGGAACACTCCCAAAGGGATGGAATGGGGAAAAAGAGCAGGAATCAATTGGGAAACGGATTCAGAAGAGATTATTGAGCAGAAAAAAATAGCAATTACCAAAGCTCAAGTACTAGCTTACCTTGAGGATGTCAAAACCCAAATAATTCATTTTCTAGAAAATGCGACAGATCCGGATCTCTTAACAACCAATGACTTTGATGAGGGGAAACTGCTAATCTTAGAAAAAATGCTATATTTATTAAGGCATAATATGCATCATATTGGGGAATTAAATAAAGCCTTAAGAGACTGGAAATCTCAGAGAATCCAATGGAGATAATTACCTATTCATTCTTTTTTC
>JBHIFL010000074.1:0-19782 GCA_046761065.1 Candidatus Heimdallarchaeota archaeon
ATGTGTGACGATATGATTCTGAGCAAGCGCAATATGCTCTGCATTGAAGTGACGATCTCCCTCTATTTTAAGGTGATCATGCCAAAGAATTGTCGCTAGGTCCTTTGTGGGAGTTGTCATATGCACTTCCCCCTGATAGTTGCGGGCAAAAAGGCCCGGGACGTAGCCGACATGATCCAGATGTGCGTGGCTTACAATTACTCCACTTAGATCTTCTATATGCTCCTCAATACCTTCTGGAGCACATGTTGGGGTATCAGGATTGATCTTTAACCCACAATCGAGGATGATCTTAGTGTCTTTGTCTTCGATAAGGATACAGCTTCTTCCAACTTCTTTCGCTGCACCATACGCTGTAATTTTTAACATATAGCATTTCCTAAGGAATTAGGTATTGGAAATTCAAGAAAGTACTTTTATTGTCAAATACTCTGTGAATCTCTCTCAAAAAAAGCGTTTCGTTATGAATTCACTCTTCTTACCTATATACTACCTTCAATATCTTTTGGGATTAGGATGCTTATTAAATCTTGTTAATTGACTAATTTTTATGTGCTTCATCGACATGCGGGGGCTAAAGAGAGAATAATAAGACATCAATCAACCGCGAAATTTTTAAAGTCCAAAAAATCGAGCATTACTACTTAATTTAAGTTTTTTGTAGATATAGTTGATAATAAATCCATTTATACAAAAATAAGCAAACAAAGATTGTCACACACGTAGAGAATAATACATCAGAAGCATAATAGGTTCCAATCACATTTCTTCCCATCGCAACTATTACTCCCCATAGAAAAATTGCACATCCGACAAGGATTCGAACTTTCTATCTTTTTTAACATGTAAACAGAAATAATGGTAGGAGCGTCCATCCCATGACCATATGTCCGGAAGGAAAGGGCTCATGGCCATTGATCCCTTTAGGAATGAACCAAGGAGAATAACTTGAGTGATCTGGTGTTAAGTCTTTAAATCACGCCAGTCCCCAGAACATTTAGTGGGTCTGACAAAAACTAGAGGATTAAGGATTGCAAGGAAATTAGTGATTATGGTGAAATTTAGTTTATACAAGAAAAAGGAAATATCAATTTTTTTCAGAAGAAGTTGTATAAGTATTACACATTTCACATTAATTAGAAGAAAATAATATACAATTCTTATACACTATTATAAGATTTGGAAGTTCAAACAAGGGGTTTTCATCCTTATATGCTTGACCTCCAACTTCACGGTTAACCACAAGATATATCATCTAGCGTTCAATCAAAAACTAGTTACTATTTTGTTCGAAACGCTCCATCAGTCTCTCGAAACGAGTGCATAAGAACTGCAATAACCGAATAACATTCATTTCGAAATCTGATTTTTCGATAAGCATGTATTCATGATCGTAGTGACATCTTGCGGAGTAAGAATAAAAAAAGAAAGTGTCTGGAAAGATCTACTCAAAAATCACCTCTTTTTAAAACTGAATACTAATAAACTCACTGAAAAGATAATAGCCAGTAAATCAAGATAGACTAAAATAATATCCATATTTTGGAAAGAATTTCCTAAGAGGTTAATTTCTGCATAGATAATGATCCCTATTGTGAAATAAAAGAAATTTTGCAACATTTCATATTTTTTAAGAGCCAGAATAGTTGTAATTACCGTAATTATGGTTCCCATGATGATGAATGTAAGCTCATATTCTATTATACTATAAAAGACAATAGCTCCAGTTATAGCAATGATCAACATCCCCGTGGCGAAAAGTAGATTTTAGTGCTAAACTTATTATTGGAAATGATCAGATATCCTACAAATATTAACAATCCAGCCATTAAAAATTCGGAAAGCCAGTGGAAACTTACAAAGACAATGTTTGCTTCTAAATCTGACACTTAGTCATTAATAATGAGCATAATCCATAGTATAACATTTAAAATCCCAATAATGATGGAATAATACGCTGTAATTTTTCTTAATTCCATTTGTTATCATCTATTTAATCTGTTTTATCTTGTAAAAATAATAATTACGCTTGAGATTTTAGTTAAATCAATCTTATCTTATTCTTATGGGCTTATCTTAAGGACATTATTTCCATTTTGGAATCAATATTGAAACTTCTTTCTGATAAGTATTATATTCTTCACTAAAAAAACTTTGATAAATTCATCTTCTTTTTTTGAAATTAAGTAAATTAATGCCACCAAAACTGGAGTGAAAAGCATAGAATACTGGACTGAAAGAATGACAGATATTCCGATGTGCGCTAAAATCCAGCCGAAATATTGTGGATGTCTCACAATCGAATAAACTCCTGTAGTTAAAATATTCTATGGTTTGCTATGATTTTCAGCTGCTTCCATCCCAGTTGCCCTCACGCCTGCAATCCCGAACCATGCACCAACCATTGTTAAGGGTAAAAATATAATCAGGTGTATAATTGGAATTGGACAATTTATAATTGATATTGTTATATTTGCAAATAGGGGAATAATAATTGTTGGCTGGGGGGAAATCTATAACCCTATCAACAAGATTAACTCCATTGATCCAGAAGTCGAGCCATAAATTTTCCCAATCTTTATTCCCTTTTCATTTCCGTACTTTTCCTGAAGTTTTATGTGTTCCACTGATATAAAGTGCAGAAATGTCACGATAAAGAAACTTGCTGCACAAATGAAAAACCAAACAGACATTTTTCTTCTAGTGTATTATCAATTCAATCGTTCCCAAAAAAAATAGCGACTCTATCATATTTTTTATAAAGATGATCTATCTTTTTTCGATAACGGCTTCCTGCTCTTCATTTAGTTCGCTAGACGATAGCAAGACATTGTTCGGGACACCGGTAGATACAGGCATTACAATTGATACAATTTTCAGGATGAACGAGATTAGCTTTGTGAAATTCCAGATCCATCTCATAAACACCTCGAGGACAAACTTGATAGCACAAGGTGCAACCTGAACAGGCTTCTTCATTTATCTGAATCTCTCCATAGGGATTAAGCGAATATATACCTGTAAGAAAGGGAAATTTCTGGTGGCCATGCCTGTAGAATAAAGCTCCAAGGTCGCTTTTGTACGTAGGAGATGTTCCATTGAAATCAATGCCAATTACAGATACCACGAGGATTGCCATGATCAACAGATGTGTAAAGGAGAAGGGTTTTCCAGTAGTCCACATGGAGAGCCCCACAATTGCCACAAGGTAGATGACTGCACTGAAACCCGCTTTCACAAAGCCGGATCTTGTGGGGAGGTATGGAAATGAGATGTACATCCCATAGACGATGATGCCGGCCCATATAATTAAGGAGTGATAGAGTTCTGAAAAGAAAACAATTAACGGGAGTGATAGTATTAAGACCATGGTAACAAAATACATGGTGGCCATCTCCAACCGGGCTTGCAACGGGAATTCGACCAGCTGCATCTTTTTGCTCTTTTTAAAACCGGATTTAATGTACTGCGGAATATCTTTCGCATAAACCGGACCAAACTTTATATGCCATCCGGTTTCCTGTTGAATTTTCTTGGGGTCGATCCCGGGGGCACTGAGCTGGGGGGCAATCAGGGTGCGGTGTTTCACCCGTTTGTTGATATCGCTGGTCTTTATTGCAGAGATCACAGAATGAGCGGTGAACTCGCCTCCACTCGCAGCACACCACACATTGATTCCATTAGTAGGCGCCACGAGAAGGTAGCAATTCTGCCCTTGAAGATATTTAGAGAGGCGCTTCAAGGTCAAGACAAAATTAGCTGTTAAGAACACTGGACTGTGTTCATTTGGTGTTCCAAATATTCGTAATCCTGGCTCCACGGGAAAGTGGACCCAGCGGAAAAGGAAAGCAGCGACCAGTTTGAGTGTGGTTTTCAATCCCGTAGCCTAAGCCTCCTTTGTTGCAACGATTAATGTTAATGAATCCAAAAAGTATTTTGAAACTGATTTAATCTTAAATTGTGTTTCAGTAAGTTTTTGGTCGATGTTTTTTAAAGGCCTTGTTGTGACTTGTGCAACTAGATAGGTAATTAGGGTCAATGGGATGCGAAGTAGGTAGTAAGCCAATTTTTTAAGCCGAGAAGCGGGTTGAACTTCGTCTCCGATGATGAGCAGTCCCTCTGTATTCAAAATCCGATGACATTGATTCAATGTAAATCGCTGCTCATCTTCAGTGAGTTCGCTGAATACAAGAATTGCCAAGACTTTATTGTACGATTGATCCGGTATATGAGTATCCATCTCAACGACGCTCATCTCTTGTAGCTCGATCTTATCTGTCAAATTCTCTTCTTTGACTTTTTGCCGAGCTACTTTCAGCATCTTTGGCGAGATATCGATGCCTGTTACCTGTGCGCCCTTATTGGCACATAAGATCGCTAAAGTTGCAGTTCCCACGCCAATATCTAGAACACGATCATTTTCCAAGATAAACTGTGTAACAATCTCCCGAATTATTTTCAGATGGTTCCCCCAAGTTAGAAGGTTTATTCCCCGGTCATAACGGTTTGGGGCAGACTCTAGTAGTTTCATGAATACAGTGGTTGACATTTCAGACCCAACGTTATTGTATTCGTTATCCAAATATTCTTCAATGAAACTAACTTTATCAAATTTTTGGCTGCGTTGAATATTTGAATTTGTGTGGCTCCTATGCTCATATACTAGGAATAATTCTGAACAAAGACAAGTATCTTTTAGTTTAGATATGGAATGGCCTACGAATACATCGAAGATCCCTTTGACATGAGATTATAAGAAGCCTTAGACCAATAGAAAGAAATGTATTATAAGTTTCGACAAATATCCCTCTAGGTTGCGTATCTGAGTATATATTATTACTTTGATGTATTATTACGTAAGTGATCCAATAGAGTAACGTACCTATGTGGGGCTTTCCCGAATCAAATAAAGAACTAGGAGTGATTTGATTGGATCTTCTTGAATTTGAAGCAAAAGAAATCTTTCAGAAATATCAGATCTCAATTCCTAAAGGTGAAGTTGTCAAAACTCCTGAAGACGCAAGGCGAATAGCCGAAATTGTTGGCCTTCCAGTTGTTATAAAGGCCCAAGTTCTCTCAGGGAAGCGTGGTAAGGGTGGAGGCATCAAATTTGCTAAAACAATGGAGGATGTGGAGAATGTCTCCGCGGAACTTCTCGGAAAAGAGCTGTATGGATTGAAGATTGAGAACTTACTTCTCTATCATATGGTGCCAGAAGGACACGAACTTTACCTAGGCTTTACAGTAGATCGCGCAGCGAAAAACTATGTGGCAATCGTGAGCAGCGCCGGAGGAATGGATATCGAAGAAGTCGCTGAACAAATGCCTGAAAAGATCGTCAAAGAGCATATACCACCATTATTAGGTTTAAGATCATACCAAGCGCTGCGGATGATGAATAAAATAGGATTTCGAGGGGGAAAGGCTAGAAGCCTAAGCCAGATGCTTATGAAGTTGTGGGATGTCGTAAGAGATTACGATGCGACTATGGCGGAGATTAATCCAGCCATTCTCACGCCCGAAGGCGAGCTAGTTGCTGTAGATGCCCGAATGACGATAGATGATAATGCTCTGTTTCGTCATCCCGAATATAAAGAACGTATTGAAGCAGGTTTAACAGATCTAACTGAACGGGAAATTGCTGCGCAAAAAGTCCAAGCCTTCTATGTCGAACTGGATGGCGATATTGGTATTATCGGAAACGGCGCAGGTCTTGTAATGGCCACTCTTGATGTTGTCACTCATTTTGGTGGAAAACCCACGAATTTTCTCGATTTAGGAGGTGGAGCACCTCCTGAAAGGGTCGCCAAAGCCATAGAGATTGTTACATCACACCCGCGAGTGAAAGTCCTCTTTATCAACATTTTTGGAGGAATTACACGGTGCGATTATATTGCCCAAGGAATTCTTGATGCCCAAAAACAGTTGGGTCTTGAGATTCCAATGGTTGTCCGAATGCTAGGGACTCGAGAAGATGAGGGGCGGAAACTCCTCGAAAGTGCCGGCATTGATGTGCTTGACACGATGGAACTCGCGGCCAAACGGGCAGTCAAGTTAGCTGCTATATGAGGTGATCTAAATGGCAATACTAATAGATGCAAAGACACGAACCATCGTTCAGGGAATTACAGGAAAACAAGGGCAATTTCACACGCAAACGATGATTGAGTACAATCCTAATACAATTGTTGGGGGCGTGACTCCTGGCAAAGGGGGGCAAGAAACCCTTGGTGTTTCCGTATTCGACTCTGTTCAAGAAGCGGTGGACACCACGAACGCTAATACCTCCATTATCTTTGTTCCTGCTCCATTCTGCGCTGATGCGGTTCTCGAGGCCATAGACAGCTACCTAAGCCCAATTGTGGTAATCACTGAAGGAATTCCTGTCAAAGATGAAATTTTGATAATGAACATTGCACGGCAGCAAGAGTGTCAAATTGTTGGGCCAAATACTCCCGGGGTAATCAGCCCTGGAAAAGCAAAGCTCGGGATCATGCCCAACCACATTTCTAGTGAAGGTCGAATCGGGATTGTCTCTAGGAGTGGGACGCTAACCCATGAAGTCTCACAGCTACTGATGAAGACCGGCTTTGGGGAGTCAACAATTGTGGGAATTGGAGGGGATCCGATCATTGGTGTTGACTTTGTCGATGTGCTCAAGATGTTTAAAGACGATCCTCAAACAGAGGGGGTCGCCCTCATTGGGGAAATCGGTGGCAACGCTGAGGAACTTGCCGCTGATTATATTGCTGACGAGTTTGAGAAACCAGTTATTGCCTTTATTGCGGGGAGATCTGCGCCACCCGGCAAAAAAATGGGCCATGCCGGAGCTATTATCACAGGGAAAACGGGTACTGCAAAAAGCAAGATCAATGCCCTCATAAAATCAGGCGTTAGGGTAGTCAATACTCCTACTCAAATGCCGGAAATCTTTTCTGAACTGCTCTAGGCCTTTATACTGAAAAGATCAGGTTTTCAAAAATAAGGTTTGGCACCCAATTCTAATTGAGCAAGGATTTTAAGTAATGTATGCCCATCTCCCTCACCTTCTCAATATCAAAAAGTGCTATTCTCCTTAAACTATAATTTTTTTCCAGCTCGTAGATGAAAGCATGACCCAGAAAATACCCCGTATGCGTTTTACCCTGAATATTAAACCATGATCCAAAGAAGTCGTTTACCGCAGCTTGGTTTTCTACTCTTTTCAAGAATTCTTTGGCTAGCCATCTTTTATGGTGCTCACACCAGGAGCGCCATTGCTTGTCTTGTGCCATGTGCCAGGTTTCTCTTCCTAGGATAACATGTTCACACCTCTGGGCGAAACCTTCACTGTAAAGCTGGAATAATGGGTCTTGTTCGGCTTTCTCGAAGGATTCCCATTCACCTCGCCAATTCATATGGAGGAGATGCCCAATTTCATGAGCCATCAGACCCTGTAATTTATTCTTTGAGTGCCATTTCTGTTCTGCGATATTTTCTAAGCCCATAAGAACCGCGGGTTGTCCCTTATAGGTTGTAGCCCATCCTGCTCCGCATCCAATGCCAACGTAAATAACAAAAATAATGTTGAAATCTAGTCCTAGCCTTTTCGAGGCTTTTACGCAGTTAGACTCGTATGTTACAAGAAAGTTGTCTCTTGCTTTTCGCATCAACTCGAATCGATGTGGGAACAACGAAAAAACGGTTTTAGCTATCTCTCGCCAATCTGTTTTTTCTGCTTCATAACTTTCGACCTGTTTTTCAAGCAATTCAGGGTATTTCTTCATGTAAGAGGATTGCCAAAGTGCGATCTGTTCATCTAAGCCCTTGAAACGAGCGTGTCTCCAGAAAGTTAAAAAATCTTGGTAGGTGTCTAAGACTTTGCCTAGTCCTCGCTTCATGTGAACCTACGCACCTTCTTATTCGCATAAAACTCTAGTATCAGCCACTTAAAGAGGAATTTGGATGTAACAATCAATAGTCCAAAACTCATGCTAGGTTTAGTAATTGAGAGAATGGCCAAACCCCAAACCGAATGGTTTATTGCCCCATCAATCACATCAGTTTGTATTTATTTCATGTTATACCCAGTTCTCAAGAGCCTTTCTCAAGTGTTCTAATGCCTTGACTTCATGAGGTTTGACTGCATGAAGAAGCCTGGCACCTTTACTTAGTTTTTCTTTTGGTAAAGCACCGTCCATCGAAAATGGGAAGAGTTCCATGAATCGGCTCATGAGTTTTTCAGCATGTTGATATTCCTCAGCTGCCTTTCCAAGGGTCTTTGCTTGTTGCGTGCCCTGATGTTTTTTGCAAAGGCGTTCCAGGAACGTTCGTGCAAAGGCTTTGCCTTCATGGGTGCAGGCTGCAACGTAGCTGTTCCCATGATAAATCACCTTCTGCGGTGTTTTTTCCAAGACTTGGGCCCATTCTTCAAAGGCCTGAGGCCCTGAAACGTATCCTTTTCCTTTATATTCACCCTCTGCCATCTTGATCGCTCGCTGAATAGCTTCCATATCCTTCTGCTTCGCATCAGGAACCGATATTTGCTCTTCGAAGAAAATGGCTTCTAGGCAACCGGGTGCTTGCAACGCGTCGTATCTGATTGGTGGATCTGGCTGGTTGTTCAAATGACGAAATGTGCTTACCACATAAGAGTCCGCAGTGTAACCGTTCACAATACCGTATTCCGGCACTGGAATGCCCCAGATCACGACAGGACGTCCTGTCCGAACAAGTCCTTCTTTCACAAGCTCAAAGTGTGCTCGAGCTCGGGCTGAATCTTCTGAAGTAATGGTATCCCCCAGAGGGTATGAAATTTCTTCACTAACAGATGAGATCTTCCACCCCAAGGCTTCTGTTCCTTTGTGGATTTCTTCCCACGCGTTATGTGCAGTAGGACCAGAGGGACAAGTCACTCCTTCAGCAACGTTGACTAGAAAAGCGTAGCTAGAGTAACCAGCAATATCAATTATGTCACAACCGACACCTAAAGACTTCAATACCCCGGTGACTGCCATTACATACGAGATCCATCCTGGTTCATATTTAGCTTTTGTCCTTAACTCATATGCTTCCATCTTAGGTTTCCTCCTTAATTTATAGCCACGTGAGTAACGTTCCAAGAGCTGTTGTCTTTCAAGAGCTTCTCGCCTTTGGGAACTCATATATGTGCCCACAATGCTCTCTAATAGCTTATACCCATCAGGTGTGATCTGGTAATTTCCCCGATTGACTCGCTCTACCAAACCTTTTTTGATTAATTTAGTAAGGTGGTTAGCTAAGGCGGTTTTACTAAGTTTTGTTGCAAAACGAAGCTCAATAAATTCTTTAGATCCTTTCACCAATAGTGCTAAGAGTTGTAACCGCTTGGTATGAGCTGCTGCTCGAAGAACTCGGGCAAGATCATTGTTGGCTTCAAATACGGCTCTTTGTAAGTTATCAGGGTTCACGGGGTTGCTCATATATTCTGTTACTCCCTAATCATAACAGAACATGTGATTATATAAATGTTTTTATGAACAGAAGTACTAAATATTATGAACAATTTCCAATTAAACCCAATTGTTACCAATAAGTTATCAATGGATTGTTTTCATTTACAAGAGTTAGCCTTAGTAATGGTTCTAGAAGTTCTCAAAATTCTAGTCTTAATCCATAAAACACCAAAACTATCAAAAAAACAAGAAAATATAGAGTATGAGATAAAGAGTTGCACAAAGCATAGATATAAGTGCAGCAAGGGCTCCAGCTATGAAAAAATTCCGAAAGAACGATTTCTTTGTATCTTTTGATTTTACAATTCTATCGTACAGTCCAAGCACTAAGACTCCCGCTGGCGAGGCGATTGGAGTTAAGTTCCCTCCAAGAACTGTACCGAAAAGTGCACCCCACCAAAGTGGGCTTAGGTTTTGAAACTGAAGTTGGATGTCAACTATAACTGCTGTGAACGTGATTGCAGTTGGAATATTGTCGACAATACCACTTGTAAAGCCCCCAATCCATAAAAGAAGTAAAGAAATAAAATAAATGTTGCCGCCGGAGAGAGCTATTAGGCTATTCGCGATTTCAACAAGAAGACCCGCCTCTTCTGCTCCACGTACTACAGCATATAACGAACCGAAGAAGAATAAGCTTCCCCAATCAATCTCTTTCAGGACGCTTTCAGGGTTTGCCCCACTAAATATTAGCATTAGCACAGCTCCACCTACTGCAACAAAGCCTGGATTAGCAAAGGGACCTCCAACTGTTTTTCCTACCACAAATGAGGTAATAACAAGACCTAAAATCGTTATGCTACGTTTAAACAAGCCACGGTCTTCTACGACGGTCCATTCATTGAGGTCTTCAAGTGTTCGGCGACTAAGAGTAATTCGTAGTCGGCTTGTTGTCTCAAGTGCATCCTTGAACCAGTATCGGAGGAATCGAATTAAAATGAAACCCATGAGCAGCCCAAGAGGTGCGAAGTTTAAGATGAAATAAGTGAAGGGGTATTCCGCAGCGGATCCTACGATGATACTCGGTACACTAGCCACTAGTGTCATGAAACCCCCTATATTTGACAAAATCGCCTCACTGATGAGAAAAGGTGCGGGATCTAGCCTCAACGCTCGACAAATCGTGAAAGTAAGAGCCCCAAGAATAACCATTGTTGCCACATTGGACAAAACCGCTGGCATAATCAACGCGGTAATACAAAACAACGTTAGGAGTCTGTTCGGATCTCCTCCTGAAATCTTAATCAGCCTTATTGATAGATACTGGAATACTCCCGCTCTATTTGTAATATCCACAATAATGAACATCCCAATAAGAAGGCCTAATGCATCAGCATTCGCACCTAATGTCTCAACAACGGACTCAACACTGACTAAGCCAAAGCTAATGAAAAGCATAGCTCCAAGCATTGCGGCGACGGATCTGGGAAGCTGCTCAGAGACAATAAGCGCGAAGACAAAAATAAAAAGAGTTAGTGCAAGTACTAAATCTTCTGCCACTTAATTTTACCTCATTTGAAATGAATTCTTAGGTTTTAAATGCAACCGACTTTGGGATTACGGTTCTCCAATATTTAGGCACTACTTGACAATAATGATAAAGAATATTTGTTTTGATGTTGTTTCATTAAGTTTGTTCGTCTCTCAAATAATATTCACATAAGTCCAAGATTTGGAGTTTCTAGAGATTCAAATGGAAAAGCCTAGTGAAATGAGGTTTTTCAGTTAATTAGACCTAGATTGGTATCTTTTTTCACGAAACTGAGCTGCAATAACTTCATTCAAAAAACCTCAAACTTGCTAGGCAGTTAGGTGCAAAGAAAATATCATCCTATAGTCTCAAGGAAATTCAATGGTACTCAAGGTACTTTGTGGGGGTGACAGCCCGTTCGGAGCGAAGAGAAATCTACCCATTTATTTGGAACAGATAATTCTCGATCTAAATAAACTTTATAACAATGCAAGACGATGAGGGAATGTCGTTGAGATGAAACCCAGTGAATTGGTCAGAGTACTAAAAGTCATAAGTTGTGATTGTTGCTCGTTAGATGCGAACATAAGCGAGATTCCATAGAATTTCCTTATTTAGGGTTCAATTGGTTTAACTACTTGGAATCAACAATAGTCAGTAGATTTATACTTTTAGATATTGGAAACTCGGGAAAATAATAAATTGTATCGTGTTTCCACAACATCGAGTTACAGTATTTATAAATATTTCATATATAAATTACTTCCCAAATTGTGAAAAGATGGTATAAATGATGAGATTGAAAATTTTTTCTTTATTACAACCAAGGAACATGAGATTTATTAATGAAAAACTAAAGAAAAAACGATTTAAATACAAAAAAGTGCTCTTTTTCACATTCGCCATCATACTAACTGGAGCATGCCCTATTATATTTACACAGGCTACTCTACAGCCTACCATGGCTTGGGAACAGACATATGGTGGCTCAGGTTCTGATATTGCGAACTCAATGATCCAAACGACCGATGGTGATTTTGTCCTCGCTGGCTACACTACATCCCCAGAATTTGGGGGTGAATCTCAGGATGCATGGCTTATAAAGGTGAACTCCAAAGGAGGGGGATTGTGGTCACGAAGATTTGGTGGACCTGATAATGATAGAGTAGAAGCTGTCATCCAGACAGCAGAGGGAGGGTTTGCCATTGCTGGCTCCTCCGTTATCTCCTATGGCGAACAAGGCGAGCTGGGGCGCAGTGCAGATGCTTGGCTGTTAAAATCAAATGAGAACGGATATGGGGTGTGGTCACAGACCTATGGTCGCTTTTTAATATTTGGCCAAAAGGATGATGCAGCGTATTCGTTAATCCAGACACCAGACGGTGGCTTTGTCCTTGTTGGGTACACTGGGTGCTACGGGGCAGGAAAAAAGGACATGTGGTTAATAAAAACAGATTCTAATGGAAATCCACAGTGGAATCAAACCTATGGTGGTACAGAAGATGATATTGCATATGCAATCATACAAACAACAGGTGGAGGTTTCATCATAGCTGGCTCTACTACCTCTTATGGCGCGGGCAAATCTGACATCTAGTTTGTGAAGACCAGTCCCAATGGGAATGAAGAGTGGAATCGGGTTTATGGTGAATCAGGTGCTGATGTTGCAAAAACTATGATTCAGACATCCGATGGGGGGTATGTCCTCGCTGGTTGGACCAACTCTACTGTGGAGGAATCCTCTTTCCCTCTTCCTTTGCCCCCATCACTCCCTAAAACTGATGCTTTGTTAATGAAGACCGATTCCAATGGAGACATTCAATGGATGCAGACCTATCGCGGCATCTCACCTCAAAATAAAGCCTTTTCAGTCATTGAAACAGCAAACGGCAGCCTTATTTTCACAGGCCAAACTGGTATGGACGCATGGATAGTGAAGACTGATTCCAACGGAAATATGGAGTGGAATCAGACTTACGGTGGCCCGGGTTTGGATTCCGCCAACGCGATTATTCAGACGCCAGATGGAGGGATTGCATTTGCTGGAAGTTTCTATTCTTCGGAAAGGACTGCTGATTTCTGGCTAGTGAAGACATACCCCGAATCATTGCCAATCATCCCTATCACATCTCCATTGATTATCCCCCCTCCTCTTACTCATATCTCGACCTCCGAACCGGTGTCAACAAGTGAGATCCCGCCCGAAACCACTACTAAAACCACTACTGAAACTACTTCCACAGCTACAGTGGAACCTGTGACCCATACATTTACAAAAGAAGAGAAAAAATGGACCGATATTTCGGGATTCATGACTTTACCATCTCTTCTTGCCCTCATTGTCGTGATATTGGTGTTTAGAAAACATAAAAAATAGTTAGATACTTTGCGGAATTTCCATCGAAACCTAATCAACTTAACCGCTATTTATTTCAAAACAAAACGCAATTACTTCGTATATGGGATAAACTCGATCGAAATACACGAAAATTTCGAATCCTCTACAAAGGCAACCCTTCATCTATGCTTTTTTGTATAGCCAGAAAACACAGCATACTAACCAATCCTACTAGGAAACACATTGCACCGGCAAAACCATATTGTCGGGCTCCAATGTACTTATAGATAGCAATCGACATCGTGGTGGCTTCAGGCCAGTAAATAAAATTCGTTGCAGCAAATTCGCCTATACTGACAGCAATAACAAATGCAATCCCTGTTTGTATCCCTGGAGTCATTAGGGGGAGCTGGATACGAAGAAAAGCATCGAGTCGGGAGCTCCCTAAGGTGCGAGCGGCGTAGACGTAATCGGGGTTAACTTTTCGATAGCTACTTAAAAGGGCTCGGAACATAAACGGAAAGCCTATCATTGTATGAGCGATTACAATCAAAATCCAAGAGGATGTATAATACCACTTGAAGCGTGAATAGGTATAGAGGAGTCCCAACGCAATTGTGATCGACGAAAGACCGATAGGGGAAAAGAAGATACTTTCAAGGATGTGCTGTACTTT
Source organism: Candidatus Heimdallarchaeota archaeon (assembly GCA_046761065.1). Lineage (GTDB taxonomy): Archaea > Asgardarchaeota > Wukongarchaeia > Wukongarchaeales > JBHIFL01 > JBHIFL01. Next base: position 13,959 of record JBHIFL010000074.1, read on the forward strand.
TTGGGGGGTACGTTCAAGCCCACGGATTGCCATGACGACTAAACCAAGATCCAGCATCACTGCAAGACTTGCAAACAGACAAGTGTTAATAATGGTCTTTGCGGGTGAAATATGGAGAATAGCGCTGCTACGGTTACTAAATATGACGCTAAAATTTTTAAGGGTCCAAATCCCTCTTTCAACATCTTGAAATGCCGATAGGGCAATACTAACCATTGGTCCTAGGTCAAAAATCAAAATAAACCCTAGAACTCCTAATAAAAGACCTTTTATTTTTGCTGATTCAGTAGCCATCCTTCTTCGTTCTATCGGCTTAATTTCCCCAACCTTTACTGGGCTTAACACTACAGCAGAAACTTTCGAATATAAATAGATGAGCAATATGCTCATGAACGTCTGAAATATTGCTAAAACGCCTGCAAGCTGTCTCAGGGAGAATGGAGGTTTATATAGGATCCATATCTGCAACTCTATTGTGTAGAATTGTCCTCCCCCTAATTCGAGGACAATAGCAAAACTTAGCAAGCAGTAAGTAAAGGTAAGGATTGAGGCGGCTAAAAGACCTGGCAACATGTTCGGCAAGAGAATTCGTCTAATGAAATGGAGATTTTTACTTCCTAAAGTTCTGGCCGCATCAATTTGATCCTTATCTAGTATGGCAAGCGCGGAAGAAACCCAATAAATTACTAATGGTGCATTATAGAATGCGTGAGCTATAATGATTGCCCAAAACCCTCTTGACAAGTCCAGACCTAAATCGATCCCGAAAATGGCCAAGAATCTATTAACAAAGCCGGCTGATCCCCAAAATCGGATAAATCCTAGGACGACATAAAGTGGAGGTAATATAAACGGTACGGTCACGAGGGCAAGTAAAGTCTTTCGGCTGAAAAACTCAAAGCGACCAAATATGTAGCCAATAGGAATACCTATTAATAAACTGAGTCCTGTACTGATCCCCGCTTGCAAGATGGTAAATCTAAATATTTGATGATATAAAGAGCCTTCTAGGACAGTAATTATAGCATTTATGAATCCCTCAGATGTTTCTCCAATGGCAAGAAAAAGAACGAAGAAAAAAGGTATGAAAATGAAAAAAAATAAGACCGCTAGAGGCACACCAAGTCCAAGGGTGTCAAAAACAAGAGAAAGTCTACGTAATGACTTCCGCTTGAGGGCAACTATTGGGACTTCCAATTTGTGATTTCACCGCTATATAGTCGAATTTTGATTTGATTCTGTTAACCCATTACGATGGTCTGCCATTCTTGTAACCAATCTTTTAGGTTTAGTGCAATTTCTTCTTGAGAAAATAAGTTGTTCACTAAGGAGACTTCATCCGGATGGACTGCATGTTCTACAAATACCTGTGGTAACTTTACATTCTGATTAGCTGGATACATCCAATTATTAGTGGGAAAATATATTTGAACTGGCTCAGTCAAGAACCAATCAATGAATTGTTTTGCGAATTTCTCATGCTGTGCTCCGTTTATAAGACCCAAACCTTCCACTTGGAACCACGAATAAGTGTTTCCCTGCTCATGACTAAGCGTAATATGGGCATTCGATCCATACTCGAAGAAAGCATTGTAGGCTAAATCAGTTCCATAGCTTACGACGAGATGGTCATCAGTTTCCTCAAAAAACACGCGTTCAAACGCTTCAGTCCACCCTGAGGCGATGAAGACCCCATCCCCTTCTGTCATTGCCCGCCACCAATCTTGCCATGACTGGTGTAGAACCTTCTCATAGATACCGATTTGCCATAGCAGAAAGGATTTACCAGGGGAACTTGTAAGGGGATTCTCAATTACAAAGGTACTGCGATATTTGTCCATGGTCAAATCTGCAAGGGTGAGATCTGCCTGGAGTTCTGGATAACTCTCTGCAGTTAAGGCCACTGCATCATATACTAACGCGATCACTCCGAAATCATATGGGACAACATAGTGTTCCGGATCGAGAGCTGTAATTAAACGGGTTGGAATGTTATTCAAAGTGATAGGGGTATAGGGTTTTAGAACATTGGCTTCTTTCAAAGTTATAATGTCTAAGTTATCGATCCCTATCACAACGTCGGCTATAGGGCTCTCTTTCTCTCGTACAAGTTGCTCGATCATTGTTCCTGTACTTTCAAATTCAGTTACTTGGATGGTGATCCCATGTTCCTGCTCAAAAGCTGAAAAAACCGCCGCAAAAATTTCTTTATAAGGAGTTCCAATACCAGACGCTTCGTCGTACCCCCATTTAAGTAAAGAATCATACGTATAAATATTGAGGGTACGCTCTTCGGGGCGTCGACTGAGAGTGACGATAGCTACAGCGACAATGACAACCAAGACGATAGTTGCACCAATTAACAATCTTCTTGACTCTCTACTAAGTGCCATTTTAACTCCTCAATCTTTCAATATTTTGATAAATCTTATAAAACTTTTATATAAATTCTTTATAAATTCAATAATCCTTACATCCGTTTGAAAATACTAATTTTCTGATGAGCTCCCATCTACAATTTCGTATAGGGTGATGCACTTATTGAAATCATTAATTCATTCAATTAACATTCTTGGAATATTTCTTTCATTTTCAAATTCTCTGGATGATACAGTGGGTGAGCCATACAGAAGTCTACGCCTTGTAGGAGTTTGGATTTATCCCATTCAGGCGGCTCGTTGCTCCTATTTGGGAGCCACATGAGGTGGATTTCGAAACACTCCCCCACATGCTTCGTTTTATGAGACACCTTAATAAAGTCGATTGATCTGAACCCAAACAGTTCTAAGTGCTTCTTCTTCAACCACGGGCTCCAATGATTCTCCAGACCGAGTGTTGCGAATCCATCTGTATCTTTGCAATCTTTGAACATCTTGTTCATGAGACGTTTTCCAAAATGATAGCCTTTTGCCTTCCTTAATACCCAGATACAGTTAAGAACGATCAAGTTTTTACCATAAATTGGAAAGTCGGACGCATCCGCAGGTATGTACTCAATCTGGCCAACCACAACTCCATTAAATAAAAGTAACTTCTTGCGGAATCCCTTTGGTATGGTGAACTCCAAATATTTGCGTCTCTTTCTGTACTTCTTAAAAGGCATGGGCGCGAAACATTTGTAGAGAAACTTCTCATAAAGCCCACCCTCAATAGCGTCTATAACTTTAACACCAAGATCAGACAAGTTCTGAACCCCACTGTGCCAGGTACAACTTGAATTGGCCTATGACTCTAATAATAGCGTATAAGGATCAAAGTTTCCATAGGGGAAGGGGTTTTCTGCCCCATCAGCGGTTACAAGCACTTTCTGTTGTTCATCCCTAAATTCTCCAACAATTGTTGCTTCAATCCCTCTCTTCTTAAGATGCTCCATGAATTGTTTTTCTTTCGAGGGAGTTAACGCCCCCGTGATAACCCCCGTTGATGATGTCCCAAGAATCTGATTCAAAGATAAATGATATGCTTTAACAAGTGCGTGGAATTCTTCGCTGATGGGAAGTTTTTCTAAGGAAACACGGAACCCGAGCTTCGAGGCATCCGCCAGCTCATTGAGGGCAATAATGAAACCTCCCTCCGTGATGTCTTTCATGGCAGACACAGCTCTCGATTGAGTAATGGTTAACGCATCCTTGACACAACTTTGCATCTCGATCATGTTTTGAAATGCCTGCACCTTGGAATGGCCAAAAAGTTCGTTAGCTTCGCTCTCTTTGAAGAAGGAGTAATTGATTAAGACCTCAAGGCCTAAATTTTTGGTAATAAATATTTTGTCTCCTGGTTGCGCGCCAGCTGGGGTTATCAAGTTCCTTTTCAAGCCTATTCCCAAAGCCGTGCAGGTACCAGTTATCTCAAAAATACCAGAGTACGTTCCTGAATGCCCTGTGACTAAGGAGATATCAAGATCTTTTGTAGTATTGCAAACTTGGGTCATTATGCGCTTGAAAATATCTTTTGACGTATTAAGTGGAGCAAGGATGTTGACACTGCAGAGGCGTGGGGGGATGCCAAATAGAGCGACATCAGAACATGCAAAATGAATCAGGAACCACCCAAACCAAGCCTCCGGCACCCCTACACAGGGATCTGTCGCAATTACCACACATCTCTCGTTATCTAGGTTAAATACTCCTGCGTCAAATCCTGGTCTTGGGGGAATCAAGACTTCTGGATCGTGGGCTATGCATGCGATGATCTCCTGTAAGTCTTCCGCTAAGAATTTGCCCATTCTCGAATAACCACCATATATATAGGAAGGGCTTACAAGTTAATCGAGGAATTGAACGCCATCTTTTGTAGTATCAAAGGGAATCTAATCAATCGGATGAGATTCACCTTCCATTTTGACGATCCGTAATTCGCGTCTATTTTTATCTTTCTCCACATTAATTCGAAAGAAGATGAGGTTATAAGCTGTTTTAAATGCTAATTTCCTTACTCTCGCCACATTGTAGCCTGATAGCTCAAGGGTCACTTAGATATTCATGAAAGTGTTGAAATGCCTGAATTCCAATGAGTTTTTTCTGTACCTCATAAGGTTCGATATCCCAGCCAAAGCTTTTGAAATGCCAGCGTAAGCGTGGGAATGGTTTGTCCATCACGTCAAAAGAAACAGTTTCGCCATTCTGAAGACCCTGGCAAAGAAATGCATCGCAAAAACCATTTTTACTGTGCCATTAGGTCCATAAAGGATAGTTTGAGAACCCGGTTCAATCCAATCGACCAAAGCATCAAATCTTTTAATGCCAGTTTTCAGTTTTGTCATGAGATTATCACCTAAATTTTTCTAAGCATTTATAAATGGTTTTCGGATCTTTATATAGTTCATTCCTCAAAATAAACTCCTTATGCAACAAAGTCTTCAAACCTATCTTCTTTCACTATTTATTACATTTAAGTCATATACAATAAAATTATTCGATTAGCTGAGGTGTCTTCATGAGCGAAGAAGATATTCCTAAGATAGTGAAGCTTAAAGCTACTATCTTAGCAGAAAATACTGCAAGCTTTAATTTACTAGCTGAATGGGGGCTCGCAACTTACATTCAAACAAAATTCGAAAATGGACGTAAACTCACGATTTTACTAGATACAGGTTTAACTGGCGATGTTTTACTTCATAATGCCAAGAAACTGAACATTGATCTCTCAAAAATAGATGCGATAGTGATCAGTCATGGGCATCTTGACCACACTGGGGGCCTTTTGAAAACACTTGATGGAATTGGAAAGCGACTACCTGTGATCCTTCATCCAGACGCCATGCAGCCAAAATTTCGCATGAAAGAATATCAACCATTTGAGATAGGTCTACCTTTTGCGATTTCTGAATTGCACAAAAGAACCGTGGTTGTTCCTGTAAACTCACCGTTTTGGTTCCACCCATTGGTTTTAACATCCGGTGTAATCACGAGAGAAACATCCTTTGAGCAAATTAAGGGATTCTCAACCGTCAAAAAGGCCTGTTGGGAAAAAGACATTATCCAAGATGATATGGCATTAATCTTTAACCTTGAAGAGAAAGGATTAGTGGTTTTCACGGGCTGTGCCCACAGTGGTATTTGCAACACAATTAGAACCGTAAAAAAAGTGACGGCTAACGAAACAATTCACGCCATTATCGGTGGGTTTCATCTTGTAGATGCATCAGAAGAGCGAATTGACCTCACTATCAGAGAAATGGAACGTTTAAATGCAGAACTCTTGGCTCCATGTCACTGCACAGGATTTTCGGCTAGGATGCAAATCGCATACACATTTCCTGAAACCTTTTATTCAGTACTCGGAAAAGTAACTTGGAGGGAATTTCGCCTCCTATGAGCTTTTT
>JBHIFL010000075.1:0-19724 GCA_046761065.1 Candidatus Heimdallarchaeota archaeon
ATCCCATGGATAAAAGTGGTTATTGGGATAATTCTAGGAATCATTATGATTTATGCCTATTATTTGATTGTACTGCAGACCCGAAACTTGAAGGAGGTTGTGTTTGGAATCAATTGGTTCATGTACCTATTCGCTTTTCTATTCGGATTTATTGGGGTTCTCTTCTTTTCTTTTGCTTGGAAGACGATCACAAGAGCCCAAAATATTAAGCTATCTCCAAAAGACGCCGTTTCACTGACATTTATTGCTTACTTCTTTGAAGGGATGGTTCCTGCTGGAACAGTTCCCGGTGATGCAGTTCGGGCTTATATATTAACAAAGAGAACACAAGCTCCTGGTGAAACGGTCGTGAGCACAATTTTTGCTCATCGCCTTGCGGGAATGATACCCTATTCAATCAATGGGCTGTTATGCATAGTGTTACTACTCCAACGCGATTTTTCGGCTTGGATCTCCCTGTTAATTGCTTGTTTAGGGCTCATCTCAATAGTTGCCTTTCTAGGGTTATTAGTTGCAAGTTTAAAAGAGGAACTCATGATAAAACTTGTTCAAGCGATTTTAAAAATTATCAAACACCTGTTTAAGTTCTGGAATCGCCGTTTGGAGCAATTTGAAGAAACATCTTTATCACAAATTCAACTATTTTCAGAAAGTATGAGACTTTGGCTCAAGAAAAAGAGAGAACTTTTCGGTTCGTTTATCTTAGCTGTTGCTTGGTGGCTGTGCAATGGGATTTCTTTTTATATAGTGGTAAGAGCTTTTCATATTCAAATTGAATTTTTAATTCTCCTTCCATTATATACGGCTGCAAGTACGATTCGATCCTTCCCGCTTCCTCTTGTCGGAGGATTTGGTCTTATTGAACTGACTTTAGCAACACTCTTGCAACCGGTAGGCGTGCCTGAAGAGGTTGCGTTCGCAGTCCCATTGCTTGCTAGAAATGTTTTCTGGTTTTTAGTCGCTTGTAGCTCGTTTTTCCTAGTTAGAGAATATGGGCGCTGGATAACAAAAAAGACTCCAATTACAGACGAAAAATCACCCAATGACACGTCTTAGGTTTCCTGGATTGGATATTACTTGAATCTATCCTTAGATGAGTTTATCGTAAATTTTTAGGATTTTTTGTGTTATAACGCCCCATGAATAGTTTTTTTCCACGATCTTCCTAGACCGCGTGGAAATTCTTCGTGCCAGCTTCAAGTTGTCTTTTATCCTCATCACCGCTTTAGCCAAGTCAATAGGGTTCTTTGGATCGAATAAAAGTCCATTTTCTTTGTTTTTAACGAATTCAATAATTCCTCCTGTTTTTGCAGCAATTATTGGTTTTGCTGTGGCCATTCCTTCTAAAATCGTAATCCCAAAAGACTCTTGGAAGCTTGGAACAACTATTGTATCACAAGCGGCATAGAAAAGGGGCACCTCTTTTTCTTGAACATATCCTGTAAAGACAATCTTATCGTGTATTTTTCGTTTTTTAGCTAGTTCCATTATCTGTTTTATATAACCTGCATCTCCTGATCCCCCTATTACAAGCTTTACCTGTGGATCTTTTTTAACCACAAGAGAAAATGCTAAAACCAGTGTTTTAATGTTTTTTCTTCCACACAGTCTTCCTAAAAATCCAATAATGTAATCCTGTTCGTTTCCAAGTCGCTTTCGGAATTGTGTCCCCTCGATATCAGGGTGGAATTGTGATATGTCCACTCCGTTTGGAATAATTGTTGTTTTATTACCTAATTCTTGCCCAAATTCATTCAAGACCTCATCTTTAACATGGTGGGAGACCACAATGCAAGCATCTGCCTTTGAAAATACAATTTTTTCCAAAGTACGATATACTGGTGCAAAAACAATCAAATACTTCTCCCAAGCGGCGATTTCTGAAAACGGGATGTTTTTCAAGGCATCGACTTCAATTTTACTTGTGGAGTGAACAGTTTCTACAAAAGGGGTGGTGGATTTTGGAAGTAAGACGGTTTGGATTAAAGGTAGTTGTCCATGAATGATATCGATTTCTTTGTTCTGGTTGATCTTGTTCAAAACCCTTTTAACCCAAACGAGGTAGAGGTTAACCGATAAATCTGATCCAGATAAGATTCTATAAATCTGGACGTTCCCAATTTCTTCAAACTTTGGACAGCCTTTTGAACGAAGAGTAATAACTGTTACATCAACACCCAGCTTTGTCAACTCGCGTGAGACATTTTGAACGTACCTGCTAATCCCACCAGCCATCGGAGGGAATTTCTGAGAAAGCAAACAGACTCGCATACTGCCACCTAGATGTTTTTGTGAGGATTAGGACTGTCGTAGAACTTTTTTACAGCTATGCTTTTGTTATAGGATTAACTCCCTCTGCTCTTATTCGAGTTTCTGAATTTAATGAAATCACGCATGAATCCGAGGGCAATTATTGGTGATAAATTGGAGAGTTGTGATAATTCTACAACGGCATTATCCCCACATTTTCTATAATTATTACACGTTGGGGTAAACCGACGGAATTTTTCTAACCTCTTCGAGAACCAAAGGTTGCGTAAGGGCTTCTTTCGTAAATCGCCAGCTCGGGTTTCATATAATAATGGACACATATACTCAATTTTTCCTTCCCAGTCGATAGGTAGCATGATCCTGTTTGTATAACAGCTAAAACGGACTGGTTCTTTTATAAATTCCAAGAATTTAATAGAATCTAGAATCGGGTAGCCTTCCTTCTTCATCTCGATCAAACGATCAATTTTTGTACTTAGAATATCAGGATCTTTGATTCGGACAGCATCAGGTAAATAATAATGCTCTTGGAGCGGCCCAAAGGTGATTGAGACATCCAAGCTTTGTGCTAATAAAACCATTTTTTCAAGGTCTGCCAAATTGGTTTGATTGATCACACAATTGATCATCGTGAGAGATACATACTCTTTTGATGCCTTTATCCCTTCTATTGCGCGATCAAATGAACCCTTAAGCCCTCGGAGCTTGTCATGTCTTTTATCTGGGAAGTCGAGGGAAACCAATAATGAATCGGTGAATCTTCCGATTTCAGGGATTCGTTTCTGAAGATAATATCCATTCGTGTAGAGTTGGATCCACATGTCCTTACTCTGCGCATATTCAAAAATCTTAGGTAGATCCTTTCGAACTAAGGGTTCTCCCCCTGTAGCACAAAGAACTGTACAGCCCAACACTGTAGCTTGGTCAATTACGTCAAATAGTTCATCACGCGATAGTTCATTTATGGCAGGCCGATTATAAGCATTACAGAACCAACAACGGGCATTGCATTTTGTGGTTACTTTGAGATAAAGAAAAAGTGGTGTGGGCTTATGTCGTATATTATTATCAAACAATCCTTTTACAGTGCGGAGGATTAGTTTAATATTGGAAAGGTTAGTACGACTGCTTTGGCTAAAAATATCAATCATGAAAGGCACCTATTTATATAAAAAGATTGTCGCAGCGCTAAAATCTTCTTATAAATATTAACACTATTTATGTGCTAAATATTCGTTGTATAACATCTTTTTTCAGTTAATGATTAATTTACCAGACGCTTATCATAACGCTTAAGTGTTTCCGCTGAAACAGTTGTGAGATTCCATGGCTATTTTTACAGGAATAGATACTAAATTAAAAAACGTGAGCCAGGTGCGCTTATATGGAAACCGAACGACCAGGGGTCGCAAAAGAAGTTGCAAGGACTGTGAGTCTCAAAAGACGGATTCCTCTCTCAATAATATTGGCAACTTGGATTATTGTTTTTCCGATTGGTCTTCTCATAGTCAAACGGCTTGAAACAACTATCGATTGGTATCACCCATTGAATAAATTCTCTTTCCTCCTAATAATTGCTAGTCTTGTGCTTTTTTTTGTTTTCGCCTATATCGGGGTAATTCCTATTAGAAATCAAATGGAAAAACGTCCTGGAGGATTTCTATCCTCATTCATCATATTGTTATATATCGAGATGTATGGATTCCCTTTGACTACATATGTCCTGATTTGGCTCTTAGGTGGAGTGCCTCAATTTATTGGAGGATTTCATCTCTTTGGAAAATTCGGTGCATTAGTTGGGGAGATTTTCATATTGGTTGGGGGAACTCTGATTCTAGCTGGCTGGTATGAGGTCTTTTATGGGGCTCCAAATACTCTCCTCACAGACGGCCTTTATGGACATGTCCGACACCCTCAATACTTGGGGATTCTCCTAGCGACTTTTGGGCTCTTAATCCATTGGATAACAATCATCCTTTCGATTTTGTTCCCAATTTTGGTGTATTTATATTATCATTTGGCAAAAAATGAGGAGGCATTTCTCGAAGAAAAATTTAAAAACCAGTTTATTCGCTATAAAAAGACTGTTCCAATGTTTATTCCACGTCTAAGGAAGGATCATCATCTAGTGGTATAAACAATATGCAATTTCAAGCATGAAGTCTAATTATCCCCCTTAAAAACTGTTTTTAATTATTTTTATTCGTGTTATACTGTATATTTGAAGAAGTAATGTATAATCCGTTCGCAACTTTTGTGAAAGTATTTGTAGGAAAAACATAATTGACGAGGAGATCGCAATAATATTAAAATCTTGAAACAATACAACTTAATGGAGCTCTTCCCAAATGTTTCGACTTCACCGAAATGAAAACTTCTTCATAGAAAAAGAATGGACTCAGCAAATCCTCCTAGAAGCCCTCAAAGACCTAGACCTGCGAATATATCCGCCAGAACACGGGGATGCTGTCAGAAACGTACTAGCAGATTTTCATGATATACCTAAGACGCGATTGTTCATTGGGAATGGAGCAGATGCAATTATTGATTTACTCACGACCCTTTTTGCACGTAATTCTGGAAGTCTCGTGATACAGCCGACTTTTCCAGGGTATGAATTCTGTATCACAGCAAAAGGAGGAAAAATCACTCAGTACCTTCTAAATGAAGATTTCTCACTTGATCCACAACCACTCCGACAAATGATAGATAAATCTATTAGAATTATGTTTCTTGCGTCACCGAATAATCCTACAGGAAATCAATTCCCCCAACAAACTGTTAAAGAACTTTTAGAAAGTATTAAGATCCCGTTTGTGGTGGATGAGGCCTACGCAGACTTTGCGCCCTATTCGGTGCTTAAATGGGACTATGAGAATCTGATTGTGCTTCGGTCTTTTTCAAAGAGTGCTGCAGCTGCAGGAGTTCGGCTTGGATATGCAGTAGCCAATGAAGAAGTTATTGAGAGTCTCAGACAAATCCAACCGATCTTTAGTGTCAATTCAGTAGCCCAATGCTATATCATCAAAATATTGCAAAATATTATTTATGTACGAAAAAAAATAGAAGAGCTTAAAACCGAAAGATCACACTTTTTCAATCATCTCCAGCAAGTTGACGGCATCCGAGTATACCCCAGTGATGCAACATTCTTCCTAATACGAATTCTCAATACCCAAGCAAAAGACGTGGTTGAAAAGCTTAAAAACGAGGGGATTCTAGTAAGTGACCGAAGTAACGAGCCATTACTCAAGAATTGCATCCGTGTAGCCATTGGAACAAGAACCATGAATAATGCATTTGTATATGCTCTTAAAAGGGTATTAAGAGAATAGAAAGAAGATCCTTTAAATCAAATTTATCACTGATGATATGTTGGCTTGTGAGTTAATACTCGAATTAATACTACTGACTTCTTCCGAGTAATTGAAAGGTAATTGTATTAACAAAGATTCAATTGATTATCTAGAGTTAGTTATTTCTTTTAGGATAATCATAGTCTAAATATGCGTTGCACAAGCAATAATGCAGTAAAGCCCAGAGACAAAAAGTTATACATTCACCACATTAAGATTTACATAGGGATGAATGAGTTTGCGTCTTATTTTTTGGCTTCTAGATACAAACTATGTCATCAGGGAAGGACGTGCGGTCATACAGCTCTGGGGAATCACAAGAGACGAACGAAGGGTTCTCATTGAGGTGACGGAATTTGAGCCTTATTTCTATCTGGTTCCAAACAAGCCTGATGACGACCAGAGCAGACTGATAGAGCAAATATGCAAGCATACTGGTGTGACAAAAGCGGAATTAGTAAACCGACGATACTTTGGGACGGAAATGAAGGTTGTAAAAGTAACTGTCGAGATACCTGGACAAGTCCCGGACCTTAGAGAGATATTATCAGATATTGAAGGGGTTAGTTCGCATTTGGAAGCGGATGTTCGTTTTGCCCTAAGATATCTCATCGACAAGAAGGTTTACCCTTGTAGGTGGCATGAAATCGATATAATAGATGATTCAAAGGCAGTACTAAAGAATGATATCGGGATTGATGTTATCTATGAAGCGAAATCTGATCCGATTTTAACTGAAGACGAAGATCTCCCTGATCTAAGAGTTCTCGCTTTTGATATAGAGACGTACAATCCCCGAGGAACACCAAATGCAAAAAGAGGCGACCCTATAATTATAATTTCAACAACCACTGATCGAGAATCGAAACTATTTGTTGCTAATGGCAACGAGGATCGAGACGTTCTTGACTCCTTTATTAACTATTTCAAGGCTTATGATCCTGATATCGTGGTCAGTTACGCGGGAAACGTCTTCGATTGGCCATACATCATTGATCGGGCCAAATTGAGTAATCTTGCTTTAAATCTCGGGAGAGATCAGTCGCCACCATCTCCCTCTGCAATGAGGCATATCAGCGTTAAAGGTCGCGCTAATGTTGATCTTTTTGACCTCGCACGCCACTTGGAAGAAGTAAAAGTCCGAACTCTCGAGAATGTTGCAGACTACCTTGGTGTGATGAAAAAATCAGAACGGGTGCATATCGATCATTTGGAGATTGCTGGATATTGGGATAATCCTGGAAAAAGGAATATGCTCCTTGAATATGCGCGGCAAGACGCAGAAAGCACCTATGGGATAAGTGAGAAGCTACTGCCTTTTGCCATCCAGATGGCAGCAATAACAGGAATTCCGTTAGACCAAGTGATGGCTGCTTCCACGGGATTCCGTATTGAATTCTATCTCATGAGAGACGCGTTTCAACTTGGAGAACTGGTGCCTAACCGTTCTAAGAGGACCCATAAAACCTATGCGGGAGGGTTTGTCCTAGAACCGGTTCCTGGCCTCCACGAACAAGTCGCCATTTTTGATTTCAGTTCAATGTATCCTAATTTAATGATTAGTCGAAATATCAGTCCCGATACCTATATACCCCATGGCGAGACGCTTGAACAAGACGTTCCAGTGATCACGACACCCGAGATCGGGCATAAATTTCGCCAAGATTTTCCAGGATTTTACAAAAGAGTCCTCCGAGGGCTCCTCGATACTAGACACGAAATCCGGGAAAGAATGAAAGAGTTCCCAAAAAATAGTATCGAGTACAAGCTGTTAGAGGAACGTCAACGAGCTGTGAAGATCCTTGCAAATGCCGCCTATGGATATACCGGATGGGCGCTAGCACGTTGGTATCTACGACCAGTAGCTGAAGCCACTGCGGCCTTCGGGCGACAAGCGATCAAACAAACGATAGAGATTGCTGAAAATTTAGGACTTAAAGTGTTGTACGGGGATACAGACAGTATTTTTGTTGTATATGATCCGGAAAAGGTGGATGAATTCAAAAAAAGAGTTCAGGCGGCCCTTGGCTTAGAAATAAAACCAGACAAGATCTTTAAAAGGATGTTCTTCACTGGGGCCAAGAAACGCTATGGTGGCCTTTTTGAGGATGGAACCATTGATATCACCGGTCTTGAAAAAGTACGAGGGGACTGGACAAATCTCGCAAAAGAGGTCCAAGAGAAGGTTATTGAAGAAGTATTACTCCAACAATCCCCCGAAGGAGCAGTCCGATACGTCCAACAGGTAATAAAGGATCTCAATGCCGGACGAATTCCATTCGAAAAATTGGTAATCTGGAAAACCATCACGATGTCCATTAGGCGGTATAAGGTAACAGCCGCCCACGTTGAAGCCGCAAAGATCCTTGAAGAACATGGGGAGGAAATCAAACCCGGCGATAAAATTGGTTATGTGATTATCAAAGGTTCCGAAATCCTAGCAAAGCGCGCTCGCCCACACAACTTGGTGCAGGAAGAAGGTATAGACCTCGCCTACTATAAAGAAAAACAAGTTCTGCCGGCAGCTCTCCGCATCTTAACCTTCTTTGGGGTCACCGAAAGTCAGCTTTTGACTGGAAAGAAGCAGGCCAGCCTTGATAAATTCTTCGGCCGTTGATAAAAAGTCTGTAATGGGAAAAATAGTTTATATGGCCCGAAAGGGTCAATAAAAAAAGTATTCCCTCTCATTTGGATGAACTATTAAGAAAATTAGAATTGAAACCTAACTATCGATTCAAGGTTAAAATGCAAAATTTAAAACGAATTTAAGGTGTTGAACCATCGAATTAATGTCATATGTCTCCTGTACTCTTTAAATTTGAAACTTGAAACATTAATTTGGATTTACTTCTGACCTGTTAATTCCTAAAGCAGTGATTGAGTAGATCGATAACTGTTATTCTGTCATTGCGAGTTTGCGTACAGCCAATTTCATCAGTACAGCACCTATAATATTCATAAGACCCCCAATGACGATTATTAATTTAAGCAAAAACATATTAATGGCTTCTGGCTCGAGTCCTAACCGGAACAGGAGATATCCAGTTGGAGCTATAATTCCAATGATGATCCCAATGGTTATAAAGAGATTCAGTGCCATCTTCATTCCTTCGACATCATATGCTGGATTATACGTTGAAACAAATAATCCAATTGAGGTAGAGCCAGCAAGAACGATGAGAATACCTAACATGCCAATTATAATGGCATTCCAAGATGTTCTTATCCACAATCCTATAACTACAGGTACTGGAACATAGACTAAGCCTGTAATAAGGCTTTGCTTCCACTTCGTTATTAGGAATGATTTCTCCCCATCAGGTGCAGATTTCCACAGCCACATGGCGTCTTTACTAAGTGCATAAACCGTCAGGGCTGGGAAGGGAGCCAAGAACAAAATCATCATAAGAGGCGTTATAATACCAATCTCTGGGCTCTGTGCTTCCGCTGGAATGGTGCGTAGTGTGAAAAAGGGAATTATATATACAATTGCTGCTAACATTCCAAACTGTAAGGCATTTTTAGGGTTCCTAAAGAAGATCTTTTGATGAAAGATCACACGGTCGCCCACTCCAAATCGCCGTAATATGCGATAGATGATCCCTTCCTTTTCAATCGTGACCGTGGGTACTGTGACACCTGCTTCAAGGGAAAAAAGTCGTCCAGCAGCTGAAAATCCCCCGAAAAACACCCCGAGAATTATTAAACCTAACAGGAACATACTCACCCCCCCAGATGGATTTGGGAGGTATTGAGGGGGGAGAAAATCTCCCAGGAGCGCCTCATTAATGATGTTACCAGCTAGAGTAGTCGGCAAGAATCTATAAGAGGCCCTTTCAGAAACCCCAACAAGCCCCAGCCCTCGCTGTGGGATGATATAGAATAAGCTGTAGATTACAACAAAGATGATAATAAAGGCAATCATGGCAGCTCGATTACGGCTTACACGATCTACAATTGGTTCAACAATGGCCAAAACAATACCACTCACAAGAAGCGCCAAAATCACCGTTTCAGCCAGAGCGATTCCAATTTTTAAAATTGCCACAAGCCCAGTTCCGAACACTACAGATGCAGCTATCGCGATCGGAGCATACAAGAATGCAAATGCGATTACAACACTTGGAAGCATCGCTAGAAATGAGCCTATAAGCATATCACCATAGCCAATCGGTGCCGAAAGTAATAATTGGATATCCCTTCGTTTTCGCTTTCTAATGCCTACTAGGACATTTATATATATAATATACCCCCAAATTCCTAGGATTATTAAAGATAGGATCACTGAGAAGGCCACAACTTCAAGTCCTGGTAGAGTTCCAAGGGCTGTGAGAATTGGAGTCTTGAGCCTATTGAATAGAATATACAAAACGATAAAATAAGCTATAAAACTTCCAATAAGGGCGGGAAATACCTTCTTGCGATGAATCCAAACTTTTCCAAGATTAATTCGGGCATGAAATTTACCAATAGTTATCCATCCGCCTATTTTTTGAACCTCCTAGGGTGTTTCTTGTTATTGAATATAAAGAACATTAGTGACTAGTATTTGGGAAATCGATCATTCGCCTCGCCAAGAAAGCAAGACCTCCGCATCCCTCTTTTTAAGTCCCGTAACCGTGAAAAATGCTTCTTCAAGCTTCTGGGTTCCAGTTTTAGAGAGTAGATCGTTTAAAGTTCCGTGTGCCATTAGATTTCCCTCGTGCAAGATTGCAATCCGGTCACTCACCTCCTCGATTAAAGGTAATTGGTGGCTTGAGATAAAGATAGTACGTCCTGCTTCCTCTGCGAGCTGATCAATTAAATCTTTCACCATTCGAGCGGCTGCAGGATCTAGCGAGGAAGTTGGTTCATCAAGGAAGAGAACAGGCGGATCATGGACAATCGTAGATGCAAGCATGAGTCTTTGCCGCATACCTGCCGAGTATCCTGCAATCAAATCATTTCCACGATCCATAAGGTCGAATAATGTCAGTAGTTGATCAGTCCTTTTCCTGATTTTTTTTCGTGGAACGTTGTAAAGTTCTGCGATGAATTGAAGGAATTCTCTGGCAGTCAAATCTTCATATGTTCCAGGTCTTTCTGGGAGGAGACCAGTGATTCGTTTCACTTCTCTTCGCGCGGAGATCACATCAAACCCTCCGACGGCTGCCCTTCCGGAAGTAGGGGAGAGAAGACCACTAAGAATTCTTACCAGGGTGGTTTTCCCAGCTCCATTTGGACCTACAAGACCGAAAGTTTCCCCCTGCTTAATATAAAGTGAAACTTCATTTAACGCACGGATTTTTCCAAAATCTTTCGTTAGGCCCTCTATATTGATGTATCGTAAAGGATCCACTGTCAAATCAACACTTCCTGTTACTTTTTACACTTTTGTTAGCTTTCATTTTTACCTTGAAATAATTTTGGATTTATTATCTAGAAAACTCAATATACATATTTGTCCTTTAGACCTTATGACGATATTAGAAAATACTATAGAGGTCAATTTGAGAGGAGTTCTCTAGGACTTATCAAAGGTTGTAAGTAAGATTTGGAGTTAATTTGTTATATCTGTTTATAAAGGTTCATGCTATTGATTCTTTTTCCCTCAGCGATTTTATATCGCGGGCAATGAGCAAATCGTTGCGTATGGAGCACTTTGGCAAAGGTCAAAACCCTGACAGATAATCCTGCAGGATCTGTACTATCTTGTTAATCTCGTCTTTTGTGATAATCAGTGGAGGAGCAAGGAGGATATGATCGCCACTGAGACCATCCTTTGTTCCAGACCCAGGATAAACGACCAATCCTCGATCCATTAGGTCTCTCATTATTTTATACGCCATGTAGTCGGTGGGAGGAAAGGGTTCCTTCTGTTCTTTGTTTTTTACAAATTCGATGCCAAACAGGAGTCCCTTCCCCCGTATATCCCCAACAATGGGGCGCTCTTCTAGATCAGCAAGTCTTTCTACAAAGTACTCACCCATAATTTTTGCGTTTTCTACTAATCGCTCATTTTCAATAATTTCGAGGACTTTCAGGGCAACTGCGGTTGTTAAAGGGTTGAAAGCAAAGGTAAAGCCGTGAACAAATTCAACGGTCTCATCTTCGAAGGTTTCGGAAATTCTTCTATGAGTCATGATTCCTGCTAGAGGGCTATATCCCGCTGCAATCCCCTTCCCAAAGGATAAGATATCTGGCGTCACATTCCAATGTTCCATTGCGAAATACTTCCCCGTCCGCCCAAACCCGGTCATGATTTCATCAGCGATAAATAGCACCTCATAGGTGTCGCAAATCTCCCGGATTAGTGGAAAATACTCGTCTATTGGGGGTACCGCCCCAAGTGTCGCTCCAACAATAGGTTCAGCAATGAATGCGGCAATATTTTCTGGTCCTTCTCGTTTCACAACCACTTCGAGTTCTCTTGCGCATTCCAGATCGCAGGATCCACTTATTTTGTTAAATGGGCAACGATAGCAATATACAGGAGGAATAAGGGGCATATGCAAAAGGAGATTTGAATAATCTCTGCGGCGCTTGGTATGACCCGAAATAGAGAGCGCTCCTAAAGTATTTCCATGAAAACTTTGCCACCGAGAAACAATCTTGGCCTTTCTGGGATTTCCTATCAGTTGTTGGTATCTTATGGCGAGTTTGATGGCGGTTTCATTCGCTTCCGATCCGCCTGAAACAAAATAGGATCGATCCATATTCTTAGGTGCTAATGTTGTGATCTTATTACTCAATTCCAGACTTGGTTTGTTCATAAATTGTACCCGTATAACGTAGGCAATCTTGGCTGCTTGGTCCCTCATAACTTCAGCAACTTCTTCCCTTCCATGTCCAATTCCAACAACAACAGCGCCAGAACTCGCATCAATATAGGTTTTTCCTTCAATATCTTTAAGATAGATCCCTTTTCCAGAATCTACAATTGGCAAACCTTCATAGGTCTTATGTGCTAGAATCGCGTTTTTCATGCGTTTTCGCTCCTTACTATGCAAGCCCCAAAGAACGATTTCATATCTGTATCGCTACGAATCAGTTCTCTCACAGATGACAGGTTAGCATTACCTGTTGCGGGCATGAATCCGAATCTTGACGTGACGTGATTCGCTTTTAAATATACACTTATTTGTGTGCAGGGTTGTTCACTAGGTTAGGCGGCTAGAAGAATTTTGTTTAAGTTGTTTAATAGTTGCATTCATCATTGACTTATCTATATTCAATTGAACCGAATACTAAACTAAGATTTGATCAAGAAATGATTTTAATGTTCTTCTAGCAGGCTGTTCAATCACCTTCTTAACAATCAAAGGTTTGGAAAATGTCGGCTAAGCAGATATAAAAATATGTTCACTAATAGTGTTCTTCCTCGAAGTATTTACAGGGTGAAAGGAATCGCTAGAAGTCATATTGCCATGTTCTATTTTCTAGATTTCCAGTAACTCTTTATGAGTAAATTTTATCTATAAATCCGTTCTCTGCGATTTCCACAAATTATCACACAGTCTTTTGCCCATTAATCCCTTCAAAATAGTAAAATAGTTAAAAGGTAAACATATCCAACGTTTAAATAGAAATTATGAAATGAGGCTTCAAATTGAAAGAGAATAGGCTTAAAAAATTGATGCAGAAACGAGAACCAACCCTTGGGACGCGTATCGAGATCATTTGGCCAGCAGTGACAGAACTTATTGGATATACTCGTATGTATGATTATGTAGAGTTCTTAAGTGAATACGCACCTTATACATTATACGATTTTGGGGACTTAGCACGTGCTGCAGAACTAGTTGGTCTCTCCTCGATGATCAAAATTGATCAAGAACCTCGCACGTATCTTGCGGGGCGAGCACTCTCAGCAGGTATCCAAAATGTGCTCTTTGCAGATATTCGAACAGTAGAGGACGCGGATACAGCCATCCGAGCGGTGAGAGCAGAACCTAGAGGAGTTAACGGTGTAAAAACGGACCGATGGACAGGTTGGGGGGCAACCGGCACCATCAAAGACATTGTTCAAATGTGTGACGATGCTGTGGTAGCCATTATGATAGAGAAAAAGTCTGCGGTCGAAAACTTGGAAGAAATCCTGTCTCTGGACGGGATAGACATGGTCCAGTTTGGACCTTCAGATTATTCGCTCAGTATAGGCCTTCCGGGGGAAAAAACCCACCCCAAGGTGAAAGAAGCGGAACTCAAAACGATTAAAACCGCATTAAAGATGGATATAGCTCCTAGAGCTGAAATAAACCTTCCAGAAGATGCAGAAAAATATATTGAGCTAGGAGTACACGATTTTAACCTTAATACAGATATACATATCTTATTTAATTGGTGGAAGCATAACGGAAGCAAATTGAAGAAAATACTTGAAAAAATATAACTTAGGAACTAAATAGATAAACTGCATGATTTTTATCCCTCTTTACCGTTCTATGCGTATGAGGGTTTTAAATTTGGGTTAACCTCTCTCACCACACGAATCTAGGCGATGGACATCTTATGAACCTCATCAAAAGGTCAAACCACCTTGTTCAGGTACCACATTCACAGGACGTTCATTTCGTAAAATCCGGAGAACTTCGTTTACACAGCTCATCCCCATTCTTTTTCGAGTTTCCACCGTTGCAGAACCTATATGCGGCGTAATCAATACATTAGGAAGTCCTAATAGTGGATCATTAAGTGGAACTGGTTCTGGATCATATACATCTAGCCCGGCGCCAGAGATTTGTCCCCTCTGAAGGACCTCAACGAGCGCCTTCTGATCAACTACTGCACCCCGTGAGGTATTAATGAGATAAGCTGTTGGTTTCATCAGTTCCAATTCCTTTTTTCCAATCAATCCCCGAGTTTTCGCGTTGAGTGGGACATGCAAGGAGATAAAATCCGATTCTTGAAGTAGTTCATTTAATACAGCTCGCTTAGCTCCAAACAAGGATTCCGCCTCTTTTTGAGGAACTATGTCAGTATAAAGGAGTTTCATCTCGAATGCATGGGCACGTTTTGCTACTTGAAATCCAATCTGTCCAAGTCCTACGATTCCAAGTGTTTTTTGCTTGAGATCAATGCCGTAAGGGCCACTTCGTTGCTTTTTAGCCCACTCCTTTCGTGTATAGCGGTCTGCGTTCACAATGTTTCGGGCCACACCAATAATGAGTCCAAGGGTAAGTTCTGCCACCGCTTCCGAGAGGACATGCGATGTAATCGTCACATAGACACCCCGTCGAGTGCAAGCACCTACATCTACGGTATCATATCCCACTCCAAATCTCGCTATCAGCTTCAAGGCCGGAACTTGCTGCAGGAATTCCTCATTCACCTGGACTCCAAGGGCGATGATTGCGATTGTGTCCTTTTGTTCTTCCTTCACGGTCTTAATTGGCTCAAAAATGGCATGAACCTTCCGACATAATAATTCAACTACATCATCGTGAAATAATTGTCTCTGAGCATCTACTATCACTTTTGGCTTCATGTTAAATCCCTCAAATCAACGAAATATTAATTATTTAATATCTAAACCCACCTCTTTCTTGTAGCTGTAATTCAATTAGCTTACCATCAACATTTCGACATCATAATAGGAAACAACTTAATCATAAAACCATTGCTTCATCTTAGAATTAAGCGAAATTAATTACAAAACAAGAGTCTTCCAACTTCTTCAGTGATGTATTGTGTAAACACCGGATTTTTCGGTCGTTATAACTCTTTTTGTCAGTTGAACATCCAGAGTTCAGCTATTGATGTTGTTCTTTTTAGTATATAAATCAAACTGGGGATGACTTTTGGATTAGTTGATAACTGTTAAATTCTTTATACGAATTCTATTTTCACTTTTGTGAGTATTTTATTGCTTTTTCAAGGGGTTTTAATGAAGTTTCTAGCTAATTTGATGTGGAATTGTATTTACAAACTTCGTATTTTTTTTCGTTTTTGAGATATACATTTCTGTATTTTTTTTATATCATTTACAATAGGGAAAACACTGTTAAATCTTCTATGCAAGATTTTTTTTACGATATCACAGAAACATTTGAACATTAATGGAATAAGAAAGCTGTTTATTGGGGTCATAAAAGGAGAAGGAAAATGGAAAACACTTTAAAGAAAATCTTTAATCCGCGATCAATTGCAATCATTGGGGCTTCAGAAGTTCCGGGAAAAGCAGCCGAGCGAAGAACAAGAAGTCTAATCGAAGGGGGGTATGATGGAAAGATATTCCTCATAAATCCGAAAAGAGAGAGAGTATTTAACAGAAAAGCGTATCCATCAATCTTACACATAGAAGATCCTGTGGATCTAGTTATAATAATCATCCCTGCTAAGTTTATACCTCGGGTTGTGGCCGATAGTGTCAAAATGGGAGCAAAAGGGATTGTGATCATCACTGCAGGATTGGGCGAGACCGGCGTAGAAGGGAAAAAGACAGAAGAAGAGATATTACATATTGCTGAGCAGGGAGGAGCTAGGATCATAGGTCCTAACTGTTCAGGGATGTTCTCAGCTTCAGCTCATATGAACCTTTTAGGAGTTCCCCTCATCAAAATGGGGCCTTTTTCTATCATTGCCCAAAGTGGAAATATTATCGATTCCCTTACTCACTATGGTAAACTGAGAAATGCAGGTTTTAGCAAGATCATATCTGCTGGAAATGCCATAGGGGTGAAATTCCATGAGTATATCGAATATTTAAACCAAGATGAAAATACGAAGGTAATCATGATGTATCTGGAGGGAATAAAAGAAGGAGATAAACTTGTCCAAGTGGCAAGAGAGGTGTCAAAAAATAAACCCATTGTGGCCTTAAAAGTTGGAAGGAGTAAAGCCGGGAGTCGGGCAGCTGCCTCCCATACTGGCTCTTTAGCAGGGGATGATGCCATCATAGACGCTGCATTCAGACAGGGGGGGATAATTCGGGTCTCTAATGTAGATGAATTGTTTGATGTGGCGTTGTGTTTTGCCAATCTTCCCTATCCGAAAGGGAAGAAGGTTGCTATTATCTCAGAAGGGGGAGGAGATAACTCTGTAGCAGCTGATAATGCTGAAAAATACGGGCTTGAGGTTCCTATCCTCCCAGAACCTACCCAAGAAAAGATCCGCCCCTATCTTCTCCGAGGTATGCCTGCCAGCAACCCTGTGGATTATGGAGGAACTGCTGAAGAAAATCCTGAGATCATCAACCAAGTCGTAAGCGTTCTGATGACGGAAGAATTGGTGGATTCGATATACATCACCGGCTTTTTTGGAGGATTTAAAGAAATCATTACTCCTCGTGTAGGAGAGTTAGAAGAAAAGACCTCACAGGAGTTAGTTCGATTGCTTCATGCATATCAAAAACCGATTGTGGTTCATTCCTCTTTTGCCGATGAACCTTTCCGATCCTTGGACATATTAAAGGAGAACGGAATATTTGTCACCGCATCTTCTGACCGAGCTGCCCAATGCCTGAGCTACCTATCCAATTTTTCCATCAAAATGGAGAAACTAAAAAGAGCTGCTTTTGTCGAAATCGATGAGATCGCCTTCAAGGAGGCAAGAGGAGTCATCAACAAAGTAAAGCAAGCAAAGAGACGTAATCTGTTGGAGACTGAGGCAAGGGAACTTCTGGAATACTATGGGATTACGTTACCCCGTGCATTATTGGCAAGAACTCGCGAAGAGGCAATAAAAGGCGCCAAACAACTCGGATTTCCTGTTGCATTAAAAATCATATCCCCCGATATCAGCCACAAATCTGATGTGGGAGGAGTTATGTTAAATCTAAGAGAGGAAAGTAAGGTTGAAAGCGCCTTTGACCGAATCATAACCAATGCAGAGAAAGTGACCTCCCCTTCGAGGATTGTAGGGGTCTTAGTGTCTCCAATGGCGCCAAAGGGACAGGAATGCATCATAGGAATGGTGAGGAACCTGCAATTTGGC
Source organism: Candidatus Heimdallarchaeota archaeon (assembly GCA_046761065.1). Classification (GTDB taxonomy): domain Archaea; phylum Asgardarchaeota; class Wukongarchaeia; order Wukongarchaeales; family JBHIFL01; genus JBHIFL01. The sequence goes on from JBHIFL010000075.1 coordinate 17,541, forward strand.
CCTGTCGTCATGTTTGGCCTTGGAGGTGTCTTTGTAGAGGTTTTAAAAGATGTATCCTTCAGAGTAACTCCGCTTACAGATTTAGATGTGGATGAAATGATTACAGAGATTAAAGGATATCCCTTACTTACAGGTATGAGGGGAGAGGCGCCAAAAGATATCAGTACATTAAAGGATATTATTATCAGGATATCCAAGATGGTTCTTGATAATCCAGAAGTAAAAGAGGTGGATCTTAACCCAATCATAGCCCATGAAAGAAGTGCATCCATTGTGGATGCAAGAATAATCATTAAATAACGGAGAGAAGAAGCAATGAACTTTAAATGCATAATCTATGAAAAAGAGGGGAATATAGCAATCATCAAATTTAACCGTCCCAAAGTATTAAATGCTATGAATAAGCAATTATGGCTTGATTTGCAAGAAGCGCTTCATGATGCAAAGGATGATGGAAAAATAAAGGTGGTTATCATTACAGGAAAAGGGAGGGCCTTTTCTTCCGGAGCAGATCTGAAAGAATCAAAGGAAAGAACATTAAAGGCCTACAGGGAGTATCTGGTTCATCTTCAGGAGACATCCAGGGAGATAATAAGATATCCTAAACCCATAATTGCCGCAGTAAATGGGTATGCCTTAGGGAGTGGTTATGAGCTATCTTTGGCTTGCGATATTCGAATTGCTGCAGAAAGTGCAAAATTTGGCTCTCCTGAGGCCAAGGTTTCTTCATCTGTTACGGGGGGAGCTTTAAAACTTATCCAGGAGTTGGTGGGACTTGGCAAGGCAAAAGAGCTCCTCTTTACTTGTGAGTTTATTGATGGGGTTGAAGCTGAGCGAATAGGTCTGGTAAATAAGGTCGTCCCTGATGACCAGCTCATGGAAGCGGCAAAGACAATGGCAAAAAAGATAGCTGAAAATTCTCTTTTTTCCATAAACCTAATCAAGAAAGGACTCAACATAGCGAGAGAGGTGAGCTTAGAAGCTCTCATGGATTATGAGATTGAGGCTTGTCTGGCCACGGTTTCTACTCCTGAAAGGCAGGAAAAGTTGGAGGAATTTCAAGAGAGGAAGAAAAAATAAAAGGGCAATTCATTATAAAATCTATCAATTATACATGTGTTTTTTAACTGTTAAATTAGAATAGTTCTTCTATCGATTTTCCTTTTCGCCTTGCTTCGGTTTCTAATGCCTCTCGCACAGCTTCCCGGATTAGATAGCCACTTCTGTGGAGGATAGTATCCTCTAACTCCGGATCCATCATCATTGAGGCAGTACAGGGGTAGGAATGATGATTCTTTGAGATATATTGGGATTCCTGTATGGCCTCCAAGTCAACCCGGATTTCTTCTTTTGCCTTTTGCGCCTCTAACCACACCAAATCGAGAGGGGCCTCTCTCAATCGAGTAGCTACATAGTATGTTAGGCCACAGGGTGTGCTATTAAGGACTCGGACAATTTTCAAGCGCCCTTGTTCGATCTCAATTTCTAATTTGCTTCGCCCCACCTTAAACTGATAGATAAATGCATCTATCACTGGCGTACCACCTTCCATTGTGCAAAAAGGTTTTGGAAACACGCTTTCAATGCCAAGCTCATCTAATTCTTCTTTAATTTGGTTTTTAAGTCCCAATGGGACCCATGTGGGGTCTTCTATTGGAACGATAGCCGCTTTGGCATTAGTTTGTTCAACTACATAGGGTAAGGCACTTAGTAAGTCCGGGTGAATACCGATCGCAAGTACCACATCCACAACAGGCATCTGCTTCGGCAGATACCGCTCAGGATTTTCAACAAAGGAGGGTAGGTTCTTAGGTAATCTATCAACTCCTTTAATGTTACCCGCAAACGAAGGCAAGGAATTTCGGCAATGTTCACAAGCGAGATCACATGACATGCAAAAAGTCGGAAAATTAATCAAATTTCCAAGGCATCTCTCTCCAAACTCATCGGTATAGAGGAAATACAAATCTAAGGGCTTATCCTTCAACTGTTTAGTTTGATCTTGCATCTTTTCTTCACAAACCTTGCCGATTTGAACCCTATAAATTATCAAAGATTTACATTATTTCTATAAATTAATTAATGTCTAACTTGGCAAACTATTCGCTCGCTTTTGTAAATCAAGGATCTAAAACCAAAAAATAATCACCGCTCTGAGGATCGTTGAAGCTCTCACCACCTGAA
>JBHIFL010000076.1:0-19002 GCA_046761065.1 Candidatus Heimdallarchaeota archaeon
AAAATATCGCTATAGATGCGTTCCCACGGTTCAACTTTTAGGGCAACAAGCTATTGTACAATCGCAGGCCCCCAAGACCAAAGTTCGGTTCACTTGGCTGCCCTCGAGATTGATGGCGTACCCATTCGAGAGGGTACGAATGTACATCCCCCATGGGTGGGTGGTCAATCCCCCAAGAACCGAAAGCAATCTCAGATACGTTCGGACGTTGCTGCGGGACTCTGCGGTGGAGGGTCAGTTGCAGGGCTGGCCTACAGATATAGACGATTCTAGGCTCCGCCCTCCCCCCTTTTTCCTTTTTTTCTTATCAATCCTAAACAAGGTGATTTAGTTCTTCTCGATTATTTTCGCTTTAATTGTTCCATAAACGATGCAAAGTCAACCTGTTCTTTTTCTTTAGTTATAGATAAGGTGTCGTCAGGTTGCAATACTGAAACTCCACAAATGTTTGCTAAAACCGCAATAAAAACCACTTTATCGGGATTTTCAAGTTGTACCTTTCTGTTAATATCTGCCGCCGCAGCTTCTATAATATTTTCTCGCGGAGTTTCAGTAAAACGCCGTTCAAGGGTGATCCGAAAGGTTTCATCCCGCTTAATATATTGCTCTGTAAGGCCTTGGCACACGGTTCGCAGTCGTTCAAGATCCAAGGGGAAGGTTTGCATGATCGGGCGGATCTTCAAGAGGTGCTCATAGTGAAATTCTCGAACCCGAATCAACTTCCGAATGCGAGCAATCACCTTGAAGGGATCAAGTTTGGTCTGAGCTACGATGAGTCCAGAAATGTAAGTCTTGTCTATGTTGGGAGTTTCATCCCCCAATACTTCGAGTAGCGCTTTCAGGGCACCACAAGCGGGTGTTTCAAACCTTCTGTTGACAGAAACGAATAAATTGAACTCGCGGAGCAGTTTACATCCCCACACAGTTTGTCCTACAAATGGAATATAATTAAAATTTGATTCTCTAAACCTACCAATGAAAACAAATCAATATAAATCCAGCCTTCTGATAACGATCAAGGATCAAATAAGAGCAGCCTCTGAAGAGAGGAATTATCACACTCACAATGCTATCGTGTTTGGGTGAATACCGGGTCACAAACTTGAATTCATCAGACTTGCTGTAATAATAGTGTTTGATTGCATCTGAAATCCGATTGGTGAGTGGAGGAACGAAAAGCGTGGGACTTAAGGAGATCGACCGAAAAATAAGAAAACGTGCAAAAATGAAAGAACTCAAAGCAAAAATGTTGGTAGACGAGTTAAAACTGATGGCAGAGAACACAAAGAGCCTTATTGAACAAATGGAAGCTCTTGAGAAGAAGTGGGAGAAAGAGATAAAGCAATCACCTGAACTCGCCCAACAGATCTCGAAGGTGCGAGCACAGCTTGGACTTCCCGAAAGAGCGGGGGTATTCAAAAGAAAGGTTGCACCTGGAATTATGGAGCGTCTAACTGGGCATGGTTCATATTTTGCGCAATTAGGTATCGAAATTTTAGAAATTGCAAAAGAAAAAAAGGAAGAGACCGGGGGTCTGATCTCATTCGCTGAACTTATCCTCTTGATTAATAAACGGAATCCCGGATGGGTCTTCGCTCCCCGTGATGTGATTCGAGCAGTTGAACTCCTCGAGAAGGAAAAGTTGATCCCTGGAATTAGAACCTTGCCTTCACAGATGAAAATGATAGAATTTTTCCCTGTTTCTCTGACAGACGACGAACAGCACGTCCTTAATCTCGCATCCAAGGCAGGTTGGATCACTTTGGAAGAGTTAATCACCCACGGATGGAGTAAAGAACGCGCTAAACGTGCCCTGAACTCATTACAAGCTAGTGGGATTGCACGCGAAGATAAAACGTACGCAGAAGGAATACGTTACTTCTTTCCAGGATTTGGATGATTGAAATGTGGATCGTGATAGTTACTCTCCCATTGGGGGCTCCTTGACCATAGAAGATGCTGTGTCATATGATTTGCTCCAAAACCCCATTATTAAGGAATTGAGAACTCTCTAAAGGGACGTAAAGAATGATTAAAGTTGCCTATTATATCTCTGACTACGGTTGGGGACATGCAGCGAGAAGTATTTGTATTATTGAGAAACTCTTGGAATACGAGCCCGAGTTAAGGGTAATAGTTTGTACGAAACAGCCCATGCCATTCCTTGAAGCCGCGTTGTCAAACATAATAGACATGAGTTATGAGCAGGAGCAAGTTTCCTTTCATCCAATTCAGAACGATGTCGGCTTTGTCAGTCATGAGATTACAGGTCAAGTTGATTTAGTTGCGACTTGTCACAAAGTAAACCCTTGGGTTTATTCATGGAATGATTACTTACGTAGTGAGTACAAATTCCTGAAACGTCAGAAAGTTGACATGATCATTTCAGACATCCCTCCTCAACCGTTTCTCCTCGCAGAAAAACTCAAGTGCCCAGGTATCGCGATAACTAACTTTAGTTGGGTAGATCAATACCCTAAACATCATTTCCCTCAAGCACTCCTTGAACGTTTACGGGAGGCCTATGCAAAAGCGACGTTGGCTTTTGTCCTCCCATTTAATTTTGAGCTAGAGGTCTTTCGATCTAGGGTACAAACTCCATTGGTCGCTCGTAACCCCACCCGGACCCCCACTGAACTACGCCAGGAGCTAGGCATCGAATCCCACCAATTTCTTGTGTATATAGGAGTGGGACTCAGCGTCTCTAACCCATTTGTATTCGAAACAGTGGCGGCAGTAGTTGCAGCTAGGAAGGACGAAATTGTCTTTTTGGCATCTGGGAAAATGACCGCATCGCAAGAAAATGTGTATAAAGTGCCGCTCGATGATCCAAATGGTCAAGATTTTATAGCCTGTAGTGATCTTGCGCTACTTAAACCCGCGTATAGTTCAGTTGCGGAAGCAATCCGTTCCAAGACGCCTATTCTATCCTATAATATAGCTCAATCACGCGAGGGGTATCTCATTGAACATCAAATAATTACATTAGGATTTGCTCAAGCCATTTCGAGACGCGAATTTAATACTGGAGAGTGGATAAAGAAAATAGACATACAAGACGATTTACGGAAAAACTATGCCCAAATTCCTCCAAGGTTTCAACACCAGGGAGAAACCTTCGTAGCAGCACAAATCCTTAAGTTATTAGAGAATTGAACGGTCTTTACGGACTTCTTTGGGTCTTCAGCGGATTTTTTAAGCCCCGAATTGTCTGTTTATGGGTAAAATTGCTTCTAGAAGTGAAATAATACTGTTATCTCACCTTTTCCTACCCATTCCGCGAGGTTGCGTGTCACCAGCCGTCTCAAAATCTCCTGGAGCTCCTCTTGGGGGAGGGAACTCCAAATCTCGCAAGCATTGGCCAGTTCAAAGAGGGAAACTAACTCTCGTCCCGTTTGAAGTGCCCATTCATAGATGATTTCGCTCCATTCTTCTAGCACTTTCCAGTATATTCGAAGGCGAGTTTTTCTTTCATCCCACCACGCCCCAAAATCCCGGTCGATAAGGTTCTGCCCAACTAGTTGCATCTGGTCCATACTCAGCTTCTTCTTGATTAGACGATTGGAAAACGGAAACTCCTTTCGGATCTCGAGCAGATTCAGAATATGGGCTGCTTTGAATTCTGCAAATTCGAGCAAGAAATCCCCCCAAGCAGAACCCCAACTCTGGAGCTGAGCTTGATCTGTTGGAGTCACATACATCCATGGCTTTTCCACCCAACTGGGGAGGATGTCTTGCAGCCTTGCGACTTTTAGGGCTTTCTTTTCTACCTCGACTGGTCTCAATTCGATTTTAAGACGCTCAAGGTCTCTTTCTAGTGCCGTGAGTTGTGTATCTATAACAGGTTCCGTCTTTCCACGGTCCTGCATTTCAGATACAGAACCATTGTTTGCATGTATTTTCGGCTCATGCTTTTTCTCTTTTTCTGGCTGCTTCCGTCCTTTTACTGTCATGAGACCCCCCTCGGTTGATAATTCATTCCACGGCGAATTGTTTTTGCCAGTCTTCGTAGGAAATTAGTTCTTGCGGACTTACACTAGGCTTGATCCTTTGGAGTGAGGTTAAAAAATCCTGCTTTGTGACTGGCCTGACTTTTGAAGTTGCATCTTTAAGGAGATCACTCTCATCAAGTTCTCGTAAGGGTACCATGATCGCTTCTCGACAAATTAATGCAATATCAGCACCTGAAAAGCCTACAGTCCATTCGGCTAATTGATCAAAATCTACAGAGTCATTTATTTCGACTCCTTTTGTGTGAATTCGAAAGACCGCTGCCCTCGCCTCTTTTTCCGGTAGCGGCACGTAGACGCGCTTCTCAAAGCGACGACGCATGGCAATATCTAACTGCTGAGGCAAGTTTGTCGCACCAATAATTACTAACCGATCCGTTTTTTTGCTGAGAATTCCATCAACCGCTTGCATCAGTTGTGTCTTCACACGCCGCACCGAATCATGTTCGTTTGTTCCTCTTGCTCCTGTCAGCGCATCTACTTCGTCGAAAAACACAATAGAGGGTTGTTTCTCACGAGCCTGATCAAAGAGGGTCTTGACAAGCCTTTCGGACTCCCCCAACCATTTACTCATGATGGAGGCCGCACTAACATTGAAAAATGTGGCTTCACATTCGCTTGCCACTGCTTTCGCCAATAAGGTCTTCCCACAGCCAGGAGGCCCAAAGAGTAAGATCCCCTTCCAAGGGGTCCTAGCTCCTTGGAAAAGGTCAGGACGCATTATGGGCCAGATAATCGCTTCCCTCAACGCTTGTTTTGCTGTCTGAAGGTTTGCAACATCTTCCCACTTGATTTCAGGTTTCTCGGTGATAATCGTGTCTGCAATCGCTTGTTCTAATCCCCCAACTTCCTCGTCTTCTTCCCCCTTCGCTTCACCTCGTCCGCGAGAAACTGTACGTGTTGGACGCTTTTGCAGGTCTTTGACCCGGGAGATATATTCCTTGGCCTTATTGTAATACATCTGTTTCAAATCAGGGTTGTCTGTGAAGTTGATCATCTTCTGTAGGATTTCAATAGCTCGTACATAATGGATAATGGCCTCTTTACGTTTCCCTGCCCGATCAGCTTGGACTGCTCGGCGGGCATATATACTTACGTACTCATAGAGTTTCCCTGTAGAACTCATGCACCGCACCTACTCTAGTTGTTCCAGTTTAGCTAAAAAAACATTTGCTAAGGATGCCCGATCAACCAGTTTGACGACCGAATAGGACAACATGAGCCCATAATCACTACTTACTTAGGCGAATTCTGTAGATCAGAAGATTCGATCTTTGAAATGCTCTCTCATTATATCCAAGACGCATGAAATGCTTCTGTATGAACAATTGGGTTTATAAGTTACATCATCCCTCTACTTCTTGATGAATTAATTGTGGTTTATGGGAGTCTACGAGTTTGAGATTAATAGATTCTTTGATGCCATTAATTTAAGGAGGTCTCTCTAGATGGCATTTGGAAAATTCTTGGATTGGCTCAGAGGTGGACGAAGCCCACGTCAAATGATTGTTCGATTAAAAATGATTAGCCGCCGAATGGATCGCCAACACCGCAAGTTACGGAATAATGAAACGAAACTAAAGAATGAACTGCGCCAGTCTGTAACAAAAGGCGATATGGAAGCGGCTAGACTATATGCGGGGGATGTGGTCCGATCCCGGAAGATGGCCTTAGGGTGTCAACGCTTGAGTTCACGAATTAACACAATTGTCTTCAAACTCGAGCAAGCCCAAGCCACTGAAGAGATTGCTCGGGACCTCCACAGTTTGGTTGGCGCCTTAGTTATGATTAATCAAACCCTTCAGATCCCCCAACTCACTGAAACCCTCGAACAGATGGAAATTGAGATGGGGGAAATCGATGTATCATCAGAAACAATTGGAGAGTCCTTTGAAGGCTTAATGGAAGCCGAGGTGGAACAAAGCGAAATTGACAAAGTTCTGGGGGAGGTCTTGACCGAGGAAGAGATTGCTGCGGCACATGGCCTCCCAACCCCGGATGTGAAAGCCACAGAGATCGCGAAAGAATTGGAAAAGCTGAAGAAAGGGGAGGATTAGCAGGGCGAAAAGGAGGGCATAACAGTGGAGGCGTCTCATTTGGAACTGGGCCGCCCCCTCACTGATGGAGTCAGAGCCGCTCTTTCAGTAGTCAAGCGGACCCAGCCTAAAACACCATTAGAATTCTTGGATTTTGCAGTCCTTCAGCGGATGCTAGCTGAGATCTTACAGGATCCAGCTTGGAAGCAAGAAGCTGTCGCCTCTTTAGAAAAGGTTCTTCCCTCTCAAAAAGAAGATGGGGCCTTCATATATTCAGACCAAGTCCCCCATGAGGAGATGACCCTCCAAGCTGTCGAACGTCTTATGTTACTCTCAAGGTTTGAGGAACTCGTTAAAGAACCTATACAGAAGGCATTGCATTTCCTTGCCTCCTCGGCGGATAACCGTCTTTCCAAGCTTGCAAAGGCATATTTAGCACTCCTTGACCAAGAATCCCCCTACTCACCACTCAAAGAGGCAATTCAGGGATTGAAAAGAGAAGAAGCCGTCAACGTTCTGACAATCCTTCATGTTGCTTCGAAGGATCCCGCCTACTTAACTGAAGCACGCACTCTTCTTAATGGAACCAAAGAGGACACCCAATCCCTCCTTGAGATTCTCGTTTGGAAAAATTCTGGATATTCTGTCGACTTCTACCCCAAAGAATTATCAACCCGAATGAGACTTGCCCGCTCTTTAGCTTTAGACGCCCCTCCCTTTGAATTGGCAGGGGTGTTGGGCTATGTCATGGGAGAACAACACCGGGGGTTCGCTGCAAGTGTTACCTCCGCCCTTGGTGATTTTTCACCTTTTATTGATGAGAAAATCGATCCAACTCATTCGATCACAGGAGATTCCATTGTCCTAGGCGCCCGAGGAGCAGTCCACCGAGAAGTTGATGGGCTGCTCTACTTAGGGCGAGTAACGGAACATGCCCCCGAAGAGGATAAATTTGGCTACGCCATTCAAGTGGACGCGACCTTTCCTCATGTGATCTTGATCGCCGGCATGCGCGGGAGTGGGAAATCATACACGCTCGGGGTTCTTGCTGAGGAACTGGCCCGAACAGATATTGGGATCGGCGTCATCATTGTGGATCCTCTCGGGGTTTTCTGGAGTATGAAACTCCCCAATTCAGACGCTGGGGAACGGAAACTTATCGAAAAATGGCACCTTGTTCCAAAAGGCCATCCCGAGAAGGTCAGAGTCTTCATCCCCCTTGGTTATTATGACGATTACCCCGAAGAGAGCAAAGACGCCCCCTTTGCTATCGCCCCTACCGAATTAGAAGCTGGCGATTGGGCGTTCATGTTTAAAATTGATTTACAATCCCCCATGGGGTTGTTACTCCGGCAAGCTGTCGAACGGGTGCAGAAAGGGTATCAATCCGCCCGAGAAGGGACGACCATCCTGGTCCCAGGAAAAGGTGAAAAGTACACGATCCGGGACCTGATCGAATGCATCTCAACCGATGTCGATCTGATCTCCAAGGAGCGGGGCTTTGCAAAAGCGACTCGCCGGGCCCTGGTTTCCCGGTTTATGCAGGTCCAGTCTTGGGGCCTGTTCAGCAGTGACCAAGCTACCCCCATCCATGAACTCTCCAAGCCAGGCCAGGTCTCCGTCATCGACGTTTCCTTCCTCTCCACGGTCGAGCCCGGCAGCGTTGCTTTAGTTGTGGGCCTCCTTGCCCGCCGGATCCTGCAAGAGCGCATTCGCATTGGACGTGCCGAAGAATCGGCTTACCTAACTGGAACAACCCCGGTGGTGGACGCTTCCGCTCCTCCGATCCCTATCACCTGGGTGATGGTCGATGAAGCCCACATGCTGGTCCCAGAGGGAGAAAGGACCGCAGCTTCACAGCCGTTGATCGAGTTCGCGAAGCAGGGCCGAAAACCCGGCTGTGGGTTGATCCTAGCAACCCAGCGACCAGCTGCAACGAGTGACCAGGTGCTTTCGCAAGTGGATCTGGTCTTGTGCCATGCCCTCGTCTTAGAGGACGACCTCCGTGCGCTGTTGAAGCGGACGCCAGCGAAGTTACCCCAAGAGTTCAAGTCACCAGATTTCATTCGAACGCTACCCGTCGGTGCGGCAATCGTTGCGGATCAAAGGACCCCGCTCAGGAGTCTGGTGGCACGAACGCGCCCGAGAACAAGTTCCCATGCAGGGAAAGCGGCGATCCCAAGTAAAATAATGCGAGCGGCGCCGGTTCCTGCCGTAGAACCCGTGCTAATTGAACAAAAACAGTGGGAGGAAAAAAAGGAGATACCAATGGACACGACTGCAGAATCGGTAGAAGTCCAGCCCTCTACTTTGACGGAGGCTCCCTCTATCGAACCTGAACTGATGGCAGGTTTGCCACCTACAACAGTGCTTCCTCCCGCAGTAATCCAAGGGTATCTTTCACGCAAACTCCTGTATGGATTTAAGGACTTCTTCTTTCCCCCTTCACGAGCTCACCGAACCACTGAGACGGGATTTATCGCCTTAGAAAAAGATCAGTGGCAGGCAGTTCAAGATGTTATTCGCAGTGAAGGGTGGGGCCTCAAATCCTCCATGGAGCAGGAGGACATTGCGATTCAGTTATGGGAAACACTTAGAGGCAGATTGGGATTTGCGACAATCCAATCAGATGGAAGAGTTCAAGCGGTTTGGGCATATGTCGGGACAGACTCTGCAGAGATTGCATTCCTCGAAGAATATAACAACCCCTGAGGGCGACTATAGCAGCTTCTTTGACCGACTTCAAAGGAAAGCCTAAAAAACGTTAAAAGGCAATTTACAAAAAAAAGGATGTAGCAATATTGGGAATTAAAGGCTGGCTCTTTGGTGACAAGAAACGGAAACCGGCTGAAACCGTTGCCGCCTTACGGGGCGTTATAAATCGATACATCATCCGTAGTAGAGCCCTTAGACGGCAAGCTGACGAACAAAGAGGCTTAGCACGCGATATGCTGCGAGATAGGAACAAAGTCGCCGCGAAACAGGCGCTACTCCGACGAACCCTCTATATGCGGGATTTAAATAATATCTATAACAAGACAATGAATATCCAGCGAGTGATTGATGCCATTCGGAGTGCTCAAGACAATATTGTGATGGCTGACGCCTTGAAAAGCGCCGATGAGGTAATACGAGTCTCCCTCAAGGATGCGGCGCCTGAGCGAATAGAAGAAATCATGCTGAGTGTAGAAGATAGCATCGAGCAAGTGGGCTACACTGATGAAATCTTAAGCGATACAACCATGAGCGAAGCTGGGTTGGAAGCTGACGAATTAACATCGCTAGATACGCAATTAGAAGAGTTGGAAGCGGAACTCCTATTGGAGGAGAAAGAGAAACTACCGACTCCTGCTGTCCGGGCATCACCTGTTCGAGCGGCAACAAAGGCGGCGAAGCCAACAGGTGTGGAAGAGCGAGGAGTACCTGAAGAAGAGGAAGAGATTAGCGAAGATGAATTGAAACGCGAGATCGAAGAGATCAAGAAGGCTTTAGGGGAAAAAACCGATTAAATACCTCCAAACAGTTTTTCGAGCCCTGAACTAGGAGTTAATCGCTGCGGGGTGTTCTTGTTTAAGCTATTCAACTCCCCTTGGAGACGATCAAGGTCGGAAATAAGGCCCAACATGATTCGGGTATACTTTTCTGCAGGGATATAGCCCCTGTCGAAGTTTTCATTAATGCCATGAAGAGTTCGCCATAACACGGAGATCTCTTTTTCGAGATCGTCTATGTGTTTTTTAGAGAAATATTCCGGTTTTGATTCATCTAGAATTTCCTTGTTACTTTTTAAGATGTCAAGCCAAAGATTTGATAAGCGTTCCCTATATATTTTAATCTCATTTTTTATTGAGGACATCTCAACTTGTGCAATCGGGATCTTCCCTGCGCTCCAAGAGCGTGCCATATCTAAAAAGACGAGCAGCTCATCTATGGCTTCTTTTTTACCTTGAATTTCACTTGTTCCCAGTGTTGTGGTAATAATCAGACGTAGATTTCTCTTTTTTTTCTTTTGGGATACCTGTAACACTTGGTTAAGGTGTAAATTCTTTACATGTTTGACTTTATGAAGCCTCCCCTTTTTCGTGATAAACGCAAGGCGAGTAGTGGTCAAACAGAGCGCGCCAACCCCATTATTTTTGCTACCATCTCCAGCAATAAAATTAGAGACAGTTACTCGGGGTAAAACGATAATAGGGTACTCGAACGGATCCAAGGGAAAAATATCGTGAAGTTGGTCGAAGTAGTTGCGAAAACGTTCAATTTTCTTGACTAATTGGGTCAAGTGATCCAAACTTTCATGTTCGGCATGTAGTCGCTCAGTTACCTTGGCTGAAACAATTTCAAGTTCCTTTTCTAGGGAAACAAGCCGTTGCATTTTTTTCCCGACCTTATTAAGAGACCGAAAAGGAGACCCAATGAGTTGAGAAGCCACAGCTTTTAGTTTATCGGCTAAGAGGGCAACTTGGCTAAAAACAAATCGCCCCTCTTCCGGTAGTACTTCATAAATGGCATCCATCTTTTCCTCCAATATAGCATAGTGATAATAGTTAGCTCGCCGTAGTTTCTCAATGCGTGTTCGGAGGTGTTCCCAATTAGCACAAAGCTTTACAAATTGGATTCCGATCCCTTTAAAAACTTTCAAGATTTCTAAAAAACGAGAAACAACCTCCTTTTTCACTTGAGAAATGTTTTGAACTTCAACACTACAAGTGGGACAACGTCGCTGGATTTTTAAGCCCCTCCCAATCTTTTCACTATTACATATCATACAGGATAACTTCCCCTTTCTCCCTTGGGAGATTTTAAAAGACCCGCATGCCTGGCAGACTGTTAACTCCCGCCTAATAGTTTCTACACATTGAAAACATAGTGTTAAACCACATTTTACACAAACAAGGGTTACTCCTTCGGCACCACACAACGCGCAATACAAAATTTCGCCCATATCACCAGCCAAGCATAGTCCCCCATTTCACAAAGTGAGATCTAAGTGGGCTAAACAAGAAGAAAAAGGGATGTGTTATATGGATATATTTTTGAATCCTAGAAGGGGAATGGGTGTCTTATGGGGTTTTGGAGAAGAAATGTGCCATGAAGCACTATTTCTAGCATTATCCAGGTTAGTCAACGACTTGAGGGTTTGCTTACATATTAAGCTATGGTTCTGAAAAAAAATAACCTCGTTTATGAGGTTCTATGTTGATACCATATAATGGTCTTTAGCAAACCTTGGTCGAGAATTGTTGTCGGTTCCCATTTGAGCAGAGTTCTAGCTTTGGTGATATCAGGGCATCTTCTCTTTGGGTCGTCTATCGGGAGTGGGTGGAACTCAATTGGAGAGCTGGAGTTGGTAAGTTTTTTGATTTTCTCGGCAAGATCAATGATATGGGTTTCCGCATCATTACCGAGGTTGATCACCTCATGTTTCGCTTCCGGCATAGACACTGCTTTGAGAATGCCTTCGACTTCGTCTGTTACATAAGTGAAGGAACGCGTTTGAGTGCCGTCGCCAAAGACAGTGATTGGCATATTTGAAAGCGCCTGTTCAATAAAATTTGGAACCACTCGGCCATAAATATCCCCGGCTCGCATCCTAGGACCATAAGTATTGAAGATTCGGACAATTCGACTGTCTATTCCATGTTGAATCTGATACGCGATTACGAAGGCTTCCCCTGCTCGTTTCGCCTCATCATAACAAGACCGGGGCCCGACCGGATTAACATTCCCGTAGTAGCTCTCTTTTGTAGGTATTCGCTTTAGGTCGGGATCTCCGTAGATTTCACTACTTGAAGTATACAGAAACCGAGCGTGGTGTTTGCGGGCAATTCCAAGGGCGATCCAGATTCCCAGAGTGTTGGATTTTAAAATTTGAATGGGGAATTTGGCAAACTCGAATGGGCTAGCCCGGCTCGCCAAGTGTAGGATGATATGAATTGGTTCATCGAGAAATAACGGTTCAGAAATATCGTGATTAATATATTCGAAGGTTTCAGATGGGATAAGGTGAGTGATATTAGACTGAAGCCCGGAAGCTAAATTATCCACGCAAAGAACCCTGGCATTCTGGGTGACCAGGACATCACAGATCCAGGAACCTAGGAAGCCAGCACCTCCAGTGACAAGAACCGTCTGATCTTCGAAGGAGATTGCATTATTATTAAGCCGCTGGAGGATTTGCTCCACACCATCATGGATAGGATCCTTTTCTTTCATGATATATCTATCCTAGACATTTTTACGGCATTCAGGGCTTTGGCTCAAACTGATCTTGTCTAAAACCTCTTGCTTTCAGGAAATCTTTTTCCGTCTATTTCTGTTTTTCGAGAATGCCCTCCCAATTAGGACGAAATATGATGATCGACAAGTTTTTCAACAATTTGTTGGAAAGAGACCTCCTTCTGCCAACCAAGTACTTTTTCGGCTAATTCGGTATTACTGCAATACCATCGTGGATCAGCTTGGCGTGGGATATCCGTACGATAAGTTACGGGGCGTCCCGTTATTTCTTCCAAAATGGTAAAGAGGTCAAGGATGGATGCTGCGTTTTCAGGGCCTCCACCAATATTGAAAGCCTTTCCTGCGACAATGTCGGGCTCTGTGGCTTGTTTGTTCATTATTATTCTAATCATCTTAAGCACATCCCAGCCATGTACTGGATCTCGTACCTGTTTCCCGTCCCCAAAGACGGTTACTTGATTGCCTTGACACACTTGTTTCGTTAAAAAGTCGACCCAACCATGCGCTAAGATGGAATATTGGTCAAAATACATCTGACCCGTCATAGTGGTTGGTCTGATCTCGGTGGTTATGAGATTATAGCTGTTGTTCAAATCAAGGGTCAGGAGCCCCTCAAAGGTCTTGTGAACTCCATATTGCTGGCACGTATCCAGTCGAAAGTACTCTGAGACGCCATGATCTCGCAGCCAGGGGATGGTAGGGACCCATTGGGTATCTGTTTCTATCAGCTCAACACGTCTTACGGGTGGATCTTCGGAAGCACCTGGATTATACCAAATTGAACCGGGAATTGCTCGGGGATCCACCCACAAGGAATCTTCGATCATCCCATAAACTTTGTTCGTGGTCATGGCAATGAGTTTCGGTACATTCTCGCTCAATGCGGCCTCTTTTATGGCCTCAACTTGATGTTCCAGAGGCAATTCCGTATGACGGACGCCAGCTTTCTCGATTAAATAGTCTACAAGAATTCGGGCCAAAACAGCCGCCGAATAGGCATTGTTCATAAAATCTGGATAAGGAAATCGCATAGAGATTATGGCAGAGGCCGCAGCACTGGTGTGTACAATATATTTTATGACTCCGTTACGAGGGTGTAAGAGTATCTGGCTTGTCTCGTAGTGATTCAGGTCAGCTAGATTGATCTGAAGGCGAGGGTTCTGGAGTGCTATCAATTCGCGGTAACGTTGGTCACTGTATTCTTTGAATAAATTGTCACACCCATGGATCTGAAAGGTTTCATACTCTTCGCACTCCAACAGATATCGAGCCAAATTACTCCCGATATAGCCACAAATTCCGGTGATGAAGATAATTTCATCTTTCTCCATTTATTACAACCAACCTTTTTTAGCAACGAATCTATCAAGAGTTGAACGATTTTGGGCTCGGTTCAGTGACTGAATTGAATGTGATCATGCGCCCATTATTGGATCTCCCTAAAACATCATAATCGAGGTTGGGATTTCAACATAATTTCAGTTAAAATCTCAAATAGCTCGCTCACATTCTCGCCCGTCTTAGCTGACGTCTCAATATATTTGAGCCCATTGCTAGCCGCATATGTTGTCGCTTCTCCAATAGAGACAGAGCGATCTGCTTCGAGATCAAGCTTGTTTCCAACAATTATGTAAGGAATTGCCCCACAATTGATATAAACTTCATTGTACCAATAGTCGAGTTTTTCGAAAGAACTCCTCTGAGTTATGTCAAAGACGATAAACGCCCCATTTGCTTTGCGGTAATAAAGTGGACGGAGTGGTCCAAAACTCTCCTGCCCCGCGGTATCATATAACAGCAGCTTAACATTGATCTTGTCGATTCGGACATTTTTCACAAAAAAATCTACACCTAAGGTCGGAATATAAGTTTCCGAGAACTGACCCACAGCGAAGCGCCGGATCAATGAGGTTTTCCCGACAGCTTCCTTCCCTAAGGAAATGGTCTTGAACTCATATTCATGGGTCATTCCAATCACAGGACCTTATCTAAAGAAGGGTTCGTTTTTCGATTCAAAGGTTTTTCTCGGCTTATTATCTGAAATAAGTTGCCACATACACTTCGATCTTAAACGTTTTTTTACATTTTGCTGTTTTCTCTCAAAAAAAGTTTCTTCATAAAAGCTTAAATGTCTTTATTTGCTAAAAATCCCAATTAAAAATGGAGATTCGAGTTATAACAAAAGTACACAAGTTGTTTTTTGCGTATTCCGTCTATACCCTTCAAGAATGATCATCCAATATGTCATTCTCTAAAATATACAAGACTTTACCTCAAAGAGTTCTTAGGATCACCATTCTGGCAACCACATTGTTCTTTCATATTAGGAACTGCTATTAGAGAGAATTCTCACCTACTTCAACTTTTACTTAAGATTTGTTTCGCAATATTTTTTAAAATTTTTCTACGCTTCAACTACTTCTTAGATCGAGTGCTGATAACTTCCTTTTCAAGGACCGTTTTCAAACATACTAATAATAGCTCTATCCTCCACATCGTTGAGTCAAATAATATTGCCATTACATACACTTCAAAATAATTTATCCTAAACAAGGAATCTCCTTTCTTTTTCCCACAGCATCCCTCCCTCTATTTCTAGTAAAACGGTTTACTATCTTTATTTAGTTATCTTCAGGTCATTAGTCTCAAAAAAATCTTTTTCTCCGATTTTTTCGTTTGTCTCAGCACTTTTTCCCTCCTCACCACTTTGGTCAATAACGAATTGTTTATTTTGAATGAAAACCGTTCACCCCTTGGTTCTAGCACCAACCAGAGGGAAGGTGAACAAGAACTTCCTTAGTCTTTAATATGTATAGGCGAGAACCGAGCGTTAAGATAGAAGTTTAATAAAAAAATCGTATGAGGAATAACCGTTGGCAATTGCAAAAGTAGTACCTAAAGTACTTAAGTTAATGCGACAAAAAGAGCAGATCCGCAACATTGGGGTCATTGCACATATTGATCATGGAAAGACGACTCTGACCGATTCGCTTCTAGCGGCCGCAGGGGTTCTTAGTAGTAAAATCGCCGGTGAAGCCCGGATGATGGATCTCCGTGAGGATGAACAAGAACGTGGGATCACAATCAAGACCACTGGTATCTCCCTCTATCATGAACTCGAAGGAGAATCCTATATCATCAACCTACAAGACACACCCGGACTTTAACGGACATGTGGAAGTCTGTTAAACGGACATGTGGACTTTAGTGGGGAGGTGACTTCCGCTCTGCGGGTGGTTGATGGAGCCCTTGTCGTTGTCGATGCTGTTGAAGGAGTGATGGTTCAAACCGAGATCGTGACCCGACAGTCGCTTGAGGAACGCGTCAGACCGGTTCTTTTTATCAACAAGATTGACCGTTTGATCACGGAAATGCGGATGACCCCGGAAGAGGCTTACGCCCAGCTAACTACTATCATACGCGATTTTAACCTGCTTTTAGAGACCTACGCGCCTCCGGAGTTTAAAGAAAAGTGGAAAGTTGACCCCGTAATGGGGTCTGTTGCCTTTGGGAGTGCAAAACACCGGTGGGGCTTTACCATCCCTTCACTTGCCCGTGCCTATGCGAAAAAAGAAGGGAAAGACGCTCAAGCCCTTGCCAAACCGATGTGGCGAAAAAGTAACTTTGTAAAACTGATGCTAAAACCCCTCTACCAGATCTATCAGTCCTCAGAACAAGGAGAGAAAGATTTTCTGGAGAAAGCCCTTGATGTGATCGGGGTCGAATTGATGGAGGAGGAGTGGCTTTTAGCTCCAAAAGACCTCGCAAAAACCATTTTGGAACGATGGTTGCCCGTTGCTAATGCAATTCTCGACATGATTATTAAGTTCGTACCCAGCCCTCAGAAAGCCCAGTCCTATCGAGTTTTCGCCGCATGGCCAGGCAATAAAGAGAACCCAGTGGGCAAAGCGTTGGCCACCGCAGATGAAAACGGTCCAGTGATGATATCAATCAGTAAAATGATTCCCATGCGAGCGAAACGAATCGTAGCAATGGGACGCATTTTTTCTGGGACTATTAAATCGGGACAGCGAATACATGTCCTCCTCCCCGGCTATTATTCAGGTCGAAAAGATCGAATGTTCACTACCAATATCCAACAAGTCAGCATTTTGATGGGGAAAGAAACTCATAAAGTTGACGCTGTTCCCGCAGGAAATATTGTGGCTTTGTATGGGATCCGAGGGGCGTTTTCAGGCTCAACTGTGACTGATCTTGAGGATGTCGAACCCTTTGAAGTCCTCCACTTTGCTGTTGAACCTGTCGTAACCATTAGTGTAGAGCCCCAAAACCCCACAGAACTTCCAAAGCTTGTTGAGGGTTTGAAGCTCATGGAACTGGTTGACGCCAGCCTTGACACCGTCATTAATGAGGAAACAGGAGAATACCTCATTTCAGGAACGGGCGAACTCCACCTCGAAATCACTATTAAAGATCTGCAAGACCTCCAAAAACTCGAGGTTATGACCAGTAAACCCATTGTGGTGTTCCGCGAAAGTGTTGCAGGAAAAAGTGACCATCCTGTCCTCGCTAAGTCTCCAAACAAGCATAACCGTCTATGGCTCACTAGTGAACCGTTGGATCCCAAGTTGACTTTGGATCTTGAGAAAAAGCAAGTTCCACCGTATCTTGATGAGAAGGCCCGAGCTGCTCTCATGCGGGAAAAATACGGTTGGGATAGGGATTCGGCACGAGGCTTGTGGGCTTTTGGTCCTGAACATGATGATCCCAACGCCATAATAGATCGAACAAAAGGGATTCAGTATCTTCGGGAAATCAGGGATTACACCATTTCTGGTTTTAGATGGGCAGCGAAAGAGGGACCGCTCTGTGGAGAGCCGATGTATGGAGTACGCTTCAACCTTGTAGACTGCAAGCTCCATGAAGACGCTATTCACCGAGGCGTGGCGCAAATTATGCCTGCAGCCCGCCGCAGCTGTTTTGGAGCCTTCCTCTACGCCAACCCGATCCTCCTTGAGCCGATTTACAAGGCCCAGATCCAAGCCCCAGAAGATCAACTGGGTGCCATTTACAAAGTACTCACCAAACGTCGGGGGAAGATCCATGACACGCAGCGGCGTGAAGGAACCCCACTGGTCGTTGTCACCGGAGAACTCCCCGTTGCCGAAAGCTTTGGATTAGTGGCTGAATTACGCTCAGAGACTTCCGGCACGGCTTTTTCTCAATTAACCTTTCAGAAGTGGGAGAAAATGCCCGGGGACGTCATGAAGCCAGTAGAAGAGGGGGGTAGCATCGCTAGACAAGCAGTCGAGGAGACTAGACGCCGTAAAGGGTACCATGACCCGCACCCACCGAAACCAACAGACTATGAAGATACTCTATGACGTCTTTAACTTGGTCGGCGAGAAATCTCCCTGCGGAACAGTACTTCGTAAAGCTTTTTTTAGACCTAACAAAATGAGATAAGAAATCAGACCGACAAAAAGAGGTGAGAGTGGATTTGAGCTATAACTCGATCAGATCCAAGAGAGAACGATCTAAGTTACGCTCCAATCTGGACCTATTCAATCATTCCACCTATAAAAAGCTTCGTGCCCAATGGTACAAAAAAATCATCTAAATGAACTGGATTGCTTCCATACTCGCGATTTTACCCCCGATCAGTTCCTCAAACCCATGGAATTCGCTTCTCGGACTAATACCTCCTTTAATGATGCAAGTATGACCTATTGGGCCAAATAAATTCCTTGCCCTTCGGAAGAGACTGGTTTGAAACAGTGGCGCGAGGAAGGCCTGGAGCTGATGGACATTCATCTCAATCATGCCCTCGAGGAGCAGTTCAATGCCCTCCCGGGGAAACTCTGACGCCAGTACCGGAAACACGACATAGTCCTTATTGATTTCCATACCGATCCCTATTCTTATATACTCCTAGATGAAACTACGACGTTTCATTTCCTCCAATCTCACCCTCCACAGACCCCCCACAAAGGAGGGCGCGGCGGAGTGAGGGAGGAAGATGCGGTTTTGTGATCTAAGTTGGCAATGAAAAAATCACACAGCACGCCTATTTTAAGCTTTCGGCCCCCCAGAGATAGTGTAGAGGTTTACACTAATTACTGTAGAGGTCTACACTAAAACGACTTAGTGTAGGGTCTACACTAAAATCCTTAATTACGAAGTTTATATTAAAATTACCTAGTTGGGTTTTAGTGTATTATAAACAATTAATTAAAAGATCTCGGAGCTGTAAATCCACAGGAGATTTGCGATGCTGGTTTCTGATGAGTTTGACGATAGAGTATCGAAATTCCAATATGTTTTTAAATACTCCTTTTGACAAATGATAAGATATCCGATGGGGAATGGAAGAATGAACACCTCTGATATAACAGGGAGTAATGAAACCCCGCCAACACCCCTCCAAGTAATATTCTTCGATACGATATCTGAGGTCCCATCCCTATACGATCCCGCCCTCCCTGAGAGAGAAATACTGTTCCTCGCACGAGACACCTTCAAAGAGTTAGAGGGCATTCGAAAACCTGATTTAGCGAAGACCGTCCGTAAGGCCTTGAGGCAGTATTGTGACAACCACCCGGGGATTATAAAGAAAATTTCAATGGGGACATTCGAAATTTATAGTCAAACTTTTTTTAAAAAGGGTCGTTCAGGTATTTGAAGCCTTCGAGACTCCTCCTCTCTTTCTATTATTTTTTTATCTCAAGTCGGTCAGGAGTGAGAGGGCTGCCCGG
>JBHIFL010000077.1:0-18841 GCA_046761065.1 Candidatus Heimdallarchaeota archaeon
AGTCATCTGATTTTGAAATAAAATTTTACTAATATGGTAAGATATTTTCTTACTAATAAAAAAGTCCGGTTAAACTCCCTAGATGTCAAAAGAATTTACCGGATCTGCGGCTATTTTTACCAGATTAAAGGAAGACCTTCTCACATTATTTAAAAACTTTCAGAATCTCCATATTTTATTGGGGTTGGCTGGATGGAATTCCTATCACGATCCACCAAAAAATGCCGTACTATGGGGGTATTTGGAGATGCATTCCACCAAAACTTCCTCGGTGGAGACATTGAAAGAAAGTACATCGAGTTTTCACGCAGAAATGCCATAACCTTATTAGAAGTATTCCGAAAAAATCGCGTGAAAGGCTTCCAGCTGATTCTAGCCGAATCTCGTCCAATTAGATTTGACGGGAGGAGTGGGATTATTTGTTAAAAAGCAACCTTTCTCATGGAGATGATCCACATCTTGATGTTTCCTTGACCAATTGCCCAGAATGCGATAGTAAAAGTTTAACCCATAATTGGGAGCGGGGAGAGGTAGTTTGCTGTACTTGCGGGGTGGTTGTGGCAAGGATATTAGATACCGGACCAGAGTGGTGGTCTTTTCCCCAAGAGAAAAGAGGATCACGTGATCGGATTGGTGCACCACTCTCGCCAATCATGCCCGACTATGGTTTACGAACTGGGATGGGGCGTCCAGATAGAGATTCACAAGGCCAGCCATTAACGGCTGAAGCACGCACGAGAATGGGACGATTACGAAAAATTGATAATAGGACAAGACGGCGCGAAACTCGAAGTCTTGTTGCGCCTCTCAACGATTTACGGAGAATTTGCAGCCAGTTAGGAATCTCTGGGGCAACTACGGAATGTGCAGCAATTTACTACCGGAAGTGTCACAAAAAGGGGTTGGTACGTGGCAGATCAACTAGAGGGATAATTGCCGCCTCAATTTATCTAGCATGTCGCACCCAAAGTGTTGTTTTAACCTTAAAAGAGCTATCTGAAATTTCACGGGTGGATCGAAAAGAGCTCAATCGAGCAGTTCGCATTATCCTTGAAGAGTTGGAAGTCAAACCAGATGCCACAGATCCTCGGAAGCTAGTGGAACGTCTAGGAAATAATTTAGATGTCACCATGTACACGATAAAAGCAGCGATGGAAATCCTTCATCAAGGAAAAAATAACGGGTTAACAATGGGGAAGAGTCCGGTAAGTTTAGCTGCAGCCGCCCTATATGCTGCTTGTGTTCAAACGGGTGAGCGAAGAACACAAGAACAAATTGCCCAGGTTGCAAAAACAACAGCTGTTACAATTCGGAATCGGTTCAAAGAATTGGTGAGAGAATTAGGATTAAAATTAGAAGTCAAGCGTGGCGCGGGTTCAGCCCCGGTTTATAAGGAAAATCCAACGTGGTTCAAGGAAGAGCTTAAGGGAGAATCTATTTCACTTTAAGCTGAGCTACAAATAGGCCAGGACCAAACTAGGAACAACCGGCAAGTTGAAGCGTAGATCCTCATTATGGTGGGTGTTAACTCTTCTATCTTTTTTTCTCATACTGATTTAAAGTATTTCCTCAAGGGTTAATATAAAGGCCCCATATTCAAATTTTGGTTAATTTCGCCAAAATCAAGTCGTTAAGTGAGCTCTCTTGAACTTTATTTCAAATCTTAAACTAATTTTAAGCAACCAGAATTAATATTCTAGATTCATTAAGCTGAGCCCATTAACCCGGATGCATTTTCTAGAAAGGCGGATGAGTTTTCGAGAATACTAATTAGCAGAAGATTCTGCTATCTCCTTCAGAGGAATGCCACACTATTGGGGGGCGGCTAAGTAAATTGATAAAAGAAGTGTTTATTTTTCGCCATACAACTGGAGAACTCTTATTTGGGCATTCTACGGGTGGTCAGTGGGAAAACATTGACAAAAGTCTTGTAACAAGTTTTCTTTCAGCATTATTTCAATTTAGCAAGGAGATTGGTGAAGAAGAAGTTCGCAGTCTGATTATGAGTGGTTCTACCTATCACTACAAATCTTGGAAAGATGTAACTTTCAGTCTTGTGACCACTTTGGATTATGATCCTACTATTGTGAGATCAATCTTGGAAGAAGTTAAAGCACGGTTTTTAAATCGATTCTACGGGATTATTAATGGGTGGGAAGGCAGTATTGAAACCTTCAACAAATTTTCGGAAATTGTGAAGCAATCCCTGCTAGAGCTGGACAAACGAAACAAGATCTTACATATATTTCCACATTCGATGTTGGTCTCGAATGGGACCATCTCCCCACTTCCTAGGGATGCAGAAATCGCATCGATTTTTGCTCTCGCTGAGAAAAATAAAAAACGGGCAAAACTTTTTGGGAGGTCTAAAGAAACAATAGTAACTTTTTCCAAACTGTTTGTTCCTATTTTCATTGAACCGTTAAATGATGGATTTTTGCTTATTGATGGGTTGGGTCTGACTCGCCAAAAATTGCGGTTTGAACATTTCATCGATGTTAAGAATTTAAAAAACCGGCTCTTAATCACAGACAGTGATAATCTAATTCCAATACTCAAAGAAATCCAATCAGAATTGAAGAAGGAGGGAGAAGAGGGTGAACTGGATTCGATTGTGGATGTCACATTACTTGACAGTGAACTTTTTGATCGAATGTATGAATCAGTCACAGATTTCGCCCATGTTATCATACCCATGTTATCTGAAGAAGAGATCCTTGAAAAGAAAGAACAATTTCTTAATTGGAAAAGGGAGATTCAACAAACTATATATGCGCTCAACGAACTTGCTGGATCGATAGGCATTTGCGCTGAATCGATGAAAACCGAACTGGATGAGTGTTATGAAAAGACGAAACGGATTTATGATAATGAGTTGGAACTACTGCAAACCCAAGTGAAGTATAACCAAGAGCTATTAGACGACGAACAGGAGACTAAAAAATCTAAAATATTGCAAACTTATAACGATAAACAAATAGTTATCCGTGCAGAGCTTCGAACCGTTGTGGAGGGCTTCTCAGAGCTCTTTAAGAACATTTCGGGAGGGATCATTTCAACATTAGACCAACCCACACAAGGTAAGCCGCAAAAAGTACAAACAGAGGCACTCATTGCAAATGTCACTCAATTACTTGATAATTTAGTAGTTGAAACAAGTAAAATTCAAGAGTGGTATCAACGGCTGCAATTAAAAATTCGAAGTAAAAAACTAGAGCTTAAGCAACTGGAACTCGCGTGTGATGAAGAGCTCAACCAATTAAAGGAAGAATATCAAAATCGAAAAAAAGCAGAAAAAAAGAAACTCACTTTATTAAAAGCAGAAAAGGCAAATGAACTTACAAAGCTCAAGCAATCAATTGAGGAAATAGATACAACTGCAAGAGCAACCATAGACATCATAGAATTAAAAATTATGAGATTACAAAGGGAGGATCAGGTGTTAAATCAATATCTCTACAAGGGTATGGATCGTCTCAGCGAGACGGATAAGATCTATATTCCTTTTTATTTAATCCAATACGCAACAACTTCAACCAAAACTCAAAACAAGCTCCGTTCAGAAGTGATTCCCCCGGTACGAATCGTTAGAGCGGGAAAGGGGACGGTACGAATTCAATATTATCCAAACTTTGAGGATATGCGGGCTCGGATATGTTATGCCCTTAATCAGAGAACACCACTGGCGGAGGCTATATATTCAGCGCGAGAACGCTGTGATTATTTCCACAAGCCTAGGCATGAGTTAATCGTCTCAGATGTTCTTTCGTGGTTAAGTACAAAAGGGATTATTAGTGAAAAGATGTTAAACCTTCTAAAAATCACTCAGGTGCCTCCATTCAAGTCTATCAAAGAAGTAATACATGAATAGCATGATATAGATATATGATTGTCAATACAATGTATACACAATGAATCTCATTTAAATAAGAATGAATTCTTTGGGGTTAGTTCAAATCAGGAAATTAGAAGCTTAGGTATAAATCGTAATCTTGTGTAATTTTAGGATCTGTATACCTCTTTTTATAAAATACCATGTGTAGAACTGGCAAGTTTGCCAAATACCCTTTTACTGGACAGTCAAAATGGAGAGATTCACTGACGAGATTCCACTAATTTTACTCAATTTGCTTTTCAATTGATCTAGGGATGGTGAAGTCAATTCTGATTTGTTGATGTACCCCTCATAAACACAACTTTCTTCAGTAAAGCAGATCCCACTTGAATAAAGGGTATCGACTTTATAAGCAGTCAACACTCGTCCAAGTTGATCAAGAAAGCCGGGGGTTAGATCACCTATTTCGATAATAATCTTCACGACTTGATCACTTTTTGTTGGAATCAACCGGATGGTTTGAGTGCTTACCGCAAATACTAATATCGCATACTCGTCATTATCCATCTTAAGGAGTTCTAAAAACTCTCGAGGTAATTTTGTAGGTGATTCTGAGGTAATTTTTATTAATTTTGCAAGTGTCACCGGTAAATCCATTTATGAATCTCTCCTTGGCTCAAAGGAACCGTAAATTGATTGTATCATAAGGGATTTCTATTTTTTAACTTTATTATCGTTCGGGGGCAATAAGGTAGGACAGTAAACGTCAGACAATGGTTCTTTTTACTAACAAGAAATTTCATTTCAAAGGATAATCAAGGCAGGTGAATATTCAAAGATATTTTAAATGTTAATCAATTAACAACGTTCGCAATCGAGTAATAACGTTTATTGTGGATCCATTCATAGCCAACAAATTAGGAAACAAATTTACGGGAAGAACCTAAATCGCTATAATTGACAAATCGTCAGATTTTTTTAGGATTGAGCTTATAAAAGCATACAAAAAGAAAGTTAGTATCTAAAATGAATAACATAATGAAAGGTTACACTGGCAAAATCCTTCATGTTTCCTTACCCCTTGGTAAAACATTAATCGAAGAACCAAGGAAACAGTTTTACGCAAAGTACCTAGGCGGTGTGGGTCTGGGGGTAAAACTCCTTTATGACAACACTCCTCCAAAAATAGATCCATATCACCCTGATAACGCTTTTATCTTAGCGACAGGCCTTTTTTCTGGAACGAGTATTCCTACAAGTGGTAAGTACGCTGCCATCTCAAAATCGCCGTTAACGTCCTTCGTAGGCTTTGGGATCAGTTCTGGATTTTTTGGTCCTACATTGAAGTATGCAGGATACGATGCGGTAGTCATCCGAGGAAGATCTCGGAGTCCGGTATATCTTTTCATAGATGACGAAGAAGTCGGACTTCGAAATGCGATACACCTCAAAGGAAAAGATACAGTCGAGACAGATGAGCAGATCAGGGAGGAAATTGGGGATGATAATGTCCGGATTGCATGCGTCGGTCCAGCGGCCGAGCATCTAGTGAGATACGCATGCATCACAAATGACATTACGCGGCAAGTTGGACGAACAGGTCTTGGAGCAATAATGGGTAGCAAAAATTTGAAAGCAATTGCAATTCGTGGAACCAATTCTGTAGAAGTTGAGAACCCGAAGAGGTTACTGCAGGTTTGTGGTGATCTCTATGAACGATGTCAAACTTCAAGCACAGAAAAATATAGAGATCTAGGAACACCACAAAATGTGCTCGTTCTAAATGAACAAGGGGCACTTCCGACAAAGAATTTTCAATACACGACTTTCGAACATGCCGAAACTATTTCTGGGGAGATGTTAAAGAAAAAGTTCCTTCGAAAAGTGATTGCTTGTAATGCATGCGCGATAGGTTGTGATCATATTGTCCAAGTCAATGAAGGTCCATATACAGGCGC
Organism: Candidatus Heimdallarchaeota archaeon; assembly: GCA_046761065.1. Lineage (GTDB taxonomy): Archaea > Asgardarchaeota > Wukongarchaeia > Wukongarchaeales > JBHIFL01 > JBHIFL01. The sequence continues at coordinate 5,794 of JBHIFL010000077.1, forward strand.
TATAACGGGTTTAGATTACGAATCACTCTTTGCACTTGGGTGTTGTTGTGGTGTTGGTGATCTTCGCCCTGTGATTAAGGCTGTAGAGTTGTGTGACGCCTTTGGTATGGACACAATATCGGCTGGAGTCACAATTGCCTTTGCAATGGAATGTTTCGAGAAAGGCTTAATAACAATAGATGACGCTGATGGAATAGATTTGTCCTTTGGAAATGGTGACGCAGTTGTTCAGATGGTTGAAAAAATAGCCTTTCGCGACGGTTTAGGCGACCTGTTAGCGGAAGGAACCAAACGCGCTTCTGAGCAAATTGGGAAAGGATCTACGCATTTCGCAATGCATGTGAAAGGGTTGGAACTACCGGGATACAGTATTCGCGGGCTCAACACAGCAGCCCTTGGTTTTTCAGTCTCGGTTCGTGGAGGATGCCATCAAAGAAATGCAGGATATTCTCCAGATCTGAAAGGACAGGTTGATCGATTCAAGGGAGATATTGAGCGAGGAATAGCGCTTATAAGAACAGAAAATTTGTATTCGGTTTTTGACTCAATCATTTTATGTAAGTTCATGAGAGGCGCAATTTCGTCGGAAGAGATTGCGACATTGTATACCTTGACATCAGGATTCCCCATGTCGGAATCTGAACTCTTACTTGCTGGTGAACGGATCACTAATCTTGAAAAAGCCTATAACATTCGTGAAGGCGCAACAAGAGCGGATGATTACCCTCCGCCACGGGTATTTAAGGATCCTATCCCAGATGGAGTGGGGAAAGGTCACTACATTCTCAAAGAAGAATATGAGGCCATGTTAGATGGTTATTATGCGGCTAGAGGGTGGACTAGGGAAGGAATCCCAACAAAAGCCAAGCTGATAGATCTTGGCCTAGAAGACTTAATTGAAGAACTTTACAGGGTAGAAGTAAAGGTGAGGCCTTCGTATGGCGACTGAAAATTCTTCTATCAATAATTCGGGGGAACGGATGTTGATTTCCTGCGATCCTGATAAATGTGATGGGTGTGGGATTTGTGAGTTAGTATGTTCTCATATCAAAGAAGGGACCTTCAATCCTTCTATGTCTCGCATACGGAGAGTAAGGCTTCACCACGTCGTTAATATCGCCATTGCTTGTCGTCAATGTGAAGATCCCATTTGTGTTAAGGCGTGCACTAAGAGTGAAGCATTGAAAATAGAAAATCACATTCTCGTTTGTGACCGCGAAAAATGCAATCTTTGCGGCTGGTGTGTTGATGCTTGTCCCTTTGGCACGATTTTCTTAGATTCTCGAGCCGAAAGATTATGTGCCGTCATGTGTGATCTTTGTATTCAAAATAGAATTGATGGAGCACCGCCTTGTGTCAAATTTTGCCCTAAAGAGGCGCTATCCTTAGAAACTGCAAAATCATTAACCCAAAAAGCTAAAGAAAACATCATTTATACTCGCCTGAACGAACTCGAAACAGAAATCCCACATAAGGGAGTAAAAATTGTAGGAAAATGAGGGTTAGTGCAACTCATGTCCATAGATGAGAAGACACTTAAAGAATTACTCAAAGACGTACCGGATCACTATCAATATATCAAGTTAAGTATTGATCATGCGATCTGCAGGTTGGGAGAATGTCGACTTTGTATTGATAAGTGCCCCACAAATGCCTTTTACCAAAAAGAGAGAGTCGAACTAATCCCAGAACTTTGTATTGGGTGCGGCGCGTGCGTTTTAGTTTGTATGGTTCCGGGCTGTATCAAATTGACAAGGGAACGTAAAGATACTGGTCGAATAGAGACCGTAACGACTCCTAAGGATGTTGAAAAATCATTGCGCGCTTTGAACACAAGGAAAAAACGAGATGTGGGGAGAAAAGTCTTTGCACATATTCTTGAAGGCCTTTAAATACTCTATACATAATTATTATTAAACATAAGAAACTTGGTTATTGTCCATTCACCATTTTGCAAATATGTTAATAATTGGTTAGCAACACTATTGTTCTACACTCAAAGGATCACACCCTAATTAAAATCTAGTGCCTGTTGAGAGAATCTTGTAAAGCTTAAATTAAAAAATAAAAGCTCGAATAATAAATTACCGTTGCAAGTCATTTCTAGACTATCAATAAATTCTTATTTGTCTTTAAGACCCTATGAGGCCCTTTGATAAAAATGGCATTTTTTACTAAGCATCAATCGAAAAGATCTATAAACTTAAAGAGCAGAATCACCTAAGCCTTGTAGGAGATTATTTTACACTATAAATAATGATAAAATTGGATGCGGCAAGAAATGACTGTCACATTAAAAGACCTTCCTGTAGATGTGGGTGTTGTATACGAGGGGGAACGAATTCGCTGGAAAGATACACGGATCGAGTACGGCGGACCCAAGGTTGAGCGCAAATTTGAGCTATGTAGAGTTGTTGGGCTTGATGGCATTGAAGATGAGAATGTGATCATAAAAGGCCCAGATATTCCCGATACAGAGCTACAAACCAACCATGAAATCGGGATTCTCATCGAAATGGCAGGAGAGAAGCTCGAACAAGACCTTGAAGCGGTTTTCGAGCGAAGAATTCATGAATTTACGAATTTTATCAGTGGTGCAATGCATCTGAACCAAAGATATGACATTCATATCCGCTTTTCCAAAAAAACAGGGGACAAGGGATTTACTCTCAAGGATTGGGGGAATGCATTTATCGCCTTATACAAATCAACCTTTCCAATCATTGAAAAAATTCAAGTCACATTTCTAACAGATCCTAAAGCGCTTGACGAATGGTACCAACAGGCAATTGAAATTTATAAACAACGAGATGCTCGCGCAAGGGCATTGACCGATGAAGAGGTAGATGCGTTCTATGGTTGTGTTCTCTGTCAATCTTTTGCTCCTACTCATGTCTGTGTAATCACCCCAAACCGGATTTCAAGTTGCGGGTCCATCAACTGGTTTGACGCCAGAGCTGCCGCAAAAGTAGATCCTGAAGGCCCAAACTTTGAAATTCAAAAAGGAGAACAGTTGAATGAAGAGACTGGCGAGTACTCAGGGGTAAATGAAAGGGTCAAAGAGCGTTCGCTAGGAGAAGTTACTCAAGTCGAAATCTATAGCATGTTTAACAGCCCTCACACTTCGTGCGGATGTTTTGAAGCAATTGCTTTCTATATCCCAGAAGTAGATGGAATTGGAGTGGTCAATAGAGACTTTAAAGGTGAAACAGTCAATGGATTACCTTTCTCAACAATGGCCACTCAAACGGGGGGCGGACAACAAGTTCCTGGATTTAATGGGATTGCTATTGAATATTTGAGGAGTCCTAAATTCCTTGCTCCTGAGGGAGGTATCACACGACTCGTTTGGATGCCGAAATCCGTGAAAGACAGGGTTCCCGATGCATTTCCTGACGGTTTTGCCGAGAAAGTTGCCACAGAGGAAAATGTGACTGATATCGAAAGTTTAAAGGCTTTTCTCAAGGAAAATAATCATCCAGTAGTGCAGCGATGGAAAGAAGCCCCACCAGCAGAAGTCCCCGAAGTTGTACCCGTTAAAGGGGTCCCCTCCGCAGCTCCGGCTCCTACAACCACAGTGACGGCTCCTACTTCTATGACTGCGATGCCGGCGGGTACAATCGCGGCTCCGACTATAACATTGCCTATAACACTTCCATCTGGTGTAACAGGCGGAAGCAGTGAACTAAAACTTGTACTCAATAATGTTCGTATTAACATCAAGAACGTGTACATCAAGAAGAAGGATGAAGTATAAGTTTAATCTGTGACTTATGCCTCAACTTCTATTTTCTTGGAGTGGCTTCTTTTGGAAATTGATGAAACATCCGTTACAGATATAATGCGATTGCTATCGGGTGCAAAAGTAGTATTTGAAGATGTAAATCTCAAAGGAGGAACCATTGAACTAGTAATCCCTCAACCAGGTCAATTACGTGATGTCGCTCCTCAAGTCACCTCTCAGATCCTTTCTCAACTAGGCTCGGAGATCAACGAAAAAAACATTACAGACATAATACAGCTACTTTCCGGTGCAAAAGTGGTTTTAGAAGGTGTAGAACTCACAGGAGGAACCATCGAACTCGAACTTGTCTCTCGCCCACGTCCTGCCCTTGTCCCTACAATACAAGTGATATCTCCTCAACAAGCAACAGCTATACCTATTCCCCCAACAGAGAAACATCTTGTTATCCCAAGTATCTTACAACCTAAAAAATTTGTTCCATATAAAGAAGAATTCACAGGCCAGATCACGAAAGTTCAGCTTGGAGCAACCAAATCGGAGGGTGGTACCCGTGCTTATTCAATCATGTTAGGAGGCGAGACTGTTCCTTCGCTTTATAGATGGGATAGCCCACCTCCTCATAAACCTGCGGTTTCTATCGACATTTTTGACATGAAAATTCCTCTGGCTCGCCCTGTCCGAGAGAAGTTTGCTGATGTACTAGAAGATCCGGCAGCATGGGCGAAGAAAGCCGAAGAATATGGTGCTGATGCAGTAACAATTCATTTGATCTCTACCGATCCCGGGCTCGAGGACACCTCAATCAGCGAGGCGATGAGAACACTCGAAGACGTTCTACAAGCAACAAAGGTTCCAATCATTGTTGGAGGCAGTGGAAACAAGGAGAAAGACCCACAACTACTTGCAAAAGCATGCGAGGTGGCCGAAGGGGAACGAATTCTTCTTAATTCTCTCGAACTTGATGCAGATTACAAATTACCAGCAAAGAAAGCGTTAGAACATGACCATATCTGTTTAGCTTTCTCACAAATGGACATCAATAAAGCAAAACAGTTGAACCAAGCACTGTTAAGGGAAGGCGTTCCTCCCCAGCAAATTATGATCGACCCCACTACCGCTGCCCTGGGGTATGGAACTGAATACTCTTTTAGCATCTATGAACGGATACGCCGTGCAGCGCTAAAAGGAGATAAAACATTAGCGATGCCAATGAGCTCTGGATCTACAAATGGGTGGGGGGCGCGAGAAGCACACCGACCTGAGAGCAAAGAACCTCAATGGGGACCAAGAGAATATCGAGGGCCTTTATGGGAGGCGACCACCGCATTCACCCTTGCGGTAGTTGGATGTGATCTGTTCATGATGTTACATCCCCTCTCAGTATCCTTGTTTAAGCAGATGGTGGATATATTATGGGCTGACCCTAAGGGGACTCCTCCTGCATATGCGGATTGGGTCACCGCCGTCCTATAATGGTGACAACGATGAGTTCAAGATTAGATCCACTCACGATCTTCCAGTATCTACCTCAAACAAACTGTAAAGATTGTGGGGAAGCTACATGCCTTGCTTTTGCTGCGAAGCTGCTCAATAGAGATCTGAAACTTGAGGATTGCCCCCACATGTTAAATCCCGAAAATCGGGGAAAATATGAACAACTTCATGAGCGACTCCTTCCCCCCGTTCGGGAAGTTCTTGTTGGATTGGGTCCAAAACAAGTGCGCTTAGGCGGTGAAGAAGTGCTTATGCGCCATCAACTGTCTTATTTCAACCCGACTGTTATCGCAGTCGATGTTGCAGACACACTCAATCCTGATGCTCTTAAAGAACGCGTTACAAAAATTTCATCGCTTTCAATTGAGAGAATCGGCAAAACAATTACACTCGATATGGTGGCTATCCGTTCGGCTTCGGGTGATCCAATAACCTTTGCAAACGCCGTAAAAATTACAAAATCCTATACTGATCTTCCTCTGATGCTGTGTTCTTATGATCCGACGGTTTTAGCGGCTGGACTTGCTGAAATAAGCACAGATCGGCCTTTACTTTATGCTGCTACTAGAAATAATTGGAAAGAAGTTGCGCAACTAGCGCTTGACAATAATGTGCCATTGGTCGTTTCAGCGCCTGGAGAGCTCGATGAACTGGTCTCGCTTGCAGGGACTTTGTTTGATGCAGGACTTATAGATCTTGTCCTAGATCCGGGGACATTCTATGGAAAAGGTTTTCTTGGAGGACTTACCCTCAAGAATCTTGTTCAATTAAGACAAAAAGCCATCCTCGACCAAGATAAGACCGTCGGTTTTCCTCTCATGGCTATCCCGTTGCAAGCCTTTAGGGGTGAGAAAGATCTCATCCAAGCTGCAATGCTGGAATCTTTAACCACTGATCTCTTCATCGCTCAATACGCAGACTTAGTTGTTCTTCATGGGCTGGAAATTTGGGAGCTCTTACCGATTCTAGCATTTCGTCAAGCAATTTACTCCGATCCACGAGTTCATGCCTCAGTAGATCCCGGTATACGCGAATTCTTTAATCCTGGACCGGAAAGCCCGGTACTTGTGACCACTAACTTTGCATTGACATATTATACGGTTGAAGCTGACATATTGAAATTTAAGGTCCCTTGCAGGCTGCTCGTAACAGACACCGAGGGTTTGGGAGTTGAAGCTGGCGTAGCCGGTGGCCAATTGACTGCTGAGAAAATTAAGGAATTAATGGACGAAGTTAAAATTGAAGAAAAAGTGAGCCCTGAAAATCATACGATCATCATCCCTGGTCTTGCTGCTCGACTGAGTGGAGAGCTGGAAATACTTTCCAACTGGCAGGTTATTGTTGGCCCGAGAGATAGCGCAGATATGCAAAAAGTCTTACCTACTGATTAGCTTCTCTGGTGCTTTCCTTCTAATTTTAAAAATCTCATTCCTATCTTTTTTTATTATTAATTGTCCAATCTTAATAAATCTCTTCTAACAACCCATTTCTTGTCAGTTAGAACCATTGTAACAAATTTCGTGGATAATAGTGATAAGTACCAAACCGACGAGCATTTTATTACCTAAATAGGTTAGTTAATCTGTTGTAAAAGCTATTAACAATCTTCATTTTAGATAATGACATGTATGGTTGGAGAACAATATAGGTTTACTTGGTTAGTCTTCTTTTTTGAACATAAAGGACTCATGGATTGCTTTGGGATTAATTCTTCCCCAATAAACCGTAGTCCCCGTTTCTAAATTCTCAAGGGTGCATTTGGCAGGAGCAAATAATCCTCGATCGATCAGGTAGAAATTAAATTCGGCTTCTTTAAAGGTTTCATAGAATGGGCGGCCATACTGATTTGATGAACATGAGGGAATCAGTTTAATGACTTCTCTAAGTTGATCATCTGAAGCGCCTTTAACCTTGAGTAAACAGGCTCCTCCGTAAAGGATCGCGTCATTCACAATCCCCATGGCAACCAGCGGGTCTGGATGAACAGGCGGAATGGGCGCGATTCCTTCCGCATGAATTACCTGTAAGTATGATAAGTTTGGACTGTGAAGTACTTCCAGTTTATGAAGGCCAGTTTCAGCAATTCGCGCTGCCGATTGAGTCGAGTTAGCAATTGAGTTCGTAGCCAGCACAATTAACGTCACGGCATCTGGTTCCATACCACATCTGTCTGCTATTTTTTGGAATACATCTTCACCAGGATATTTTGACGCTTCAAGAACTAAAATGGCGTGATCTTCCTCTTTTTGATATTTTATATGATTAAAGAGTTCTTTCGGTTTTTTAGCGAGAAGTCTTGCAGGTCCACTCCCCAGGGCTCGAAATTTTTTCCCATCTATTGTTGAACCTTTGATTTGCCACCCTGCCATTTGCGAACCCAACATAGATAATACTGGTGTCATTTCATCTGCTACAAAAAGTCCTTCAAATGTTGATCCATTGATCTCCACAGCTTTTTGTTCTATGGTCCCCCTTCCCCCCATGCAAATCTTTGCAATGAATATGCCCGCTTCAATGGATCCTTGGGCTTTTATCCCTGCATCAATTAATAAACCCTCAGGAGTGTCAATCACTTCTATTTTGAGGTCATCTTGTTTTTTAATCATCTCTTGAACGAATTCCCAGGCAAAATCATTCATTCCCATTTCTATCGCTCCTTATTGCACAATAGTCCCTTAAAGAGGTTGTACGTCTACATCGCTGAGTATGTATCAACTCACAGAGGATTCAATACGAAACCATGGCTTATCTTTTTTCTAAGGATCTTCTATCTCAACATAATAAAGAGTCGCATGAAGTAATTGAACATCCCAATATGGATTAACTTATAATGCCTGAATAATTTAACACTATTCTTCCGAATCAGTCGATCTTAGAGAACTTTTCCTTTATGGCTCCACAAATGGGACACTTCTCGGAGGCTTCTCCTTCGGCAGCGTATCCGTAATCATAACAAAAATAATAGTCTTTTGCAGGGAAGGATCGATTCCAGCTTCAATCGATTTTAGTGCATCTTTATAAAGGTGTACATGGATCTTTTCCATCTCTAAAGTCTATACAAAGCTACGCGATCCTCCTTTCATTCTATCTTTGTCTGTTTGTTCGATAATACTGGAAATATGTACATCATTTCATTAAATTTCCATTTAATGGCCTTTTTAAGATATTCTTTGGTTGATCCAATATTTTATACCCAGATGCATCCATATCCGAACACACATGGATTCATTTGGCTGTTGTGATTGAGCGAAATAGGCAGGCAATTTGCAAATATCCTTCACGATTAGCTTTCTTTGTGAAAATAAGGTTTTTTCGATAGGCTTGGCTTTCATCGAAACAAGTCGCTCAGACAATCTTAATTGTTTCATCCACATTGTTACTTTCTTTCTAATGATTCAATAAGATAGATTTTACCACTATTCATTACTTATCTTTTTATTACTTCCTCATTTTGCTAAATAATAGAAAAGATGAGAAAATTTTTAGATTTATTGAAACTATTTTTCTACTCCTTCCTCTTCAAATAGTCCTTTGAAGCTGTCATGATGCTTCGAGGGGGAAAATATAACACTCCAATTAAATTCTCTGATGGGTATAGGAATATCCTAGCACACGAGGTCCAAAATACGATTTATGTAGCGAACATAACACTAGAAAGGACTTTTTAATGACTGGAAAGGTGGCTTGGGGAGGATAACATTGAATGCCATTGCGGAGACCTTTATTATTCATGAGGGGACTTTGGCACCAAGTGACTTATGACATCACTAGCAGATAGGACGCGAGTGTTGATTAAAAGGGACAACATCTACAGCGATATAGATTATTCTTTTAAATCAAAGCTCTATCCTAATTTCGTAGTGGATATTGTAAGCTTAGGTATCATAATACATTCTGTTCCGGTCCTCGACTTTCACTCGAGCCAAAATGCCTAAAAGGTGAATATAGACGAAAAAAACTAAAAGGAACACCAAAAAACTTTGAAAGGGATCGAAATGGTTGTTGAGATCATTCCCCTCCACGACTTCCCAATCGTACAGAAAGGCGACAATATTGGGCAATTAATCGTTGAGACCTCCAAGAAATATATGACTCCTTTACATAACAAAGATGTTCTAGTGGTTGCTCAAACCATTGTATCTAGAGCGGAAGGGATGGTCTATTGTCTTGAGGATGTTCATCCTTCAGATTTTGCTAAAAAATTGGCAGAACAGACAGGGAAAGATCCAAGACATGTTGAACTCATCTTAAAGGGCGCAAAAAGCATTGTTCGTTTTGGAAGAGGGCTAATCATCACTGAAACCATTCATGGATTTGTTTGTGCCAACTCCGGGGTTGATAAAAGTAATGTACCTGGCGAATCTTGTTACACACTGTTACCTGAAGACCCTGATAGAAGTGCAAAGAATATTCGTAAGACAATCCTGAAATCTCTTGATCTAAACGATATCGCAGTTATCATCTCTGACACCTTTGGACGCCCACTCCGTGGAGGTGCCGTAAATGTGGCCATTGGCATATCTGGCATCCGTCCAATTGTATCTTTGATAGGTAAGACGGATCTTTTTGGGTATACGATGCAAGTAACAGAGATAGCAGTTGCAGATGAAATTGCTGCTGCGAGTGAGCTTGTGATGGGACAAACAGATGAAGGAGTCCCTGTTGTCATAATAAGGGGGTACGATTATGTGCCTGATGAAATTGCTGCTTCAAAACTTAATAGACCCCAAGAACAAGACCTATTCTGGTAAAGAGACTATAATCTTTTAAACAAGCTTCTTATATATAAGAATAAAGTGATGCAAAAACGACACGTTATAATTTTACAAAACCGAAAAGATTCCATATTGTTTAAAACTCTTTGTATAAATGGAAAGTCTACTTGTTTTCTTCTAAAAGTACATCAAGCAAATTAGTTAGTTGTTTCTTGTTTAGAGCCCCGACTACCCTGTCATGCTGATTCCCACCATCATCTGCAAACACACACAATTGTCCATCTTTAAAAAAGAAGATCGATGGAATACTGGTTATTCCAAGTTCTTTAGCAATTTGTTTATTCTCATCCACATCGATCTCGGCGAATCCCACATCTTTTTGCTTATATTCCAGTAATATCTCCTCAATCACTTTATCTAAGAATGTACAAGGGGGACACCATTTCGCGGAGAAATCTATCACTGCAAGCTTGTGTTTCGCGATGAAAATTTCGATTTGGTCTTCTGTAATCTTTTCTCCGGCCATTACTAGCCCACAAATTTTAATCAAACTCCATGTTTTTAAGTTCTTACCCATAGGAAAGTCAAATCTATTTACTTTTTCCTTGATTAAGGAGTTAATAATCTTAAGAACCAACTGATATTAGTTGAAAAGAACATTTAGGGTGATGTTCCTACGGATTAGAATTATAACCTATTGAGTTTATTGGATTCCAAATCAAAGGGGGAGATCTCTCCTTCTATGAATGAATCAATGGAGTTTGAAGGGATGTTTCTTGATAGATTTACAAAAGTAAAGGCTCAATATAAGGAAATTTGAATAATGTTAAGGACGCGAATTCCTCAGGTTTGAGGCTCATCTCCCATTACATCAGCTATCAAGGGCTGTTTCATCCCGAACAACCTCTATTTGTACCTTAACTTTTAAGAATGCACTATTCACGAATAATTCCTTAGAAATTACCGTACAAGACGAAAATAAGCGATCATCTAAGTGTCTCAATGATTGTATTGCTCCCTCCTACGTCTTCTAGATAGCAATCTTATTTCAAAAACCATTTTATAATGTGTTTCCCTGTAATTATCTAAACGACTACGACACAATTAGGTTCAATATATATAGCCAACCCCACTACATGTAGGGTATCGCAGCTCAATGGCACCTGCTTTGTCTTTAAAAAGAAAAAACTATCTGGGATACGATATGAAGAAAACTCAAACATGTCGAATCACGGCACCCGTGAAATATTTAGGATCACTAGCCCTTTTGCTCTTGTTGATTTTTTCACTGATACCTATCGAACCTAAAACACGATCCCACCCACTACGTATTCACTCAAATATTGAGTGGTTCACTCACAAGTCCACAGGTAAAATTCAAGCGATCACAGATCAACATGGTACATCCATCACTGAAATAGACCGTAATGAAACTGCGTACCTTGTGGGAACCATTTTCACTGGGGATCCTTCTTATCCTACACCATTGGAAATATGGGGGCATATAAAGGGACCGGGCATTTCTCCCACCTTAAATCAGGGAGTGGTGTTCGGTATAACCCAAACAGATCCAAAAAATAACCATAAATTTGTCATCCCCCTCCAAAATGGAACCGGAGAGAGTATCACATTCTATAGAAGCCTTAAAGGGTTTTATGAAATAAGAGCCTACGTTCCCGGATATAATCTGGCTCCAGGTAACCTAATTATTGAACCACCTGGAACTTGGGGTCCCACCGATCCCCTTGATATCTATGCGTATAGCACAATTGGCATCGAGATCGATGGGAATCGTCTTTCTGATGCTCCTTACCCCGTAGTACGGGGCCAAAAGTTTACTGTGCGACTCCATGCCTTTTATGACGATTTTTCTTACATTGATGCAAGCCAGACTGCTGTATACCTGACACTTCAAACCCCTTTTAACACAGAAGGCTGGACAGAAAAAACACAATCCGTTCAATCCTCCTCTCCTTATCGTGATTTTGGCGTAGGCGTACCTATTGATCAACCTCCTGGTATATACCGGTGTATCACGAGTTTAGATCACACTGCCTTGTCTGGCACAAACGATCCACACTTGAAAGGCAATATGGTTAGTAGTGGTATTTCGCAAAAAACATTTCGGGTGGAGGTTTTAGAGACAAACGAATATTATAGTAAAGTGGATGCTTCCGGTCATTTTGTTGTAAATCCTGATCCTTATTCGCCTAAGCCCATATGGATAACAGTGCATGCGTGGTATTTAAAGGATTATTCACCACTTATGTCGAGTGAGGGATTAGATCTTACCCTTGAAGGCCCATTCAATGTAACTAATACTTCATTTAGTACTACAAAAACAGTTTATGCGCCCGATCATCAATATACGTTTGTGGTATTCATCCCTACCAATAAATCGGCAGGGGAATATTTCTTTCGTGCGATTCTTAACCATGAAGACCATTCAATCACCCAAGAACCTCTATTGCGTGGGCAAACGACCCTTTATACCTCTGAAAAGGAAATCAAGATCAGAATCGTTCCAACTAATAAAATTATTCACTTTGATGACCCGGGTAGAGATTGGTATATCTGGAGAGATCAAACCCTTCAGGTGTATGGATTCCTCGAAGATGGCATGGAAGGAATTTTAGTCGAGGTTTACATTGGATCAGAGAACATTTTTCCTATATATTTGTATAAAGAGGTCTATACCGATTCAAACGGAAAATTCTATGTCATTTTTACTAATGAAGATTTAAGGAACCTTCCATCAGGGCGAAAACTTCGTCTTTGGGCAGGAAGTACCGACTATGTTACAGAACACCGCTTCTTGATAATCCAAAGTTCGACATCTATCTCAATTGACTCCTTTGACCCTGACCCGGGCATTACCGGTCAGATAATTCACGTTCTAGGAAACTTAATAGATGATCAAGGACAAAGTGTTAGTGGGGAAGCCATCCGTGTTCAAGTAATCGGCGAAGGAATCACAGAAAGTGACTATACCTCTTCCGAGGGCATTTTTGATATCCAAATCGTTATCACCGGAGTTAGTGAACCCAAAGACTTCACAATTCGAGCAGATTATGCTGGACGCGTCCCATATTAT
>JBHIFL010000078.1:0-18635 GCA_046761065.1 Candidatus Heimdallarchaeota archaeon
TAAATTTCCTAGATCTGTGGTTTCATCGATTTTCCCTAAAAAGTCCTATTCAATCCTTCTGATTTGGGCCTTTTCTTTCGATGACAATCCCCTTAAAGTAAGAATACCCTTTCTTCGGTGCAGTTCCGGATACTGAAGCCATAATGACAGTTCACTTAGCTTAATATTAAGCGAGCAGGTTTGGACTAGAGAAGAAAATCGTTTTTCAACATATTTGCCTCTCCCCCCTTGACTGTGTTGGTAATAAGAGGTTACCCCTAATAAGGCTTCATAGTAATGTTTCAAATCCTCAGAAATACTTTCTAAGCCATCAAAAACTTTGGAAACTGGATCAAAGTTCTTAACTTTTGGGTTCAGAGAGAGTTCAACAAAATTGGCAAGAATATTCTTGTACGGCTCATACAATAGCTTATGTCCTAAATCAAGGGATTCTTTGTTTCTGAGACAAAGTATATTTCTTTTTCTCGAAGTTTTGCCTTTGTTTGACGGTTTTTTACGGTTTTTCGCAGATGATGATGCTTTCACCTCGAATCGCCCGGTTTCTTGCTCCTAGCAAGGGATTAAAAATCAATTTATCAAACTCAAACCCGGCTTCTTCGCAAAAGGTCTTCGTCATCATAGTGGTAGGAATTTTTTCCCCGCCCACCGTACTATCGCCCATGATTGATAATGGCAAGTTTTCCTCCGGGGGGGTCCATACGACGTCCGGAAATCGTGCTCCCTGGAGATCTTCCTTACTCTGAGATTCCGGGGGATGCGTCCAAAACCAAGCGATGATTTGGGCGATGCCACGTGCAGTCGATCTTTGAACAGGACAGAGTGGCTGTTATAAACCCCTACGTGCAGTAGTTGTGTGCACAACATCATGCCGCAAAGGCGCACCCAGACGATCCCGAATACAGCTCTTGCAAGAACCGGATGTCCGGACTTCAGCTACGCAATATACCAACGGAAGTTGGTGTTGGAATGATCTCCAGCCACTTTTGGATCAGGGAGGTCTTCAAGCGGTGAAAAGCTTCCCGGTGAAAAGCAGCAAGAGTGCCTTTTGCACCCCTAAGATGGTTCAGATCTCGAAAGCGTCGCCATCCTCAGTGAAGCATGCTAGCAGGTTGTGAAGGTCTATGAGATGCAAACCGCGGTGGATCTCGCCTCGCAAAAGAGACGCCCAAGCAGTGTGATCCAGCTTGCGCTTTGCAGGATGCATCTCGGTCGCAGATCTACGAGTATACCGTTCTTTGAGATAGCTTAAATAAAACTTATTCGCAGCTTATTGACAAATATCCTGACCCCGTTCCCTTCAAATCCATTTGATCTGCAACCCCGGAATCAACTCATAATGAGGATCGTCTGAAACTACAATTTTCTCTTTGCTAAGTGCAGTCGCCCCAATTAGACTATCGGCTGTTGGTAATTTTTTGTGTATTCTTAATCGGGCTGCCGATAAGGCAATCTCTACCGACACCTCCACGATGGTATACGTTGATTGGAGAAGTCGTACTCGGTGTTCTGCAACTGCTTTCCCCTCCGTTTCCGCGAACATCTTGTACAATTCATGGAGGGTAATTACTGAAACAAATGAGCGAATTTTTGCAAGATCCTTTAGTTTCCTTAATTGCTGGGGGTCCTTTTGTCCAAATAACTCTACAAAGAAGCGGGTATCTAATGTGGGGAATGGCATTTGTTCATACCCAGCTTTCCCGCTCTTTGTCCAGCTTTGCTTTTAATTCTTTCACCGAATACGTCCCAGTGCCCGCTTCCCGTTCGATCCAATCCGGAAGTGTTAATTTAAGGCCATCACCTACATCTTCTATGAACAGGATGGTACCTTCTTTGATTCCATATTTCTTCCTTAGTTCCGCAGGAATGGTCATCTGCCCATTTCGGGTCACTTTTATCGTCAACATTTTTTTTCTACTAAATATCAGATTTACAAAATTAAAAGATTACTAAGTCGTAGCCGAGAAGGCGATTCCATTTTTGGTGCCGTATAATATTTGGACTAACAATGTACCAAAAATCGGGCAAGGTCTGCCATAAGCTTGGAAGATCTTGGTTAGTGTTTGTTCCTTCTTGCTCTGGGGGCACCTCCGCCGTCCTGCAGCATTGGTTGGCCCTGTCAAAACATGCTTTACACATCCATCAGAAGCAGTTTACAAACGGAACTCGCCCATCCGAAGCACAACAGAGATGAACGACAGAGTCGGATCTGAACCAAAATGATCGCCTTAAAAGACCTATTAGCCCATGGGCACGAGCCCAAAAGAGGAGGTAAGGGGGAGTTCAAGTATACAATCACACTATATACCGGGTTGGCCAATTGTATGACAAAAAGTGCTTGGGTCTGAGGAGAACATGAAGACAGAAGGCTTTATTTTTATCAAAAAAAGCTATTTGAACATATATAATTCTTTTTCATATGGATTAAAGTAAAATCGAACTGGAAGGCGAAAGCTTGCAGCTCAGGGAGTTATATCAGTCCTAAACCAGCATTACCCCGTTCTTGATCTCCTATGCCGAGACCTGGGAACTCTGGCTTAAACCGAATAAACCCTCTTCAGAACTGTTCGAATTGGCTATTGGGACGATCCTAGTACAAAATACGAATTGGCGGAATGTGAACCGTGCTGTCGCGAATTTAAAACACGCCGGAGTCACTTCCTTTGACCAGTTACAACAGATAGATCCAGAGCGGCTTAAAGCACTGATAAAACCTTCAGGGTTTCTTACCCAAAAAGCTAGCTCTCTTCGAGCGCTTAGTAATCTTCTCTTGACTCAACAAGCGCGAGGGACTCCACCCTCCCGACAACAATTGCTTGCAGAGGAATTGGAGAAGAAACCGCGGATTCTATCCTGGTGTATTGCTTCCACCGCCCCGTGGCCGTCAAGGTCTTTCAGACTTGATACTGTTGTCAAGACTTGGTTTAACTGAAATAGCGTATACCAGAATAAGAAGTGATGGAAAGGGAAGAAATACTAACGAGATCTAGAAGCTAATTGCTACTTCAAGAAGATTTGATCTATATTTGACCTCATTTGGTCATGAATATATCGCAAAGCTCAAAGCTGATAATAAAAAGAATGAGGGAAATCTCATAGACGATGGTTTATTATGAAAGATTTTTAGAAAACAGATAGGAGAAAAAGAGAAGTTATGCTTTATCGAAAGAGCTTTATTCATTAAAATTAACTCTATTGGTTCACTGGAAATAGAATGGCGTTCCACGTTAATTGAATTTCCTTTTAAAAAGTGAAATTTTGATTCAAAAGGCGCATTTTTGCCTCACCCATTCAAATGGTACATCAGAGAGAGAATCCAGAAGAAAAAAACCCACTTCTGACCGGACTCGTGATTTCAGCAACTAAGGTCTCCTTTCCTGTAATACCTAAAAAATCACTATCTACTTTAGCACCTAAATTATACAGTTCCGCCATTTTCCCTCCTATTTATTCCTCAGTTGAAAAGATGGAATTCTTTTAATGAAAGAACGAAACCAGAGCTAAACCCACAATCGATGCCAAGATAAGAAATAAAAGTGGAGTTACAAATTTATAGGTTATTCTAGTAAGCACATTAACATTTTCAGATAGTTGTCTTATAGATTCCGACATTTCGGATAGGGTTTGAGTTTCAAGTGTTCGTAGATAATCTTTATCAACTCGGGGAATTAATCCCGCTTTTAGTTCAGTACCAGTTATAAAACCTTCAGAGGCAGGAACAGTTAGACCGTAAAAATCAATGGTGCAAATTGGGCTTTGATAGTCCAATGTTATATTTCTCGGAGATGCATTATACATTCCTAAAATAAGATATCCGTCCCATCCAGGATCAATTTGTAATCCAGCCAATAAAATTAAACCTTTTCTGATATAATAAGACTTCATTCCGATGTGACAAACAATATTGTTTGAAAGGGTTATTTTTTCGAGTGTTGTCAATAAAGCAAACTCACCAGCCTTGATGGTGAAACTGGATCTCTTTTCCAAATCTATTTCATTTTCCATGCCACTAATTAACGCTCTCTTACCAATCCTTAAATCATAACTTGCTGGTTGTAAACTTTGTTCATTGAATGGGTCAATAATTATTGTCTTCTTCTCCATTTCATTACGGATTTCAACATCCGAAAGTAACATGATAGAATCAAATCCCTTGATCTTTTTTATTTTTTATTTTAGCTATCTCATTGTGAATAGCTTTAATATAAATTAATAAGCAGCTTTACTTTATCACTTTTTCGTACAGGTTAGTATAAGTAAAACTCCATCGACATAGCTTGGTTTTCTTTTTTTAGTGTACTCTCTTACTGTGGTATTCTTTTTTCGAATGATCATCTAAGGAACAGTATTTCATTGTCTATATAACTCCTATTTCTCTCAACATTAAAGCTTCTGTGAGGCCTCCTGTTTTATATAATTGAGGTATGGATGTGCTAATATGCCACAAAATACACACAATGCTCGCAACGTTTGGGTTCTGTAATCCGCGAGTACCTTCAAATATTCTATTTAACGCACCTAGTTGAAAAAAGGCCTTCTTCTCTCCCTTTTTTAAATGAAAAGTCAAAGATATTACATATCTTCTAACTCAAATTGAAGGGAATACTTCTTGAATTCAGCTAACTTAGTTCCTTTTGAATCAATTATTTCTGCTCCAAATAGTATCTTAGGATCGAAACTAGAAGCCACGATAATCCCCCTCACTTCACCATCTATTTTCTTATTTACAGCGCCTTTATAACTCACTAATTGCCCGAGAGCATCATATTTGGCTTCTCCAGCTTTGAATTCGATAACAACATATTTACCGTCTTTATCCTTGCAAATGAGGTCGGGTATTCCCGCCCCATCAGGCAAGGCTTCTTCAGGATCAACGACTTGAATGCCTTCCTCTATTTTTCCCGGATACGCACTAAAGTATTTATGAAGATCAGACTCTTTGCTGACTTCGATTTCTTCTTTCCTTTCTCTTATGGATTTTGACCAATTTAAAACCGTTTCTAGGTCGGATTCTTCCAATTCCCCAATGTTGAATCCTTGGATACCACACTTCCCCATCATATTAGAAAGTTCTCCAGAATCCACTTTTTCTCTAATTACATCTAGAGGCATACCGGTAGATAGTTTCTTTTTTTCACTTAGGTGCAGTATTGCCCTTTCGGGGACATCACTGAATTCTATCTTCTTTATTGTGAAAACGTGGCTCACCTGTTTTGGATAAGGATTAACATTTCCAGTGCAGTAAACAAGAACTTTATCTTCTTCTCGAATTTTTTCCCATAAATCTTTTTGATCCCTCCGATCTTTCCAGTTATAATGTATGTATACTCCTTCTCCAATCGGTTCTTGCCACCATTGCTTTGCTTTTGTCTCTTTATGGAAACTTTCTCCACCACTCACCTGAATTAGAAAAACAGCCATATAATACACCGTGCAGTATATTCAACATTCATTTAAATAAAAATTTTACACCTCTCAAAGTTTTTACCTCTTAAAATCAGTTTAATCTTCTATTATTCTTTATAATTAAAATAAACTTTATGAATAAGTCGTTTTTAATCGAATTATTTATAATTAAAAGCATTTCGTTCAATTAGTGGGATTTCTGATGGAAAAACTCTTCATACTATTTGTACTTAGAGTTCTATTGGTATAATAGAGTCAAGCATTGATGCGGTGAAACACCAGATCGCGGCATTTCCCTATCTTCGAGGCCCGAAGCTCTCGAACTTCTACCTTCGAGCGATGGGCGAAAAAGACTTGTTCAAACTGACGAACCTGAAGGAACTGGACATCCCTGTGGATATTCAGGTCGCCCAGTTCATCATCTATACGGGATGCCTGGAGTTAGTCAGAGGCGTATTAACAGGCTGCGTCCAGGAACCGCCCATTCGATTACTCATCGAAGATATCTGGAGAGTAACCGCGAGATCCTTTGGAATTGCTCCCTGGAAATTGGATGAACCAATCTGGACGGTTGGTTCCAAGCTATGTGCAAAGAAAAACTGTAGATATTGTCCCGTGCAGGAATTCTGCAATCAAAATTTCGATGCTATATTGAAAAATAACAAACTGGCTTGGACTAGGTAAAAAAGCATGCATTGCTCCTCAATTATATCGATTGCTAATTTATAAACCCAAAAAGCGAAATTTCAAAATAAATTTTGAAAGATTGTCCATTTGAGTCAATACTAGAAAAAAGAAAAATACTCTGTAGCACTTGGATAACAACACCTTAGATACTATCATCTAGGAAAAATAAATTGTTGATTCGCACTCTAATCACTTGACAAGAATTATATTAACATAATTAACCCTAAATATTACTTGGATAGAAATGAATACTCTCGTCGTTGTTCCCTGTGGAATATACAAGATTTGGAAGAAATATTCAAATGCAGGGCCTACGCCGGCCAAGAATGTATATAAAGGAGCGCCATTCAAAGTATACAAAGAATATGCCGAGACCTTCAGCGACCAATGGGTTATCCTCTCAGCAAAATATGGCTTCATCAACCCCGATTTCATTATTCCAGAAGATTACAACGTCTCATTTACCAATCCCTCTACTAACCCGATTTCTTTAAAAGAATTGATAATTCAAGTTAATACAAGGCTTAACAAATTCAATTGTGTAATAGCCTTAGGAGGAAAAACTTACACTGAGATTACCAGAAAAGCCTTTGAAGAAACAGGAATACCAATAAAAACTCCTACAATAGGCCTTACCATAGACTTTGCCATGGGTAAGGTAAAAAAGGCCACTAGGGAAGGTAGGCCTCTTGATTGCTGATACTAAAGTAGAATCTTTTGACGCTGAAAAAATAATTCGCTATAGTAACTGTGATCCTATGTACTAAAGTATTGAGGGTATTCAACCTACTAAAAATATAGAAGATGAAAAGAAGTTTTATAAGGAGGATTGCTTGTTGTATTTGCCTTCTACTAAAATCCCAATCGATGTACGGGCATGTCTTCACGGTAAAGATGAGTATTCGACCGTTATGCATATAGATTTCGAAAGTAATGTTTTACTGGAATTTATTGAACCCAATGAATCTACTTTCTGCCAAGGTGTAAAGGGAGGAGTGCTTATCGGACTTAAACCGGAAAGAGCAGAAATTATACAAAGTATTATGGTTGAACTTGAAGACGCCCTCTATGGGATTAAAAAAACACGTAAACAGTCATATTTTCCTCTAAGTTCTGAAAAAGTCCCTATCAATGTTCATTCCTATATCAATAGGAGAGGAAAGAGAACTTTCAATTACTTTCTGTTCTTTAAATCGCCAATTCTTGGTGAAATTGTAAGACCCGGTCAAAAAACATTTTCGGCGGGTAAAAACGATGGAATTTTTGTTGCAATGAAGAAGAGTATGATAGGACGCGCTGAACAATTTTTGAATAACATCAAAGACTTAATTGACACATCCGAATTTGCAAATGCAACTGACAATGTTGAACATATACTAAAGATCCATGGAGGTTCAGCTAGTTTCACAGAAATCTTGGATGAAACTCCTAGGAAATTATTCGAGAATATTGAAGATCCAGAGGATTTTCTGATATGCGTGTTACACTCAGATCCTCGATTCAAAATGATTGGGGAGGATGGTTGGTGTTTAAAAGATCTGCCAAATTCATTGGTTCTTGAATACTATATTGATCGATATATCTCGACAAAAGATTATTCTACAGCAATGACAATAATAGAACGGATTCCAGACGAGAACAAATCAGATAGAGTAAAAAAGTACGCAAAACTTTGTGAATGGAATCTTTAAGTACGTTTATTCATATAGATTGCGATAATAGGTAAAAGAAGAAATGAAATATGATTCTATTATGCTTTCAGTTTTTTAAATTCTATTTTTAGATTAATTAATGGTTAGTTATTTCATTTGTTGGCTCAATTATTACTATTAAAAGCTAACATGTTTCCAATTCCTTTTTGAAATCAAGAATATATTCATAAGCGCTATTCAATGCAATAAAATTGGAGGGATAGCCAAAAATACCCATTCTTTGGATTAGGTTTGATTTATCCCAAATTATAATATTTTTTAAAGTAAAGCCGATTCTCTCCAATGATTTAATCAAAGGAATATGAATGAAGTAGGGAACAACGTCACGAATGTTGATTACACATCGTTTTTCTGGTTTGAGAACAGAATAAATTTCTTTGAAGATCTTGGTTATTTCTTCAATGAAAGTTGGTGAGTCCATATTTCCCAAGTCTCTTGGGTTGTCACTATATTTTTCAGTAATACCCAGTCTCTTATCTTGCCTTACATTTGTATGTTTACTTTTGTTGGTCCGCACTGTATCTAGGATATTTGCATATGGTGGACTTGTGACGAATAAATCAATACTTTCATCAGGAATATATTTTCGTAGATTTATAGCATCTTCACTAATCACTTCCAATTTTGGTATCATCCCATACAATTTTGTGTCTTTTAATCTGTTTTTTGCAATATTACAATATTTTTGATTCAAATCAATACCAATACCATGTCTTTCTGTGTCATTGCAAGCGACCAGCGTTGTTCCAACGCCATTAAAACAATCTAGAACTACTTCGCCTCTATGAGTGAATAGTTCTATTATTCTCCTAACTAATGCAATTGGGAAAACCGCTGGATGAATTTTCTTATCACGTATATCGCGTTTTTCGTAGTCAAATCGCCAAACGCCAATCATATTCCTTACCCATTCCTTGCCGCTCAAACAATTGAGCCTATTTGGGGTACATTCGCAAATTCTCTGAGTTTTGCCAAACCACTCTATTCTTTTCATTTCAACCAACTTTTTGGCCAAAATTAGAATAAATTTGTGGATACACGGCTTTTAGACTACCATAAACTTTTACCTATTTTTTAGTCGTCAAGGAGTTGCATTAAATAATATCGAAATTTTACGATTCCCATTTACATAATCTTGCATATCTCTTCATTTCTATAGACTGTTCATTTTTGGGAACGTCATTAATGACATTTAAAGCGTCTTTGTACCTTCCTTGCTCATAGTAGTATTTTATTGCAGTTATTGGAGATGGTTCTACATTTAAATCTCCATAGTATTTAAACCAGTCATCTTCAGTCATGAAATTAATTATGATTGCTTTTTCTGCTAGGATTTTATCTATTAAGGCGGTTTTTTCTTCATTCAACCGCAAGTTCCCGTTTTCATTAACAATAACTAAATTAGTATTCACAAAAAAGGATCGGGCATAGCTCGAAAGGCGATGAAGTTTTTTATAGAATGTATTTGAATAAGTCAGCATAGATTTCTTTTCTTCCCCTATTTTTCTATATTTTTGGATTTTTTTCGATGTCAAATCAATTTCTGTCTCATCTCTTAGTCGCATCACGAATAATGCCATCTCATTATGCGTAACATATGCTACTTTTCGCAGTATCTTTATGAAGGCTCGAAACGGGTGAATTTTTAATCCTTTTATTATTTTTTGGGAAGGATTTGGGAACTGCCATTTTAAAAGTTGATCACGAACAATTTCGTTTTCTTTGTCATAATTGTCAAGAACTTTACGTCCAGCCGGCGAAAAGATTATAATTCCTCTTTGTGATGGTTGGGTATAAACCAAACCCAAAAATTTACATAAAGCAAAGATTGTTTCAATTCCATGTTTAGAAAGTCGTTTATTGGTGATTTTTCTCAAAAGTAATTCATTTGATAATTCATTCTTTGTATTATCATTCCATAATTTTCCATCAAATTTGTATATTGTGTGTAGGTAGTTGTGGAGCATATATGGCGACCTTTTCGGAACAAGCCAATATGACCGCATATTCACTTTTTTGCTGAAGCAAACTTATTTTTTTATGCAAATGACAAGGCAAATTACTTGTTATTCAATACTTTTGTGATTACTAGATCGATCATCTCCTCTTTTTCTTTACAAAAAACATTGAAATTCAATAGAACACTATTAAATGGAAATAAAACCTAAATAAATGACAAATGGTATAGATAATGTATTAATAAAATCAATTATCTATGATTCTATTCTGTAAGCCAATCTCTTTGCTTTAAACTCTCCAGGTGCCATGTGATGCAGTTGATCGATTATTCGTTGCCGGTATTCTACGGCAAGATCCATGCAGGTTCTTAGATCCATTTCGCTATAGAGACCATTTGGGGAAAGTAATTTTAACATTCCACTTCCTATTTTCTTAATGCTCTTCTCATCACGAATATCTGCGTTATCCAACTGAACTGCTTTACTGATATATCCGTTAAAGTCTATCTTACGGAGTTCATGCAAGATTTCTGCAAAATAATCGCTTACAAACCCATAATTTTTTGCAAGATGTTTTTCGCTTTGTTGAATTCTTGGTAACTCCCACCCTGGTATAAACCCATTAAATCTATCAATAAAAGCAGTTTCACGCATTTCAGTAGGAAAAACCTCAAATAACGGTTCAATACTTGGGTATCCGTCCTTTACAGGAATATTTCCAACCATTATAAGAGATGTATCACTTTGAATTTGTTTAGTTCCCCGGTCAAAATTTCCACTTTCCATATAGTCTTTCAATTTTCCAATGGTCTCAAAGGAGTATTTCATCTGGATTGTGCTAACTTCATCTAAGACTATGCAGTCTTTAATAGCTAATAACCCTAGACGTTGAGTACTTAGATTTACAAAAAGCGTAGCTGGAGTAATTTGGCCGCCTGAGATGATCCTAGAATGATATGACACATTTCGGAAAAGAAAGGTTTTTCCAGTGCCTTTTGGACCTAACTCAACTATATTCACATTAGATTCGACTAGGGGGATCAGGCGTGACAGTAGTACAAGTTTCGTCCTATCACTATAATTTCTCGGATTCAAACCGACACTGTTTATCAAAACATCAATCCATTCTTTTGTTGAAAAACTCTCTCGTCCTTCTAGAAAGACATTAAAGTCAAGTTTTGATATCTGAAAGGGCGTAAATTCGGTTAGTAAGACCGGCGTATCACTATCTGGAACATAAACTAGGTTTCCAACTCCCCACATACCATCTATAAGGAGGTTCTCATGTTGATAAAGCAAAGATTCAACGATTCTTGCATTTCGGATATCTAAACAGGGGATCCAAACTTTTTGAATTCCACGATTGATATCAGTCTCAACTTTAAATTCATCCAACAACTTGTATGAACCAAATCTCATTAAAATGGTCTTTATTCGATCTTTTTCTTTCCGTTCGGGGTAAAACTTGTGAACAAAATCACTTAGTTTTGCCAGATTTTCTTTGGTGACACCATCCTTACAAAATTTAATAAGGAGATACTCTGAGACAAATCTTGGCAGTCTCTTTATTTCCTGTAATTGAGATAATTTCTTATCTACCACAAATTCTGGAAAAACTTTCAGTAGTTTTTCATTCAAACTGTCTTCAGAGATCATGTCTTCTATTAAAGTATCAATAGAACGTTTTACAGGTTCATCTTTCTTTATATTTTCAGACATTTTACCACTTGCCTGGTTCATTTAGGAGCTTAATCATTAATTAGAATATCAAATTCATTCCTTTTTAAATGAATGAATCCAAAATCTCATCAACACTCCTTTTAACCTTTCTAGGATCTTCTATCACTTTTGCCGTACAATATGAACTTGTTTTTTTCATTTGAGAAAGGATGCTATATTCAAAATCAAAAATCAACTTGATTCTTCCTAATTCTTGCGGTTGAAACCTCATTTTAACTTCTATTTTCTCTTTCGAACCAATTACAGGGATGTTTGTTGTGCTCTGTCCAATCAACTCAATTCGAATGTTTTCAACCGCACTATTGTTCAAATTTTGAATTTTTATCGGTATATATGTCGATTTATTGATAATGTATTGTTTTCCTTGAACTTGAGAAAGGTCCACTGATAATGGGATTATTTTTAACTCTTTTCGAGGCAATAGAATGCTAAAGGGAACTAATACCTCTTGAAGTGATAGACCCCCATGAGAGTAACAATAGTGTGACCTGAGTCGGAAGAGTGGGTCAACAGTCATTTTATCACTATGGCGAAAACTTAGGTTACCAATAGGAAACGCAACGTTTCGGCTATTATTATCCATGATCCCAAAATCCTTAACATTGATTTCAATAACCTCTCGGTCAGTCAGGTGTTCTCCCTCATCTAATGCAATACATCGATCGTGAATGAATCCTTTATACCTTCCAACTTTCATTTCACGTGTAGTTCTCACAAAACCGTGATCCGATAGTATGAATAAAATACTCGACTCTTCTTTCTCGATTTCCTTTATTAAGGAATCAATGAGCGTTTCGTAGGTTGTTAGAAACAGTCGCCGGAGGTTCCCCTCAGAACCATTATATTGGTGAATTAAGTTATCAATATTGTTGAAAATTAATATTTTGACTTGATTTGGGCTAAAAAGCACTTTATCAACAGCATCTATCTTTACATCCGAATCAGACTGTGAACAGAAGTCTATTTGGGATGAAGGAATGCCAAGACATTCGCTTATTAATCTAACCTCGTTTTTTTTCTTCTGGGGCTTCCCCTCATTTGGAAAGATAAGAGTGTCTCTTGGAAGCCTACCTGAAAAAATGCTAGATCGGGAGTAGATTGTAGTAGTTGGTAACATTGCCAAAGCTGGTATTGTCTTTATTTCAAATTTTTGCTCAAATTTTTCTTTAAATAGCTCCCAAATATCCCATCTCATACAATCAAAGATAACTATGAAGATCTTTCGATATCTTGCCTTTTCCGGCATGAATATCTTTTTGATAAAATCTTTTGCTAGAATCAGTTCTTTTGTATCTCTAATCCAAATAGGGTAGTTTTTTGTAAGAAACTTTGCAAATTTTTGATTATATTCCCAGATTAAACTTGTATATATTTCCTTCAATTTATTACGGTTGTCTCGTGTCAGATATCGAAATGATCTATTTGATTCTACCTCTGCATAGGCGATTTGGAAAGGAACAATTTTGCTTAAGTAGATCTTTGTCCACATTTCAACAGAATTTAACTTTTGAATATCTTCAGCTTCTAATTCATTTGATAATTTTAGAAAATTGGTAATATGTTGAATTAATATAATTTCTTCTTGGAATTGATGCGAAAATAGGTGGTTCTGAAGACTGTTCTGAATTATTGTGATCTCTTCTCTTAAGTAAGAGCTTGGATATTTAACAAGATAGTTTGAAACCCTCTTTACTGTTTTTTCAAAATTTATCTTTGTATATTGGTCTTTTTCTATCAACTCTGAAAGAGCTTCGAGTTCATTTGTACCATCAATTTTCGAGACCCGCCTGAATTGCATCTTAGCTGCTTGCGAATTGTCCAAACGAGTTTCTAATTGCGTTAGTTGATCTTGACAGAGCTTTCGAAGCGACCTATCTGAGAGAAGATTATCACACAATCGCCCGAAATCTTCGAATTTTAGCGATTCAACATCAAATTGCGTGAAAAGGGAAGGAAAAATACTCCGAATGTATGTCTTAGGGTTTTTTCCAAAATCCATGATAATTTTCGAAAGCCAGAGTAGTTCTGGAAAGCTTTGATGATTGAAATCGCTTTCAAGCACTTTTTCGAATATTTGAGCAAGATTTCGATCTGTAGCTACCAATTTTGATGTAAGTCGTTCATACAGGGTCGGTGATTTTGTTTGTATGGATTTCGCTCTGTTTTCTGGATATAGGAAAAGAAACGCTTCTTTTGGTGTTAAATCATTTAATAAATTAGTTTTTGCTAGAGCTGAGATAATAATATCGTAATATTTGGGTTGTGTAACTGGCTCATTGGCATTCCCTCTATATTCGATTAATTGTTCGAAATTGTCCCAAAAAACCCTCCCTTCTAAAATATTAATTATTCGGTGCCATTTTAGTTTAGTAAAGGATTCAAGCAAATTTTTAGGTGTCACTGTGACTTCGTTTCTACCACATCTTGAAACAATATCTTGAATCTTCGAGTTATCCTGCCGTGACACAACGCAGATTTTTCTTTCTAATGCTTCGTTTAAGTCATACATTAGTCTATATTTTTCGATTTCAGCTCGAAATATTAAATCATTTTCATAGAAGATAATGATATATTCTTCTTTCAGTTGCTTCAACCAATTTTTATCAAGGATAAGTCCGTTTTGATCGTTTATTAAGAGGAAGGGGGATCGTCTTAGCGGAATAGACATTTTTATAAATTTTTGGAAGACTCCACTAGCTATTTCATTTTCCATCCTGGTCACCGACGATTTGAATTAAAGTGTCTTGATCTGGCTTGTCTGGTGTGTTTAACCAGGAATTCACTTGCTCGATGACAGTTGAAGGTGGAAGAGTTCGTCCTTCTAAAACATTTATCAACTTCCTCAATGATCGTTTCTTTACCTTTATTCCCTCTAGCGCCTTATTGATTTCATCAATCACTTCATGAGTAACTAACATAGAAAGTTGGTTGATAAGCTTCTCACAACTTTCAGTCGAATCGAGGTTAAACAATGATCGTATTTGATCACCTATCTTGGAATTTGTCTGTTCTATATATGAAATTATTTTCTCCTTGTTTGTTTTCAAATTTAATGCGTTTAGATACTCCTTGCATCCCGAGCAGATACGCTCATGTATTTCCTCCACCGACAAGTTCTGAACAACATCACCTAATTTGAACCCACAATCGCATATTGGTTTTTTTGTGAGTATTTTTATAACATCTCGCTCACAAACCCCCCGCGCGATTTCATCCAAACCTAAAGAAGCTATATCGTGTTCAACTTTAATCTTCTCTATCCCAGACAATTTTGTTAACACAACATATCTTGGTGCCTTTCTCACGCTTTTTAATATCGTTTCACGCTTTTCTGCTTGCTTAGCATCGTAGTGTTCGCTAGTGTAAACGTTCTTATAAGCTGCTTGAAAATTATTGAAAGTTTTTTCAAGTTTCACTAGGCGATTTCTGAATATAATTCCTTCAAGATCTTTGAGAATTGAAATTGTTCCTGTTTTTTGTGAGTATAATTCCTCATAGGCTTCTGGAACCTCTGCTGGAACAAGATATCGATGAATTTTTGAAAGCTTATCCATCCCAGAATCAACAAATTCAAGTATCTTGTCATAATCGGCCTTTAATAATTCTAGATTTTCCTCAAATTGCTCATTGAACCCCAGAAAAGATTCGAGACCTTCTCTTGATGGTATTTCCTCGTTAATACTCTCTAAAACTGAATGAAACTTTTCAATGATGCGCTTTACTTGAATTAGATTCACGTCAGAGTATCCAAGAGAGTCCTGCATATTCTTAAACTCAACTATAACACGGTCACTTTGTTGCAAGTTCTCAGACTTGAAATTACAGAATGACGTCCATAGTTCGTTTTGGTTTATAAGATTATAACTTCTTGGGCTCTCTCCAAGTAACACTTTTGACAGATCATTGACGTCAGACCATTTCTCTCGATTGATTAATTGGCCTTTTTCCAGCGTAGTCAGGTTTTTTGAAATTGGCGTTCCCAAATTGCTAATATTAGTGTGTGTATAGATCTTTTTGCCCTTTTTACCAATAATACTGCCTGTCTTTATCAAACTAGCAACTAATAGTTCGAACACACTGTCAATTATTCCGAACTCGGATTTTCTAATTCTCCAATAGATCTCTTCATAGTTTCTCTCACCAGTCTCGGGCATAAAGTTCATTATCGCCTCTATTGCTTTGGACCCCTCAAGTTTCAGTTTCCATTCAGTCCCGATCCTCTCGACTATTCCCATGGGTTCAGCATAATTCTCAAGTGCGGATTTTAACCGAGGAACAGGATCCTTGACAAAGCCTTGTTTAATAAATTCATTAAAAATTTTATTAGCGGGTCCTCTAGTTCTTAAAAGGCGGCCGAAGACTGGATGTTTTGGATATTTTCGATTCAGAGGAACTTCCACGATCTTGGAAAGCAAAATATCAAATGGTTGAGCTGAATATTCTCTAAGTTGTATGTCCAGATCACCTTCAGTTGTATAAACTCTTCCATCGTAATAGAGCTTTTTGAGATGAGAAGCAAGACTTCGCCGTCCCTCTCCCCCCCAGGAATTCAATTTCTCAAATTTTATAGCGCCTTCCGCTGTTTTGTCGTTTTTGTAATCGTCCTGTACTTTTAAAATTGCAGTATAGGTCTTTAAAGCCTCTAACAAGGATTTTTTGATCCCAATCATCTCAATTTTTTCAACGACGTCAGATATTTCTAATGGCAACCAGAAAATGATTCCAGATTCTTCCTCTTCATCTAAAAGTGAGTTTATGTGTCTTTTTTGTTCCTCAACCTTAAAAGGCAGTCCAATTATCAGCTGAAAATCTTTTTCTGAGTTTTTTAACAATTCTCGTGCATCTGTCATCGTATCTTCAGTGATATCTGAAACATTTTGAATAAACAAACCACCTACTCGGTTTGTCTTGTTCCATTGCACCTCAATCTCATTGGGAAACCCATATTCGAAATCTTTTAAAATATCAACTAGAGACAGGAGAGGAGTAAACAACCGTCTATCATCATCTGCTAGTCCTTCAGCATACCTCTCGACCTCTGGTCCCGGATCGCCACGAATCTCCACATCCAAGAAGTAAATCTCTTCGAATTTTTCCTTTCCACGCCTTATTCCGATGTATTGTCCTATCGATGCCAATTCACGCAGGAGACCATTAACATAATCATAATTTTGTTTACTATCAAAGGGACCGTACATTACCATGTTTGTCAGTTCTAGTACATTCTTCTCTAAATTAGCTATCTTGAGAATTGCGAGAATTTTTATTAGTTTAAGCCCATATCGTCGGTCATCATCAAGTTCCAGCTTTGGAATAACGTTTTTCTCAAAATATTGATATGCTAAATATTTATCAGAGAACCGATCTTCAATTCGAGTCTCAAAATCATCAAATACCGCATCAGGAGTTAAAAGATTGATGAAATCTTCATTTAAAATACCCGGAACTCCTCTTCGGGGATTTCCTTTCACTTCATCATGAATAAACTCCACAAGACTTCTAGTTCGAGAGAAGTACTGCATAACTTGTTCTAAACAGTCCAGTGTTGACGGATGAACTGGATAGATTTTCAAAAATTTGTCTTTGGGAAGTGTGTGTCTTAGATCCGGAAATTTTTGCATTAAGATTTCGTAGGCTTCTTCAATTTTGTACGGTTTCTCTTTGACTACCAGTCGTTCGCCGATTAGTTCTTCAATGTGTAACATTGAAAGGGTATAGGGAGAATACCGGTCTCTAATTTTATTAAGCACTTCTGGATCGATACTTCCGATCTCTTCAAGCACTTTCTGAAGTGTTGCCAGAATCCAAATGGGATAATTCTCAGATAATTCGCCTATCGCTTGCAAAAAACGCATATCCTCTGAAAACCCTTCGCGTGGTCTGGAACTTAAGTACTCAGACAATTCATCAATTGCAAGCACCATCCCATCGTATCCTTTCTCCCGTAAAAAGCTTGCTAGGTTTTCAATTTTCATGGAATGCTTTGATTCTATTTTGATGGATAGCTCAATTGACTCTAAAAACCTAGATGCCAATTCCACAGCATCATCAAAGGATGTTCTCCTTAGTTCTTCCCAAGAACCATGCCCAAGGTTTTTTAGATACTCTTCTAGTTTTTCGCGTGGTACAACACCTTCAACAAGTTTTTCTTCGAATTTTTGAGTAAAAAGCCCTTTATCTTCGAGGAGGATGGTCTCTCCTTTTTTTCTTAGGGATTCCTCGATCTCTGAGTAAACAATTGATGAAAGAGGTTTATCACTAGGAAAATCGAGTAACGGTATCTGAACAATCAGAAAGTTTCGTCCTTCTAAATTTTCACGAAATTTGGCTAATTTGCCACTTTTTTGTGCAGTTATATCCCATCCGAACTCTTCCTTTAAGAGAGAAGTCAAATACCCTAAAAAGTGGGATTTTCCGGATCCAAAGAGGCCGTAAATCCAGAATCCTTCGCCTTTACCAAGTCGTAGCCCCTCAGCAATCGACTGGAGGACTGAACCCATTACCTGTTCGACATCTTTTGTTATGATGTACGTGTTCATAATTTTGAGTTCTTCGTCAATATTGTCTCGTATTTTCGCAAGTTTAATGACCGGATCGATGTCAGGAATGCTAATGATTTCCCCAATCGTTGTTAACTTTTTCACCCCAATTCAATAATCTTGCAAAGGTTAGAATTCAAGGCGGATCTTGGCAAGGGTGTACTAATGATACATATCTTGCCGTCTGTTGCACAATTCCAGGCAAGGTTTACTATATCAATATTGTATGCGTTTAACAACTCAATTGAGTCAAGAATCATAATATCATGATCAAGAAAATGATTGTTAAGTAATTCTCTTAATAAATTTTCAATTATTTTTTTCGTCGCGTGTTCCAGTTTAGAGAACTCTTCTAACTCTTTTCTTTTATTTAGATTATTAATTACAAATAAGTTGGCATTGATATAAAGGTTCAATGGATAGTTATTCTTCCATAAAAAGTAAAGTAAAACTGTTGTTTTGCCAGATTGGTGAGGGCCTGAAAGACAGATCGTCCCTCTTCGCGCTCTTTCCCGTTTTACGAATTCGTTTAACTCAAAAAATACCTGTTCTTGCTCTTCTCGAAGTCTTAGGTTTTCAACTCTGGAAAAAACCAT
>JBHIFL010000079.1:0-18306 GCA_046761065.1 Candidatus Heimdallarchaeota archaeon
TATCCTTAGATGTTTTTTCAAAGAGTCATCCGTCCCATTCAAACAGCTGCTTCCTAGCAAAACCCCCAAGTCTGAGATGAAAATGAACCCTTAGAAGTTTTTTATCTAGCTGAGTCAGAATAACTCTCTTTGACGTTACTTTTAGATCCTTCGATTGTCAATGAGCCTTTGATACGCACCTTTTTTGTTGTGCTCTAGTTATAAGTCTTTAAGGACTTGATAATAATAGGTCTCAGTGTGTGCTCAATCCCCTATCTGCTGGGATGTGATGCCTATTAAGCTTGAGAGGTCTATCTTGCACGTAAAAGCTGAGCCACCACTTTAAAACAGGCCTTCATAAAATTACTGTCCTTGTCGTAAGAATACAAGACCATGCGCCTCAGAGACGTCACTTTTGCATTCCTCCTCCCCTCCTATTATACAGGTATGAATGTATGCTTGCAACTCAATCAAAAAGGGATTAGATTGAATGCATTACATACAGAATCCTTCTGCTCAAATGAATTCAGGGATATCAAAGAGTGAAGTCCATCTTCAAGGCCTTAAAAAACAAGTAAGAATCTATGAATTGTTTTCAACCGCTTTCCACGCTCTATCAAAAGTAGAATCCTGGAGACTGGGTTCTCTCCCGTCCTCTGCGTTGTCCAAAAGCGCCCAAAAGCTAATTGGTCTTCTGTTCATTAGGAGGTCTAATGCGTCCTTCCGCTGGCAGACTAAGACCCGGATCGAATCCAAAATCCTGCCTGTTATCCCTATGATTTCTCGGATTTCAATCGCGGTGAACGATTCGGTAGGGTGGGTTCGGAGAAAGGCTTCTAGCTGGACAACATTTTCCAAAGAAATTTTCTATTGGGTAGTCCTAAGGCGATAGGTCTGTTCGATCAGATACCAGTTTTTTCTTCCTGAACGATTTTGCAGAAGGAATTGCTCGGGGATGGGAACCAACACTCTCCTGAGCCCAGCTGCTGCATGATAAACTTGAATTCCGGTGCTTTATCCCCGATTCTGAGGTGCGAGTCGGAGTTCAGGTTCTTCTCGTAAAATTGATAGAACTTACATCGCTGAAAGAACTCCTTCAGTGTACGCGGGACAACGATGTCAGCTACTATGGGCTGGGGAAGCTTCCGCATCCACTCCAGCCATTTACCGTTTAGAAAATCCTTTTCCAGACCCAAAATCTCCAAACATTCCCATACTTTGGCAGCGCGAAAGAACTCCTCATGGGTGATCACTTCCGGGACTGGAATTCCGGGGTCCTGAAAGAAACTCACATCGAAGGGAAATATGATGTTTGGGGTGAACTGGAACCGACAGAACCCGATTTCGAACCCCACAGAGTACAAGAGGAAACCGATGCATTTGAAAGTTTAACTGAAAACACAGATCCAGATATGTAGGACGATTAAAACCATCATTCACTCCCGTTGCTGTTAAATCAACTTAGAACTGAGGAAAAGCGGTTGAATAACATTAGAAATAAAGAAAATAAGCAAGCGCATATATTAGGAACCAAACCGAAAGCAATAGTAGTCCAATTTTTCCTTTGGCCGTGTCCAGAAACTTTCTTTTCATTTCCAGCGAATAAATTTGCTGAAAATTAGAAATCTCGTTTTCATTCGCCCACTGAATGAGAGTATTGCCTAGTGGGAGGATTTCATGAACCTTTTTTCGAGTGCGATTTACCGCTTTTTGATGAAAGAATCTCAAATACAAGATCCCAATCAAATACGGAAGTGCAAGGCTTGTTGAAACCAGCCACAATAAATCAAACAATGTAGTAAGGTATATGGCAGTAAATCCTGTATAAAGTGTTTCATTATACGCTTTGAGCATATCCCATGCTAGTAGAAGACCTGCAAGCCCGAGAGCTTTATCAAGAAGGCCACTTCGGACGTGGTCTTCCAATTTAATTAACGCACGATCTTGAGTCATCCCGCTAACATTCAAATCTCGAGCCATCCAAATTAACGGGACAATCCAAAAAGCAAGTAAAGGAGAAGTTATAGATACCAAGACTGCCATTACAATTAGAGTATACTGATCAAGAATTAATTCGTTTTCGACTTCTATATACACCCAATTAGGTGGTTTAGCCCACAAAATAAATTTGGACAATAGCATAGCAAGCCCAAGGCATATCGAAATGACTTCGATCATACGTCCTCTAAAAATCCCAAAAACGTTGCGTAGATCTACATCATTCGCATTGGCTTCAATATAATATTGCGAATCACGATCTAAGTTTAATCCAAACAGTTTTCCAGCCAGAAAATTCCGTTTGTTTTCTTTCCACTTTCTCAGTGCGCTGGTTAATATCCTTTCAGCAATGGGATTGCCTAATTTACTCCAGAGCAATAGTGAAATTACTGGAATCCCAAGAATGATGATAGCATACAGATAATTTTGTATTAGTATCTCAACTAGCGAAAATACCTCCCACCCGAAGTAGGAAAAGGCCAATCTGACACCAAACAAAAGAACAAGAAAGATAAAGATTATACCGATCCAGTTTTTTCCGGGAGAAATGATCTCAAATTTTGCTTCATCAATCGTGACTTCTTGAGCAGGCAGTTGTGCTGGTGAGGGTGAGACCGCAATTTCTTCAGGTTCGGATGGTTTGGATATTAATCTATGGATGAAATATAAGATAACCACAAGCCCTAAAATGCCTAGCAGAATATATTTTAAGATTAAGTCAAGAAGATAGGGGCTCATAACTTGCCCGAATATTAACGTTGGTTGTTGTTCTTTCCAGTAATTGGGACCAAATGGTGGATTTGTGCTCCAAGTAAAAACTTCAATACTTGTACGGACATTTACTATTCCTACTGTAGCGTGACCATGAATATCGGTATTATCAATCACTAACCAATATTCAGCTACTTCAGGAAGCGTAACTTCAAATGTTGCATAGGTTATTCCTTGATAAACCCCTCCGGTTAAATCAGAAAATGAAGCTTTGTTAAGATACTTGGTATGTTGGTCTTCATTCACGAGGTAAAGATCGATTAGATTATCAGCTGCGACTGTTACTCGAATTGGAAAATTTTCTTCTAGATTATTTATACCATACTCTTGGTAATAGCCCGGTTCGAGATCATATTGGTGGTCATCATAGAGGACATCAGCAGTTGCCAAGGGAATTGCTTGCCAGAAAAAAAGGATCATAAAAGTGGACACAAAGATAGTTCGTGTTTTCATATTGACTGTTTGTTACACTTGACTTTTAAATTTTACCAGGGATTTTGAGGACCGTCCTATGGACAATTCCAACAGGCTTGTTCCTAAGGATAGAAGAAGCCAAGTCTAGCTACAATTCCACCCGCCTTTTTTTATTTAAAGGCGGAAAATGAAGAACAAAGTTGGTGATGGTCTGCTACACGACTCAGGAACGATTTGAGAACGCCCTATGGCTTTATTTATAAGTGTTCATAGATTTTTACTGAGATTGGGTGGCAACCTCTGTACTGGTTATTCCAACAGCACGACATACGCGAAACCCGGATCGGCCACGGGTCAATAACTCACTCCGTCCGTCAGGACTCAGCACAATCCACAATCGAGGAGTGACAAATAACTACAATTTAAATACGAGCACATAAATCTCAACTCCCAAGACAAAACATGAAGGATGAATAGTCAATGACAAAGCGAATCCGGGCACGATTAGATAAGCTGGAGACCCCAGCTTTGAAAGCGTCAGGGCTAGACCTAACAATAGGCACACTGATAACGAAAGAATTAGACGAACCTACAGGTCCTACACTATTTCCACAAGTATCAGACCTACGTGAGTGGGATATGAAGCTTCTCGAACGATATCCAATGTTTTATGCCCCCTTTTGTGATCATTGTTGTCTTTGTACGTTTGGCAAATGTGATCTAACGGCAGGGAAACACGGTGCATGCGGAATTGACACGGCTGGCCAACAGGGCCGAATCATCTTACTTGCTTGTTGTATTGGTGCTGCATGCCATACGGGACACGCCAGGCACTTGCTACATTTTCTAGAAAGAAAATTGGGTGGTTTGGACAAACCTCTTTTTATAGGCGAAGGTATCGAAGTGGAAGCCCCCCATATGCGACTCTTGACTGGTTTGAAGCCAGAAACGATAGCGGATCTTAAAGAGGCATTGGAATATTGTGAGGAACAAATTGTCCAAGGTATGGCAGCAACTCATACCGGTCAAGAAGGATCAGCATACGACTTTGAATCCAAAGCTATGCATATTGGCATGATTGATCATCTTGGTATGGAGATTGCTGATATAGCTCAGCTAGTAGCGTACGATCAATTTCCTAAAGCTGACCCCAACGCCCCCTTAGTAGAGATTGGAGCGGGAGTTTTCGACCTTAAGAAACCAACAATCCTCCTAATAGGCCATAATATTGCAGCTGGCGGTGAGATTATCGAATACTTGGAGGATACAGGCCAACTGGAGGAAATTGAAGTTGGTGGGATTTGTTGTACGGCGTTTGATGTCACTCGGAGGAATCCCGCAGCGAAAATAGTGGGACCCATCTCGAAACAACTCAAATTTGTTAGAGCAGGCATTCCAGATGTGGTTGTCGTAGATGAACAGTGCATTAATGTTGGGATCCACAAGGAAGCCGCTAAGATCGGTGCACCCTTTATCGCAACGAACTCAAAAGCGAGTTTTGGACTAAAGAACTTAACAGACGAAGATCCAGATCGTGTTGTAGAGGTCCTTGCTTCGGGAGAGCTCCCAGGGGCCTTAATTTTGGATGAACTAAAAGTTGGCGAGATTGCAGTAAAACTTGCGAAAATAATTGCCCCAAAACGGGCGAAACAGAAAACCATCCCCTCAGAGGAAGAACTTGCTCAGATTGTTAAAGATTGCAACCAGTGTGGAAGATGCCGAAGAGCCTGTCCCCATGATTTACACATCCGCGATGCGATGAAAGCGGCCAAGGGTGGAGACTTGGAACCATTGGCCCACCTACACGACTATTGCATAGGATGTGCCCGTTGTGAAGAAGCTTGCGACAGAAATATACCCGTCTTGTCTCTAATTGAAAAAGCTGCTGAAAGGAAAGTGAAAACAGAAAAATACACGGTCAGAACTGGGCGAGGCGCCGTTTCAGATGTCGAAATCCGGGGTGTGGGATCAGACCTGGTCCTTGGTAATATTCCTGGTGCTATAGCCTTAGTTGGTTGCGCCAATTACCCGGAAACTAAATTGGATCTCTCCCAAATGGCTAAAGAGTTCCTTGATCGGAACTATATCGTTGTAGCAAGTGGTTGCAGCGCAATGGATCTTTCGATGTGGCGAGATGAAAATGGTGACACCATCTGGGAGGCGTATCCCGGAGATTTCGACAAAGGGGCAATTTGCAATGTGGGATCATGTGTTGCAAATTCTCATATCACGGGTGCGGTCATCAAGGTTGCTAATATCTTTGCACGCAGACCTCTGAAAGGTAATTACGAAGAGATTGCGGATTACATCCTCCATCGAGTCGGAGCGGTAGGGATGGCTTGGGGTGCTTATAGCCAAAAAGCAGCCGCTATTGCCACCGGGTGCAACAGACTTGGAATTCCAGTTGTGGTGGGACCCCATGGTTCAAAATATCGCCGGTCGTACATGGGAACCCGAGAAGACGCTTCTAAATGGCAAGTATACAATGCTCGAACGGGAGATCAAGTTTATATTGGGCCGGCGCCGGAACACCTGGTTTATCCTGCCGAGACCCTCGAAGAAGCAATGCCATTGATGGCAAAACTCTGTATGCGAGCAAATGACACATCTAAGGGCCGCCAGATCAAAGTTGCACACTACGTGGATCTCACAAGAAAGTATATAGGAATAGTTATGCCCCCAGACATTCATTATTACATTCGTAATGAAAACGACATTCCTGTAACACTTGATGCGGATATTCGAGAGTATCTCAAGCAAATTCCAGACTGGAGACCCGTTGACATCCCAGATCCAACTCTTTTAAAACGATTAGTTAGGAGGCCGAAAGATTAATGCCAATCCCGTGGCAACGAGCAAACGTTCCAGGTTGGGTGCAAGCGAAGGAACTAAAGGTCGAAGACTTAGTGAATCTGATTACCAAGTCAGAAAAACCGATCCTAATTATCAGTAAGTTCGAAGAGTTTGAAGAAGAGATTGCTAAGGGTCTAATCGAAAAATTAGCTGGGAAGGCAACTGTTATCTTTACTCCTTGGGCAATGAAACATTATCGAGGGAAGATCCAACCGGATGCGATGTTTGGACTTACAGAAATTACCCAGCGTCTGACTAATGGTTGGACCGGACCAGAGGGGGACGGGATACCGTACGATCTGATTATGTACTTTGGGTCCTATTATTACCATCAAAGCCAAATGCATTCTGCATTAAAACACTTCCTCCCGAAGACCCCAAGTGTCTCATTAAATAGGTATTACAGTCCAAATGCATCTTATAGCTTCAGCAACTTCACTGAAAAGCGATGGATCAATTCAATGAATAAAGTACTGAAGGCCCTTTGAGGTCTATATGTTCTTCGCCCATCCTACTCACTTTTCTCTTTTTCATACAATATATCTATTTATTAGATAAGTCAAGAGAAGATACTCCATTATTCAAGTTGATGTCTCTTTCTTTTAAGCAAAACAAATTTGTACTGCCCTCCTCAATGTCATAGAATTGAAAGGGTTGATCTGAGTTGGCAATTCGACCGAAGTACCCTAAAAATTTGACATTTCAAATTGATGCAACATGGGACGGGCAATTAGGAGGAATTGTAGAAGTAAAACAGGGCTATCGCTTGAAATTTGACATCCCACCTACATTTGGTGGCCCAGGCCAAGCATTTTGTCCGGATGAACTCTTATTAGCATCCATTGCAGGATGCTTGATAAACACATTTCTTCATTTCAAAGAACAAATTGAGTTCGAAATGGTGGCGTTTTCGTTCCAAGTGCGGGCTGAAGTGGGATTTGAGCATGATAAATACCAGATCATACAAATAGAGGTGGATGGAACGTTAATGGTTAGTGAAGGGAATGAGGATCTCGGAGAAGAGTGTTTGCGGCTTGCCAAAGATTATTGTCATATAACTAGATCTCTTACTCCTTGTATCCCTATCAAATACCATATTGGAATTGAAAGTGCCCATTAATAGGTTGATCCCTCATGTAATTCGTAAAAACAAGTCAATAGACGGATCACTCAATACACCGATTTCTTTTCACCCTTCCATAATAGTTTCCGGCTTTAAAATTGCTCCTACAAAATTGATCATATCATACGATATGATAAAATATATTAATGATATTTAAAAATTATAGGTATTCAGAGATAAGAATCCCTTGATTGGTATAAAACATTCATATTTAGGAAACTCAACCATTAATGCAACCAGCTTGTGCCAAAAATGATGCAAGAAAAAAGATATCGTCTCGGAAAATTCCAATTACGGTTACTCCTCCTGTTAAAAATCCGTCCCATGTATGGACTGGAGCTCATGAAAATTCTCAAAGCACGGGGAAAAGAAAAGCTCTCTCCAGGCCTGCTCTATCCTACCTTGAATCGTCTTGAAGAAATGGGTTTATTAGATTCCCGGGAAGAGAAAAGAGAAGGAGTTGGTGCCACCCGAAAAATATATCGGACAACTGAGCGTGGTTTGGATGCCATTTTCACGGGAGTAGGACCTATTACTGATTTTGTCGACTTCCTCTTATGGGAAGAGTCTGCTGAGTTGAGGGAAGAAATCTATCGAGATTGTGAGTTCAAAGAAGGCCAGACCGTTGTCGATTTTTCAAATAATCTTGAAGACCTCATTGCAATTGACATTGGGTATTATGTTGGAAAAACAGGTAAGGTCTACTTCCATGTGAGAGATCCGGAGCAAGTAAACATTTTGCAGAACCATATCAATGCGCATAACCTCGAGAATATTGTGATCCCCCTAGATGTACGTCCCACCGCGTACTCTCGACCCGCTCCGGTAGATATTGCGACAAATATCATGAGTTTGCATGAAGAACCCGACCCCCAAGGCATTATAAACGCAATGCAAGGCGTGGTAAAAAATGAGGGGCGAGTTGTTGTTGCAGATCTTCACAGGATCGACCACATCTTTGCGAACCTCCTCCAACGGTTGGCACCACATCACCGAACCATGGGACTCGACGAAGAAGATCTCACTCGGTATTTTGCCAACGCAGATTTAGAAACGACCCGCATCCGAAAAGAAAAAGGAATTATTATGATAATTGGAACAAAATCATAGATAGAGGTAATTTAGTCTTGTCTAGTTCAAAATTAATAGCACACAAACCCTAGAGATTGGTCAACTTCTCTGACTTAAAATCTGCAGAGGACAAACTCCCGCAAAAAGTAACTATTCTTCCTGTGTTTCTTCATTTATGGGAGGGGAACCTCGACTTGGAGGTGAGAGGCCACTTCTTCCTTCGTTTTCATGTCTTTTTCAAGTTTTTCTATTGTTATAGTCAAGGATTTTATTTCAGCATCTAGTTTTTGCATCTCGGATTGCAATTTCATTTTCTGCGACTTAAGTTTTTGAATCTCGATCTCTTTTATCGGGATTTTTTCTTGGCTTAGTCTCATTTTTTCAAGTTCTTTCTTGGCGATTTTTTCAGAAACGTCAGCATCTTTTTGGCCCCTTTTTACCCAATCTTTCATCTTTTTCACTTTATCCTCCCTTTTTTTGAGCCACTGTTCACGACGCTTCAAATAATCTTTTCTCTTAGAGGAATAGTGAATAATCTTTTCCCAAAGTTCTGTACTCATGCTCTTGTTCCTCCTTATTTATCTATCCATCAAATAATCTGTGTAGCATTACACCATATAGGTGGAGGTTTGCTCCATAGAATGTGATAGATCAAACAAGTTTTTAATATATTCGGGATTTAAGGCCTTGTAAGATCATGGTTGACATGCTGGAGGAAAATTGATGACAGGATTTCGCCCGAAAGACGGATTGGTTTCCCCGCGTTTTGCAGGAGTTCCTACTTTCATGCGACTCCCCCAAGTGACTGACCCACATCAACTTGACATTGCCCTTGTCGGTGTACCCTTTGACGGAGGAACCAGCTACCGGAGCGGAACACGCTTTGGTCCTCGTGAAATCCGAGTTCAATCGGCGCTTATCCGACCCTATAATCCAGTCTTGCGAATGAATCCCTTTGAAAAAATGCGGGTAGCAGACTTTGGTGACATTGATGTAAACCCCTTCTCCATTGAGGATACATTTCAAAGAATTCAACAGGGAATTCAGGTTATCGTCGCCGCTGGAGCTCGGCCTTTTTCAATTGGAGGGGACCACTCAATTTCGCTTCCGATCTTGCGTGCCCTAGCCCAAGTGCACGGATGTGGGCAGCTTGGGATGATTCATTTCGACTCCCATGTGGACACATATGATACGTATTTTGGCCGGAAACTAACCCACGGGACACCTTTTCGCCGAGCAGTTGAAGAGAACCTTCTCGACCCACATAAGGTCATCCAAATCGGAATACGCGGACATCTCTACGATGAAACGGATTTTGATTTCAATAAAGAATGCGGGATCACCATGGTTCCCATTGAAGAGGTTTTTGAGCGGGGCATCCCATTTGTGATCA
Source organism: Candidatus Heimdallarchaeota archaeon (assembly GCA_046761065.1). Taxonomy (GTDB): domain Archaea; phylum Asgardarchaeota; class Wukongarchaeia; order Wukongarchaeales; family JBHIFL01; genus JBHIFL01. The sequence goes on from JBHIFL010000079.1 coordinate 9,603, forward strand.
AGAAGATTCAGGAGCTCAATGGAGAAAAATTCTATCTAAGCTTTGATATCGATGTAGTAGATCCTGCGTTTGCTCCTGGAACCGGTACTCCACAAATTGGTGGAGTGACGAGTTATCAAGCGCTACAATTAATACGAACTCTAAAAGAGATAGACTTTGTAGGCTGTGATCTCGTTGAAGTGTCACCCCCCTACGACAGCGCGAACATAACGTCCCTGCTCGCTGCGAACCTTATATTCGAAATTTTATGCGTCCTTTAACTTAGTAATCTATCTCAAAGAGATAAGGATTTGTTAGAAATATATAAGGGAGATGCCACCGAATATGGCGAAGTAATAGAGCACCAGAATTAGATAACCTAGTCGAGGGTGGAATCACACAGTTTCTGGATGAAGCCACATCTTCCCGAGGGTTCGCGTATCACATATCCCTCTTGCGACTTGACAGAGAGCCAGAATCAGCAAGGTTGAACTGACCGGTGTGGAATATTAGATTCGAAGGTGGGGCAGGAAAAGCTCGGATGAATTGAGGAATAAACCAAGTTAGAGCAACGATGGTGTGGATAGATATCCCTGAGGTCATTACTAGATGATGTATTCTGATCCCTTCGAGGGTTTTTCTCATTCGTGCAAGGATAAAACCCGCAGTCAAAGCGATAGCTATTAGGATATCGACAAGGGTAGTTATTTGATATGTGGTAACCATACATCTTCTTCCCTGTGAATTGATTGAAACGTATACAACCTTACAATTGGGCTATTGGCGGTTTTTTCACCTAAAACCAGTAAAATAGCGGCAATTTATCTATCTTTTTTGTGATCTCAATCTTGTGAGTGTTGGATTTCAAGGCAAGTAGCTTTCCGCAAGAAGAGATGACTATCAAATGTCGCGATTAGAACGCGAGCACCGTTGTTGTGTAAACACGCAAGGGAAAAAAGCGGTCCATTTCCCACATTCTCCTCTTTTATGATAAAAATGAGTTTTTCCTTGCATTGAGGACAGACGATTGTTTTTATAAGAACCATACATTTTCCCCTTCGAGGATTCTTATGTCAGTGTGACCATTTCCCTAACACTTGAATTCTCCCATCTGGTAATCAATTCTGATGAGATGAGTTCAAACAGTTCATTAACATTTTCGCCAGTTAATGACGATGTCTCAATAATATGGGAGAATCCCTGCTCGCAGGCCCACTTTGCGAGGAACTCTTTGTCGATTTCTCTTTCCAAATCTTTCTTTGTTCCGACAAGGATAAGAAGAGGTTGATTATCCGCGTTTTGCGCAACTTCAAGCCAAGTAGGCAAATTTTCGAATGTATCGATTCGTGATAGATCAACAGCAAGCATGACAACATGGGATCCTTGAACGTACTTATCAAAAACATGCATGCGTTGAAAACGTTCTTGGCCGCTCAGATCCCAAATTTGGAAAGATAGAGACCGATTGCCATGAGTTCGTCTATATATGTGGAAATCTACCCCAATAGTCATTTTAGTATTGCCTAAATAACGACCTGACAGGAATCTGCGAATGAGGGTGGTTTTCCCGACCCCTCCATCACCCAAGATACAAAGCTTAAAATTTAATTTATTATTCTGGTTCAATAATCATCCCTCTCGATCAAACACTCGAAATTCAGATCATAGTTTTATTTTGTCACAATTGAAAAATGAATAATAAACCGATTTTGGAAATATTATTCTGATGTCCATAAAAATTATCCTAGAATAGCAAACCATGTTTAATTCATGATGTTTTATGTAGACCTATTAATTGGTGCTATAACTATTATACATGGAGAATTTGAATACTTAACTTCTCGAATGAACTTCATTGTGCCCAATTGTTCCAATTTTGTATAAGCAATTAACAAGATATGTGAGTCACTGACTGGTCTTCTTTTGGGAAATTCCAAATAATTACTTATGAGTTAGTGAAATCTTTAGTTACTTATTTATTCGTTCTTCATACGCCATTATTGCTCTTCTTCGTTTTCTTTTCCATTCTCTATTTCGTCTTTCTGTCTTCTTTGAAATTTTCAGATTTTTTTTCTGTTCTAGTCGATCTATTTTCTTTTGCATGTTTTTCATCGAAGATCTCTCCCCTACTATCTTTCTACGCATCTTTAACACAAAAATTTGCAAAGGATCAAGATCAAATATGAAAAGAGTTCTAAAACTGATCGTTAGGGCAAAGATCGCACTTTTAGTAGTGCCATTAGATCAACTAGAATGAAGTAATCCCTATGATTATGATAAATTTAGTGGTTGTAAATCTCAACTCCTTAGTAGAAGGACTCTCTCCGATCTCTAATTAAGCATCCTCCAAATCAATCACCAGATCTAAATCCTATTCGCTTATTCAAGGGTCATGATTGTCTCTAGCTAATGCACAAAGGACTTCCTGCAAAATTCACGGCTTCTAGCCCAATGATTACCCTGATAATTGGTTATAATCCTTTTAAGATTCAAAGTAAGGTATAGATTCCCAGAACACATTGTAATTGTCTAGAAACGAATTCTTTGTGAGAACTAAGTCCATTCTCATTAAATCATTCACTATCATTTGCGTCTCGCTTTTGTTCCGCAAGGAGCGGATTAGATGAACAATGTGATATCCGACTCTTTGGCATCATTCCACCAGGTACCGACTGCTCCATAGGTATCGATTATATCTTCTCGCAGATCGCTCTTCTTAAGCCCCATGACTTCCATCGTCATCTCGCATGCGATAATCTTTCCACCGAGTTCCTTATAGTCTTTCATCAACCTTTCAAGTGAAGCAATGTTTGCCTTTTTCATTCGGCGTCTCATCATCCAACGACCCAGGCCAAGGAAATTCATCCGAGAAAGAGGGCCTCCTTCAAGGCCTCCATTCTTTTTAAGCCGCTCTAAACCCCAAAATGTGAAGTAAATCGAACTTTCCCAGCCCATCGAGAGGTTTCCTGTCCCAATGATCAGCGCCGAATAGAGTTTATCGAGTTCACCGGAGTGGCATATGATGGTTACCCTTTTCATAATGATATCCCCTCAAACTTTTCGTATGATGATGTGCCATGTTTTCTTGTCGGTTTCTTCTTCAATTCGCAGCAATTCGTCTCCTAAGGATTCTACTGCCATCGGGATTTCTATCTTCGAGGCTCCATGATTCCCAATGATCTCCAACTCCTCTCCTGGCTTTAACTTCCGAAGCGCCTTTCGTGTCTCGATCAAAGGAATTGGACACGTTTGGTCTAACACATTAACGACATTTCGCAATTCCATTATTTCCTCGCCTTTTTGGAATATTTTCCATTTACAAATCAGCTTTGCTCCTTCTTTTTTCGATAATCTCGGATGGCCTTGTGCAGACCATCTGCAGCTAGGTTGCTGCAATGCATTTTGATCGGTGGGAGCCCCCCGAGTTCCTCAGCGACGTCTTTCCGGGTAAGCCCCATTGCTTCATCCAACGTCTTGCCCATAACCATCTGGGTGGCCATACTCGACGTGGCGATCGCGGCTGCGCACCCAAAGGTTTTTACTTTAATATCCTTGAGGATCTCGGCGCCCTCTTCATTTTTCCCCACTTTTATATAAACCCACATGAGGTCGCCACATTTGGGGTTCCCGACTTTCCCGATACCATCAGCATCGGGGATTTCTCCCATATTCTTGGGATTCATGAAATTTTCCATGACTTTCTTACTGTACAACCTACATACACCTTCCTTAAAGCTGGTGAGTCCATTCTCTGGAGAGTTCGTTTAACGGACTAATCTTTCTTAATTTTTCAACAATCTCGATTAAATTCTCTACTGTAAGATCGATCTCTTCCTCAGTATTTTCCCGGCCGAGTGTGAACCTGAGTGACCCGTGAGAGACCTCAGGAGGCAATCCAATGGCGGTCAGAACATGACTGGCTTCCAAGCGCTTAGATGAACAGGCTGAACCCGTGGCAACTGCAATACCACGCATGTCCAAATGGAGCAACATACTTTCACCTTCTACATAGTTAAAGACAAAGCTAGCATGATTGCAGAGGCGCCCTTTATGGGGCCCCGTGAGCTGTGTATGGGGAATTCGGGTGAGAACAGCTTCAATGAGCTTATCTCGAAGATGTATCATGTGTTGAATATGATCTTCTTTTACTAGCTGAATCGCTCGCCCGAATCCAACAATTCCGGGAACATTTTCTGTCCCAGCTCTTCGTCTTCGTTCTTGGAAACCTCCGTCAAGCATTCTTGTGAGGTCGATACCCCGTTTTACAAACAATGCGCCGATGCCCTTGGGACCGTGAATCTTATGGGCGGAGAAGGAAGCAAGCGCAAGACCGTGAGCTTTGACATCGATTGGAACCTTGGTGAAGCTTTGAACCGCATCGGTATGGAATAGGACCTGCTGTTCCGCGCAAATTTTCCCGATCTCCTGGAGCGGCTGAACGGTTCCAATTTCTTCATTCGCGTGTTGGATTGAAACGAGGATTGTGGAGTCTCTTATGGCATCCGCAAGCTGTCCAAGATTGACAAAGCCATCTTTATCAACATCAAGGTAAGTCACTTCAAATCCCTGGGCTTTTAAGGCGTCACAACTATCTAGGACTGAGGAGTGCTCAATTTTCGATGTGATCAGATGGGTTCCCTTGTCCCGGTTGGCCAATGCCACGCCTTTTATTGCTAAATTATTTGCTTCGGTGCCTCCAGATGTGAACACGATTTCCTGAGGGTCTGCGTTGATTGCGTTTGCAAGAATTTCTCTAGCACTCTCGATGGCTTCTCTTGCATGAACACCAAAAGAATGCCCATAATCTGTTGAAGCAATACCAAAATGCTTGGAAAAGTAGGGTAACATAGCTTCAAGTACCTCTTTCACTACCGGCGTGGTTGCCCCATGATCTAAATAAATGGATTGTCTCATTCCAAACACACCGTACAAGTTGCATAGGTACTATTCTCTCGCTCCCGATGAATCTGGCATAGCCGTCTACTTTTTCTAATGAATTTACATAGCTTTTGAACTTCCTTCATATAGAGTTCATTATTAGTTGCGATTCTTTCAGCAGCCCCTCTTATTTTATGAATGAGCTCTTTGTCAAAATCAACTTTTATTGCTCTTTTCCTTCTTAAATAATGCGATATGGATGCTTTTGAAACGCCAAGGATACTAGCAATTTTTTCCCGACTCAATTCAAGATCTAGAAACGCTTTGGCAAGTTCTCGTCTGATTGCAGGAAGAACATACCAAACTTCCAACTCCTGCGGCATGATATATTTCGTACCTTGCAACTTGCTCATTATCCGTCACTAAATTAACTATTGTTAATTCCCTATAAAAATAAGAAAGTTACCACGTGGTAACCTATGGCTAGGGCGTCACTCATTTCTTAGTTAAAAACATGAATAAATAGAATGAAGATGACATATCTGAACAAAGGAAAAATTGAGAATTTGCCAACCAGGGCATTTTCACAGAGTTTTCATCTTCAATATTTGGGAACCTTTTTTCCCATCTTTTGCCTTTAGGTAGAATGCTAACTTATGTATGTCGAGGAGTTACTATGAGCGATCAAGAACAAAAGGATACCCTACCTGATGCCAGTGAATTTTTGGGAGTCAAGTTGGAACATGTTGAACCAGAGTCGATGCAAGATGTTGTGACACCTATGTTGAAATGTGTGGTGTGTGGGAGTCAACAGGACCTCCCCCAACACTGTGGTGAGCCGATGAAGCTTCAACGGGACAACCAGACGTTTAAATGTGTTTCGTGCGATGATATAATGCCATTTCCTCAACACTGCGATCAGCCAATGCAAATCCATTTAGTTCGTGCTGGTTCCTAGTTGATTTACCTATTACCTAGACGTGGGAAATCAGTGCCTTCGCTACAGAAAAACATCCAACTCCCCTATTTTTCTTTTTCTGACCTAATACCATAAAGCAAAAAATAATTCAAACTTCTGAATGCTTTTGGCCAGCTGGTTTAGCAATAATTATCAACTATAAGCTTTATTTGCATGGGTACAAATTCATGAATTGACTGGAAATACGTCTGTCCCATAGGAAATGAGAGAGTTTAGGGAATGGCAGTTACTGTTTTTGGGAGTATAAACATGGACTTAGTGGCTCGTACCCCACGCCTCCCAGCCCCTGCTGAAACAATAACCGGGTATAAATTTTTTACCGCACCCGGAGGCAAGGGTGCTAATCAAGCGGTTGCTACAGCTCGCCTACAAGTCCCAACGACACTGATCGGTCGTGTTGGCAACGATAGTTTTGGGCGTGAAATCCACCAAAACCTTAAAAGCGCAGATGTTGATGTGTCCGCTGTTTTCGTTGACCCAGAAGTGACTACCGGGGTAGCCATTATTGCTGTCGATGATATGGCTCAGAATAGCATTATTATTGTACCTGGAGCTAATGAGCGGGTGGACCAGACAGATGTCGAGCGGTTAAAGCAAAATTTGCCTGGGACAAAAGTGCTCTTACTCCAACTCGAAGTCCCCATGGAGGCGACCATCGCCGCCGCTCGATTAGGCCAGCAAATGGGGGTCACAGTAGTATTGGATCCTGCTCCGGCGCGTGACTTACCAGTTGGACTTTATACCCTAATTGACATTATCACTCCTAACGAGGTTGAAGCGAGTCAATTAGTTGGCTTTCCTGTACATACCAAAGCAGATGCTGCTCGTGCTGCCGATGTCCTCTTGAATAGAGGAGTTAATACAGCCATCATTAAGATGGGAGCTCTGGGTGTGTATTATGCCACACAAAGTGCTAATCACAAAATAACTCGAAACTTTATTCCCGCATTTAAAGTCAATACGATTGATACGGTTGCCGCGGGTGATGCGTTCAACGGAGGCTTGGCCACTGCGCTGGTAGAAAGCTACTCTTTACCAGTAGCTGTTCACTGGGGAGCGGCAGCCGGCGCGCTCTCCACGACCAAGCCTGGAGCTCAACCTTCCTTGCCTAATCGGGCAGAATTTGAAACATTTCTGTATGAACAGAATACATGGACCGATTAGGGTGCCATAAAGTTCGTCTATGGACTAAATTCGAAGAGTTTCCTCGAGATGGTTTACATGAAACTTCAAGGAAAACTTTTAGCCGGAGTTTTTCGTGCAAGACCGAACCGGTTTTTGGCCTTAATTGATATAGAAAAGGGCATCACAATTCCTTGCTTTGTGCCTAATCCGGGAAGAATGCATGAGTTACTAATCCCAGGGGTTGAAGTTATGTTAAATGAGGCTCAGAATTTGCAGAACAGAAAGACACGGTACGACTTATTTGGTGTTCATTATGGTGACCAAATTGTTTCAATTGATTCAAGGATTCCAAATAAACTGGTACATGAAGCTTTACTAAAGGAAGAACTAGAGGAATTCATGGGATATGATACAATAAGAACGGAGTGTCGTTATGGAGACAGTCGAATAGATTTTTGCCTTTTTGCGAAAAATAGAAACCCCTGTTTGTTAGAAATCAAATCCTGCACCCTGGTGAAAGGCGATAGAGCACTATTTCCGGATGCACCTACTGAACGCGGTCGACGACACATGATGGAGTTAGCTGAAGCGAAACAGAAAGGGTATCGAACCTGTGTACTATTTATTGTCCAGAGAACAGATACGCGAATATTTTCTCCAAATGACGAGACAGATCCGAAGTTTGGTGAGGCGCTAAGAGCCGCTGCAGCCAATGGGGTAGAGATATATTCGTACTTCTCCATCTATCAAGAAGATGAAGTAACACTAGGAGGAAAGCTTTTAGTGGACCTTAGGAGAAATTAAGGTCATTACATCCTTAAACCGCTTAATCTTCTTCTAGGCTTGGGGAGGTGAGATTGGCTTCCCGCGGACTATGTTCCAAATAGCCGCAAGGAGCAGCCCAGTGATGAAGCCCCCGATGTGGGCCCCATGTGCAATTCCCCCGCCGGGACCTTCAATCACTGACAACACGAGTTCGAGTCCGGCATAGAAGAGGGCATATGTCCATGCGTTTGTCTCAAAAATAACATAGCCAAACCAAATCCTGAGACGTCGTTTTCGATAGTTCAATGCATAGATCGCAAGCGTTCCAAAAATGGCGCCACTTGCTCCGATGCCAGGAACCGCTGCCCAGTCTTGTGCCATACCGGGATCCCAGATCGGTATTAAGAAATCTACTACTAAGAGGGCATGAACGATATTTCCAACAACTCCAGCAATAAGATACACCACTACAAAGCCAACGTGTCCAAAGACATCTTCGGCATCGTCCCCTATAAACCAGAAGACCAGCATGTTTGAGAAGATGTGTAGGAAGCTTCCGTGGAGAAACTGGCTGGTAACCAACGTAAAGGATCTATTTATTGACAGAACATCGTTCGGAATCGAACCAAAGGTGTAGATGAATGATTCGACAGAAGTTCCTAGTGAAATATTGCCAAATAAGATATTAGGTGAAAGTAAGAGTTCATAGAGGAAAACAAGTCCATTTAGTCCAATAAGGCCATAGGTCACATAGGGTTTCAATCTTTGAGTGATATCTCTTTCACCAATTATCATTGAACGCTTCCTCCAGTTTTGAAGCAATATGTCTTTTTAAATTGGATAACATCATTACTTTTTTTATATAATCTATTAATTTTCTGTCTTAACAAAAAAACGAGTAAAGTCCTTATTTGTTTAACTCCGAAAAATGAAGTGTAATGGAGTTGATCTAATTACTCCAAGGATTTTAAGGTTTAA
>JBHIFL010000080.1:0-18142 GCA_046761065.1 Candidatus Heimdallarchaeota archaeon
CTCTTTTTTGTGGGAAAGGAAGCCAAATTTAAGCAGATGCTCATTTTTACTCATCATATAATCTATAATAAATGAGCCCTAATCCTTATTTCACAGAGTACAGTGTCTCAGCTATTCCAATAAAAAATAACTCTTAGAAGTTCAGTAAACGATGGAAGAAGGCACTCCTTTTTAACAGGTGGTAGATCACTTCTTGAGTTCAGCAATGAACATCGGGGGATAACAAAAATATGCAATGGAACAGTTTTCTCCGAAATATTTCTTACTTGCATCTATAGCATCGTCCAAGTCTTTAGCATATTCGAATCCTAGGCGTTCCAAGGCTCTTCTACTCTTAGCCCCCGCAACGATCACCTTTCCCACGTTTTGGAGACCTAAAACCGAAAAATAGTAAGTCATCAGCACGTGGGTCCTATGATAAGCGAATTTGTTGCGATATTGTTCCGAATACGTCTCGTTATTCAGATAGGTTTTCTCTACATGTGTAAGGTTGAATATATCCGGTTTTTTTGGCAATACCTCCTCATAGAAATCGATGTAGGAAGGGTGCTGTTTTGGATCGAACTTTTCATGAACAGGGTGCAAAATTATGATTATGCCTCCTCTTTTTAATGGAGGCATCACACCAGTGAATAAGTTGTAATAATATCCCAAAACAATGTCATGAAGAAGGAGAGGATTGATAATAGAATCTATACTATAAGGCGAATAATTTGTGACCCCGAAGATAATAACATCGTATTGCTTATCCACAGGCACAGCCAACTGCTTTTTTAATAATTTGAGAGTTTCACTATGAGCGTTCTCAATATCTCCCGCAAAAACTCCAATCAACTTATAATCAGCCTTGTACCTACGTCTCACATAAGCTTTTAGAAAGCCCGGCATACGCCTTATCGTGGAAAGGGCGATCTTTCGCCATAAGGGCAACCTCTGATGGTCCTCTCCTAAAGGTCGATACAACTTTTCATAGAGACTATTGTAAATTTTGTTGTTCAAAACCATTTCAATGGTGAAAACCTTAATTCTTTCCTTTATTTCTCTCCCCATCGCCCAGATGATTCGGTGCATCCCAGAAACCTGTGGATCCATAAAGGAACCCTCCCTCAACACTACGGGAGAATGGCTTGGAATGATTGTCTTGTAGCTCCCGAGTCCAACGATAATGGACTTCCAGCCGCCACTTAGAGGACCAAAGGTTATATTCAAATAAACTATGAGATCCGCTTCTGCAACGACCCGGTTAATCTCTATCTCATACCCTTCCTTCGTTTTTCCCAAAACAACAAGATTTGTTTTATCATCTGCATCATGATTAGTAATTTGATCTTTATACTCGCTGAAAATCCTCTTTCCCAGAAGGTGAGCGAGCTCTTTTGGCTTACATTTTCTATGTAAACCGGAAGCACACATAAAAAGAAGATTCTCCCGTTTCAAGCCTAGGACCTTAAGTTTTTCCAAAACCACCTCGGCTGCTATAGCCCTTACATCGGCTTTCATCGGAGGTAGAGGGATACTCATATTATCAAAACAGATTACAACTCGAGAATTCTTATCAATTAAATCTTCTAGTTTTTGGGATCCGATCGGATTCTCCACTGCTTTCCTAATTGCGACCTTCTCATTTTCCAACGCAGGGAGAGGTTTTGGAGCATAAAAGATTTTAGTTTGCTCAGGGAAATCGTAAACCAAAGCATTGTCCCCATAAAATATAATTTCTTTCAATCAGACCCACTCTTCAAATGCCTCTTCAATTTCAACATCTCAACAAGCTAAAACTTGCTTAATTTTTCATAAGGTTGTGTGAAGAAAATTGGATACCTTTATCTCAATAAATGAATAATAAAATAATTTCATAAAAAAGATGGATCATGTTTACCCTTAAGGAATCTAGGAGATAAATATGGAGTGTGGAAAGCGTTGAAGAACAAGAAAGATCCCAATATGAAAAACCCCTATAAGTTTGCTACTAAAGTGATTCATGCTGGTCAATCCCCCGATGAAACCACTGGGGCACTTCTTCCCCCGATTTATGCCACTGCAACATATGTGTGGGATGAAGTTGGAAAACCAAAGAGCCATAAATATTCTCGGGCATCAAACCCGACTCGCGATGTTTTAGAGCAACTTGTGGCGGCGTTAGAGGGCTCTCAATATGGAGTGGCATTTGCCTCGGGTATGGCAGCTATTGATGGAGTTATTCGTGCATGTCTTCAGGCGGGGGACCATGTGGTAGTTAGTGACGATGTTTATGGAGGCGTCTATCGGCTTTTTGAGAAGATATTACGAAAATATGAACTGATGTTCACTTATGTAGATACAACAAATCCTGAAAACGTGGAAAACGCTATTCGAGACGAAACACGGATGATATGGTTAGAAACGCCTACAAATCCGCTCCTGAAGGTTTCAGATCTTGAAGCGATTTCAAACATAGTACAACAAGCCAATCTCCAACGATTACCTCAAGGGGAGCAAGTTGAGGAACAGATTCCAGAGACACGGATACTTACGACGGTGGACAACACATTTATGTCACCCTATTTCTTCCAACCATTCAAATGGGGAGCAGACATAAGTGTGCATAGTACAACGAAATATCTCAGTGGTCATGACCAGCTCATTGGGGGGATTGTGGTCGTTCGAGATGATCCAACACGGTGGTACTATAAACAACGTCCTGTCGAAGGTTCTGTCTTCGTCGAAGCGGGTATAGAACCTCCAAAGGGAGAAAGACAAACTGAACTAGTTAATACAATCTATCAGGAGGTAAAATTTGTAAACCAAACAGCCGGTTCAATACCTGGCCCCTTTGATTGCTGGTTAACCATCCTTGGGATCAAAACGCTTGCACTTCGAATGAAACGCCACGAAGAGAATGCCCGCGAGATTGTCAGCTTTCTTACGCAACATCCCAAAGTAGAACGTGTCTATTATCCGGGGCTAGAAGAACATAAAAATCATGCCATTGCCAAACGACAGATGACCGGATTTGGGGGGATGGTCTCCTTCGAACTTAAAGGAGGGCTGGATGCCGGTATCAAGTTAATGAATCAGGTAAAGTTATGGAGCCTTGCCGGATCGTTGGGAGCTGTTGAATCCCTGATCACACATCCAGCGACCATGACTCATGCTTCTATTCCGCGAGATGTTCGGTTAGCCCATGGGATTGCTGATGGGCTTATTCGCCTGTCTGTGGGAATTGAAGATCCAGGCGATCTTATTGCTGATTTACAACAAGCTTTGGAAGATTTCTGATTTTCTAACTACACTACTTGTTAAGTGTTATAAAAAAAGAAGGGAGATGTTGTAATGTCTCCACGATGAAAGTAGCATAGTAATCTACGATCGGTGTTTTCTGAAAATAATTATGATTACAGCAAGCCCAATAAGGGCTGGGAGGGACGAGAATCCCGGAAAGAACTCATTTGAGCCTTTATTTTAAAAACACAGCAATCGTTGTAGATTATGATTCATTCCAAACTATTGAATGACATAATCCTTAATCATTCATACTTCTTTTTTATAGCTCCTCATTCTCGATGCTCAAGTTCCAAGATCAGGTACCTCAATTCTCGTGGGGTCACTTACGACGCGGTAGTATATAATGGCACCTACGAGAATCATTGCTCCCAAAGATAGCCCTACAAACTCATAATCCCACAATAGTAACATCCAGCCTCCTATACCTGCTCCAAGCGCTGAGCCTATATTAGCGGCCACAGAATTCAATGACATCATGGTACCCCTGAAGTTTGGCACTTGTTCCAGTGTTAAACTATATGCCGTAGTAATCATCATGCCGAAAAACAAACAACTTAGGTACTCAAGAGCTATGGACAGCCAAAGATTGGGCACGTTCGTAAAAGAACACATGAAAATGCCAGTGATGAAGCCCGTTAAGATCGTTACTAGCTTCCTCCCAAACTGGGTTACAAATTGACCGATAACTAAGGTTCCGATTGTAAAGGATAAGGCGGCACCTACGAATATAATGGACGCGAACTCTGTAGATACTGGAAAGTGTTCCCTGTAAAATGATGTACTGTAGACCAGAATAACCTGAAATCCGGCCATTGCAAGTGCATTACCTACAAAACAAGCAATCGCTGACCAGTTGGCGAAGACGCCTTTAAATGCCTCCAAATACTTCCCTTTGCTCTCCGGGGGTTGATTGCCCCGGTGTTGAGAGGAAGAGGGCACCCCTTGAACCGCCATCAAGAAACCTAGGAGCGACACGGGGAGACGATTCCAAGGAATGCCCAGTGCCATCCTTCCTCCCCTCCTACTCCGGCGATAAAACCAATTATTGGTGCTCCAATCACGTATGCTAGGGATGCGCTGGCATTAACCGATCCAATTGTACTTGCTCGCTTCTCAAGAGGGAAATGAGCTCCAATTAGTGCAAAAATCATTGGTGTGACCATAGCCATCCCTAATCCAGTTATAGAAAAAGTTATGAGCATCATATTGAAATTCAAAGCAAATGAGCAACCTAAAGCAGAGATGCAGAAGAATAAAAGCCCCGACAAGAGTAACGATTTATGTTGGTACCGAACACTCAATACCCCCATGAATAAAGCAGCGATAGCTGCGATAAATGCAGCTGCAGTTTGAAGCTGGCCTGTTACGCCGACTGGATGGTCAAAAGTGTTACCGATGTCGATGAGAAGTAGTCCTGTTAGAATGAATGGGGGCTGTATTGCAACGTTAGATATGGCCAGTGAGGGAAGGAGAAGCCGTCTGGGTGAATGATTTTCTTCAGTAAGCCGTAAATTATCGTTCAATTTTACCACATCTCCATTTCTACTCTCAGAGTGGATTCAATTAGAGATCAACAATTATATGGGTCAGTAGAACCATAAAATCAAGTATATACTGTTTAATTTTTAATATGTTATGTTGAAAATTTAAATAATACCAAAATTATGGACAGATTGAAATAACGTGATAAGTGATGACCGATAATTACTTCAAGCAATATAATCACTTGCCAGAGGCGTTACAAGAGGGTATCAATCCTGATGAGCACATCATTGGGATCTATATGGTACAACTACCCTCCCGGATGGATCCTTGGCTTATTGGCCATGCAATCGCGCAGGAACAAAGTACGGGGACGTGGGTACCTGTTCCCGAGAATACACCCGAACTGATGGCTACATATGGGGCGAAGGTCATTGGGGTTTATGAAGTCCCAAGCTATGAATATGAAGTTCCAAAAGAGGTTCATGAACGCAATTATATCTTTCAAGTAGCCTTTCCGATATGTAATCAAACAGATCAAATCCCTCTCATGCTTACAGCCATAATAGGGAACATTTCAATGGGGGGGAAACTCAAACTCTTAGATATTCGCTTCCCCAGAAAATGGTTGAAAACCTTCAAAGGTCCTAAGTTTGGGATCGAGGGCATTCGAAAGCTGCTCAAAGTTCCAGATCGCCCCTTGCTTAACAACATGATTAAACCTTGTTCCGGTTGGACTCCCGAACAAGGCGCGCAACTATTCTATCGCGCAGCGGTAGGGGGGTGCGATGTGGTTAAAGATGATGAACTAATCGCGAACATGGATTATTGTCAGATTGTTGATCGTGTTACATTGTTTATGGAGGAAGTTGATCGTGCGCGAGATGAAAAGGGGGAGGAAACCCTCTATACTGTTAATATAACGGATCGAATACCTAAGTTAAAGGAAAACGCATATGCTGTTCAAGAAGCGGGGGGCAATGCGCTCATGGTGAATTACCTGGTTATTGGACTTTCAGCTCTTCGCTGGTTAGCTGAAGACCCAGAACTCAAACTGCCTATCCTTGCACACATGGATTTCGCGGGGGTTTGGTATATGTCTCCTTATCACGGGGTCTCGTCTTTCTTAACTTTAGGAAAATTGGCACGGATTGCTGGATCGGACATCGTAGTTTATCCAGCCCCGTATGGGAAAGCACCTAATCTTGAAATGAACTTCAAAGCAGTTGCGAAAGCCATGCGGTATCGGATGTATCATTTGAAGCCGACATTACCTATGCCGAGTGGAGGCATAACACCGGGAATGGTGCCTCGGGTTATACGTGATCTAGGCAATGATATCATGATTGGATCCGGCGGAGGAATCCATGCTCACCCTGATGGCCCCATTGCTGGAGCTAAAGCGTTTCGACAAGCAATAGATATTTGTATGAAAGACTTAGCTGCTGCGTTGGATGATTTTGATGATTATGTTGAGGAACATGAAGACGAATATCCTGAGTTAGCAAAAGCCATGGAGGAGTGGGGTCTCAAAGAAACCAAGTTTTAATTCCATTTGGCTTCATTTTTCAGTAAGATGAACGAGGAGGAAAAGTACTAAAACGAAAGAAAAGATAAGAAATAGTGATCGTTCTTAAAGGAATGCATTCTTAAACGCTTCAATAAAACCTCATATTTATTTAGTCATCTACATCAATCATCCGATCTATGAGAAGTATTGTTGGTAAATAAGTGGAAGGTGAATTTGAACATAAATTCAGTCTGTTTATGAGGTAAACACATGAGTGCTGGAAGAATAATTGGAATAGCAACGTTATTTTCCCTTATTTGCATTATTATACTATCTGCCTACGGATATTTTGCTTATGCTCCTGTTCCAATACTTGTTGGAACATTTTTTGTCGGGTTCGTTACAAAAGAAGTTAAAGGTGGTGCTATTATAGGCATTATTACAGCCATTAGTGTGCTGATAGTCTTAGGTATTATTTTCTCCGTGCTTTTCTTTTTAGCTATAATTGTTGGTGTCCTCGCATTTTTGATTTGGCCATTGTTTTCAGCAGTAACTACGATCATGGAATTGGTGGAGATTATTTTTATCACACTAGCTTATTCTATCATTTTTAGTCCAGTTATGGGTTCAATTGGGGGATTCGTTGGAAGATTGTTCTTTAGTATAGATGAGCAACAGGCTTCTTTAACCCGAATCCCGACGACTCAAGCCCCGCCAACTCGAGCTCCACCAACTAAGGCACCTACAAAATCCCAATTCCCTCCAGGCTTTGAAAACCTTTCTCACATCAAGCCTCCTAATACTATTAGTTGTCCTTCGTGTGGAACTCTAAATTACCCAAACTCTAACTTTTGTAAGAACTGTGGAACTCGTTTACAATAAGTTAGATATGAACTAAGCTATAATTTTAAGAGTAAATCGATAGTTATCTTCGCATCAACAGATCATCAGCTCTTTCGAATTTCTTCTGAGCCTCATCATGCTGACCTAACTCGGCCAATATAGCACCCCAAACATAAAGTGGGCGGGGATCATTTGGTTGGAGCTGATGAGCTCGCTTAAGTTTTTCGATAGCCTCTTCAAATCGATTCAATAAACCTAACACAACACCCCAGTAATAAAGCACAATAGCGTTATCGGAATGGAGTTGGTATGCTTGTTGGAATAGTTTTAGGGCTTTGTTTGGCTCACGAAGAAAAATATTTAGCAATTGCTCAATTTGAAAATCAGATTTTTTTGTAGAGCCAGTTCCCATATCAATCTCTCATTGAATTTGGTTTTAGAAGCTGTTAATTTTTTTAAAAAACCAGATGGGTGGTAAGATTTTAAGCTTTAAAGTCTACAAACCATTTTTTTCTCTTAGTTTTGGTTCCTTATCTTATAATTATAAACCTTGAAGATTCCCCAATTCGTACATTAGTATTCTATGCTGTTTAACGAGGCAAATTATATCTTTTACTTATTATATCAGTTTCAATAATTTTGGGACCATGAAACCGGTCTTCTTCTTATACGCAAGGTATTCCTTCCCATATACAAGAATCAGTTTTCGCTCTTCAAGGTAAGCACCAATCAGTACATAACAACAGAAGGAGGCAGCGAACGTAATCACCTTGGAGAAGGGATAGATCAGTGCTAGGCCACTAAATAGCATGATCGATGCTAGGTAAAGTGGGTGACGAATATGAGTGTAGATTCCACTCATCATAAGGTCATTTTTTCTATTTGAGCGCATATCAGCCACGGTACTCACATCAAGGACTTTTTCTGCAGCTACGACTAAAACGACTCCTAATCCGACTAGACAAACTCCAGGAAGAAATAATGTTAAATTAATACGATTTGGTGAAGTAAAAATATAAAACCAATCAGAAAAGTTCAGTATTCTGATAGTCATAAGCAGTGCAAGCACCGAGGTTGCTGTGAAGAGTCGAGTGTACCCTTTTATTCCCAATCGTTTTACAATGCGGGATTTAACTTTTAACGTAGACAAGCCACTGTGCTGGAAGCCAAATACTCCTACACTCAAGACAATTAAAATGAATTCAACCAATTTCATGACCTAAGCTTATTAGAAGAAAGATGTCCCGATAACTTGTAAGAAAGTTCTCTATACATTTACTATTTACTTTGCCATTATATTGCGCATTTACTTATCTTTCTGGTACTAGTATGGGTGACATAGTTGGATTCCTTCTTGGAACCTGAACCTCCTGCTCCTGTATATCCTTATTAGATTCAAATATTTATTTCTCTCCCTACGCCTAGAATTTCTTAGTAAAGAACGCATAAATAAATGAATCAGAAGAGGGCTAATTCAAGAAGTAGATAGCCGATCCTTATTTAAGACCAGCGAGATATTCAGCCATGGCTGTTGCAGCTTTTGCGGTCTTATCAATGGTCGCTTCTTCAACTTTTTCGCAGGTATCACTGAATTGATGATAATCTTCATAGGACCAAAACATTAGAAGTACAGATGGAATTCCTTCTTCAAAAAATGGCCAGTGATCACTAGCTGGAAGTGGTTCATCCCATTGAATATCGAACTCTCCTCTAAGGTGTTGATCCAAAACCGAAGCAATTTGTTGTTTGAACCATTCAGGAGCCGCCCAGACCCAAAGGAAATCACCCTTTCCAACCATATCAAGGTTGATTACGTTTTTTACTCTGGCGAGTTGTCCTTGTTCTTTTAGAGTCTTAACATAATAGTAAGACCCAAAAAAAGTATATTCTTCTGCCCCAAACGCGATAAATTTTACCGTTTTCTTTGTTGCACCTTTTTCACTTAATGCTTTTGCAACCCTTATCATTGCATCTACACCACTTGCGTTATCATCTGCTCCAAGGGATCCAAACGTCGAATCATAATGAGCAGAGACAATAATTTCTTCCTCCGGGAAAGCAGAGCCTCGTAGGGTGCCAATAATATTTTGTGTTTCAAGGTTTGGAACCAATTTTCCTGCAATATCCATCCATACGCGGATTTCTTCACCAGCAGCTAATTTTTCTTGAAAATGATTATGAGTTTCTTGTCTAACAATAATATAAGGAGCACATCCATATATTTTGCCTAAATCTAGCAAAGGGAAATTAATAGCTGCCCCATCTATATGAGCTATGAGATACCCAAGAAGCATCCCATAGTCATCGACTATCGCATATTTTGGCCATTCAAAGAGTTTTGGGATAATATACATAGTCCCAACATACTCAACTTTTCCTCTAACTCCTCCTTTAGGAGTACTATCACTAAACATAACAATACCTGCTGGGATCTCCTTCTGCTCTGGTTTTAATAACTTTAATATAGGTTTTCGCGTCATTTCCCAGCCGAGAAACTTGAATTTTTGCCATTCTACTTCTAATCCAAGCTCTTACATTTTTTCTGTAATGTATTCCGCAGCTTCTCGATCTGCTTCGGTACCAGCTCGCCGCTCCCCAATTGTTTCTGAAAGATATTTTATCACTTCACTTACCATTCTGAATCAACCTTAGCAAGTTTCTGTATAGCTAATTATTAAAAGGACTCTATATATAGATTATGATGGCACTCCTGGCGTGGGACTTAGCTCTTAAAGATAGAACCAACTGTAAAACTCAATTGATATAAAGATAAGTTAGTACCAACAATCTTTACTAATTTTGCTAAGATTTCTTCTCGCCTAAACAGTTTACCATCAAGTCGAAGACGATAAGATGAACTGTTATTCAACATTTGTATGTTCTGCACGCATAGTTGCCTCATCGATCTCAAAATCAAAAGCCAATTGAGCGACGATACTGTCTAAGACAATAGCTGTGATGAACTCAAAAGTTGGGATGAATTGTTCGACATTCTGAACTTCTTCTTCAAATTGACTGACGCGGGTGTTACGCCCTTCGATGATTAAGGAATGGTCACTTACCTGAGCAAGTTGCGAGTCAGAAAACCCTGTGATACCGATGAGATTCATATGAGCTTTCTTCGCCATGTTCGCATATTCCAGAACTACATGGGTTTCACCAGAGCCTGAGAGGATCGTAACCACATCACCAGCATTTCTGAATCGCCAGTCATATGTTTGGCGAACTTTTATCCCTAAATGTTGAAATCTCATAGCTGCCATATGAGCCACAATTCCGGAAAGCCCAGCTCCAACGAAATATGTAGCAGGGCGCTTTGTCACCTGATTGGATATTAAATTCCGATAGATATCAAGAATCTTTTCAATAGGATGATAATCCTTATTCAATTTTTGTTGAACTTTTCTTCCTTGCTCAACAATTTGCTTCGTGATTTGTATGAAGTCCTTTTCGATTTCATCAGAGGAGATAGATAATGCGATTCCAATACCCACAAGCATTGCTGATAATTCATTCACCGTTCCCATAGGAGCTAAGGGGCTACTTGCTCCATTAAGTTGTTTAAGAATATAACTCCATTCCTTAGAGACTTCCTTGACTCCAGGAATCTTGATGACAATATCGCTAAGCCTACCAAGTTTCGATCGTTCATGACCAACTAGGCTTACGATCTTAGCTCCACGGAGGATGCTAGCCTCAACATTATGAAGAGTAGTCTGGGTCCAACCACTTCCACTAACAGCAATAACAACATCATTCTTCCGAATCGGCCGCGCAAGTGTCTTTCCGGGATAAGATACCTCAAATCCCTTATCTTTTAAGAGTTCTCCAATAGTCATACCAGCCCTAAAGGAACGACCCATACCCACAACATGAATAAGGTTTTTTGCAGTCTTCGCTTTACACAATTGTGTAGTAACTTGATTAAGAAGATCAGGTGTGGCAGCGACTGTTTCACATGTCGAATGGGTTACAGAAAGAAGGAAATCCATAGCATTTTTGAAGGCAGAAAGGTTCCCTTTGGAAACCAGCATAAAATCCGACCAATTGTTCTAATCGAGATAAAATCCTATTTGAGTTTTATAAAGATTTTACTATTATTTGTGTCTCATATATTGCAAACCGACATAAAAAAGATTATTGCGAGATACTGATCAGGTCTTTTGTAGGGAAGAAAAGTTATAGTTTTATGATTCAATTAACTTCACAAGATCTTTAGAATCAAGGATAAGGTAGCCGTATCCAAAATACCCACAATTGCTACAAACATATCGTTGAGGTGCTAACCAGCCACTTGTCGATTCATGAAAGCGTTTTAACTTTGGTTTAAGACACCGAGGACATACCATAATTTCATTCTTAGGTTTTCTTTTTATTTTGCGCAAAAATGTGAGTAGGCCCATTTATAATTCCATCACTTCATAAACCAATGAAATTCTTAGGTTTTTCGGTTACAGTTAATCATTTAATGTTCTGTGTGTTCTAGGAGATACAGAGCCAAAAAAAAGATCACAGTAATAGTAACTATGAAAAACGCAAACGCCATGGTGTACTCACGTTTCAAAGCCAACAGGGCCACAACAATACCTAGAGCTCCACCAATTGTGATAATCCCTAACCAGGCGGTTAATTCACTAATTTCTCTCTTTGCGTGTCTGCGTGACACGACATCACCTTCAGGTAAACCAATCAAAATTAAGTTAACACATCTTTCTTCATTTTATAGAAATTAAAGCCCGCAAAGGAGCAGATGCTAGACTTTAATTTGAAATTTCCTTAAAAATTTTGTGGCTAAGTTCAAATAAAAGAATGGTCCAGCTTATAAACAGAAAAGATCCTACTCTCCATGCCTTTTTTGAAGTTCAATAAGCTCTTGAGAAACATAAATAGGCGCATCCGCTGTTAGAGCCAGCAATACCGCCTGACTGGGAACCATCTGGTATTGTAATTCATTTGAAAAGCCTTCCACTTTCAAACGTGTTGTGGCGGCGAAAGCGCTGCTTTTAGGGACAATACAGTCGATTGTTGTTGAGATAACTTGGCTGATCTCACAAAGAACATCATGACAAGAGTGTCGAGAATCAGGGTTTGATTTATTGTGGAGTCTTCTAAGGATCGCTGTAGCTGTATCAAGGGGGATTCCTGCCATGATAAATTCACTACCGTCCTCTAAATGCATACGAAGCATAGGTAAGCTATTTATCATCCCCTTCCCCGGATTAAGGGTGGGATTCGGAACCAGCACTTCAATATCTAAAACTTGTAGATCACTCACCAACACAGTTATCTCCATTAGCAAGGGTTCAATGCCCTGATTCCTCTAAAAGACTTTAGTTTTCTGATACTTCAAAAAGTTTTTGAATTACAGAGGCGCAAGGATGTCCTATAATGAGAATAACAGTGAAATCATAAATATATCTGAAAAGAACAACGAGTGATTAGGTAAATTCTCTCACAAAAAATTGTATTAAAATTAAAACATGAACTACTTCATGCACAAACTCAGGAATCTTTGGAGTTGTACTGTCATATTGGGTTTTCACTATGAGTTTGGTTACGTTTTTTAACAAGTTTCTATCTTCCACTGAATGGGTGCCATTAATGGCCAAAATATTTCATGTTGTAAAAGGTGATCTACAAGAGGAAAATACCTCAGAATTTTATAATGGAGATGTCTACATCGTCGATGCAGGAATGAAAATTTGGGTCTGGACAGGCTCAAAAAGCAGCGTAGATGAAAAATTCGCAGGAGCGTTCATCAGTAAGCAGATGGATCTAGAGCGAAGAGATTATCCCAAGCTACTGCATATCGAAGAAGGTACTGAATCGCCAGAATTTCTTGCCCTCTTACCTGGAGCGTTGCAGATACGAGAAGGAGGGGAAACCGGCATTTTAGTACCACCACCAGAGCAACCCAAACCCAAACCCAAACTATACAGAATAGACAGCGAGTCGGGGCGAACCTATGAAGTTCCTCTTAGCAGGGGATCATTAGATGGAGAAGACAGTTTCGTGTTAGATGCGGGGATGAAAATCTGGGTCTGGCGAGGTTCTCAGTCTACCATGATGGAAAAATTCGATGCCGCGAAACTGGGCCGCGATTTAGATGCCGCAAGAGCATATGAACCCGATACAGAAGTCATTGAAGAAGGAAATGAACCTCCCCAATTTTGGAAACATTTTGAATAGTCCAGTTTAACAGTTGAGTCCTTTTCTTGACGATGTTTTCTATCGTCCTCCCTTCTTTTTTGATTCAAGCAAATATTGAACTTAGAATATACAATGAGTTCTCCGAATAAATGTTATTTATTTTTCATAAATAAAAAGATAAATACATAAAATTAGTGGAAAAAAAGTGGAGTGAAGGTGATTTGAGTAATCATCCTCAAAAGGCGATAAAAATGTCTTTTGGCTCAGCGACGACGTATGATTATCTATTTAAGGTTATTGTTGTTGGAGATGGCGCCGTTGGTAAAACAGCATTATCATTTAGATTTGATACAGGGAAGTTCGAGCAAAGCTACAAGATGACTATCGGCGCTGATTTCTTCGTGAAGATAATCGAAGTCGAGGCCCGAGGGATGAAACACCGAGTCAAACTGCAGATCTGGGATACCGCAGGGCAAGAACGATTTGGTTCAATCAGACCTTTATATTATCGCGGAGCGAACGGCGGATTTGTTGTTTTTGATGTGACGAACCGAAAATCCTTTATCAATTTAGAAAAGAAATGGTTCAACGAAGTATACCAATATTGTGGACATATCCCTCTTATTTTGTTAGGAAACAAAATAGACTTAGAAGAATTACGGGCTGTATCTATGAATGAAGGTCAAGAAATAGCTACGGAACAGGAACTACAATTTTTTGAAACAAGCGCCAAGACTGGTCAAAATGTAGATAAAGCCTTTTTAAACCTTGGAGAACGCCTTTTAGAAAAGGCAAAAAAGGTTTGAACAGCTAATTTTAGCTAATAGCATCGAATATGATCATGTTTAGAAGTAAGTTGTTATATTTCACAGTATGGATATTTGGGGTTTATGTGTAGTAAAGTCGTCTAATTGCTCCTATCACAATGTGGACCACAGTAGATAGGTCCCCAATCAATTTTACTTAACATTTTATTTCGATGACGTGTCCCAATGGTTCCTTTGGGGATCCAACATCTTTGAAATCCTAGATAGTCTTTATTACGAGAAAATATTACAAAAAGTTTATCTAGTTCATTCCACT
Organism: Candidatus Heimdallarchaeota archaeon; assembly: GCA_046761065.1. Lineage (GTDB taxonomy): Archaea > Asgardarchaeota > Wukongarchaeia > Wukongarchaeales > JBHIFL01 > JBHIFL01. Next base: position 14,333 of record JBHIFL010000080.1, read on the forward strand.
GAATCAGTAACTAGTGAAGTAAATGGGATGAATTTTTTGGTAAAAAAAGCCTTCGAAGAACGAGTTAAAGAAACGACAAAAAAAGCGTCTAAAGTTATTAAACGCCTTCCGGACGAAATGAAACCTCGAGCAAAAGAAACTCTGACTGAATTCACTCAGGAGCTTGAGCAGCTATATAAATTCCTTGTGATCACTGATAAAGACGTTGAAGGGCTTGTCGTAGAGACTCGCAAAGTAACTTTGGAAGAAAAAAACATGGAAACACTCAAACGTATCTGTGATATTCTCTATAATACCTATGTCAAGATGGGGAAAAAAGAAGCAGCAAACGAATGGAAAAAAAAGGCCGAAGCAATAGATCAGTCGGGATCAAGAGTCAATCAAGTGAATACGCATTTGTAGGATAATCCTCTCTAAATAGGATGGGAGTTGTTACTGATAAAAAGTTAGTATTAATTCCATCAGGGCCAAAAAAAGAGTTTCCATTGAGCACCGTTTGAACAATCGATTCTTATTGTCTTTTGAATTGTAATATTTATATAAGATTCCTGACTAAAGTCAGTTAATCCTGTCGCTGTCATTTAAGGTGATTTTTCTTCTTGGAGGCGTCCTATGCTGATTACAGTTTCTACAGGATGTGATTCACTAGATCTATTATTAGGAGGAGGGTTCCAAGAAGGTAGCGCCACTTTGATTCGCGGAGGAGCAGGAACTGGCAAGACGACTCTTGCTGTACAATTTCTTGTTGAAGGGGCTAATGTCAATAATGAGGTAGGACTTTATATTATATGTGAAGAAGATCCTCTCCGAATGCTGGGCCAGTTTGATAAACTTAAACTTGGTGATTTAGTAAAAAAAGGTCAAATAATCATCTTAGATCTGGCACAAGCGCGAATTGGTGTGACTCGAAACTATCTCTCTCCAAATATTGTTCATTGTCCTGAAGCGGACTTAAATCCAGCATTACTCTACATATTTGAACTTATTGAGGAGAAAAAAATTAAAAGAGTGGTATTGGATAGTATTGAGGCTTTTATGACATTTGCAATTAGAGAAGTTATTCCAACCCGCGATGTTTTATTCCGAATTATCGAATATTGCCGAAGAGAAGGAGTTACATCTCTACTTATTTCTGAAAAACAGGAAAAAACCAATCAATTACGCGCTGAACCTTTTGAAGAACATATGGTTGATGGTGTCATTATTTTAGGAAGAGAATTCATAGGAAAAGAAGCTACTCGTACTCTACAAATCCAAAAGATGCGAGGTAGCGAGCATGATTCCAGAATTCACCCTATTAGAATTACAGATTCTGGTATTGAGCTGATCTTACCAAGGATTAGGAAACCGAGAAGAAAAACTACTAGTAAAACCGTATTCGGGATGCAAGACTTAGATGCCTTTTTACCTATGTCTCAAGAAGGTATTATCCTTCTTGAGACAGATTCCCAGAGTTTCCACTGGCGCTCTCTTGTTATTAAGTTCATGCACGAAGGATTTAGAAATAATGAACCAATCATCTACCTCATCTCGGGAAAAGAATCGCGACAGATAGCTGAAGAATTTCTTGAGAATATGAAATCTTCGAGAGAACGAGAAAAAGTACATGAAACTCGCTATTTAACTATTATCGATGCACTTAGAAATAGTAGGTATCAAGAGTTAATTAAATCCACTGGGAGTCCTGATTATGTGCGATACCTTAACACAAAAATCCCACATGATCTTCAAAGCAATTATAAACTCATTCTCAGCATTGAAAAAGATCTTCGAGATCAATACCGATTTTCGAAAGAGTCAAACTTGCTTAGGGAAGTGGAAATCCTTTCAGAACGTGCACTTGAATTAGGTGAGACTAATTTACTCCGGTATTTAAATAGTTATTATTTTCAGCTGCTTTCTCGCCGCTTACTTTGTCTTGGGATACTTAATACCGAGATCCATAGCTCAAAATTCACTAAGACGATCGAATTCTTAGCAGATGTCATTATCCAGACGAGGAATAAAGAAGGTCAGGATCTTATTCAGGTAATCAAATCGCCTTGGGGACAGTCCCGACTCTTTGTCATGGGTTCTACTGCAGAGGCCTTATTGAAACCTATTTAATTTTCAATTAGAAGAAGCACTGTTATTACTAATCATGAAGCTTTGAATCATGTAAAAAATGGAGTAAGATATCAGTATATATGATTTTTTTCATTTATCATTGAATTCCCTTTATATACACCAACCATTTTACTGCGACTTTGCATTGTCCCAAGAGTATTAAATACAATTGCCTTCTCTTAAATTGGAGAAAAGTTTACCTGAGCGACCTCTTATAGGAAAAGAAACATTATTGACATAAAAGGTGGATACATCCATTGCTGGATATGAATCGTCTAGAAAGGACGACTTCTGAGCTAATCCATGCGATATCAAGATTAACGGCTCGAATCGGAAAAATTCAGAAAATTGACATGAATTTCGAGGGCCTAGCCATCGTTTCTTTTACAAAGGAAGAAGGTGTTGCCTCTCCCATACAAATTTGTGAGACTTTAGAACGTTCAAAGGGCGCTATTGGGGCGCTAGAATGTTTAGACAGTGTTACAGTACAGATGATCATGGAAATAGACGAAATTCCCGCTCATGTAGGTGTTGAAATCCCCTTTCCTCCTGTGGATAGTCCAACATTACTCTATGTAGATGCTCCGCAATTAGGGTTTTCAATAGCTAGTCATCGGGTGCTATTTATGCTCTATGAGGCTTTACACATGCCTCGGGCCTTGATTCCTCCCCCAACTGAGAAGCCAGGCTCCGATGCAGTACATCTTTTAGAATGTCTTCTTCAAAAGGCAAGAACTTTTAAAGGATCAGAGATGGGTATTAAAAATTGATGTCTTCAATATCAGTAAACGACGATTAAACTGTTCGCTATCTAAGCCAGTGTGGAGCTAAATAGAATAAAATCGCAAAGAAATAAGGATTGAGAAAATTATCGGATATGAAAAAAGTATTGGGTTCCTCAATAAAATCTGTTGCTACCATAATTAAAGCAACAGTGAGGGCAAGCCAGAACTTGGCATAAAGCAAACATACGAGTAAAGTGACACTAAATCCTGCAGCAGCTCCCTCCAGACTCTTTTTTTTGGTAAAAGGTAGCAAATGCGAACCGTAACGAATACCGATTAGCGCGGCTGCAGCATCTCCTAAAGCAGAAACAAAGATAGAAATGGCTGCTATCTTTAAACCATAACTCAAAAAGATAAAGTAACCAGCGAAATATGTGGCAATATAAGCAGCTATTTTCTCTCGTTCAACTTCACGTGCAAACCGATTAGCAAAAAAGGATGGCTTTTGGAGTCTCAGGGCTTCTATCACAAGAAGGAAGCCTGTTAAGAAAGCTCCTCCTATAATAAGAGCTGTTCGTGTTCGGGGCTCCTCGTGAAGGATGTTTACACTTAATGGTAAAATAAGAACTAAAAGATGAAATGATTTTCGTCTTAATTCGCTCTTGAATTGATCTTGGACTACTTCTTCCGTATTCATTTTGTTATTCCTCAAGAATCACTTAGAAACAAGAAAGCTATTATAAATCAGGTAATAAAAAGCACTTTCCATAAAACCAAACTCTAAGTCCTATAGATTGTTCAATTTTGTTATGAAAACGCCTTTATTTATTATTAAAACCTTTATTATTAAAAATGGATAATTAAGCCGCTTTGAATCTATATGAATCCATTAGAAAACAGATATCTTGAGTTTTTGAAAGATATAGTTATTAATATAATAAGTTGATTCTTCCCTTTGAAAAAAAAGAGGTGGAGTTCT
>JBHIFL010000081.1:0-18084 GCA_046761065.1 Candidatus Heimdallarchaeota archaeon
AGGGTCAAGGAGTGGGCTACCCCTCTGCCCTCCACAAGAAACTTTATACTCCCAAAAAATAACTTCAAAACTATTTTCTTTAAAACTGTATCAAGTATTAAAATATTAGTAATATTTTTTTTCGAAATTCTGTGTGTTATAGGAAATTGTAGGGAAAAAGAATTGGACGTGTTAATAGGAAAACAATTGGGAAGGGACAACCAAGCTTAGTTAAAAACATTTAATGGAGGAATTTGAAAAAATCGTTAGAGATCGAAAAGAAGGAATTCCAATTGATTAGTTGGCGTAATCCAAAAATAATCTGCAATATGTTTTTTGAATAGATTTGTCCTTACCTAACGCAAAAGTCCATTAACATCAATTTCTCTGAGGGTTCGCAATTCCTCCTCTAAAGGTGGTTGGGTTTCTGGAACATGATCTGGAACAACAAGGTTAAATCCTGTTTTTTCTTGGATTTCCTCAATCGTTTTACCAGGATGGACAGATTTCAAGCGCATTCTCAACGTTTGTGGATCGAAATCAAGGGTGGCAATGTCGGTTACAACCAAGCTTGGCCCCCCTCCAGGAAAATTGGCTTTCTCCCACTCTTCTCGTCCGCGGAGAAAGCCAATTCCTGAGCGAAAGTCAAGGGTTTCCACAAAGAGACGAGGCGAATGGGACGTTGTATAAATATAAAATCGCTTTGCCCGGGGGAGGAAGACAAGACCAATGGTACCGGGTCCTCTAAACTTGGGACGCTTCCAATCCCCAACACCTACGAGGTTGAGGTTACCATACGGATCACATTGGATGCCCCCAGCAAAAAAGAAATCAATACGTCGGTTTTCTATGGCAGAAACATCTTCCAACCGTAAGTACGCATCAGCTCTGTGACTGGCTCGATAACTTGAACTACTTGCTATGAGCGAACCCCGAGGATTAACACAACCACTTCCGCCTGAGATCCAATTCATATTCGGGGCATGCATCTTTTGAGCCAACTGGCAGGCGGCCATGGGAATCGCTGCTGACGCCCCGAGGATGCCCAACTCTCCGTCTTGGATGTCTCGCGCAAAAACAACTGCGATTAGTTCCTGAATTGAATAATCTTCTTTAGCCATCTCATCACCCCTTATACTTGAGAGTATTGAGGTGGTTTAAGCCTCCCACTTCGGTAAGATACTCATAGTGATCTTTAGGGTTGTAGACGTACTTTTCAAGATAGGTTGTAAAGGTTTCTGCTTTCCTTGCAGCTAAGGCGTACTTCTTAAAATGCTCAACATCATAATCATAAAGAAATGAAGAGGAGCATGGATGGGCGGCATAAGGGAGCTTCACAACATGACTCACTAAAAACCCAGGAATCACCATCTGCATGGCATCAGTTTCGTCCTTCTCTTCAATTAACTCGTCACACGTTAAGATCACTCGCTTGCTTGCCAGTGCCATCACATCATCGACACAGATCGGACCTAGAGGCTGTCCATTCCCATTTGCATCAGCATGTTGGACGTGAAGTATGGCAACATCCGGTTTCAGTGGAGGGACTGTGAATACATCAGGCCCCCCATATGGATCTTTTATACGCCGATATCCTTGAGGATTGGCTTTTGGGAGGTCGGTGTATTCATAACCATATGGTAACGGGATAAATGCGAGATTATTAGCTCCTGCTCGGAGTCCAAAACTTGTGTAGAGTTCACAACATTCCACAATTTCGACCTGCCCGTTTTCCACTGCTCGACGATAATTGGGAGCGAGACCAAAAATTTCTAGACTAACGAAAGGGCAGGTAATAGAACGTACAATGCCTGGAACTCCGCATAACATATCAATTTGTATGCCTAGGGAGATTGAGCCAATCACTGCAAGATCACGTTTTTTTTGGCGGATCAACTCACGAATGGCAACACATGAAGAGTTGTGCATATGAATACCACCAATCGCGATCGTTGAGCCATTTGGAATGCTATGCACTGCTTCTTCGATAGAACTGAGTTTCGATGACCTTGAAGGCATCTATTAGCCTCCTTTAAGGGGTTCAATTACATAGACAGGAGTCTCTCCAACATAATCGAAGGTGATTTTACAGCGCATGCCCAGCGAAATTTCGTCTCTGGTACAATTCCGCATTCTGGCAAAAATAAGAGGTCCTTCTCCATCCAGCCGAATACAACCTACAAAATACGGAGGTTTAAATTCCTTTAGCGCAACACCTATCTCTGTATATGTCTCTAAAACCCCTTCTTTTTTCAATTCAATCCATTCTAAATCGGTATCATAGCACTTCGGACACATATGTCGCGGGGGCCAAAGGGTTTCATTACATCTCAGGCATCTTGTTGTTGTCAGTTTATGGTTTTTCAAATTCTCCCAAAACTGGTGAATCTTTGTTTTTTCCGTCCAAAGATAGAAAGGGAATTTTTCCATAATCGACCCACTCCAAATATCTAAACAGAATAGATGTGCACCACATGGTGTGTTGCAAAGCCCGAGAGGTTTTGGGTCAACCCAACCTCCGCTCCTTCCACCTGTCGCTTGTCGGCTTCCCCACGAAGTTGCTTGACAACATCTACTGCTTGAGTAACTCCCGTGGCGCCGATCGGATGGCCTTTCGATATTAGGCCACCGCTGGTGTTGAGTGGAATTGTTCCCCCCAAGTCGGTCTGACCTTCTTCAATCATCTTTCCCCCTTCTCCTTTTTTACAGAATCCGAGTTCTTCCGTCTCAATGATTTCAGAAATAGAAAAACAATCATGGACTTCAGCCACATCAATATCGTGTGGAGTTTTACTTGCCATTTTATAAGCAGTTTCCGCGGCTTTCCGAAGTGCATCCCACTCTATCAAATTATGCATATTTGAGGAGATCATAGCTGGTTCAAGAGATTGACCCGAGCCTAAAATCCATACGGGTGTGTCAGAATACTTTTTTGCAAGATCAGCACGCGTAAGGATAACAGCTGCTGCACCATCACTAATCCCTGAACAGTCTAATAATCCAAGTGGATACGCAATCATTCGAGCATTTAAGACATCTTCAAGGGTGACTGGGTTTCGATAATGCGCATATTCATTAAGTGATCCAAATTTCTTGCTCTTAACGCCCACCAACGCCATTTGTTCTCGGGTCGTGCCGTATTTTTTCATGTGGAGTTGCGCCATTAAAGCGAACCCAGCCGGAGCGGTCATGCCTTGACTTGATTCCCATGTTACATCCGGTACAATACATAAATTGCGAAATGCAATCCCAGGCATTTCATTCATCTTTTCTGCACCGACACAAAGAACAGTGTCAACCATTCCTGCCTTGATGGCAATCATAGCATGTCGAATCGCCGTGCCTCCACTGCTACAGGCCATTTCAATCCGTGAAACGAGCTTCGGATAAAGTCCAAGGTACTCTGTGGCCAAATTTGCGACATGCGCCTGATCAACAAGCGGCTCCGGTTGGGCAGAGGCTACATATAGTCCTTCAATGTCGTGCGGTGCAAGTTCCCCAGAATCCAAGAAAGCATTTCTCACCGCATCACCCAACAATTCTCGATAGGAGACATCCTCCCTTTTACCGAATTTAGTCAAGCCTATGGCAACGATGGCAACGTCTGAAGGCATTTCATCACCTAAACCAACTGATGAAATATCACAAGGCCTTTAATCTGTTTTGTTTGATCATCTGTTAAAAACACCTAGAAAGCTCTTTCAAATCTTCCTTGGTTTTAGTTATTGATAAAAGCTTTCTAGAGTTGATCAACAAGATCACTATGGATTTTTCTTCTAGGATTGATAATAAATTTATATAGATTCCTAGATAAAAGAGTAATCAAGTATCCACAACGTAAACGGATCGATATTCTTCTTTTCTTCTATTAAAAGGGTAATCTGAAGATCCTCAAGATACAGGATTTGCACATCTTTTATTTTCTTTAAAAGGTCTTTTTTCTTAAAAAACTCGCTTACTGCAATTTATAACAGCTCATTTGGTCCCCAAAGGACTTTGGCGAGAGTTTCTGTATAAATATTTGAAAAAATAAGAAAGAAAGATGATCAGGCTTCTTGAATGCTTTTTAAACAGGTACGTAACATTTTTGTCAAAACATCAAGCTTTTCGGAACGCTTTTTCTTTTCAACTTTTAGAGAGTTTACAAAGTTGTTTTTATTTGGGTTTTCTCCAACGATTATGGGTACTGAATCAAGTGCAGTCAGCGTCTCCTCGAGTTTTAGCACCTCACGCTGTATCTCAAGTAAGTTACCCAACTGTTCTAAGTGTTTCAGCACTAGTCGTGAAACCTTTGTTGGTACATACTTCGTGTTGCGTCCCCCGCCTTTTTTGGCCAACAGACCCGTCTCCAACAACGCTTCAAGGTGTTTTTGGAGACCAGCACGAGAAATCTCCAGATCTGTCGCAATGTTAACAGGCTTTTTTTTCTTCAATAATTTTAAGAACATCTCGATCCGGTTTTTAGAACCGAATGCTTTGCACAACTTTGTTACATTCACAATTTGTCCATCTAGTTCTGACATTCTATCATCTCACCTTTTCTCAGACTAACTGGTTTTTAAAAATCAAATAGGATATATCACTTAGATCAATTCTTTAGTTTTTATCGAATTCTTGAAATATTTACATATTTTTTTACTTTTTTATTATTCCATAAGTATAATATTTTTTTTATTTATGTTCTAAACGAAATTTGCAAATTATTAAATCAAATTTTGATTTTGAAGTGAATATTAATTTTTGTTTTAGATCAATTGTTAGATTTAACAAATTTTATTTTTTTATTAAAAATTTGTATAATTAACAATTTTTACAATAAGTCAAAATTGATTTTAATGAAGGAAGAACAAATAAGAAACTAGGAGGGATTTCAGCCGGTAAATAACAAAAGAACCCCTAGGTGCTTTGACAATGGAAATAACATGTATTTTTCATCTAACGGTCTTTACTGTGTATTACTATTGTATTGACATATAGTTTACCATAGTTTACCCTTCAGATCCTTATATCCCTTGACGGAGGTCTGAAAGTATTTTTTCGAAGTAATCCAGCGATTCTGGATTAATTAATGCATCTCTATTGGTGATAGGCTTGCCATGAATTAAGTTAGTGACAGCAATTTCTACCTTTTTCATACTAAATGTGTAAGGAATATCCGGTGTTTCGAGAATTAATGCGGGTACATGTCTAGGAGATGCCTGTTCGCGTAGAATTCTTCTTATCTTATTTTTTAATTCCTCTGTTAAATTATATTTCGGTACAAGTTTGACGAAGAGAATTATCCGTTGATCTCCCTTCCAATTCTGTCCAATTGCCAACGAATCTGCAATTTCAGGTAAGGATTCTACGACTTCATAGATTTCGGCTGTACCGATACGTACGCCAGAAGGCTTTAAAACGGCATCGGAACGACCATAGAATGTAATTCCACCTGTATCGCTATGAATGACGATGTAGTCACCATGCCGCCAGACATTTTTTCCTATAGGCTGATAGAAATTAAAATACGCCTCTTTATACTTCTCATTATTTGGATCATTCCAGAAGTACAAAGGCATCGAAGGAGATGGAGCTTCGCAAACGAGTTCGGCTTTTTGATCAACTATGGGATTCCCTTGTTCATCATACGCCTTCACCTTCATTCCTAAGGCTAAAGCTTGTAATTCGCCGGCATAAACAGGAAGGAAGGGGCTTCCAATAGCAAAACAACCGTTGATGTCAGTTCCTCCAGAAATTGAGTTGAAATGTAAATCCGCTTTAATATTTTTATAAACCCATTCAAACCCTTCTGCCGAAAGGGGCGAGGCCGTTTGCGAAATTTGACGTAACGAGGATAAATCGTACGTCTTGCCCGGTGTAGCACCTATACTGCTTAGATAATAGATATAACTTGCACTGCAGCCAAAGATTGTAATTTTTTTATCTTGAACTAATCGGAACATGGTTCCCCAATCAGGGTACAGGGGATTGCCATCGTAGAGCACAATTGTAGTTCCTACCGCTAAAGAACTTATTAGCCAATTCCACATCATCCAGCTCGGCGCGGTTATATATGTAATTCTGTCATCTCGTTTTAAATCGGTATGGAGGATCAGTTCCTTTAAGTGGTTTAGAAGGACACCTCCGGCACCTTGGACCATGCACTTGGGCTTCCCAGTTGTTCCGCTTGAAAACATAATATAGGCAGGATGATCGAATGGCAATTGTTCAAATTGAAGTGATGGCTGCTTTTCTGCTGACAAAAATTCCTCATAATGAATAGCATTAGGAATATTGCTGATATTTGCTTTTTCTGATGCATATGACACTACAATTACTTTTTCCAACGAGGATATGCCTTTCACAACTTGTTTGGTATTTGGTAATGTGTGAAACGTCTTGTCTTTATAGAAGTAGCCATCCGCTGTAAAAAGAACTTTCGGTTCAATTTGACCAAAACGATCTAGTACAGCTGATGGTCCAAGCTCAGCACCACAAGAAGCCCAAGTGGCACCAATGCTAGTAGCCGCAAGCATCGCAATAACCGTCTCTATGAGATTGGGCATGTACGCGACTACTCGATCTCCAGGATCTACCCCATTCTCACGCAGTGATTTGGAAAGCCAAGCCACTTGATTGTATAACTCTGTATAGGTCATCTTTGTGGCCTTTTTTGTTTCTCCTTGAAAAATAAACGCGATGTAGTCATCTCTATATCTTAAGAGATTCTCAGCGAAATTCAATCTAGCGCCAGGAAACCATTTTGCGCCAGGAAACCGGTTTAAGTCGTCTACTACCTTATCATAATTATGGGAAGCTTTGATACCAACAAAGTACCATAAAGCCGCCCAAAAATCCGGTATTTTTTCAATTGACCACTGATATAGTTGTGAATAAGAGTTAATTTGCAGATCATATTTTTTATTGACGAAATTGATAAAGCGATTCATATTGGTTTGTTTTATTAATTCTTGAGAAGGCTTCCAGAGCAATTTGCCCATTGATTTGCCCCCATTAAGGTTTTGATAACATCATATTTATTTTAAGATCTGATACATCCCCCTACACAGACGCATATCCATTGAGTTTCTGTAAATACGAACTAATATGTAAAGTTCTGATAATATGCAAATTGGCGTTACCTATTTTTACATAGTAATACGTTGGATTAAAATTCAGCATCCAACTGTTATATTCAGTTTCACTCTCAGTAAAAAATTTAGTTAGTAAGCACCTTTTCATTGTATGATTTTTCTCTCCTTTTATAAGCCTATCATGTTTTATCAAAAACACCTTTTCTTATGATATATTCAAAAATCTTACTGATAATTATCCTTAGTGCATTTTTAAAAGCTTTCCTACCGTTTTCTCACATTATAAAGAAGATGTAGGAAAAAGATCCGAATAAATTCTCTAAATAACCAAATTAGAAACTTTTTTATTGGATGAGAAGCCATCTCTCTTTTGTAGCCGCATAATTGCCATTAGATAGGGGGTACCCCATTGCTTTGTTTTGAGTTTCGTAATCGTGAATTTGTCGAAGTAAGTGGAACACCTTCAAGCGACATCTATCTGTTAGTAAACCGTGAAAGCGAATCTCTTGAATTACACTTTAGTACAGGAGCAAATCTTATTGAATGTCGTACTGCTGAACGCCAAGCACGTTCTATCGCAGCCTCGGGAGTTCAACTTGTCACTGGAGAAAGAATTGGTAGAGGGTTCAATCTCACAGTTAATTCAGATGGAACTGGTCTTCCTGAACGCTTGAAAAAACCCGTTCCAGAGGCCTATTTCCAGAAAATGTATTGACATATCGAACCCCTAAGTGCTATTGTCTTTGGGCGGTCATTCACTCACTTTTTTTTCTTTGTCCTGCCTAGATCTATAAGGAGTTTTCTTCTTTGAGTTACTCTAAGTGTGAATAAAATTCTAATGGCCTAAGTTCTTTTAATTTAGTGGTTTTCTGAGTAATATATTTCCTGATATCAACACAAAGGTGGCATTTGGAAATATATCCTTTGCTGCGCTCTTCATATTCAAATTCTTTGATGCCAATGTGGTAAAGGGCTTCTATGTCGGTTGTTAAAGCGTTGAGGATTGGATAGTCCTCTAAATTGATCTGGTTGATTGAATTGAGGTTCGTTGCGTTACCGAGAGAGATACCTGCACAGTAGCCGGGGATGTAATTCCCGTAGTTGTCGATATGGATATGCCATGGTCTTTTCAGTTCGTCTATGCAGGATTCGCCGAATAATGTTTTTGGGGGATACTTTCGATATAAATGCCCTAGTTTGTAAGGCACCCGAGCCATTGGGAAAATAGAAGGGTAGCTAAGGCCATATTGGAGTCCAAGAGGGTTTTTCTTTTTCATTAAGGAGAGATAATCCCTGAAGGAGAGCGTTTGTTTGATATTAAGGATTCTGAGTTGAGTAAAAAAGAGATTGTTATAAACCATCACATTTTCGCCAAAAATTTCTTTTCCTATTTTGATGGCTCGTTCGATTCTTTCAAAAGGGATTTGCTCCACTGTGAAGGGGTTGGCACTGAGAAGAATCCCTTTTAACCCCTTAGCTTTTAATTGCTTAAATCGATCTTTTACTTGGTCATCCCTCGTACACCAATAGCAGTTTGTTTCAGTAAAAGTTGAGGGGATTTGAAGTGATTGGGCAATTTCTGTGAGATTAAGAAGCAAATTGAAGTTTAGAAAGGGTTCTCCACCAGTGAAATGAACTCCATAATTCACCCCCACTTTTTCTCCCCCCCAAGGACTTCCTTCGATGCTTCTAGCTAGTTGGGTTAAAATTTGTTCTGCATCTGACTCAGCGAGCCAGTCAGCATTCCAATGGGGGGAACAGGCATACATACAGTGCTTACATTCATTAGTGCATTTGTAAGAGAGGAGTATCCCCGCTGAGAATGGTTTTGGTACGGTTAACATTTTCATTTAGAAGTCCCCTCCTTAACCTCCCCTTTCCAACTCTTACAAATACTCTTCTCTTCTTCGTAGGATCTGGTTCTCCAGTGCTTTGGCAAAATTTTGGTCATTAAAAGCTTTCAATCGCTTGATCGTTGTATCGTATCTATCGATCTGTTCCTCTTCCAAGGTTGTGGAATAGTTTGCAGCAGGGTCAATCTCCTCTAACCTGTTAATTAGGGTCCTCCGCTCATCATCTGGCATCACCTTTGGATCCGTCATCGCAGCTGCTCTAACATAAATTCCTTCATCAAGAAGAGATTTTAGGGCTTTGAAGGGGAGTTCATAGTATTTCCCGATGGCGCCAGTTCTTTGAGTAAAGCCTTCGGAGGTTGCGGCCTTAAATGAGATGCGAACATAGAGTTTATCTTTAAATTCAGCTAACTGTTCTACAAAATTTTTGTCATAGCCAAGAAGGACCCCATTCGTTTCCAAAATAAATAGAGGATACTTTGAGTTTGCTACATAACGCAGGACTGCTAGAAGATGGTACTTTCCTAAAGTTGGCTCGCATCCAGAGAGACGTAATTTGTCTACTTGGAGGTGTCGAAAACGTTCCCAACCGGGAGCGGTTATTCCCTCCTTTGCGGCTTTAAACAGCCTGTTGGCTAGCCTCTTGGGAGAGTAAAACTCGCCAAACCTCTCTGGAAAATCCCTTGACCAATTCGCCCAACAGTAGAAGCAACGCAAACAACACCCGGCTGCATAACCCGTTGCAATCCCTCGGTATACTGGGGCGGAGTAAACTCCAACATATTTTCTCTCTAATCCCTCAGACCCTTCTCTAGTTACTATCCGCTCCGTCTCCCTCGTCAACTCGATTGGGTCGAAAGGTTGAAACCCAGGAGTCAAGAAACGTTGATATTCCGTCATTTAAACCTCATCAATTTTATAAGATCTCTGGATTATCTTAATTTTATGCTATAACTATATAAGCAGATTGAAACGTTTTGAGATTTGAATGAAGGTTAATCGGGCAAGGCGAACTAACTCGTGTTTGAATGGGAAAAGATGATGTGTTGATTTTTATGTATAATTGAGACTTTTGATAAAAGTTAAAGGGGCATCTTATTCTCTCATCAAAGCGTTCGATTTTCTTGTGACTATTGGAGGAATGTTATGAATCTTAAACAGGAACTTAAAGAACTGGCAACTCATCTTGGGGCTGATCTGTTTGGAATAGCTCCTGCAACTTGCCTTGCAAATGCCCCAAAAGGCCACAAGGCGGAAGATATTTTGCCAGGTGCACGATCCATCATTGTACTTGCCATGAAGATGCTTGACACGCAAGTAGATATTTTACCAGTTACAGGTCAAGAAACTGCATTTTTTGGAGAATCATCAAGACAAGCCATGTATGCTGCTCATGGAGGGCTGGTTTCAAGGCATCTAGATGATTTTGGCTTTCAGTTGGCCAGATTTCTCGAAAAAGAAGGTTATCAAACTTATCACCAGATGGCCTCCGCTGGGGGAGTTGATGCCCGATATCTGATGGGACTGATTTCCTTGAAGCATGCCGCAGTCGGTGGGGGGCTGGGGGTTATTGGGCATAGCAGCCTACTCATCACCCCGCAATTTGGTCCAAGGATACGACTGACGGCGATAATCACAGACGCCGAACTCGAACCAGACAAACCCCTTGTACTAAACTTTTGTAAAGACTGTCCCCAGCCTTGCATCACTGAATGCCCAGCAGATGCATTAACCGTGCCACAAGACCATGAAATCTTGTATGAACTCAATAAATTTGCTTGCAATCAGTATCTTAACACACGACCAGCGTGTGCAGTTTGCTTGAAAGTCTGTCCTTCAGGTAACCCAAAAAATGAGGTAACGATACGAACTAAGAGCTCAAATGAATAATCATGTCCTAAACAAGAGTAGTTCGTAAGTAGATTGTCTAAAACACCCAACACGTTAATTTCTAAACCAACTAGCCAGTGGGCTGAAAGGGCAGACTGGTTGATGCTCTAGCGTGCTCGTTGAAATCTAAGTGAAGGGAATCTTATTGCCAATCGGTAGGTTCATTGCCTGAAGCCCTGATCGTCTGATTAATCTACCCAAGGTGATAATAGCTATGCTTTAATATATAGATCAGCTGGTTCGAGAAAGTTTCCCCAATCTATTAGTGAATTTCTTACGGCACCAAGAATTTTGTATCATTCCATTCTTCAAAAATAGCTTCCGCCTTCTTTCTTACTTTTTTGGGTATTTGGTGACTTGTTCTTTGGAGGGCAACTCTGACTCAGTAGCTTTCCACCAGGATACACCAAACCTCATTTCCTAAGGGAATTTTTCCTCTGTTTTCTCAATGTAGAAATCCACTGTCTCGACAGTATGATTGCCAAACGAGATGAAGCGGGCAAAAACCGAAAGTCTATCCTCTGTAGATCTTCGGACATCTTTGTAATGCCTTCACTTAGTAGTTTCCACCACGCTCAACTGGACTAAGCGCCTAACATTCTTACTATTCCTAGCATAATGATCCCTCACAGGAATTAGTGGATACTTTTAGATTCGATTAGATAATAATTGCAATTATATCGGTAGCAGACCTAAATAATTGGAATATTAATCGTAAGGAAAAGGAGATCCTTCACTCCAGTGTTTTTGTAGCCATGTAACTCACCTGCTGGAACCTCTACTACCAAATCTGGGTTGATTTTATAGGATACATCGCCTAGCCAACCTTTTCCTTGCCCTTCGATGAAGTAGAAAACATGGTGGTAAGGATCCTTATGGATAGTAAATTCACCACCTGGTACTACCCTTGTAAGCATAATTTTGACATTTGTTAATTCTCCAGGGATTAGCGACTTTCCAAAAATTCCTTTTGTAAGATCTTTGCGGAGGGCTGTCCACTCAAGATCTTTCAGTTTATAGGTGCGTTTTTGAAGCACAGATTTTACCTCTCTAAATTCTTCTCTTGCAGTATGATTGAAAGGTTGTGTTTGTGGTATTTTAAGAAAAGAATTACTAAGGGCAGTAAAATTATGGGTAATAGTTTTCTTTGATAATTGGTTTAAACCTGTTAGAAATTTTGGAAAAGCCTTATTTAAGTTTTAAACCCTAGAAAAGTAATCTCCTTGGAGTTGATCTCATAATATTTCACCTTAAATTGATTAGTTATTATATAATTGATATATTAATCGATGATTTAGCTGGAAATGCAGAAAAAAGACAAAATCATGCTGTTAAGTGATTTCTAGGGTTTTTAACTTATGCCTTAACGCAGGTTTAATGAAAGTGAGTCGAATTTTAGTTTGCAAATATTTTTGCCAGTGAAATTTCCTTAAAATAAGTAGATATGAGTTTAGAATACTCATTGCGTCCATTATTTTTCTAGGTTTAATCTCTAAATTGATTACTCCGTCAAATCGGATTTGTTTTAGAAAGTTGAAGACTTGATCTAATGGAACGACTCCAGCTCCCAAGGGCAAATGAGCGTCTGTTTCTTTGGAGTTGGTGTCATTTAGATGAACATATTGGAGATCTGAATACAGATTCTCTGGGAGGTTTAGAAATTCCTTATTGGCTAGAAAGGAATGTACCAGATCAAAGCAAAATCCTAATCGATCCCTCAATAGATTCTTTAAGTCTTTATAGATTTCTTTAAACTCGTTGAAATTTTGTGTTTTTATATTTTCAAGAAGCACAGGGATTTCAAACTGGTTCAACCGCTCGTAATAAAGCGACCAGCTAGGATTTGGATCTTCTGGGGGGTGCACAATCAACCATTCAATCCGAAGTTGGTTTTGATATTGATTGATACGACTTACAAGTCGATTAAATTTCGTATTTACTCCTTTTGAAGATAGATCCCAATCACTATCATCGAAATACGGTAAATGAACAGCTGTAGTTTTTATTCCAATTAAATCGATGAATTTTATTAGATTTCCAAAAAAGATAGAGCTAAAGAACTCAATATGATTAAATCTCAGGATATTCGCAAGTTCCAACCAAATATGGGGTGGAACTCCCAAGAATTCCCGAAGACTTGTTCCAATGCGAATCATCATATGATGTTTATACGAGATTTGTTTATTAATCATTATCAATTCTTTTGCTGATGATAGTGATGATTGAGTGGATTAACTTCTTCATATTGATTGGAGCAGCTCTCTTCTTTCTGTATTTCTATGTTAAAAGTGTAGAACCTGCGGCTTTGGAAAAAGAAATTGGTGACATTGCCTATACAAAGTGTTCGCAATATAGGGTGATTGCTGCAAGTTTTGAGATTGTAGCCTTCATCAATTATATCGTTTACTTCTTTTACCCTCTCCCAATTTCACTTCCTCGAACTTTTCCCTGGGACTGGTGGCTTTCAGCCATTATTGCTATTGTTATTGCTATTCCTGGGGGCTTTTTGTGGTTTCGTGGGATGAAAGATGCAGGCGAAGAAACAATGATTGTGAAGAAGGAACATACCCTCTATAGAGGTATTTACGAAAAGATTCGTCATCCACAAGCAATAGGTGAGGCCACATATTGGTGGGTCATCGCATTCTTGTTACACACTCCATTTCTTGCTCTATTCTCTTTCATTTGGATCCCAATTTTCTACGTGATGTGCTGGGCAGAGGAGCGAGATCTTGTTATTCGTTATGGGGAGGCCTATATAGAGTACAAGAAGAATACCGGCTTTTTTATTCCTAAGCGGAAACAAAAAAGAGTATAGGTTGATGAATAGTAAGTTCATACCACCCACGATACTATTAATACTACTATCTTGCAAAGTTCTAAACTCTAAATAGGGAGGGGAAAATAATTATTGAATTACCTTATGAAGCATGGCTATATTGAGGAGAAGCTTAGTACTAGCGGTGAAATTACCCTTTTCTAGGAAAAAATACAGAATAATCCCATTTATCTCTTTGTTGAATCCATAGGCTCCCCACAAGATGATTTTGTTACAGTAAGAAAATCTGCCATTAAATAGATAAAAAAGCAATTCGAGGAACATCATTCCAAGAAGCAAGTTAGTAGTGCTTATTAGCAACTAAACAATATAGGTCTAATTAAAATGAAAACAAGCACACCGGACTCGATCAATACATATTACTATAAAGAATTCTCACTTGAAGTAGATCCTTTTGAAAAAGCCAGACAGAAAGGACCGATTTCGTGGATTATAGCTCATATCTTTCATCGTTCAAATAAACTAATCGTCCTTTTTACTTTTTTCACAACAATTGCTACAGCGACGATTTCTTCAGAAATAATGATCCTCTTAGGAAAGGCTATTGATGAATTTACAGCTGGATTTGCGACAAATCTCCGACACTATACGATATTACTGCTCATTTTAGCGGTTGGCTCTCCGGTATTGAGTGTAATCAATACTCTGATACGAGAAGTGCTGGCACAACGGATGGAACGTGACACACGTCATGAGTTTTTCGTAAACCTCATTGGGAAGTCGCAATCGTTTCACGAACATCAACGCATAGGAGATATCATGGCTAGAACAACCAATGATGTTCGAATGTTGAATTTTTTAATTTCGCCTGCGCTTTCTCTTATTTTTGAGTCCGTCACGGGTCTTGTTGTTCCAATTCTCTTCATCTATATACTTTATCCCTCATCGCTTTTAATCACACCCCTTTTGTTTATCCTCGGATTTGTGATTGCCTTAGGGAACTATAACCGACAACTCAATCCTGTTACTACACAATTACGAGCTGAATTTGGACAAATGAATGCTTCACTTAATGAAACCCTTTCTGGGATTGAGGTAGTAAAGGGCAGCGCCCAAGAAGTAGCAGAAATGAACAAATTTTACTCCCACACTAAAGCCTATCGAGATGCTTTTGTAAAGCAAGGAGAGATTCAAGCAAAGTATATACCTTTACTCCTTATCGCGGTGACTGTGACAGTCGGGTTGGCTCATGGAATCTACTGGAACCTTCAGGGCCTACTAGAAATTGGCCAAGTGATTGCGTATGTTGGGTTGTTAGCAAATTTGCGATTTCCTACCTTTATCTCGATATGGACATTTGCTGTCGTTCGATTGGCGATCTCTGGCTCGGAACGCTTACTCGAAGTCATGAACAAAGAAACCGAAATTGATGAAAATGTGACAGGAGTCACAAAACAAATCGATGGTGCAATAAAATTTGAGAATGTCACATTTACTTACCCGGGAGCTTCCAAACCCGTATTACGAAATATCTCGTTTGAGGTGAAGCCCGGTCAGACAGTTGCACTTGTAGGAACAGCGGGAAGCGGAAAAACGACTCTCACAAAACTGCTTTCGCGCCTTTATGATGTGAATAAAGGTCAGGTCTTAATTGATGGAATTGATGTCCGCGAGTACTCCCTTCAATCACTTCGTCCCCAAATTTCATATATCGAACAAGATGTGTTCTTGTTCTCAACCACAGTTTTTGAAAACATTTCATTTGGACGATCTAGCTCACAAGAAGAGGCCATCGCTGTAGCTAAAGAGGCCCAAGCTCATGAATTCATCTCGGCGTTGCCAAAGGGATACGAATCGGAAGTAGGGGAGCGTGGTGTTCAATTAAGTGGAGGAGAGCGGCAACGCATTGCAATTGCCAGAGCTTTCTTAACTACACCCCGGATTCTCATCCTAGATGACTCTACCTCTGCTATTGACACGGAAACGGAGAATAAAATCCAACAGGCAATTCGTCAAATTCTTCAAGACCGTACAACAATCTTAATAACCCACCGGCTTTCCCAAATTCGTTGGGCTGATCTCATTTTAGTATTAAAACGCGGCGAAATTGTAGCTCAAGGGACACATGAAGAATTATTGAGAACCTCAGAGGAGTATCAGAAAATCTTCGTTAAAAGGTTTGATGTTGATGTAGCACAACTTCTTGCAGGGGTGGACTAACTGGGATTTCATCTCGGGTTAGGTGCAGAGGAATATGACAGGATCTACAAAGACCGCACTTTAGTGAGTCGGGTTTTCGCGTATTTTAGTCCATATAAAAAATCGATGGGGATTGTTGTGGCTTTCCTAACCCTTACCTCCTTCTCCAATGCTTTTGTACCTATCTTACTCGCCCAAGCAATATCGCTCTTAGAAACAACACGGGACCTCTTATCAATATTTGTTCTAATAATAATCTCCCTAATCTTAAACGTTCTGTCTTGGATATTCAACTTTTTCCGCCAGCTTCACTCTAGCCGCGTAATAGGTGATGTTGTTCTAGATTTACGGAAGGATGTCGACCATGCGGTCTTAAACAATGATCTTTCGTTTTTTGATAAGTATCCCACTGGAAAGATTGTCAGTCGTGTCAATACAGACTCACGCGATTTCGGCAGAGCGGCTTCCTTGTTTATGCAGACTACTTCGTCTTTCTTTGTTGTATTTATCATACTCGTCGCAATGATTCGTATCAATTTGAGGCTAACAATTGTCTTTCTGTTAATGGCCCCGCTTATTTTTGCGGTAGCGTTATCTTTTCGAAAAGTTGCGCGGCGGCGGACGTTGTTAGGACAACGAGCGTTAGCAGTGGTTAATGCGTTTGTCCAAGAAAGCATTGCAGGAATCCAAATTGCAAAAACCTTTCGTCAAGAGAATAAACTTTATGAAAAATTCAACAACGTAAATACACAATCATATCAGGTCAATCTAAGTCGAGCTATAATTACAACTACCATTTTCCCTACTTTATCCATTATTCAAGGCCTAACATTAGCTTTATTGATGTATTACGGTGGATTAGCCACCTTGCAAGGCCAAATAAACGCGGGGGATCTATATCTTTTTCTACAAAGTTTACAGATCTTATTCTTTCCATTATTATCAATCGCATCATTTTGGCCATCCTTTCAAGCAGGATTATCCGCCGCTGAACGGATTTTTGCATTGATTGACACCCCTCCTGTAGTTCGTCAAAGAAACAGTCTGAAAGTTAAAATTAAAGGTGAAATCGTCTTTGATAATCTCCAGTTTTCCTACAGAGCAGAGCAAAAAGTATTTGATCGGTTTTCGCTTCGCATAAGAGCTGGAGAGTCCGTGGCAATTGTGGGGCACACTGGCGCAGGGAAGTCCAGTTTAGCTAAACTGCTCGCAAGGTTCTATGAATTTCAGGGCGGCGATATTCTTATCGATGGAACAAGCATTCGGGATTTTGATCTAACATTTTATCGATTATGCATTGGTCTTATTCCCCAGACCCCGTTTCTTTGGGCTGATACCCTAGAAAACAACATAAAATATGGCCGACCTTCAGCGACGCGGGAGGAAGTTCTTTGGGCGTTGGAGCAGGCGGGAGGAGCGGATTGGGTAGAGGATCTTCCAAAGGGGCTAGAGACGAATGTCCGAGAGAGGGGCAGCCTACTGTCAATGGGACAACGGCAATTAGTGGCGTTCGCGCGCGTTCTGCTTGAGAACCCCTGTATCCTCATTTTGGATGAAGCAACCGCATCCGTTGATCCGTTCACCGAAACACGAATACAAGACGCCCTCCAGCGAACAATGACAAACCGAACCTCGATCATCATTGCTCATCGCCTTTGGACCGTCCGCCATGTTGATCGAATCATTGTCTTAGACCATGGCAGAATTATTGAAGAAGGGGCTCACGAGGTACTAATGGCACGTAATGGGCACTATGCGAAGCTCTACAATAAGTATTTCCTCCACCAATCTTTAGAGTACATCGAAAAGGTAAAACAACTGGTTTAAAACAAAGGAATCGCCTTATTTAAAATTCGATGACTCTAAATGTTTGTATCATACAAGATAAAGCGTAATACAACAATGAATTGAAGCTAATATATGGGTGAGTGTTTAAGTCATGGAACAAGAAGAAGGAATGATTTCCACTGAAGAATGTGCTCAACAAGTACGAACAATGGGTTATATGTTTGGATTGCTTTATTATCATTTTGCCAAAACACTTGTCGAGGAGTTGGGAGAAACGGAGGGAAAAAGGCTTATCTTAAAAGCGGTCCGCAGTTATGGATACGAACGAGGCTTGAAAATTAAAGAAGAGGTTCAAAAACGCGGTCTTGAGTTGACAGTGGAGAACTTCAAAAAATTTAGCGATCTACCGCCATTGGGTTGGGATGTTGATGCAGGAAAATTGGTTTACTGCTCGTATGCTCAACCATGGCTTGAAAAAGGCGCAAATGAACTCGGGAATCTCTATTGTGAAGTTGATATTGCC
>JBHIFL010000082.1:0-17333 GCA_046761065.1 Candidatus Heimdallarchaeota archaeon
AAGACATATTATTAATATCAATAGGACGATCTAGGGTCATTTTTGCAAGTAATATTTTTGGATCTGCATTTAGAAGTAATCCATCTTCTGTTAAAACCTGTTTTAATTCAGAGAAGTCGAATTTATAAACACGCATCAGCCAATCAAACTGATAGAGCCGATATTCCCGCCAAATAGGAACTGCAGCCCGCGATTCAAGAGGTGTGCCAGTTATAGGATCAAAAACTGCAAAATATCCTCTTTTCAATCCTAGGTGATTGTATTCCCACTTCAACTGAGTTAAAATTTCCAGATCTGTTTCATTTCCAGCGCCAACAATAAATTGAGTAGTCTGACCAGCGGGTAGCATACCCTGTTTTTGTAGACCTTGAATCCAAGTTTGTCTTCGAAGAATATCATTTTGATAGTCTTTCACTCCCGCAATCTCGCTCAGTCTAGATGCAGAAGGGGCTTCTATATTAATACTCACACGATCCGCCCATTCTACAGCTTGTCGGATGTGTTCATAGCTTGCTCCTGGTAAAATCTTGAGATGGATGTACCCTCGAAACCTAAATTTTGTTCGGAGAATTTGCACAGATTCGAGTAGGTCCTCCATAGTTTTGTCAACATCTCTCTTAATCCCTGAGCTCAGGAACAATCCTTCCACATAATTTCTCAAGTATAATTTCATGAAGATTGTTGCTAACTCATTTGGTGTGTAACTAAAATGCCCTACCTTGTTCCCCCGAGTAGAGTTTGTAGAATTTATACAGTATTTACAATCAAATGAACATACATTTGTATAGAGTGTTTTGAAAAGTGAAACACATCTACCATCCGGGGTGTAACTGTGGCAGATTCCACTAGCAACGGCATTCCCAATTCGATTACTACTAGATGCACAACGGGGCGAAGCAGTTGAGGCACATACGTCATATTTTCCTCCAGCACCCAATGTGTGAATTTTTGCTAAGAATTTATCATTTCTCGTCAAAACGTTATTCTCTTCATTTATCCATGATGAGAAATACGTATCACTAGTATTCAAACCAAGGGTGTCATATCGACTCAACTCTGCTAGAGTTTGGATTTTATCTTGAGATGTCATCTTACTGTCCTCTTTAGGCGTGAAGAATTCCTATTTAGAAACTCTAAGATGACTTGTAGAAGTTTTTTGGCCCCTAATCAAAGTTGAATAATTCTGATCAAATTTTTGCATAGAGAGAGGCCTTTCAAAATAAAGAAACTAAAAGAAGACCTCTCGAGTCCAATAATCTTCGAAATCCGAAAATCCAACTCGAATTACGTATAAACATTTTTGATTGACCTTTTTTACGCCGAAAATCCGATTAAAGTTCTTTTCAATGGCCAGTAACGTTGATAATGTGGCACTATTATTAAAATATATCAATTAAAAATTGGAAAGGACCTACGAAATGTTATTACCCATAGTAGAATCCATTTGAGCCGAAAATGGATGAAAGATGCCACTAAAATTAATTAATTATTTGATAAAATATTTCGATCTTATTGGAAGTATCTTATATGGCAAACTACAAACAAGCAGCCCTTTTGCTTATCCCTTCCTATGCGTTTATCATACTTCTCTGGGACTTTTTTCAAGTTAAAGGATTTCTGATTTGGACAGTAATCGCTGTAGCAATCCTAATAGGGCAATCAGTATACGAATCTGGATCAGAACCCCCTAAGAAACCCTCTAAGAAGAAAAAAAATCGAAGGAATGAAGTACCCATAGTTGAATACAGCGATTTGGTAGTTACACGCATAGCTCCAAAAAAGAAACGGGGATGGGAGAAAAAGATCTCCCGATATAGTAAACTTGATCGTAAAAAAAGATAGCTGTTTCTGCCAGAAGTTCTATTATTAACATTTATTTTTTAGATTTCTCCCTTGAATGATTAATGTGTACAGAAGAAGGGGAGATGACAGGAGACTCCACCGCTTGAGTCTCCTGCACAAAGGGGCAAGAAGTACCATTGAGGCAAGACGTTAAACTAACTGATTATCAATATCTTGTCCCTTATTCAATTTTATTGTATTAATATTTAAATTAGATAGAACCACTGTCAGTAGTGAATGCTCCAAAATAGTGCTAGAGTATCCTCGGAATCCTTAAATATTATTGGAGATATTGATAAATTTCGATAATTCAACCAATAACTATCCCGATGGAAGCAAGTCACCCTATTCTTGGTTTGCAAGCTGTTTGATGTAACTGAATCTTACCAAAGCACTCACCCAAAACCAATAAAAGCAATATTCATGCTGAATGAGAGTTTTTGATTTTTTTATGATTATTTTATCAGATGCGTCGAGGAATTCAAGGTACTAAGATGACGAGTCTCTGTAAGCTGATTTCCATTATTCGAGAATTTACATAGCAGATTGAAATACCAATAAGTGCTGTTAGAAGAGTAATTCCTGGCAAAGTGATAACTGTTAGGATATGGAATTGTGCAATAGCATAGAGGAACAGTGGTAGTAATGTGACTCCTATGGAACCGAACAGCAAGAGTATGCCAAAATAAACACCTTACCTTGTGATAAACCTGGTTCTAGGCATTACTTTGAAATCTGGGAATCGAATGCCTGTCGCCAACCCAATGAACACCGCTTCAAGAACCACAGCAAATGACACGACAGTTATCGATATCATGATTTTCATCCTTGGATTAATCAATAGCTGCGCAATAACTAGAAGCACAGCCAGGGCACCAATTGCGGGTACCAGAACCGTTACCAATTTAGCTTTAACAATCTCTTTCTCTTTCAAGGGGGCAGCGAGCAGGTTAATGAAGGCGTCCCCTTCCTGCCCAATGCTTATCAATGCCAAATAGAAGGCAAGCATGACAATTCCGATTAAGGGCCCTGTAAAGAAAGCTAGTTTGTCACTTATGGTAGTAGCAGTCGTCCATGTGGAGTACGTGGTGATAAAGGATATTATCACAATTGCTATCGGTATGGCAATCCAGCCAAGCATTTCTTTCCGTCTTATCAAGCCCCGAAAATCCTTCCAGATCAATGCCGATTCTGCTGCCGTACAACCAAGTCTTCCAAGGAGGCCTCGTTTTGGCGTATAGGCCTTAGAAGGGGCGATTTGGATGGAAATCGGGATGGGCACCCAGTATTTCGCTCGTAATTTGACACTGGTCAAGAGAAGTCCCAAGGTAAAGCTCATGTTAAGCAGAGTGTATAGAAGTGTCTCCATAGTGCCAGCAGCTAAATGTCTCATGATGGCCAAAGTCGGCCAAAGGATTGGAATAAACCAGGCATTGTCTACCCCACCGATAAAATACTGAAGAACGGTCAGCAGCACGTTAACATTGAACACAAGCATGAATATCACAATCATAAAGATACCTACCACCATTCTTCCAGCTACGGTTGATCTTCCGCTACGCTTGTAAAACGTGGCTGACACCCGATTCATTAACGCCCGGAGTATCTCCGTTATAAAGGTCCCTAAAAACAATCCTACGAGCCCAAAAACTAAACTAAATAGCCAGATATCCGCCATATTAATAGACACTGCGATTCCAAAGGTGGCACCAAAAGCTAAAGCAAGCACTGGAGCTAAAAAGTACGTCAGTGTAAGAGTTGAAGACATAATATACTCAATCGGCCTTATCGGCAACCAATTAATCATGTCCGTTGACCCTGTGGAAGCTGCCTGCAATTCAAAGAGGATCCCAAACATAATGGCTATTAAAGTCATAAAAGATGGAATAAAAATTGAAAAATTCATAAAAAATATAGCCACTGGCATGTCTTTCAAAAAGACATTAGTGAATTGGGGCGCTAAAATGGCTGCCATTGGAAATGCGACAACAGAGACAATAATATTCACTCTAGGGGATTTCGCAGTCCCTGTTGGAACTTTCCCTTTCGCTCGTTTCTGCCGCACCGAAGCTAGTGCAAAGATTTTTGCTAGATGCACGACCAAACTCCCGTTCAACATTCTCACCGTTATTTAACAAGGGCCGAAACAATATCTTGAATGTCATTCGTGCCCGTCAAGGTCAGAAAGACGTCTTCCAGTGTAGAATCTGGAAGTTGAGCCATTTCACGTAACTCCGCTGCCGTTCCTTCTGCGAACTTCCGCCCCTGATTCAGAATCGCTATCCGATCACAGACCGCTTCGGCAATTTCAAGAATGTGGGTGCTCATAAGGATTGTTACACCCTCCGCTGCCAGTTTGTGAAGTAAATCCTTGACAATTCGAGCGAATTTGGGATCAAGCCCACTTAACGGTTCATCGAGGATTAGCAGTTTGGGTTGGTGCAAGAGCGCCGCAATAATGGCGATTTTTTGTTTCATGCCTCGGGAGTATCCACTCATCATCTCATGCTCGCGACCTTCCAAGTCGAAAGCCTCCAGTAACTCTTCGATCCTGGTTTTCTTTGTTTGCGCATCCAACCCATGCACATCCGCGATAAAATCTAAATATTCCAGACCAGTCAAAAACTCATACAGGTATATGATTTCAGGAACATAGCCCACATTCTTCTTAACTTCGAATGGATGTCGTACCACATCAAGGCCATACACCTTGAGTTCTCCCGAGTCGGGCTTTAACAGTCCCAGAAGCAACTTCATGGTTGTAGATTTCCCAGACCCATTTGGTCCGAGAAACCCAAATACTGTTCCCTTTTCAATCTGTAGGTCTAAATTTTGAACTGCATGGGTTTTCCCAAAACTCTTTGAAACTGCTCAGATAACAACTGCCTTCTCCATCACAATCTACCTCCGTCTGGAATTCAATTAAACTCATAAACTTGGTTATCCGGTTGTTTCAACCTCATAGGAAAAAATTTCTTCAATTTGGACATCGAATATCTTGGCTATTTTGAAAGCCAGTTCTAAAGATGGGTTATAATTCCCTTTTTCCATAGCTATCACGGTTTGTCTTGTGATTCCAAGCCGGTTTGCAAGTTCTTCCTGCGTTAACTCATGTCTCGTTCTATGCTCCCTAAGTGTATTCATTATTTGTCCGCTCCGCTTAGATTCGTTCCTCATTTTCACCACTCTGTCCCGTATTTCCTGCTATAGTAGCCATAGAATATATGATCCAGCACCATTAGAGCGCAGATTGAGTAAAACATTAGATAGCCAATTTGTGTAAATCTGGGGTCACCACTTTTGCCCATTATGATTAAAGTCGCACCAATTATTCCCATTATTATGATAGAGAGCTGTAGCACCTTTCTCTTCGTCATTTGTACCACTATCCTCCATATTTTCTGTTATAGTATCCATAAAATACTACATACAACACTGATAAAGCACTGGCAAAGAAGGTCAAAGTATAAGCCATCTGTAACACCTCAGGATACTTATATTGACCCAATACCATCAAAACAAGACCCGTTACAACACAGATTATGACAAAAATTTGCAGAGCTATTCTGGATGCTTTTTCACTTATTAGGTAGGTTCTTTCATCTACGAATACTCCTTTCACTTTTCTCTTAGATAACTGAATAGCTGCCACAACAAGTGCTGTAACTAATGGTAATATAGCCGCTAATTCGGTATTTCCTTTTGATATGGACCAACCCATTAGTGCTCCCATGCCTACTATTACTATTATTCCAAACATGGTGTATTGTTTCCGGTTCATCGGATCACCTTCTAAATGCTATCAAAATCTACCTGTTATTCCCATTATTATGGTAATGAACTGCTTTACTTTTCTCTTTGTCATTTATACCACTGTGTTCAATACTTTAAGCTATAGTATGCATAGAAAAACCAGTATAACGCTAATAAAGAAGAGACAGGGAGAAGAAATGAACGACCAAGTTGATAGTACGGATACCCGCAATAGCTGAATCCTATCAATAAGATAGCTGCCGCTCCAAATACGATAGAAAAAACGATATAAGCCATTTTGGCTGCTTTTTCGCTTATTTTTTCAGTTCTCTCATCTTCAATTACTTCTTCCACGTATCTACTTAAGAAATATAAAATCCCTAGCCCTATAAGAAGAGCAAATATTCCGATTAATGGTAGTATAAGTGAATAAGTGCTTTTTGCAAGCGAAAAAGACCAACCAATTATAATTCCTGCACATGATAATACCCCAAACACACATACAAACCATTGTTTTCGATTCATCGAATCACCTTCTGTAAAGTTCGTTTGACGTTAAACGAACTTGACGTAATGTTGACTTGACGTTATATAAACTTTACGTTAAGTACACTTTACACTTCTTTAAAGTTGCATAAAACAATCATTAATGGTTTTTTATTTTCGCTTTTATTGCGAGTGTGCCTAGAAATATTTGTAGCAGAAAAAAATAGGTGCCAATGGAACGCCTTTAGGAATATTATCCGTTAGAGGGTGTATCTCTATTTCTTCTTATAGTTAAAACTACTCAGCTTTTATTATGTAATCAACCATGGTAGATGCCAATTCTTCTAGGTAGATCTTTCCATGTTCGGCACTCGCTTTGGCAGGAGATCCAAGGACGCCAATAGGAGAAAGGACACCAATTCCTCCGTCAAAGATCTTTGTAGTCTCTTTTTCAGTGAATTCTCCAAGGAATCCTGTAGCTTCCGGAATTTTGTTCGTCTTTACCAAGCCCTTTCGAACTTACAACATCATGCTGACTTCGCTTTCCCCGGCATGGGCTCCAGATTCTTCTTTCGATATCCCAAGTTTTGCACTCGTTTCCTGCAAGATGGCTATGAATTCTTGAAGATCTGAATACGCAATAATCCGGATGTTCGAATGGGTCTTCTGGAGTTCGTCCTTAATTTCTGCCAGGGGACCGAAGTTCCCGCCATGGGCCGGGATGATCACTATCCGGCGTAAGCCATGTTGTGTTAGGCTCGCACAGTAATCCCTAATCACATTCTGAAGGGTCTCTATTCGTAGTGAAATGGTTCCAGCGAACGCCATGTGATGATCCGAGCAGCCGATAGTTATTGTTGGGCCTTTAAGAGCATTTTCGAGTTTCTGGGCAACAAGATATGCCAAAGTATCTCCAGCCGCCGTATCCGTGAACACAGGAAGGCAAGGGCCATGTTGCTCATTACTCTCGACTGTAAAGACGACGGTATCCATACCACAGTCAATGGCAGCTTTAATGTTCGGAGAGGTCATTTCTTCTTTTTTATGTTTTCAGTCCATTCAAACACTATAACCGACTTCAAACATAATTCATTAATTCCTAATTAGGTTATATTTCCTACCTTCTCTTGTCTTATAAACCCAAGGCTTATTTATACGGGCGCACGAGCTTTTTTTCTACCGGTTCGTCCAAGACGTATTCCGAACCACGAAAAAACATAAGCAATTCCGAAGACAATGAGGATCAAAACCAGAAATGGGACCAAGAAGGTGCGCTGCAATAGTTGGTCTATTCCAATGGAGGTAGCTAATTCGAGGAATGGGGGTAAAACTGGAATTATCATGTATAAAGCGATCAAAAGGAGTGGCAGTGTGATAACCAAGTTACAAAGGAGGGCAACCAACGATCCTCCCCGTCTACTTATTAAACCACCAATCAGACCACAGATCAGACCGAGTACGATAAACACGATAATGAGCTGGAGGCCGTTGAAGGGGCTATTTGCCGTTACCTTGGCAAACCAACTCTGAAAGACGCTAGTCGTAAGCCAGTTCCTGACATAACCTGCGGTGATTGAATAATCTGCAATTTGGAAGAATCGTTTTCCGATCCACGCGCCTATCACCAGAAGTAAAAATAGGGCAAAGGTTGCATGGTCTCTTGCTTCCCATCGAATTTCGTGCATGTAAGTACGACCATCAATGTTATGTCCGAAGCCTCGTGATTCGATCGCGATCGCGATGTCTTGAGAGCGTCTCATGCTATTTGAAATAGCTGGGAAGAACATATTCAAAAAAAGCGCTCTAAAGCGCTTAATTGGATTACGGAATCGAAAATCCCAGCCTCTAGCCATCTGAGCCTCCATAATCTTCCGGTTTTCATCGATCATGACGGGGAGATATCCGAATCCGATACTGACGGCTAGGGCGAATTCTGGCGGCACTCTTAATTTCACAAGGGCGAGGATCAGATCTCGAATAGGTGTTAGCATAAG
This sequence comes from Candidatus Heimdallarchaeota archaeon, assembly GCA_046761065.1. Lineage (GTDB taxonomy): Archaea > Asgardarchaeota > Wukongarchaeia > Wukongarchaeales > JBHIFL01 > JBHIFL01. Next base: position 8,076 of record JBHIFL010000082.1, read on the forward strand.
TATGGTCCGAATGATTGTTAGAATAATGAGAAATCTAAAAACGGCACCAACCGCCCATACAAGACCTTCAAGGGTGATTGGCAATTTATCCTTGTAGATGTATTCAAGGATTAATGGATTCTGGACTTTTTCTCCTAAGGGAGGCATTAAAACATTAAAGAGAAAATAAAGAACGGCAACGGGTGCAATCGCCCTGATAAAGCCGCCAACCTTATCGAAGGGCATATGAGCAATTTTCAAAAGGATTAGGAGGCATATAAAGAGAATACTTAACCAAATTGGGTCATTGAAAATGACAGACAACGCGACCACACTAACGGCAATAAACAGTTTCGCCCGGGGATCCATGCGGTGAAAGATCGTATCTCCTTCTACATATTCAAAAGCCATTCTAAGTGCCTCCTACCAGGTCAACCACCTGTTCGTACATTTCGTCTACTGAGATAATATCCCCTAACACTCCATATTGGGTCATGGCTTGCGCAAATCGTGTGATCTGAGGTGGTCGAAGAAAACTGGTTTGTAGAGTCTCTGTTTGGGCGTACACCTCTCGTGTAGGTCCGTCTAACAATAATTTGCCATCTTTTAGTACAATGATCCGTTGCGCATATTCTGCCGCTAGATTCATATCGTGGGTTATTACAATGATAGTTTTTCCTGCTTCATTGAGGTGTTTATAAAATTCCATCATTTGGCGTCCTACTCCTGGACTTTGGCCAGTTGTAGGTTCATCGATGATCAAGACATCAGGCTGCATTGCAAGGATAGAAGCCACAGCCACTTTTTGCCGTTCGCCTTTACTTAAAGAAAAAGGGTTGGCATCGAACACATCTTTCAACCCTAAGGCATCGGCCACCTCTTTAGCTCTCTTATCAATCTCCTCTTGAGGTAATTTCAAATTTTTTGGTCCAAATGCAAGCTCTTCTTGGACAGTAGATTTACAAATCTGAAAATCAGGGTTTTGAAACGCATAGCCTACCTTTTTTGCTAATGTGGGGATTGGAATATCATAAGTATCTATCCCATCAACAATCACCCTTCCTTTTGTTGGGCGGAGCAGACCATTGAAATGCTTTACAAGAGTTGTTTTGCCAGAACCATTTTGGCCGATTATTCCTACAAATTCACCATGGTAGAACTTGACATTTACGCCTCGGAGGGCTTCCGTGCCATCTTCGTAAATATGCCAGAGATTTTCAGCTCTAATTATCTCTTCTTGTGGTTCAACGATCTGCTCCTTAAGAGGCGTAATCTCTTCCCTCTTTTTATGCGAGAAAATCTTGGAAAAGGTCTCCACCGCCTCTTCTACTGTGATTGGCCACGTTGATATTTCCGCACCTGCTTTTTGTAGTCTTTCTGCAAGAAGGGTGACTTGGGGAGGCTTAAGCCCTATTTGGTCCATGCGATCCACATTTTCTAGCAATTCCCGTGGAGGCCCTTCAAGTATAATTTCCCCCTCATTTAGAATGATTAATCGGTCTATAAGTGGTAAAAGTTCCTCCATCTTATGTTCAACAATTATTATCGTCTTATTCTCACGTCGCGCAAGCTCTGTTACCAGTTCCAAGACGTGGAAACTGCCGATGGGATCCAGATTAGAGGTTGGCTCGTCTAAAACGTAGATTTGTGGCCGCATTGCTGCAACAGCAGCCAAGGCACAAGCTTGTTGTTCTCCTCCAGATAGTCGGTGGGGGCTATGGGTTGCATACTTTTCGATACGAACCATCTTCATCGCTTCTTTGACCCTGGCCATTATTTCCTCCCGAGAGATCCCATAGTTTTCCGCACCAAATGCTACTTCATCCTCAACGGTTGGTGCCACAAGCTGAGCTGCCGGATCTTGGAACAATAATCCTACTCTGTGGGACAAATAGGCAATTGTATGTTTTTTAGTTTCAAGCCCTTGAATTACAACTTTTCCCGAAAGTTTGCCCCGAAAGAAGTGTGGTACCAACCCATTTAGGGTATTACAAAGGGTTGTCTTTCCTGCTCCTGCCGGTCCTGAGATCATAACGATTTCGCCTTGTTTGACTGTTAGGTTAATATTCTTGAGAGCAGGACGATCTGAGCCCTTGTATGTAAACGAGACATCCTCCATCATAATATCTAGAGTGTCTGAAATTGTTAATCCCATCCTATCATTATTTCTTAATCATTGCTCGGTAAAAATTAATGTCTTAAAATTTTCGCACATTGGTAAACTGATGTATCTTATATATACATACAATGTTCGGAGAAACCCTTATATATGGGCTTTTAAGTTATCATCTACCTGTGATAAAAATGGGTGAAACCGAATATAGAAGACCTTGGCTTACTTCACGTCAAGTTGGAATGATCGCAGCATTCGGTGGACTCGGATTTGCGTGGCGCGCATTGGGTCTAGTAATTCCTCTGGTCCCTCCATTTCTACTAGATATCCGAGAAACAATTAATGTCATTGCAGCCTTTGCAGGTGGTCCTTTTGTTGCAATCGGTGTGGGCATTCTAGTCGGCCTACCATCAGCAGTACCTTATGCAGATGTCGTATATTATCCAATGATTGGGATTTCCCTAAGTCTTTTTACCAAATATGTTTGGCGAATCAGAGAAGATTGGGGTAAACTTAAAGCCCTCATAGTACTGGCAATTGTCCTACTGCCTATTGAGTTTATCTGGATAACAGTCTTCATCGGGGAAATGGCTGTTATGGGTGTTGTGTCTTTCTGGCCAGAATTTTATGCAACTATGGGTGTAACCTTTATATTATATTGGGTGCAAGAGTTCCTTCCTCTATGGATATGCATATACCTCTTTCCGGACTTCATGAAGCCAACCTGGAGCTGGCGTGGTGGTGAAGAGCTAGAAGAATAGGAGTGGTGAAGAAATCATGTCCACAGAATATGAACGAACGAGAAATCTCATCATCGTGGTAGCCATTGTGATCATAATTCTAGCCATTCTGCGGATCGCTGGGATCGGGTTAACAGGGGCAAAACCACTACGTGATACTGCTACAGGTTATGCCTTCATGGTTATCAGTATTATTGTAGTGGCTGCAATCCTCTGGTACTATAGAAAGAAGTAAAATGTTCTAACATAATACAATACTTTTACTGCAATTTTCCTATTTTTCTTTTTTCCTTTTTTTTGAAAAATCATATTTTTTTCATTTATTCAAATTTATAATAGTATACCCGTGACTTGGCAAGTCCACCTTGGATAATATGAGGGGCAAAAAAACAAGGGTTCAGAGGCAAGTAGATAGATAAAGATAATTATTTGGTTGCGAGAACTGTTCTGTCTACTTAATTCTCTCTCTTACCATAATAATTAATTAAATTCTAAAAGTCATAATGAATAAGTGGAATAACTCCCAATTATATTAAGTTCCCAGAGTGTGACAACTATGCCCTTAAAAGATGTTGAGTGGGAAATCGAACTTCTCAAAAAGTTGGTAGCAATCGATACGATCAATACCGGTACAACTAGAAGCAATTACAAGAAATGTGCAGATCTTATCATGACTGAAGCAAAGATGATGGGTTTACAGGCCCAGATCATCGATGGTAAAAGTGCAACTGAAGATGGAGAAAGCCGTCCCAATGTCGTTGTCGATTTAAACAAAGATTCAGATGTAACAATCCTCTTTGTTACCCATTATGATGTAGTTTCAGTTCAGCGAGATAAATGGGACACCGATCCCTTCCAACTCACGGTAATCGGTGATAAAGCATTTGGACGAGGAGCAACTGACGATAAGTCAGGTATAGCTATTGTCTTTGGTGCGATGCGACAACTGCTAAAGGAAGATACTGATGTCAATTTCCGGCTCTGTGCGGCTTGTGATGAAGAAACGGGAGGCCCTGGTGGTATTGGGTATCTATTTAAACAAGCAAAAATCCGAGGAAACGCCGGAGTCGTGGTTGATGCTGGCTCTCAATATGTTGGTATTGGCGCAAGTGGAACGGTATGGGGTAGAGTCATAGTCAAAGGGGAAGGCGGACACAGTGGGAATCCTGACATCCTGGATAATCCTATTTACCGTGCTGCTAGGCTCATCCAAGCACTCGAAGGTTATCATGAAACTATCAAGGAAACAGTATCTAGTAAGATACGAGCACCACCTGCGGCAATCAAGTCTAAACTCTATGGTCGATTCTCAGTGAGTATGATTAAAGCTTGGGAGAAAGAAAACATCATCCCAGGCCAGTGCGAGTTTCGATTCGATCGGCGAATTACTCCTGAAGAAGATCCCGATGAAGCGGCCAACGCAGCAATCGATTTTATTGAAACGACTGCAAAGAAACAGGAAACTAAAGTTGATGTCGAAATAATTAATAAAGCTCATGGCTATCTCACAGATCCCAAGCATCACTGGGTCAAGCTTTTCCACCAGACAACGGAGAAAACCCTTAAACGAGAATATTATCTCGGAGCGGATTTGGGCTTTGATGATGGCATGTATCTCGCGGATGTTGGAATTCCAGTGGTGACTTTTGGTGCATTACGCGATGGTACACGATACCATAGTCACAACGAATTCGTTTGGCTAGAGGATATACGAGATTGTCGGAACGTCTTCATCGAACTTGGACGAATCCCAGTTAAAAACTTCGATTTCTAAATGTCTTCATCTGCGGCTAACATCCTTGTACACCAGATAGATTACCATCTCCTATAATAATTCGACCTCCAACGATTACGATTAATCCTAGACGAGCATGAGAGGCGGTTAATGTTCTTAATAATCTTATACATGTAATATACTAGTTGTATTCGTTTTTAGAAAGATCTATACTATACAATAAAACAGATTAACCTTTATTAACGATAGTATAGCTTTTATACAGATTTAGAGCATATCATACTTAATATGTGAGTAGGGTAACCTAAAGTCTAACTAAAAGATAGAAGGAACCAAAATGAATACTCCTACAGAAAATATCTTGAAAACAGAACTTCTGGTAGATCTTTACAAGGTTGGGGCTATCAAGTTTGGTACATTTACGCTCAAATCGGGAGAGATTTCTCCATACTATATCCAACTTCGCGAACTCTCAAGTTATAAGGGAAACGTTGGGAAAAATATCTTGAAAAAGATAGGGACCGCAATGGGGGGATTGATCCGTAAAAACTTCCCCCAAGTTGATAGAATTGTTGGTGTTGCGTACGCGGGAATCCCACTGGCCATTGCCATTACGCTGGAAACCGGAATTCCCAGCTGCTATACGAGAAAAGAGATCAAAACGCATGGGATCTCAAGGTTTATCGAAGGACGAATAGAAAACGGAGATACATTAGTAATTGTGGACGACCTAGTGACAACAGGTGAGAGCAAACTGGAAGCGAGAGAAGCCATTCAAAAGGAGAGTGAGAATCGCAAGATCGTGGTTGAGGTAAAAGGAATCACTTGTCTTTTCGATCGTGAAGAAGGAGGGGTCAAGTTTCTTGCAAAGGAGGGTTTGGACTTTTTTGCCCTGTTCACGATTTCCGAGGCAGTAATAATGCTTCATAAGAAGAATCTGTTGCAAGAAGAGGAGTATCAAGTAGTGTTGGATTATGTGGGGACTAAGAAAAGATCAATTAGCATTAATTAAACGTGTAACCCACAGAATTGTAGCAAAATGTACTCTAGGATCATATTTCTTCGAATATAATAAAGGATTCACATAGATGTTTCATTTCAAATTTTTGTAGAATACTCAAATTCAATAACTGTGAGATACGGTCAAAATGAGTCAGAATTCAAGTTTTTTGAGGCTTTTTAATGGTTATTTGAATTGTTCTGATTGCTTCATCAGGTATTTGCAGTGTGTGAACCATTCCAGTAACAATTGAATCGATTAGTCTCTGAATGAAGGGAACTAGTGCAATATTCTTATCATTTACACAAAGCCGGACAGGGCTTCCATAGGTGACACAATCGGAGATTCCCTTTTTCCCCTTTAGAACCATTGCTCGAAAAGCCTTGCAGTTCGGAAATCCACATTTTCCACAATTTAAATTATGATTGGGAGGCAATGCAAGGGTTTCAACAAGGGTGGGGAGTTCGGACTCAGTCTTGTAGAGCGGGTGAATTCGCGCCTTTTCATGAGTGCCAATTACAGCGACGGTATCAAATCCTCTATATTCTCCAGGCTCTTTTGTGCCCAGAATCATGGCTTTTGGAGTGTCAGGAAGGTTCTCAAAGCCGTCAAGCAATATATAATCGGTGGTATCTTCAGCTAATTGGAAAATCAGGGCTTCTTGATCTGGTCCATAATGTACTGCATTAGACACTTCAGGTGAGACATATGCTATTAATTTACTCTTTAAATCTTCGTAACCCATAATTTTCTGAGTTGAAATCTCTTGGAATAGTTCCAAGTCTTTTACATGTTTTATTATTGCAACAGAATGACCTTTCTTAGTTAAATAGGTATTAACTTTTTTTATTATAATAGCTCTATCACAATCAGAACCCTCAACAAAAGCAAAATATCTAGCCACTGTAAAGTCCCCAATCTCTTGACTAGTACTTTCTTCTTTCAAGATTATGTTCTCTACATTCATGAATAAGTCAAAATATTGACACACAGAAAAAATAGCTTCTTGTAGTGAATATTTATGAATAACCACATTAAGAAAAACTAATAAATATTCCTGAGATGCACTCTGATACTTCAGGAAATAAAAATATACGACTTACAAGAATTTCGAGAGATAATTAGTTATTTAAATAGCAAACAATTTTGTTAAAGCTCAATATGAGATGAATAACTTGGTTAAAGAAGGACATGTAAGTTTAGAATATTTAGATGTGGAGTTTGGTTATAGCACAGGTCCAGAAAGCCTAGTTTTCTATTCAGATGAAGAAAATGCATTCCGGCAAGAAGTTCGTAAATATGCTCGTGACCGAATTGCTCCTCTCGCTCCCCAAATCGAACGAGAAAACAACATTGAATTAGTTATAGAATTAGTAAAAGAGATGGGCGAACCTGGTTACCTTGGTTTCGCCTTCCCAAAGGAGTTTGGAGGCGGAGGTAAGGGAGTAGTCCATCGAACAATCTTCACTGAAGAGTTAACCGCCGCAAGCTATGCAGTATCCCTTGTTCGAACCGGTTCTGTAGCTCTATTTGGCATCCCTGTGCTCAATTTTGGCTCCCAGGAGCAAAAAGAAAAATATCTGAAACCTATTATTCAAGGAAAGAAAATAGGAGCCCTTGGAATCACGGAACCCACAGCTGGTTCTGATGCCATTGGAGGAATGCGAACACGGGCCGTCAAGAAGGGTGATCACTACATAATAAATGGAGAAAAGCGTTATATTACTAATGGTAGTATAGCGGACTACATTCTTCTTTATACGATAACTGATCCGGACATCAGCCGTCGTAAAGGTATGAGTGCGTTTATTCTCCCAACCGATGTCCCGGGATTTGAAGTTGTTAAAGACTATGAACTCATGGGGCGAAGAGGGACCGTTAATTCCCAACTACGGTTGAATAATATTGAACTTCCAACAGAGAACTTGATAGGTGAAGAAGGGCAAGGTTTTGAGATTTTACTACATGGCTTAAATTCAGAGCGTATTTGTACAGCTGCTCAATATATTGGCATTGCTCGATCTTCTTTTGAAATCGCAACAAAATATGCAGCAGAAAGGAAACAATTCGGGAAAGCTCTTCGCGAATTTCAAGCAATCTCTTTCAGAATCGCTGATATGTACACCAATATCGAAGCAACGCGGCTGTTAATTTTAAAAGCCGCTCGGATGGCGGATGCAGGACTTCGTTTCATAAAAGAGGCCGCCGCAGCCAAATGTTTTGCTGCAGAAAAATGTACTGAGATTTGTGATGAAGCCATGCAAGTGTTAGGAGGAACTGGTTATACAAAGGAATATCCCTTAGAGCAAAACTATCGAGATATCAGGATCTCTCGAGTCAGTGCAGGATCTACGGAAATGCTACGTCTGACGATCCAAGGGCAAATATATCGTGAACTCTTTCCTAGAAAAAAGTAAAACAAATATTTCTATTTTATAGGGTATAACGTCCCCCTTCGTAATAAATCCTACAAAACTGAATATTAATCAGCGTCTTTAGAAGGTGGTTCACAACTCATACAGATCACATCAGCGCAGTGTGTTATTTCTTGTTTGATGAATTTCATTCCCCACTCTTTCAGACATCCAAGAACTGGTTCTAAACCCCATCCTTTTTCGGTCAAGCTGTAGGTAACACGTACGGGGGAGCTTTCAGTATTTACTTTTCTATCTATAATCCCAAATTTCTTTAATTCCTTTAATCTTTGCGAGAGGACTTTTGGGGCAATCCAGTCAAGGGATCTTCTGAGTTCGTTAAAACGTCTTGACCCACCACCTGCAAAAAGATCTTGAAGAAGGTTTAATGTCCACCTTTTTCCTAGAATTTTGGCAGCTGTGTAGAGGGGACATGTTGCGTCTCGATATGCTTGCTTTGGGGTTTTAATACGACTTGCATCAAATTCTTCTGCTATGACGCTCATGGGCTCACCATAAAAGTTACCATCTAATAATTGACTTCTTTTTACATATTTAATTACTTTAGGATATTTGCTAATTATAAGTACTTTTTTTTTACCAAATCCTTCTAAGACCGCTCTAGGTTAGATTAATTGGAAATATTTAGGTTATTCTTGTAATTAAGCGACTTTCTAGAACCCCAACCGAACTAATCCTAATCGTACTACTTATCCAGGATATAAACGCTTTATTATCTTGTTTATCCAAAATTTGAACAATGGAAGCAACTGTTCGCATGATTATGCCACATGCGGTTTCCATAAAGTTACGACCACAAGAGACTCCATGAATAATTAGAAAAAATTAATTGGGTGAGTATTTTAATATATATTAGAGAATAGTCACTCTCAGATGAAAGGTGATAGTATGTCTTTTAATTCCAATTCGCTTCTCCAATACGCTATAATCTTCTTTCTTATTGGTACAATCATCCAGATCCTAGCATGGCGGAAAGCAAAGACTATTGAGCGCGAGGAGCGAAAGCAGATCCAGTCGTTCTTGTCTAAAGGGGATCCTGTTGATTTAGCGCGTAGCACAAATGATCCTCTCGTTTTTGAAAAGGTTGATGAACAAACCTTCCGAAAAATTGACAAAATCATGAAAGATGGCTATTAGGAAGAGAAGCGGGGTAAGCAATTCAAAAATGTTGAAATAGATTCACAACCCCCGGATATTTTTTTTAAACCTTAAAATCCTTGGAGTAATTAGATCAACTCCATTACACTTCATTTTTC
>JBHIFL010000083.1:0-17257 GCA_046761065.1 Candidatus Heimdallarchaeota archaeon
ATGTCATACCGCGGCTATGAGACCCTCACTCCCACAAGAAACTTTATACTCCCTATTTTTTTAATTTAAATTGGTCTTTGAAAATACTCTGCCGATAACACGCCCAAATACACTTACCACAGACTTCATCTTCCAAACCCAATGCAATGATATACTTTCGGCAATTTTCCCGATAATTTTTAAGACGAGCTTTCTTCTTGAGAATCGAACAGATCTCAAGACATGCTCTGCAATTCTCACACAACGACTCCCTTTTTATCCCTTGGAGTAATGGAAGAGTGGTTATTATCGAGGCAAAGCGCAGCGCACAGCTATACTGCTCGTGTACGATCAATTCATTTTTACCCCTCCATCCGAGGCCAGCATGCTCAGCTCCGACTCGATGCGAAATGGTATGGCCATAGTATTCCTCTACATGATTCACTTCATTTGCAAATCCTTCTAAAGTTGCAGGAACAGGAATCCCACCAAAATGGTTTGCAATTTTGCGTGAAATATCATTTAACAGGCGATTGAGCTTTTGATATTCCCGAGCATAGACGTTCCATCGAGTTTTATCAAGCATTCCGTTACGTTTGACATTAATGCAATCAATGACGGATTCGGGATAAGCAATACCCACTGAGATGATTGAACCCTGTTGTATGAGTTTTTGGAATTGGAATTGACAAAGCTCTTTAAGCTTAACCTGTTGGATTGGTAACAGATCCTGGTAAACGCTGTTAAAATTCGCAACTCCGAAAACGCCTTCGTAGTAGATATTCTTTAAATGCTCATGGAAGAAGTGGCGAACTCGCTTTGTGTTCCGTTCTCTTTCTTGTTCTTTTTGTGCCATAAAGATGAGCTCCAAAATCTTGCATTTCGATTGTTGCTTTAGGGATCATAAATATATCTTACCATATCCTTTTCATAAAAGAGCGTGTTCTAGTGATAGAATGGTATTTGCACTTCCCGTGTTTGTTTATTGGCACCTTGTCCTTATCATAGGAAAAATCATTTATCATTTAAGGTAAATCATTTTTTCGCTTTCTTAAAGAATTTAAGCATAATTGAAGGAATTTATTCAGGTTTAGACCTATTTCCTTGCATTTTAGTAAGTTGGTGATATGCCATGGCTGCCTAGTAGAGGTTTTTTCAAGTTCTGCACGAATGATTGCGACACCTACTTCTGCCGGGGGAATACCGGATCTTTCTATCAGAACTACCAAAGAATCAGTTGCTAGCAATGCCTTATCAAGCTGGCTGTGAGAAATAAATCCTGTTCGATAATCATGAGCCTTTATGGCATAAAGACAGTTCTCAGGAAGTTTGCTCTTCAATCTCTCAGAAGAAACAATACCATGCTGTTCCATATTATCCCTTACATCATCATAATCTAAATCATGCAACAACCCGACAAGCTCCCATTCTCTCTCATCCTTGCCGAGATATCTTGCTAACTCGCCCATCATTCTAGAGACAATTATTGCATGAGCATACTTACTTGTATTCTTGATGGGTTGAAGAGCTTCCTCTCGAGATATCACACATTTCCTCTCATATAAAATTATTATTGAAAAATTCCCTTTCTTGTAAGGGAGATACAAGTAAACTGTTTTTCGCACTTGGTACATTCTTTTAATCAATAGAAAAAATTGATTAAAATTCTTTAGATTGTTCTGATTACTAAAAAAAGAAGAAAAAAAGAAGAAGAGAGACGGAATGGCTCTCTTATACAAGGTGCTTCTTTCGAGTCATCAATAGCAATCCAAAGACACTCAGTGCCATTACTACATCCAATAACGTGAATCCTGGAACAAAGAAAGCGGCTTCCTGCTCCAACTCACTTGGGGGGACGTTTTCCGTAATACCGTTGTCTGTTACTATTATACTGTCTACTTTAGCTTCTTCGCCATCCATTCCAATTGCAATTACTACAATCAAATGTTCACCGTCTGCTCGCGTTGTACTATCCCAGGTAAATGAATACTCATCAGTCTCTTTCTGCTCCATTGGATATCCCAGCCCATCTATAGTAAGTGAGACAAATTGTAAACCCATGGGATCATATACCTTGGCCAAAATAGTGACTTCCCCTGAAACCGTGTCCCCTTTGAGAGGTTCTATAATTTCTATCATTGGAGGCTTGTTATCATCTGCTAAGTTATCCACTTCCACACTAACTTCCGCTTTTGCCCGATGTCCTGCATTGTCTAAAGCAGAAACGCGTAGATTGTACGTCCCATCTCCACCCAGCTTGGTCGTGTCCCACATCGCCGTCCAACGCTCATTATCTTGTTTCTCAAGGTTCAATTCTGTCCAATCAATCAAGAGGTATTTACTGCCAATTTCGAGTCTTACTGAATCATCTCGCACTCCACTTTCTGGATCGCGAATCATAATTTCGATTTCAATCGTTCCAGAAACCCGATCACCTTGAATTGGATATTGAAAATCGATTTCCGGCGCTCGGATATCGGTTCCTTCCTTGATAAAATCAAATTCAAAGAGCACACCAAATTCCGTGAGTTCAACGGACTCGTTAAATAGTTGGAGCTCAAATTGATTTTTAGGAATGCCTTCGTCTTCCCATTCATTATGCCAAACATCATAACCCTGGCCCCATTTGTCCTTGTTAGGAGTAACATCGAGAACCCGACCGGGAACTTCAATGCGGAAGTGAGAACTGTCTACTTCTGGTAGTTTTCGGAGAGGAGCGTAGCCATTCAATGCATTCTGTGTCGAGATATAATTCTCACCTGGGCTGAAATACTGTTCTAGCCACCAATCCACGCCAATCCCCTTCTCAGGTAACCGAGAAGGTGCTTCGAAATGTATGTTATTCTCGATGTGAGGGGCACTCCCGAAGTCAATATGGTTATATAATGCACTCTTTGAGATTAATTCAGGTTTCTTTGCCCGTTCTATAATAATGTTCCAGTCCACCCAGCCATAGTAGTGAACATGTAAGCCGCCATCCCAAAAGTCTTCATTACCCAAGTGGAACTCGACATCTAAGTCAACTCCATAAGCTGCTGCAATCGCATCGGCAATTGAACTATACTCAGGGTCATCGGATACAAAATCTATATCTAAGAAGATATTGGGCTCTTGCCGGATTACCTGCGCCGCCAACGACGTGTTCGAAGAAATTGGGGCTTCTACCAGTTGTTCTTTGGGACCTTCTACTCGCAAATGTAAATTCTCAACAAACTCATAGAGTGGGTCATTCTCATAGTCTATGGTTTGTGTTAAGGATGCACTTGGATCTGCTAACCCCATCCGTACCTCTAGGTTTCCAAAGGGATCAACGCTCATTTCAGCATGTTCGTGAGTCTGTAATGCCCGGGGGACAAATTGATAGTCGAAGCGAACCCTGAAGCTATCGAAAGAAACCATTGGATCACGTATATCCAAGTTAACTCCATGTCGCCAAGCGTTTTGCCAACCTTCATACCAACGATCTTCGTGGACCGCATAGCCCCCATAATCACCTATTGGAGGCTCTGTCGAGAGAATGTCAACATCTGGCAGGTTGAAGCTGTACCATGAGTCCTCCGAGTATTCACTTCGCTCTATTCTTGCTAAGTGAAGGAGGTTCTCCATCACAAGTTCGTGTCCTCCTTCAAGCTCCGAAATAAAACTATTGAAACCCACTCCAATCTGTTCGAAGAACTGGTCATCCCCAACGGAGAACGAGTCCCCTTGATGATGCTGAATTTCGAACCACGCCTCATCTGCGCCAGTCACATCAATATTCGCAGCGATACCTCCCATCTCACGAGGCAGACTATTCTCCAGCTCATTCACAAACCAAGGAAAGTCGATGTGCGCGCTATAGTAAACTCGAACCATGTCTACATCGTCATAAACATTCTGAGGATCACGTTCTTCAACCCAGGTCTCTGATCCCCGGAACTCGAAAGTCACTAATAGTCTAGAGTTTATTTGGTGCATTATTTGATTGGCAAATTCTTCTGCAGCCACCGGATCCTTTAACTCGAAATTCACATCTACCCAGGTGTTCTCTTCATTCGGATCCCGGCTTTCTTTGGCATTTGTTCGTAGCCATCTAAAAGCTATCCATTCGTTTCCAGAAAAGTCAAGAGAGGTCTTTGACCAATGCACTCCAATGCCTTCTACTGAAGCCCAAGACCAAATATGTCCCTCTCGCTCTACTCGAACTTCTGCAGATTCTCGATAGTAGTCTGAAGGCTGACTGAGACCTAATGATTTGTCTAAACAGCGTTCTGATCGTGCTACATGTGTTGGAAACATTACCAGTCCAATGGCAAGGACTACTATTACAACTCTTATATAAAATCGTGTCAAATCCAACCCCTACTAGGTTAGATCCCATACTCCCTAATTAAGGTTTCCAATAACATTGCAAGTTTGCACTTTACTCTCTGGCACAATGTGGTTTCCATTACTTTTGTAATCTTATTGGTTTTTCATAAGACTATGCCGTGATATATTTATTTCAAGGAAGATCCTTTGCTACACTTCCTAAGCTCAAATATATTGCGTTGTTTGGATATTTCACACCGTTTTTAGGGTTAATAATATGTGGGTTAATGGCTTCTTTGTAGGTTAGAAACATGTAGATAACTAGGGATTCCAGATATTAAGTAAAGGTTATAAAGTTATATGCATAGAATACTTTAATTTACGGACTTTCAGCTCTATCTTACTAAAGGTGATTATTCCTCGGTTTTCGGCTTAGGTAGTACCGCCTTGAACAATGCTTCGTCTACTAGTTTCCCTTGAGCAAGCAGTTGGCGAAACTTGATAAAGTCAATTGTGTCCTTTCCCGTGAGTTTTCGCGTGTTGAACGCATGAAACCCTAGAAAGGCTTCATAGTTCATATTGACTGCTAACCAGTGCCGATTGTAATTCTTCGTAGCATCCCAGAAGAACTTTTTCTTCGCTCGAACACTATCCATTGCTTTCATCAAACACCCGGGGAAGAGGTTCGCAAAAGTCCAAACTATTTTGTTTACCTCTTTATCCAGCAACTCAAAGCTGATCTTATCCTGGTCTCTTGCTTCTTTGATGTAGGCTTGAGCCGCCTTGAATTTTTCCCCTGTTTTGAACTCGCCATAGACTATTTCACCATCGTCCACATACTTCTCTATGACGACCGACGGATTGCGAACCCATTCGTCTCCATCCTTGATCACTGGCACGACTTTGGTTAAATACCCTAGACGCTTCATCTTATAGGCACTCCACATCTCACAGGAGACACAATTCCACATGGCATCTTCAATTGACAGATACCACGGCAAGAAGTCAGAGGATCCCCCATCGGGAGAAGACCCGTGTCTGGGGCCCGCTTGGCCAAAAATTGCCAGGTCGGAAGTGACCGCCAAATCGCAAGCCATCCCGATTTCTTGCCCACCAGCTACCCGCATTCCGTTCACTCGGTTAATCACGGGCTTCTTGCACATGAGAATAGAATCCACCAATTTTATGAAGAGCTCCATGTATTCTCCGTATTCATTGGGACGACTGGTATAGTATTCGGCGTATTCTTTGGTGTTTCCACCGGTGCAGAACGCGACTGACCCAGTACCAGTAAAAATAACCGCCACGACACTGCGATCTAGAGAGGCATTTTCAAATCCGGCGATGGCCCCTTTGCACATTTCAGTTGTATAGCTGTTATATTGCCGAGGGTTGTCTAGGATAATCCAAGTGACATAGAGATCTTCGATGATGTTACCTTCAGGATCTGTCAATGGACGTTTTTCATATATCGTGCGGGGAGCGGTACTACCCCAGTGCTGCGTGCCATGGAGATCGTTATGCGTCTTAAGTTCGAGATCTCGCGTTAACCAATCCAATCTCACATTTTTCACGATCCCTTTCTTTTTCAGTGGTTTCTGTTTAGTGCCTATTTTGTGTTTTTCGATTTATAATCGAGATTAGTTATTTATTTCCAATTTATTAGGATTTGCGATTTAATTAAGAGAGATTTGGGATTATGGCGAATGATTTCTTTTCCGTAGATGGAAGAAAGAATCCTTTAAGTGGACATAGTGTTTTAAGACTAATAAACACTTTTCCAGTTAATAACATATAATGGAAACACCGATGATTTAGGAGATATTGTACTGATGAAAATTAAAGTTGTGGATTTCCACGTCCATGCATTGAGCTCAGAAGCGGATTGGCATCCTTGGGTTGTGTCATATGGTTTTGATATGAATCCTACCCTACAAACGATGTTAATAGAGGTCACAACCCCTACCGGTCTTTGGACGTACTTATCTGAACAAGGAATTGACTTAGCAGTAATCCTCGCCGAAGATTCGCCCGTAACGACTACTGCGAAGCGAGGAACCGAAATTAATGAGTTTATTGCAAAAATATGTTCGCAAAACCCGGATAAAATGATTCCATTCTGCTCGGTTAATCCGAAAACAGTTGCAAGGCCTGCAAAGGAACTCCAGCGCCTTGTCGAGGACTTGGGTTTTAAAGGATTAAAGCTTTATCCACCATATCAGTTGTATTACCCAAATGATCAAGAGATCTATCCACTATATGCGAAAGCTGAAGAACTAGGCATTCCAGTCATGGTTCATACGGGTAGTAGTGTATTTCGAGGGGCTCGCTTGAAATATGGTGATCCCCTCTATTTAGATGATGTGGCAGTTGATTTCCCCGATCTTAAGCTGCTTCAAGTTCACTCGGGTCGAGGATTCTGGTACGACCAGGCATTCTTTCTTGCAAAACTACATAAAAATGTGTATCTTGAAATCGCTGGATTGCCCCCTCAAAATCTATTAAAATACTTCCCAAAGCTCGAAAAACTTGCAGACAAATTTATTTTTGGTTCCGACTGGCCAGGTGTTCCCAGTATAAAGAAGAACATTAAGATAATCAGAGAATTGCCTCTCAGTTCAGAAACAAAACGGAAAATTCTTGGGCAAAATGCGTTGAGGATCCTAAAGAGTGTCTTATAAATGAGGTACCCCTGCCAAATCATTTATCGCTTTTTTTAACATGCTGAAAGGGCATTAATCTCGTGTGTCAGGTGAGTTTGTGGGTCTTTCAACATAAACTAAGGCTTCGGTAGGACATTGTTGAGTACAAAGGGGGTGCTCCTCATTCCGGCATTGATCACATTGAACGGCTACTTTCTGCTCCATATCAGCTGCTATTGCTCCGTAGGGGCACGCCATGATACAAGTCCAGCATCCAACGCACTTCCTAAAATCATTAAACACAACTTCCTTCTGTAAATCTTTCTGCAATGAGCCCGTCAAACATGCATCAATGCAAGGTGAATCCTCACACTGTCGACATATCGCTTGCCACTCATATCGGCCAAAAGGATCGCGATGTATCGTGATCCCGCTAGCCCAAGGTTTTGATTCTCCAAACTTACTTATCGAACACACCATAGAACAAATTTTACACCCTGTACATAATTCCGATCTAGCGTAAATCTGTTTAACCATCTTTATTCTCTCTCTTTTACCATAGTGACTCCGATGAAGTTGGACGCCCTTCTTGATCCCACCCTCTTAGAGCGTAATAGCGGGATAACATCCTTTGAAATTCTGTTCGGTCGATATGGTGGCCCTTAGCTAAGCGTAACGGCATAGGGTCATCGAAATAGCGCTTCGGTAACGTATCATCTTTCCGAGAGACACCTAGCTTCACATTTATTCTTCGTTCAAGTTCAACTATTCGTTTCCCGACTTCTTGCAACTCGTCTTCCGTATATTCGAAGCCTGTCACTAAGCGAATCAATTCTGCAAAGTGTTCATATCCTAATAATCGCGGGGAATTAAAACCGCGGCAAAGAAACTTGCAAAGGCCCAAGGAGTCTATGACGGCATGGATATTCTCTTGCCCATAGACGATGTGTTCCTTTGTCGAATATTCTATTGGGGATGGATTGATGTGCGTACCATAGAGATCCTCATAGATCTCTGGAGGGAGATCGAGAATATCTAGCGTTGGACGTGAACGGAGATGGTCAGCTCCTCGTGAGGAGGTTGCAATGCCGAGGGCAAAACTTTTGATGTAACGACAATCATGAGGATCAGATTGTGGGAGCCCTTTTATCGCAATAAGGTAGTCTATAGCATCTTCTCCAAAGATTTTTGTTGCTTCTATGCTATTAGCTAAAATGTTTCCAAAACCCTCTCGCTTAGAGATGTCTATCATGAGCTGTTTTGCAAGCTCGGAATTTCCAAACTCTAAATAGATCCCCCCTGTCACCTTTTCGTCTATCAACCCTCGCTCAAATAGCTCGATAGCCCAACCAATGATAGTGCCAGTAGACGCTACATCCAAACCAAGCTCATTGGCTAAATTGTTAAGTTTAATTACCTCTGTAGTTGAGGAAATCCCAAGATTGGCACCTAAAAGGCCTATTGTGGTGTATTCCGGGCCTTCACCACCAAACACATTCCTATGTCGGCAATGCACCAGACACCCGTGACAAGAGAGCATTTTCATTACATAATTATGAATCACTTCAGCATCAAGGGTGTCTTCAAATGCGTTCAGTTGACTGTTTTTCGTCCTGATAGCGCCTAAATAGTTGCTAACTTCATAAAGGAGTGGTGTTCCAACGCGTCCAAGCACCTGAACTATTTTTGATTGGGCGAGATATTTGTTTATTTCCATGAGTCGCATTAAAAATTCTTTTGGGGACTTAATGGGGATACCAAGGGTTCCACTTGCTACAATAGCTTTGAGGTTCTTTGATCCCATAATGGTACCTATCCCACATCGTCCTGCGGCATTCTTAACACCATTAATGACTGTTGCAAAACGTACAAGATTCTCTCCGGCTGGACCAATACACGCCACTTCGATATGGTGTCCCAACTCCTTTCTGAGCGCAAGCTGTGTTTCTCGAGTATTCAACCCCCAATAATCTTTTACGTCTCTAATCTCGACCCTTCCATTTTTTAAAAACAGATATGAAGGAGAATCGGCTTTTCCAAGAATCACCAGGCGATCTATGCCTGCATATCTCATCTCGGCAGGGAAGAATCCCCCCATGTTCGTATCTCCCAGAATCCTACTCTCTGGCGACTTTGTGGTGATATTGATTCGAGAACAGTTCGGAGCTCCGGTCCCTGTCAGAAGTCCCGTACCAAAAATGAGTGGATTAGTCGGGGAAAGAGGATCCACTTCCGGCTTCAGGAACTCGTGGAGATAATACATATTAACTCCTCTCCCACCAAGCAGGGCTTTAACCACATTTTTAGGGGTATAGGTGGTCTTCGATGTTTTATTAGTAAGATCGACAACTGTTACGTTGCTACGCCAGAATTTACGATCTTTCTCTTCGTTTTTCATCATAATTATGCTCCTAACCCATAATAAATTTCCCTTTCCTCCTATGCCTCGCCGAGTTCTTTTTTTCGCCAGCGTTCCTCATCGATCTTCTTCTTATACTTCTTCTCCATTCCAATGGTTTTTCTCCAAACCACATAACCAGGAGGACCTTCCATCTCAGATTGGAAAAGTTTATGCCTCAGATGCGCAAAAAACTGACCTCTTTCTGCAAGATACTCTGCTGCTGTTCCTAATATTGTGCCATTTTTGATTAGATTTGTGAGAATACCGCCTTGGGTGATGTCTCCAACAAGAATGGCTCCAAGGAGTGTTCCATCTCCATCCTTAATTAGCAACTTTTCATAAATTCCCTCCTTTTCCGAGTGAAGCCCTACAATTTCATGGCATGATGCTCGAGGGCATGAGATGGCTCCTATAGAAATCCAAGGGATTCCAAAGTATCTCATCGCGACCATAGCTATCCCTCCCTTGTACTCTCTTTTAACTCCAGCTAAGTTCATTCCAGCAATCCGACCCTGTTCGCGAGCATTACCAAGATTCGCTACCATTCGGTTCTCCCGGTAGACCAGATCATACGGTTGGGCGGCATCTCCGGCGGCGTACACATTCGGGACAGACGTCCGAAGATAATGATCAACAAGAACCCCCGATGCGGTGCGGATTCCAGAATCTTTCAAGAAATTAATAGCAGGTCGTACTCCAGTACACATAACCACAAGTGTACTAGGAATCTGTCGTCCATCGTCAAGGATAACACCAGTAACACCTCTTCCCTTTTCATCTCCACGAATTTCTTGTATTTCCCGCCCAGTTAAGACGATAAGCTCTTTTTTTTCCATATACCTTTGGACGATCCGCGCTGCGGTGGTGTCTAGATTTTGGGTTAAAATTTGGTTAAGAAGCTCCACCACAACAACTTTAAGGCCCCGTGTAGAAAGCGCGTGTGCTGCACTCAGACCCACAAGTCCAGCACCTACCACAACCGCGGTTTCAGCTCTCTTTGCCCTGTTGGCTATTTGTTGAGCATCATTAAGGGTCCAAAAGGAATAAACTCCTTCTCTTTGGAGACCCGGGATATTAGGACAGGTTGGGGTAGACCCTGTAGCGATTAAGAGGCGATCGTAACTTATATTTTGGCCATTACTCAAATGAACCACTTGATTTTCGCTATCAATACTAACAGCTTCAAGACCATCTAATTTCGATATTTTCTTCTCTTTGTAAAATGTTTCAGGACGATAGAGGATCTCTTCATAGGTTTTCTCGCCCGACAGGTATTCTGCAATCAAAGGGCGCGAATATGGGGCGGTCCAAGCCTCTTTTGAAACAAGTGTTATGGTACTCGTTTTATCAATCTGCCTGAAAGACTCAATAGCTGCTATGGCCGCTGTGGAGTTGCCCAGAACAACGAGATCCATGGTTAATGCCTGTAGAAATAGTTCTTTTTAAGTTCTTCACTTTCTCTATAAGAACCCAAATAATGCTCAATAATATTTGCGAATATTGATAATGATCGCTTATAGAATACTTTCTGTTTACTTTTCTTCAATTAACTTATAGAGACTTGTTGATCCTCTTTCCTTAGGAATTATGCAAAGGAAAACGAAGGGCTCTGTATCACTCTTGTTCTTGAAACCGTGGATCTCGTTACTCTCGATATATACAAAATCACCCGGTCCGACTGTTTTTTCTCCATCTTTCCCAATCACCGCTCCCTGCCCTTCCAGAATGTACATTTCATGCTCATGGGAATGCTGGTGTAGTGGGATCGTCGCATTGGGCTCAAAATCATAGCGGCGCAATAAAGAGTTTTTCCCCACATCATCACCAATTAACCATCGAATCTTAGCCCCCTTCGTACCAGGGAGAAGATGATCTATTGTTTCTAATTTTACATCCTTGTAGTTGCCTATGATCATGATTTTACCTCAATTCCGTTTTATTTTAAGAAATCATTCTTATGTATAGCCTAATAAGATTGTCGTAAGGTAATTTTATTTTCACTCGAGTTCCTCTTTGAAAAATCGGTCTAGATACATTGAAATATTCCAATAATCATCCTAACCATTAACCTTGAAGGATCAAACTCCATTAAAGAAGCTGTTTCCGAAAGATTTTGAATTTAAAATGCGTCATGAAAGTGTATTGAGAGGTGAGGTTGAAAAATGAAGTATAAGGAAATTCTCCTCCAACGGGATAATCAAGTAGCGACACTCATTCTGAATCGACCCGAAAAGCGAAATGCGTTATCTTTATGTCTCCTCGAGGAACTTATTATTGCTTTACAGGACTTCTATGTCGATAAGGAAACACGTGTCGTGGTAATCAAAGGAGCGGGACCATGCTTTAGCGCAGGACATGATCTGTCTGAGATGATCAACAAAGATATTCTTCATTACAAGAAGATCTTTGAGACATGCTCTAAAATGATGAAATTACTTCAACAAATTCCACAGCCAACCATTGCACAAGTTCACGGGGTTGCAATGGCTGCAGGTTGTCAATTAGTTGCCGCATGTGACCTAGCTATTGCTGCAGAAGGAACTCGCTTCAGTACGCCAGGTGTAAGGATCGGTTTGTTCTGTATTACCCCAAGTGTACCACTGAGTAGAGCCATCGGAAGAAAACGAGCTCTAGAAATGTTGTTTACTGGGGATTTTATTAATGCAAAAGAAGCATACGAGTACGGTCTTATAAACCGTGTTGTCCCTCCAGCTCAACTGGAAGCTGCCACCCAAGAATTAACCACAGCGATCGTACGTTCGAGTCCCATGGCTATCAGTATCGGTAAACAAGCTTTCTATACGCAGATTAATATGCCTGATGATCAGGCTTATGACTTTGCCACAAACACTATTGCTCTCAATCTTGCTACGTATGATGCACAAGAAGGCATTTCGGCTTTTCTTGAAAAGAGAACCCCAAAATGGAAAGGAAAATAACAATATTAGATTAATTGTAATTCCTATACTATTCAAGTATAGGAGCTTTCTTGTAAAGGCCGGTTGTAGAAATTGAGTTTCTATGATCTTTCAAAAGAAGAACGAGAAAAGACCGTGAAAGAGATAAAACAAGTGATCGAACACGATTTGAGGTGCGGTATCGTAGAGAATATTTTGAAATATGCGGCCGACCACGATACTTACATACGGAAGAATACCTACATCATACTAGGATGCCTTTATCGTGATAGGCAAGATATGAGAGAAAGCATTTTAAGTGTATTAGATGCCTTATTTGTTAATAAAGACGAAAAAGTGAGACAGACTGTTGTTTATGCACTTGGGGAGATTGGGAAAATCGATGCTCAGAAGGTTTTAAAGCTATTTGAGAAAGCCTTAGAAGATGAACAGCCATCAGTGGGAAGAGCAGTAACTGGAGCTTTAAAACAAATGGGACAAAAGAATCCAACCTCTACATTGGAATTTGCGAAACGGTTTTTACATCATCCTGATCCGAAAATTCGCCGGAAAATCATCCATGGGATTGAACTCCACGGACGAACTCATCCTGAAGACATTTTACCTCTTTTAACAGAAGTTCAAAACGATCCCAATAGAGACGTAAGGAAAATAATTACCCATGTGATTAGCCAAATAAGCTATAAAAAGGGTTGTTTAGAAAAAGTGATTTCCACGTTAAAGGGTTGGGAGAACAAAGAATTAGTAGAGAAGGCTTTAAAGGAGATTTTAGAAGTCCATAAGCGCTATGAAAAATTTAGTGCAAAATCCTTCGATAAGGCAAAAGAGTACATAGAACACCAATTTAACACATAACGATAGGAACCGGCATTTTTATCAATTCCAAGAACAATAAGCTATTTATGAACATGAGTTCCTATCTTCAAAATCTGGAAAATGATCACATTCACAATTAGGATAGTGGAAGGTGAATGAAACAGCTTCAGGTCGCTAAAAGGTCGACAAATATCCCATCAAGTGGCATTCGACGGATGTACAACATTGCCACGCAGATGAAAGAAAAAGACATGATCTGGCTTGTCATCGGAGAACCCGACTTTCCGACACCCGTTCATATTATTAATGCGGGCAAAGAAGCACTAAACTCGGGGTTTACACATTATACCCATAACTTGGGTTTACTTGAGCTAAGGGAAGCAATTGCGCGTAAGCTCAAGCGTGAGAATGGAATTGAAACAAATCCTGAAACAGAAATTATCGCAACAACGGGGGCACAAGGCGCCTTAATCATGACCCTTTTTATAATCCTCGAAGAAGGAGATGAAATATTAGTTCCACGCCCTTGTTTTGCTAGCTACGAGGCGCAAATCAAGCTGGCAAATGCGATCCTAGTTCCTATTTCTCTAAAAGAAGATGAATTCAACTTGGATATCGAATTAATCAAAGAAAAGATTACTCCCCAAACAAAGGCTCTACTGATTAATTCCCCTTGTAATCCAACAGGTGCGATGTGTTCGGAAGCGGTTCTCAAAGCTATTGCAGATTTGGCCGAAGACCATGGGATTTTCATTATCAAAGACAACCCGTATGAGAAGATCGTATATGATAGAAAGCATGTTAGTATTGCTCCCATGGCTAAAGATCAAACGATCTCGATCTTTTCTTTTTCAAAAAGCTATGCCATGGCCGGGTGGCGGATTGGGTATGCTACTGCAAATGAAGAGATCATCCGAGAAATGCAAAAAATGCACGAGCATTTTTGTATTCACCCGAGCAGTGTCTCCCAGAAGGCGGCAATAGCAGCCCTTGACGGTTCACAAGAGTGTGTGGAATCAATGGTACAAACCTATAAGGAAAGGCGCTCCGTTATTGTGAATGGGCTGAACAAGATTCCAGGAATCTCTTGTATTGCACCCCATGGGACTTTTTATGTTTTCCCTAACATTAAAGCGCTAGGACGTTCTTCGCAGGAGCTTGCCGAGTATTTGCTTAGAGCAGGTCATGTTGTGACTGTTCCAGGAACCGCCTTTGGACCGGAGGGAGAAGGACATCTCCGTATTTCCTATTCTGCTTCGATGGAAGCTATTAAAGAGGCGCTTTCCCGGATCCAAAAGGCGGTTTTACGCTTAAGTCAGTAGAATACATCCTCTGTATCCAACTGAGGTATTGATCAAAAAAACATATTCTACCGTCTTTACTTTATTTGACTTTGCCTATAATTGCTTTTAAGTCGTCATCAGAAAGGGTAGATTTTCTTTTCACAGCCTCCACCTTAACTAGTTCAATAACTTTATTTATTTCATCTTCGGTAAGGTTAAGGCCTAATATATTTAAATTGTGTATAATAGAATCGCGGCCACTTTTCTTTCCATACATAATCTCCACTCCTTTCTGACCAACCAAATCCCAGCGGTATGGGTACATCACTAAAGGCATGTTTGCTTCTTTAACTCGTAACCACCAGCCCACGACTATGCCTGACTCCATTGCAAAAGCATTATCTCCGACAATCGCTTTATGGGGAGGCATCTTTATGCCTGAAAGCTTTTCAACCAGTTTTGATAACTCATAAAGTTTTGTATAATCTAGTCCAAGTTGAAATCCATAAAGGGCTTCAAGGGCCAGCGCTACCTCCGCCAAATCGGCATTCCCCATCCTTTCACCGATGCCATTAACAGTTGTGTGGACGATTTCTGCGCCTTCGCATACCGCTGCAAGGGTGTTTGCTGTTGCTAACCCAAAATCATTGTGGAAATGGGCCTCAATTGGCTTGTTCAATTCATCACGAGCTTTTTTGGTGAAGAACCGGGTTGCCTCGGGTGAACAGACTCCAAACGTATCGACAAGAGCTAATGAGTCCATATGGCCTTCCGTTGCGACATTGTTTATTATTTTGATCCACCAATCAAGGTCTGCCCTGGTTGAATCGATTGTGAAGAAGGTTACGTGTAAACCATGGTCCGCAGCATACTTTGTAGCTTCGATAGATAAGTCAATAGCCTTTTCAAGTGGCCATTTATATGCATGCTTTATAATATGTTTGCTGGAGGGAATCTCCGTTACCACCCCATCAACATCACATTCTAAAGCTAAATCCACATCTGCTTTCATACATCGACAAAATGCAAAGATTTTTGCGTTTAAGCCATCATTTGCAATATCTTTCACTGCATCTTTATCTTCTTTAGAGATCGCTGGCATTCCAGCTTCGATACGAGGAACTCCTAGCGCATCGAGCTGTCTTGCAATTTTGAGTTTGTCTTCCTTATTAAATACCAAACCCGCTTGTTGCTCACCATCCCTCAATGTAATATCGTGAATCGCGACATCTTTTGGCAGGTTTAAGCCTGCTCGTACTTCATCATCAAAATTGTGTTGACTTACCCACCACTTATCAGTTAACCATTGTTTTCGCATAATTCAACCCTCTTTATTTATCGCAAAGATATCTGTTTTACTTTCTTTTGGTTCATCAAGAATTTTTTGGCTTTCATAATCAACCAACTTTTCAGAACATCTACCTATAACAAATAGCTATTGGAGTCCCATCGATTAATTTAAAACCCCATAAGTTTAGCCCGAATACAAACAAGCCAGCAGAGGGCTTAAAATGATACACCAGCAAAAGTTAGTTCTTATCGGGGTAACTTTCGCCCATTCACTTTCTCACGCATTTGTGATGACATTTCCTGCCCTTTTACCTTTTATTCAAGAGAGTTTCGTCCTCACATCATATACAGAATTGGGGCTCCTACCAGGGATTCTCTTAGTTACTTATGGCTTAACGACATTTCCAAGTGGAATTTTATCAGATGCGGTAGGAATTACTCGTGTTTTGACTGTGTACTTGGTTATTTTAGCAATTTGTTCTTTTATGTTGCTTGTTGTAACAACGTTTACTGTGCTTCTTGTTCTTGTGGGAGTAATTGGCCTTACTGCTGGGTTATATCATCCTCCTGGCCTATCGTTAATTTCCCAATCATTCTCATCAGACGATCTGGGCAAATTTTTTGGAGCACATGGCATATCTGGTAATATAGGTGTCGCGATTGCCCCCGGTATAGCAGTATTTATAGCGAGTACAAAATATGGTTGGCAATATGCTCTCCTACCGTTTGGTCTGTTCTCACTTTTTGCGATCCCCCTTTTTCTAGCCCTCCCTCTTCAACCAGAAAGTACTAGCCATCATCAAAATCGTTCTAAACTGATAAACTCTCTTGACTCACAATTTGATGCTGAAAATCCTCCAGTTATCTACATCCACCCATTGATTGTTATATTTGCAATTAGTACTCTAGTGGGCTTAATTGACCGTGGTTTGATCTCATTTTTAGCTGTTTACTTAGTAGATGCCCGTTATTATACACATGCGACTGCCGGTTTTATAATTTCGGGGATCTTTTTAATTGCAATAACTAGTCAGATCGCTTTTGGGATGTTCGCAGATTCTATTGGCCCAATGACCGCGTTTCGAATCGCAGCTATAGTTATTACACTTTTCTTTTTTCTGATACCGTTCGTTCCTGGGACTGTACTCCTAATTGTTTTGACCATTGCAGCTTTTGCCATCACAGGGACCCAACCACCCCTTAACATCCTAACAACAAGTGTCAGCCCCTTAGAAAAAAGAGGCACCATTTTTGGATTCCAGTTTACTGCGGTTTTTGGGTTTGGAGGGATCGCAGGCTTTCTTGCAGGAATAATTGCGTCATTATTTGGACTTGAAGTAATTTATCTTGTTCTTAGTGGCTTTGGCGCATTACTTTTGATCCTACTCCTAATATACCCCCGGTGGGCACCTACTCCAACTTATTAGAGCGTCAACTCCTATTAGAAAATGTTAAAAATCAATACATCGGAGCTCAAAAATAAGCCTTGTTTACTCAGCAAGTATAAAGTTCAGAAAAAGAAGAAATAGATTACGGTCTCCTCTTTCGCTGATCACATTTCCTGCTTATCAGCCCGATTAATTTGAGCCGAATTGCAACCGATTAGACCGTTAGGATAGGTCGATGACCTGCAAATCC
>JBHIFL010000084.1:0-16830 GCA_046761065.1 Candidatus Heimdallarchaeota archaeon
TTTTGCCGGGCAGCCCTCTCACTCCTGACCGACTTGAGATAAAAAAATAATAGAGTAGAGGAAAATTAATATCACGTGGAATCTAATGGATAATCAAACATCAAGGGAAAAATCGCTGCCCAATTTATTGTAGACGATTTCTAGTCGACTACGTTATATCTATTCTCCTCTTGTGCGTTAATCTTGAATATTAATAATGAAAATTCTTCATTTGTATCATTGGTAACGCCATGTACTTCACCAGGCTCGCATAAGAACCTCTCACCCGGTTGGGCTCGCAATTTATTATCTCCAAAGTAGAAAATCGCGTTGCCCTTTAAAATATAGAAAATTTCAATTTTGTGATAATATAGCTTTATTTTGGTGTGTGCTTCTGTCTTTAGGATTTGAACAAGATGTCCACTTGGTTTTAATTCCTCCTTGTGCAATAAAATTTTTTTGAATAACCAGCTCGTTCTTGCCATTCTTTTTCATCATCTTTAACCAATTTCAAATCTTAATCTGCCCTCCTCAAAATTGGAATAATGAAGTTAATGTTATTTAAACTATTGAATTAATGATTTTTTATGATGTTATCTTGCCACCAGTATACAAGGCCTGTGTGATATCACTGAGAACTGCACACGAGATAGACACGAGATAGTTGAAACACAAGATAGTTGTACATCACCTGAAGATACGGCTTGGGGGAAATTTGTAGCTTGGACTAAAAAGAAGGAATATTTTGATAACCCAACTAATTATATGATAATTGGAGGGAATATCCCAGTTGTGGAAGGCGGTTTTCTTGGGCCAATTGAGGCGAATCCCGTGTATGGATATGAGTTTATGGTTAACATCGAATCTGAGGTGGAACCTGAAGAAGACATCCTGGTTAAAGAAATACCTGCCGGATTATACGCCGTAACCAGACTCAAATTCTCTGAAGGAACTACAATTAAAACTTGGCAGAAACTCTGGGAGTGGGTAAGGACTTCTGAAGATTACACGTTCAACAAAGGAATTGTGAAAATCCTTCCAATGGGAGGATTTGAGGACTATATAAGTCCGTTTAAAGGTCTTAACTTTGAACCTTATGCGGCCCAAATTCTAGATCTCTATCTATCAAATAAAGAGAAGAAAAATTAAGAGATAATGGAAGAATAAATGATATCAAGTAAAATAGTATAAAAAAGAATTGAAATTTCGATTTAAAAGATCATGTATTGAATTATGTATTACAATTAGTATGTTGTTACGTACAAAATTCTCGATAATTGAAAAATTCATTCCTTTTCTGATTTAATTCGAGGAAACCCTAAAAAAGTTATTTTATTCCCTTCTGGGTCTTTTATGTCAAACATTGAAATCATATCTGGGACATCTATTATTTTTGAGGTTTCAATTCCCTTTTCATCTAAGATTTTTTTAGCTTCCTCTAAATCTAAAACGGATATATTTAAACTATCAGCCGGATTCTCATTAGTTAATTCCTCATCTGTTCTTAGCAAACCAATCCGAGCACCTTCCACAGGAAGCTTGTACTCACACCAACCAAATTCCGGAGGAGTTTCATAAGCGAATTCTAATTCTAAAATTTCTCTATAAAATTTCTTAGCTCCTTCAAAATCCTTCACGGATCTATGATAATATACTAGATCCTTTGAATACAACGAATTTAATTTCTTTTCAGCCAATTTTTTTCACCCATTCGCATTATTTTGATTAAAATCGTAATTTTTAGAATCAAATATATAGTGTTCACTTTAAATTCTTGGGCAGAGTTTAATAATTTTGGTGATGTCGTCTATCTGAACGCCTTTTATAAAGAGCCTCTCTCCCGTGTTGCTCAAGAAGCAACATGACAAGCGATACAGTTGCAATCAGAACCTTGGCGCTTAAAAGACCATATGTAGTTTGATGTTCCAGATCGAACCTATGAATAGCATGCCAATATGATTGGATCAGTTGCTGATGAGATCGCTATCACAATTAATACATCCTATGGCATAAATATCTTAGCGCAGGGCATCCAATGGGACCCTGGAGATGCCATTCTCCTGATTCGTGGCAACTTTCCGTCCAACGTCTACCCTTGGATGAATATGGTATCACAGGGCGCGCGGGTGAAGTTTGTGGAATGGACTGCGCCAGGTGATTTGGTTACGCTAGAGCAACTTGAAGCAGAGATTGTTCCGGGTATCCGTGTGGTTGCTATCGACTACTCGCATTGAATCAAAGGTTACCTGATGGATCTTAAAACGTTGAAAGCGAAGTGAGGAGATAAATGCATGGCTTGTGCTGGACCGCTCGCAGTGTATTGGAGCTGTACCAATGGATGTGTTTAAGACCCCAGTAGATGCTATCGTGACGAGTGGATATAAGTTTATGCTCTCTCCGTATGAGACGGGTTTTTATATGCTCCACTGGCTCGGCAGGAGGAGATTTCGGTTACGATGCCTATGTGGATGGGAATGGTCAATGCACGAGATTTCAGTAAACTCAATGAGTATGATTTTTTACCCGTGAAAAGCGCGGCTCGATTAGATGTCGGTGGCATACCGCATTCCTCAATATGATGGGTATGAGAGCATCTCTAGAATTTCTATTAGACGTGGGGATCAAATGGATCTACCATCATGTAATCCAATTATTTGATCGGCTCATAGCTTAATTTAATACATCTAAATATCTTATCCTCAGTGATCTTACGCCTGAACGATGTTCATCCATGCTACGATTTATTATAAACAATCCCACCAAGTTATGATCGACTTTGGAACGGCTGAGGAGGAATAAGATTTCTGTTAGTTTTTGCGACAATGGGTTCTGTGTGACACCGTATATAATAATAAAGCGGACATCGATCGATTTTTAGAGGCTCTGTAGAACGTTTTTTGTTAAAAATCGGTTATTTAGATTCTATATCAGGGTTCAAAATGACATGAAGCTAACTAGGGGGATTTGCAGACGTCAAAAGAAATATATAGTCGCGTACAGGCATCTGCGTAACTTTCTACGAGGTTGAACTGATTGAAAACCTATCTTACAATCTTCTTCAGCAGCGAAGGTGCAGCGCCCAGTGAAGTAGTTGAACGACTCACCCGAATGGGATTTCGACCTATTGCTGGTCCCTACGATCACGTATATGAGTGGAATGAAAAAGGCTCGATTGAGGATCTGATTCAGCTTGCCAATCAGGTTCACGCGACACTGAAAGGCTGTAACGTCTTCTTTAAGTTGGAGACCGTACCGGTGCAATAGAATTCTCTACGATCACGGATTGTTTAAGAAGGGGCTGCATGATGGGTGTCAATAGGGCTCCTATCCTCGCAGAAAGGTTTTAATTCATGATCATTTGATCGTTTTACAACTATCTCTTGTCTCTTTCAGGGGATTATTAATGGAAAATATTATCCAAATCACAATATCAATCGAGTGCGATGTGAAACAGGCTTTTCGTATGTTCACAGTTAATGAACTATTAGAGAACTGGTTAACTGTAAAAGCTGAGGTAGAACCTAAGGTTGGAGGAAAATACGAGCTTTTTTGGGACCCAGATAGCCGAGAAATCAATAGCACAATTGGATGTTCAATTACTGGGTTTGAACAAGATAATTTTGTTTCATTTAATTGGAAAGGACCAGTTGAATTCCAACCATTTATGAATTCAGCTGATCCACTAACCCATGTCATTGTATTCTTTTCTCCAAATAGCAACGATCCAAATAAAACAATTATTCGCCTTTTCCATACAGGCTGGAGAAAAGATCGAGAATGGCAACAAGCTCGAAATTACTTTGAAAAGGCGTGGTCACAGGCGTTACAAGAATTAAAAAATAAACTCAAGAATAATTCTACAATATAATAAGTGGGATGTAATTACAAACGGAAACACCATCACATCCTGCGAACTTGACCTTTGTGTGGATTATGAATGCTAAGGTGTTCACTATGCTCTATGATTTTCTGAAGAAAGCAATTCAGCGTCATCTCCGGGAAACAGAATTGTTGGTCGCTCAACTTAATGATCAACTAATTATTAGTAAGCCAGTAGAAGTAGGACGACCGCTTGGAGAGATTTTTCTCCACATGCTTAGGTCTGTTGAGTATTATCTCAGAGGATTGGTAACTAACATATGGGAACCTATCCTATATACTCTGGCAACTTGTGGCACAGCACAAGCGATAAAATCGCTTTATGATGAAATATCTGTCAAAGTAGAGGATTATTTGAAACAATTAACACCTAATATACTTACACAAGAAATACATCGCTTCAACCGACCAGCAACAAAAGCCGAGATTCTCCTCGAAATGATAGAGCATAGTATCCATCATCGTGGACAAATAACCGTTTATTATCGTCTTTTAGGCATCGAACCAGCTTCTATCTCCTATATCATATGAATCTGTGCCATTTCCTGGGAATTAGCAATTAATACAAGTTGTTCCTCCGAGTGAAATTAAACCCAAAATAAAGAGCTGAGGATGTATTAAATTTATGGCTGGAAAAGAAGATAGCAGTCAAGTAGAACGTGAACAACTAGTTGAAACCATCTTCAGCAATACTGCGAAGACCTATGATCACGTGGTTGATGTCTTCACGCTCGGAATGGATCGATTGTGGAAACGAAATATTATGAAATTCCTCAAGGGAGCGAGAATGGACTTCCAGAGAATATTAGACCTTGCATGTGGGACTGGAATTATCACATTTAAACTCGCAAAGATGTTTCCCTCAGCACAGATCGTAGGAATAGACATCATGGAAGAATATTTAGACATAGCAAGACAAAAACAAAAGGGGGAGAATGTAAGGTTCATCCA
Organism: Candidatus Heimdallarchaeota archaeon; assembly: GCA_046761065.1. Taxonomy (GTDB): domain Archaea; phylum Asgardarchaeota; class Wukongarchaeia; order Wukongarchaeales; family JBHIFL01; genus JBHIFL01. Next base: position 4,810 of record JBHIFL010000084.1, read on the forward strand.
ACTTGGAGCCGAAGACCTAGACGAGCTCGAAAGACTCGGATACACTCGTTGGTTTGATCTGATTGTAACATCTTATCTCCCGAAGTACGTCGATCTAGAAAAGGTCATATCTCACTGTAATAAACTAATTCAAAAAGATGGAACAATCATATTTCACGATTTTACGATCCCAAAGAATCGAATACTGCGCTTTGGATGGCATATCTACTTGATTGGAATGAATCCGATCCTAAAAACAGTCAATGGATGGCTAGAAGCTTCAAAAAAGCTAAAAAACGTTATAAAAGATAGTAGATGGATATATGACCTTCCAAAAATTTTTGAAGAGCACGGCTTTCAAAATATTGAGGTGAGATGGCAACCCTTACAGATCGCAGCAATTGTAACTGGGAAAAAGAACAATCAGTAAAAATGAAGAAGGATTCAAAAAATTAATCTTATCACAGTAATTGGAAGAGAAAAGCAAAGCACATCATTAGAAAGGTACATTCATAAGCTGCTACAAGTGCCAATGCCTAAGATAAAGGCTAGAGGAGCGGGGAAGACGCCAATCAAATAAAGGGATAAATCATGATCAAAACGCATCCCAGATATGAAATGATGGCTAGGATAAGTAAGGGACTATTCATGGAAGCACGCGTGCTTCCAGTCCTTGTTTGGGCTTTTACAGCAGTTTTAACAGGAACAGCACTTGCCTATTTGGAAACTGGCCTTTTTAATTCTTGGGGATTTTTTCTTACCATGATGGTGGCCTGCCTAGCACAGGCATTCCCGATACATGCAATTAATGAGCTAGTTGATTGGTCAAGTGGGACAGACGCCACAGGACTTGGTGGTAGCAAAGTCATAAGAGAGGGTTATCTCTCCAAAAGAGAGATGAAAATACTCTTTTGGATAAGTCTAATCGGTATTTTCGCTTTGGCAGCTTTAGGTATCCTCACTATAGACAATCGACCAATTCCTTTGTTCGTAGTGGGAATGGGGGCAGGCCTTTTTTACAGCCTAAAACCCTTTAAATTTGCGTATAGACCTTTTCTCGGAGAATGGGCATCTGCTTTCGTTGGAATAATGGTCTGTGTAACCGGTGCATATTTTGTTCAAGTAGGAACGCTCTCAACCCCCATCATAATACTAGCAGCAGCCATATCATTCGAAGATATGGCGATAATGATTCTCTTTCACACTATAGACTACGAGAATGATAAGGCGGCTATGCCAGTCAAGAAAACAACAGTTGTATTTCTAGGTCAAGAGCTAGCAAAGTACTATGTGCTCTTACTCGCCGGAATGTCAATAGTTTTCTATCTATTCCTCATGATTTTCTATCATCCGGTATTTTCAGTCTTCTCAGTTCTCACACTCGCTTCTTACTCATGGTTCGTTACCTACGACCCATTTAATCCACATTCAATCATTAGATCAACCCGAGTTATTACCTGGTCAGCTATACTATCGGGACTGATCTTCGCAGTGATCATAAATGCGAAATTTGGTGTTATGATCGTTCCCGTCGTCATCCTCTATTGGATGCACAAGAATTTTGGGAAAATAAAGAAAACTAAAGAACCTAGTGCCTTTGAAGAGACCATAGAAGGATTAAAAGATGCAGAAAGGAAAATGATTCTCGTTGAGACAAATTCATAAGAAAAGTTGTAACAAAAAAATTAGAAGTAATAACTCCTTGTTACCTTTTTTAATGACTATCGGACTTTTAGCAAAAGCGGCCCAGGTTGTTTCGTGGAATCACTTAGCATGTGCCTCTTCCTAGTCAAGTTTACGTTTTTTACTTTTCATAAAACTATTCAAAGCAGTTCAAGAAATGATCAACCTTTTTTATACCCGTTCCTCTATTATTTCTTTTATTTTCTTAAGAACTCTGTATAATGCTCTTCTCTACAAAAATCGGATTTTTTGCTCTCAAAAGAAAAAGTAAATAGAAATCACGAAGATCTATACTTCTTCCCAGAATTCTATGGAACTCCTTTATTGCTGAGTGAATATCGGTCGCTTGGCCCATCGCTTTTTATCGCATTACTTAAATGATCACATTTTCGCTTCCTTCTCTTTCATCTTATAGATCTGAAATAACTAGCATAAACTTTATAACAAAAATAGGCTCTTTTCAAATTAACTATAAAAATATGCAAGTTGACAAAAATGTGTAGATGCATTAAACCAAGAGGCGTGAGAAAGAGAAACACCAAACGAATACAATCAAGAAGAACCAAAGATACACAAGGCAATAATGAAACTATATATTGCTTTAATTGTGGCCAGAAGATCCCCAAGGATAGCATCCTCTGTCCTTCATGTGGTATCGTTTTATTGGAAGAATAATCTCATAATCCTTCCCAAGTCAGAGCTAATTCCTCGCTGGGCGGCTGCACCTACAAGATCACGTCCTTCCGGATTTTTTCAAATCAGGGTAACAAAATTAAAAGCAAAAAAGACCATAAAGTGTCGCATTCATAAATTTCGTACAGTTTAGCCAAGAATCATAGAGATCAAAAAATATCAAGTGGTAAGCAAAATTGAAGATTTTACAGCATTTTCTTGCCATTACCCTTCTGCTGCTAAGCATTATTCAAACTGCAACTCTCTTAGGGATTTCTTCCACTCCTGTGGAGAGACCTGAGCAAGTTTGGCCAACACTTGAGGACCCCGATCTCGTTGTGGAAACGGTCGTTACAGGGCTTTCACGTCCAACCACTATGGCATTTCTAAAGTCAGTTGATCTGATCGTTTTACAAAAAAATAATGGTCAAGTCCGCAGAGTGCAAAATGGGATCCTTCAAGCCGCCCCCGCGTTAGACGTGAATGTCAATTATAGAAGTGAGCGGGGACTTCTTGGCGTAGCATTAGCTCCCATGGTTTCTACCAATCCCTATGTTTATTTATACTATACAGAAAGTAGCACCGGCAAAGATACAAATAATCAGAATGCTGTATTGGGAAATCGAGTTTATCGGTACACCTGGGATGGTAAGGCTCTCATTGACCCAACCCTTATTTTAGATTTACCTTTCGCTCCGGGTCCAAACCATGATGGAGGGATCATTTTAGTTGGACCCGATAACAAGCTATATGTCGTGATTGGCGATCTGAATCGGAACGGGCAACTTCAAAATTTCGCGGATGGAGCATCACCGGACGACACCTCAGTCATCTTTCGGCTCAACCCAGATGGTTCCGCTCCCACTGACATCCCCTTTTTTAACAAGCAAGACCCCACGGATCCTAACAATCGGTACTTTGCCTATGGGGTGCGGAACAGCTATGGTATGGCGTTTGATCCTGTCACAGGGTACCTCTGGGACACGGAGAACGGGCCAGCAGACTATGACGAGATCAATATTGTTCCTCCTGGCTTCAACAGTGGTTGGGAGCCGATTATGGGTCCTGATGACCGTGACTCCCAAGATGCACGAGAGGATCTCTTCAATTTACCCGGATCAGTGTATAGGGATCCTGAATTCAGTTGGGGGTGGGACGCCGTGGGGGTCACCTCTCTTGGGTTTCAGACCTCTCCCAAGCTCGGAGAGCAATATTTACATGATATATTCGTTGGAGATACCAATGAGGGATATCTTTACCATTTCGAATTGAATGAGCAGCGAGATGGACTTCAATTCGTTACCTCCGGGCTAGCAACTGATCTGGTGGCAGATAGTAACCAAGAATTGGAAGAAGTAATCTTTGGCCAAGGATTTGGGACAGTTACAGATATCGAAACAGGACCCGATGGATGGTTGTATGTTTGTTCGTACAGTTAGGGTGCTATTTATCGCATCAGATCTATTTTCGATACAACAGTCCTCATGACCACATCTACAGTTACAATGGCTAACACGACATTAACGACTCAGATCACTATAACGACTATTACACTTCCTGAGATCTACCTGTATTTGAACAGGTTTTTGACACTACTTGTAATCTGGGGCGTACTAATCGTACTAATCGTCATAATTCTTATCCGTCGATCTCAAATGAAAAAATAAGGAAAGTGAATTGATTTGGAGCTCGATTTTGAAACCATCTTCAGTGATGGTTTTAAAGTTAGTTCTCAATGCTATATCATTTATTGAATTGGGAAGGAAGCAAAAATTGATTTTCTAAAGTGTATGTTCAATCAGATCCTTTTAGTTCCAGAAGTGGAGAGGGATGTGAGGAAACTCGAAGATAACTCTGAAATATTCGAATTAATTTCTTTAATGGATTTTTGGTTGCATTTGGATCTCTCAGGCTTTGATATGACTTAAGTTGTATGATTTCCATAATTATAAGAAAGTTACATTTTTATAGTTAATTATATAAAGTAACTTAATGGAATATTCATAAGAAATTCCAAAAATAAGGTGTTAATATGGATTGGATAGAAATTGAAAAAACAGAAAATGTGCCTGAAGGTACAATGAAACTTGTAAAAACTAAAGGAAAAGATATAACTGTGACTAATATAGGGGGAACATTTTATGCCTTCAGTGACAGGTGTCCTCATATGAATTCCCCCCTTCATCTCGGAGTTCTAAAGGATAATGTGGTAACCTGCCCATTACATTATGGGACGTTCGATATAACAACCGGAAAGAAACTCTCAGAACCAAAGATGGATATGCCACCAGAGATAATGGCTAAACTTCCAGAAGATTTCCTTCGGATGTACTCTCAGATGGGAGAGGTTATGGCAAAAATAGAAACCCTTGATCTTAAAACCTACGAGGTCAAAGTAGAAGGGAATCATATTTTCATTAGGACTTAAAAAGTCTCCTTCTTCATTTTTTCCAATCCCTCCATGTATAAGTTTAAATTAGTAATATAATTGCATTATATCTTAAGAGTCACTAGGAATCGGTTTTTTTTATAAAATGCCTAACTAATCCAAAAAAAGAATAATAACAGGATCTTGTGTGGGAATTCACGGTTGTTATTGCAGATTACTGTACTTAAGAAATGTGCCGTTTTGATACTCTTCAAAAGCTAACTCTAGCTCTTCTTTAGTATTCATGACTATCGGGCCATACCAAGCTACTGGTTCACCAATAGGTTTGCCTGAAATCAAGAGAAAGCGAACTGCCTCAAGCTCGGAAGTGATTCTTACCTTTTCACCATCTTTGTAGGTCACAAGGTTTTCGGCACTAATCAATTGATCTCGAGTTTGATCAAAATATCCTTTACCTTTTATCACGTACGCAAAAATCGTATATCCTTTCTTGACATGATGCGCAAATTCCGACTGGGGAGCGATTGTGACATCCAAATATTCTGGATCGGTCACGATATCTTGAACGGGTCCCTTTATCCCGTTAACTTCTCCACAAATGATCCTTGCTTTTACACCATTATTGAGATGAACCTCTGGTATTTGCTCTTTTTTCACGTCTCGATAACGGGGATTCATCATCTTATATGCGGCAGGAAGATTCGCCCATAACTGAAATCCCCATAATACACCATCGTTCTGGTGTGGCATTTCTTGGTGGATGATTCCATTGCCAGCGGTCATCCATTGAACCTCACCCGATCGAATAACGCCCCTATTCCCTAGACTATCTTCATGCATCACATCCCCATGAAGCATATATGTAATCGTCTCAATGCCACGATGGGGGTGCCATGGAAATCCAGCTTTATAATCATCCGGGTTATCGGAATGAAAATCATCGAGAAGTAAAAAGGGATCCAATAAAGGGACGTCATGATACCCAAAAGCCCGCTTTAACCGAACTCCTGCACCTTCGATAGTTGGCTTACTTTTTCTAAATCGTTGAATTTTTCGAATATTGTCCATGAAATAAAACTCCTATAATAAATCACAATTAATATAAATATAATATGCCTAATTCCTATTAAAATTAAAGGAATATACATATCATCGATGTAGTAAACGTAACAAAAGTAAATAGAAGAAAGAAATAGTTATTAATAAAGGCTTTGAATTAAAAAAAGCTGTATTCTCATGAATAATCCATTAGCGTCTTTTTAGATGATTTTGTGATGCATATTACTTTATTTGGTTGTATTAAACTAATATTTTAAGTGTCTTTTTGCAAAAAATTATAGTTTCGTCTAAGGCATCTGACACTTTATTTCTCTCTCGGATCAATTCTGTCATTAACGCGGTAAATTCACCGCTATCCCGGTTCATGGATACAAGTTCATCGATCTTTTGTAGACCTGGAATTGGTTTGGGTAGGTCACCCCACCTGTCCTGACCGTATTTCCCAGTATGAGTGTAATTTATGGGGTCTAAAACCCTACTCAGTTTCATAAGGCACGCATTGGCTTCATCTATCTTTTTATCAAGGTTTGTCACATCTCCCCACTCATCACACTGTGCTGTAAGTGCATTGATGGTCTTATCAAGCTCAAGTGCAACTTCTTTAAACTTCTCAACCTTCGCTATGAGATTCGTTAAGTCTAGTAATCCTTTTCCATTTTTATTATGCTCCTTAAGACCTTCGAGCATCCAATCTGCTACCGGAACGGTCTTCGTCGGAATGATTGGCATGTTACTTAACCGCGCTATAAATACGGCAATTGCTTTCGCTGTCTCTACGAGAGCGTCTAGATCAACCTTATCAAGGGTATCCTCTTCGCTGTGATACCACCAGCCTTGGAAACTCGTTGAAACTGTCTTTACAGTTGTCATAAACTCTGGGGTATATTTTGTTCCGATGGCTATAGACGGCACACCGACTCCTAAGAACGATTGGTCGCCCGCTTTGAAGATCCTATAGGCCGCTCCAGGCGGTACTAATATGTCGCCTACCGTGTCCCCTGCGTATGGCTTATTTAATCTTCGTGCCAGATCCTTAACTACATCCTGTACAAATTGATTGATAATTGGAGCTCCGCTCCCATAAAACATCGTGGGACCGGTCAGATCCTTCTCTGCCGCGGTTCCGGGTGAGTCGATGTTGATGTAAACAAGGCAGTTCTTACTGAAATCGTCCCAGAAATTGTCAAGATACCAAGTTGATCCTGACTGTTTTGCGGTCTCGTGTCCATTCCACCAACCAATTCTAATACTCCTTCTCAGCTTATGCGAATATTTTTGAAAGATCCTCGCCAACTCGAGGCATACCGCATTGCCCACTGCATTATCCGTAGCTCCACCCCCATAGGCATCGAAGTGCCCCCCAACCAAAACAAACCTATTTGGTCTCCAAGTTCCAGTCACTGTAGCGACGGGCTCAACTATCTTTGCCCATTTCGGGTAGGTCGCTGATTTTATTCGAATTCGAACTTTTCCACGTAACAGTAGCTCTCTAATGTAGTCCCCGTCTTGCCTTGTCGTGCATAGAGCCGGGATATGCGCAAATGACTCAGGCGTAGGATCCCTCAGTTCTGTTAGAGTTGGAACTCCCCATACATGTTTTGCTGACCCATAGTGAAAAAGGCGCCGTTCTGGGGGCGTCCAGTTCTGATGTAAAAATGCTATCGCCCCATGTCTTTCCGCCACTCTTATTTTCTCATTGTACGATATTGGGAAATACCCGGAAAATTTGACGAAACAAACTTTCCCCTTGACATCTACTTCCTCTAGATCCTCTTCCGTGCCGATGCCGGCAGCGACAATTTCTCCTTCAAGACCGCCAGGTGGGGTTGCTGGCGTAAACGCATAAGCATAGGCCTCGATCTCTCTCTCTTCTGGTGAAATGATCGTAACAGTTGCCTTTTCTGGTGAACACATGTATGCCATAAACTCATAAGAGTTTACTGCTACCCCGTTTTGGTGGTTGACCTTCACAATATACTCCGCCGCCTTCCGACAAGCGGGTGTTCCAGACAATCTCGGTGCTGCGTTTTCTCCGAGCCATCTAATATGTTCCAAAAGGTTATCCCTGGATATGTCACTCATAATCAAATCTTCAATTTGCTTTTGTTCCTCAGATAATGCCATAGATTCACCTTTGGTAGCTAAACCACCTTTGCATTTATGTTTAACGGTATTTAATCGGAGATTCACTCGCTTGTTCAAATAAAGTGTGTAAAAGTGTGATAGGATGTCAAATCGCCTAAAAAATCTCAATCCCCCTTCTCAGAAATCGGGTTAGAAATTCGGAAACCACTTTTTTGCTCCGAAATTGTTTTTATTCGTTACTTTATATTTCTAAACAAGATTTCCCTGGAATTCCCGCTTCTCTGGGTGCATTTCTACCACTTGTTCATTCACAAAAACTCTTGAAGAACCAAATCCAACAGCTAATATCTTGAATGTAGTGGGTCGTCTGTCCTAGATTCTATCTCAAGGGCTTTGTCAGAATGATACCCGCCACTTCCTTTACGGCAGTCTCCTGAATCCCATCTGTTCAAAATGGATATCAAAGGCGAAAGTGTGCCGAATCGCTTTACTTTCCATTAACGCAAAGCTTGTACAATCCGTGTAACTAAATTCCTTGTCTGAATAGGATTTGAAAATTTCCCAAGCGCGTATTTCGTTTTTGTGCCTAATCCGTTCTATGGTGAGTATTTTCGATGCTCTCATTCGTTCACCGACCTCAACGGCTTTCTCATGCCCCAAATTTCTTCGGACTAGAGTCATCAACTCATCGAACACAAAATTTGACGTCAATATTTGAGCCAGTCCTAGTTTCCCTGTTATCAAGTCTTTCTCGAATGCTCGCGCCGACTTGTTGTTCTTGTCGGATTCGTCTTCTAAGGCATAAAAGGCGCTTGTATCCACAAAAATCCGCACCGCCCATGCTCTCCTTCTCTGAAAAGCCGTTACTTGCGTTCAGTTTTCGTTCCCTTCTCCAGCATACAAATACCGATCGTGTCCCTCACTCACGTCGGTTCGCCCACTCTTGGCCGGCGTCCTGCTCCTAAAATACGGGTCATTTTTGAAATCAAGCTCTTGCCTTAAGAAAAGGCGAATTGCCTCCCTTAACCCTTCTTTGATGGTCAGCTTTTTCTTCCCAAGAAAATCCACAAACATTCGATACTCTTCATCATTTAGGGCGGTTTGAACTATCTTCGCCATGAGATCTCCTCATTAAATGATTATTGTTTTTCCATTAAAATATTTTTATTCATCTTTTTGTCCAATCACATGTAGACGGCACACCGCATCCCATCAAAAAACTACTAAAACACTTTCAATTTACCGAATAACATAATCTTTGCACATATCCCTGGGTAAACTTATTTAAAAAATGTAAATTTGCCAATTTTAGCAGAATTACTTAACAAATTCCTTAAATCGGCTTTCAAAAACTCTAACCCAATCAAAGTAATCCCAATTACTCTCTATAAAATAATGATTGAATCAAATGAATATCACACGACCTCCTTAGAACCCACTTCACCTCAGAATTCCACGGATATCCCGCATTGCAGCAGGCATTTCGGTTACTTGCTCCTTTGTTGGTTCAGTTTAACATGTTGAATTGGTTTGAAACATCACCCCAATCTGCAAAAGTTTAATATCATAAATAGTTACTTAGACGATTAATTGGGAGTTAAGATGGTTAAGGCTCAACAAGAAGAGAGTTGGAAGCATCTGAGTGCATGGGTTTTACTTCTTGAAACTATTTTGATTCTAGTTGTCTTCAATGCATCTAGTTATTTCAACACCACTACCTATAGTAAGTCTATAGATACTGTTGGTGTTGCCTTGACAGCTTTATTGATGTTTTGGATATGGGGCAATAGTCGTTTCCGTTTTGGATATGATTTGACGGATTTGGGATTAATCGCCAGTTCCGTTTCTCGCAAACAATGGGTAGGGGTTTTTGCAATAGGAACTCTCTTTTATCTCGTAGCCTTCGCTTTAGAGGTCGTTTTCCCGTCAGAAATAAAAGGAGACGTTACATTAATCAGATTACTCGTCGCTGCGGTCTTCACTTTTACATTCGGCCCGCTTTTTGAAGAGCTCCTGTTCCGAGGATACCTGTTCAAAAGAAGCCAAGATGCCCTCCCATCCTCACCTAGTTCCAAGATAGCTGCCGCATCTCTTGTCAGCGGTGTTGCCTTCGGGTTTTGGCACTTACCAACTCCACTTCTACTCCTTTATTTTCATGATCCGATAATCCCGGTGTATGCAAATCTTTTACCATTCGTCTTCTTTGCTTCACTTCTGGGCATTTTCCTTGGAGAAATACGCCATCGAACAAGATCAATACTGCCCGGAATCTTCCTACACTTTTGTGCAAACTCCATGTACGTGATCACACTGGTTCTACGGCTATTCTAGCCTCCTCACTGTGAATACTTTTCATAATTTTAGCTGCATCGGCTTTAATTAGAAAAGGACGCGGTATTAATATAATAGCTATTAAATCAAAAGATAAAGACAATGGGTTATTGAAACTAAGTGAAATGTTGTTAATTCTCCAAAATATTTGTTGGTAGTCGAATTCTCATTGGATAATGGTTTCTAGGACGAAACGACTTGTTCTAAACAACCATTTCACATGTACTAACCAATGGTGGCGCTCCAGTCCTGCGTTTGCTGTCTGATCGAAAAACCTCCTGCTTTTTATTGCCTAGCATTCGTATTCAAGGAAGCGAATCTTAGATGGCGTTGGACCTGCAGAAAAAACAAGGAAAGCCACTTACAAGCCACTCCAAGATGTATTTGCAACAAAACAGCAAGTGAGGTGTTGGTGCAAAAACAAAAAAAGAGACTTTGGGTTCCATTGGCAGAGGACCATGGACTCTTCTGAACACGTCTTAACATCGGGATCTGCCAAGTCCGATCTAGTCCAATACTTTTTGAATGATATACGACATGCCAAGAAGAAATTATACGGTGCATCCCTGACGTCAGTTGCTAGCACCAATTTAGTGTTCAGCTTTTTTCATTTGTATGCTGTGGATCTGGGTTCAACCCCGTTAATTCAGAGTATCATTACCAGCCAGAATCAACTTGGAAATACTGCTCTTCAACCATATTTCGGATCCCGAAGTGATGAAAAAGGCCGTCGCCCCTATTTAATGTTAGGTTGGGGCACTCTGGCAATTACCAACTTCCTCGTAATGCTATTCCAGCTACTCGGTTTGATGACAGTCTCCCTCCTTCTCTTAATTTTAGTGTTCCAAACAGTTCTAGGGAGTGCATGGATTCCCGCGTGGACCGCATACTTGGGGGATATCACTACCAAAAAAATGAGGGGGAGGTTTGTTGGGAAAGTAACAGCTGTGGGTACGATCTTTTCAATCGGAGTTATTCTATCAGTTGGATGGCTCATGGAACTCGTGGGAGGAGCACGGGTTGATCAGTATATCATCCCTTTCGGCATTGCAACACTCCTTATGGCGTGTTCATGCTTTTTCGTTACCCATCTACCCGAATCCCTACATGAACGGAGTTATCACACCGTTCGTCCTTCAATTCGCAAAATCTTGAAAGCAAATCCCCAATTCAGAAAATTCACGGCAATCAACGCTTGTGCGATGTTCGCCATGTCAATGACTTGGCCCCTGTATAGTTTTGTCTATCGGGATGTGGTTAATATTAGCCCTACGCAATTGGTTTTGGTGTCTTCTGCTTTTACACTCACAACTGCTATCAGCCAGCAATGGGGGGGTCGTATGGCGGATAAACTTGGAAGACGGCCTGGGTTAATCTTGGGTAGGCTTTTCCTTACAGCGTACCCGATACTCATAGCTCTTTCGAAGACATGGACTACCATCCTCATAGCAGAACTGTGTAGCGGCATCGGTTCTGGTCTTGCAATGACACTGACATCTGTCGCGATTCTGGATCTCACAAGAGAGGAAGCAGAACGAGGGAAATTCACAGCAACGTCAAACTTCATCATTGGCGTGGTGACCTTCCTTGGAGCCCTCTTCTCCGGCGCCTTAACACAAGCGTTGGCGGCACCTTTGGGACAACTCTCAGCCGTGTTATTCATGCTCTATATGGCTGCAGTGTTGCGTTTTGTCACAGCCCTCCTGTTTTTCAGGATTCCTGAGACCCTGGTTGCCGTAGCTGGAGATTGATCGACGATCCCCTTTGGGTAATGAGTACTGGCTTGTTCTAAGCGCAGTATGAGCTTAAGTTAGGCCGTTAGG
>JBHIFL010000085.1:0-15865 GCA_046761065.1 Candidatus Heimdallarchaeota archaeon
CGCGAATTCGCCTGAAGCGACTTTACCCATCATACTCCGGGTAACAGAGTACTAGATATTTGCATACACAAAATAATGAAAATAAAGAAAATTCCCATAATGTATCTCATTTCTCAAGGGCCCTAATCGTCTCAGGTAATCCCTCCCGATAGGTGGGGTACTTTGGGTTCCACCTAAGCTCTTTTTTTGCTTTACCATTGCTGACACGGCAATTCATTGTTAAAGTTTCATACATGAGTTTTCCCAGCACCAGTCGTAGGATGAACCTTGGAATAGATTTTGGTCTTGGAACCCTCATGCAATCGGTCATAAAATCAGCAAATTCTCTTACAGTACAGGGTCCATCATCTGCAATAATGAACCTCTCTCCGAGCGGCATCTTTTCTAATGCCCGCACGTAGGCGTCCGCACAATCTGCTACATGGACCCTTGGGATGTAATTTTCTCCAGATCCCGCAACTCGATACTTTCCTTGTTTCATCCATTCGTACATTAATTGAAAAAGACCTCCTGGACCATATATTTGGCCAGGAAGCATCTGGATTAAGGGTGGGAATCCTCGCTGAATCACTTCTGATAGCAGTGGATCGACGAGTTCTCCGATTCGCGCTATCCCCACTCGCTCAATAGGCTTAGTCTCGTCTGCCACTTCATCTCCAGTGGAGCGAAAGCTGGCGCCCATTGTAAGGATTAATGGACATTCTAGTTTTTTGCTAATAGCAATAGCACTTGAGAAATAGGTTTTTGTCTGATGCTGTAAACTCTTTAATCGCCTCCCGGAAATTCTACCCGGCTGTATTTTGGGCATCGCAATAAATATCACGGCTTCTTGGGAAGTTAGCTGGGGCATAAACAACTCAGGTCGAAGTAAATCTCCGAGTAACCCGCTGACACCTAGAGTTTCAAGTCGTGGGACCGTTGTTTTACGTCGGGTCAATACCGTTATATCATGGCCACGATTCAGAAGTTTCGGGAGTAGATGGGTTCCAAGAAACCCGGTTCCTCCAATAACAAGGACGCGCATTCAATGCCTCAGAAAATAGTTTTTATGTAAATGTTATGAATGTTAAACTAGCGAAGCTGTGGCTATCCCCTGAATCCACCATATTCTTCTTTCCTCGTGATCCGGGGATTCTTAGAATATCTCATTTAGCCATGTTATAAATTACTTTGATCTCCACACTATGTCTTTGACGTCCTCCTCCCCGAAGCGTGTATACGAGTATCTTGTACTCCTTACCTATTCCAGCGGGCAATATCTTTGAGAAGCCTTTTTGGGACATGCAATACTCCATTCTCGTCAAGCCAATATTTTATATCATCATCTTTAATTTTATCCACAACCGGCCTTTCAGCGGGATATCCAATAGCAACAACTAGAACTATATCGAGATCTTCTGGTACATTTAAGATCTTCCTTAGTTTTGCTCTATTAATAGAGCCGAGAATACAAGACCCTAATCCTGCATCATAAGCAACCATCGAAATACTCATTGCCGCTATTCCTGCATCATGTCCGGGGTCCATCGAAATTGTTTTGTCTAAGAGTATCACAACATATGCACTCGGCATCTCTTCTTCACTTGGTTGATAATCAGGGAGATAACCCGCCCAGCTTAACGTACAGAATACTTCTTTCAATAGCTTCTGATCATTAACAATTACATATTTTAGTCGTTGCCGGTTAGCCCCAGAAGGAGAGAGTCGCGCCGCATCCACGCAGTTTTCCAAAACTTCTTTTGGAACCTCCTTCCGTAAATATTTTCTTATCGTTCTCCGATTAGTTATCTTCTCGTAGATCATTTTCAAATCCTCTTTTGTGTAATTTACTTCTTGATACGCAACTCATTACAAAGTATTGTAGATTGAAAATTACATAGGGATCACTTTATATCTTTTTCTAATTTTCAAACTTCTTAAAATGCAAAAAGGTCTATCTTGCTATTTTTTTAGCAATCCCCAGAACACACGCGCGTTCTTCTAGAGAGGTAATAGCTTTCTAGTTCTCACCGCATGTGAAAGTGTTATCTTCAATCCATCATTTTTTTATGAACAATAAAGCAGAATTAGTATTAGACAATGATTGACCCGATATAAAAGTGAATTGCAACAAATACAATAACGCTGGAAATATTAGGATCGTATCATGAAGTTTGAGATGGAAGGTGGACAGAAGGATTATATGGTTATGTGCCAATTATTACTAGAGAATGAATAGAAAAGTATCATGAAAATAAACGGAATACTTAGCGAATTCCGGACAGAACTTGAAAAATTATATGGTAACCGGTTGAAGCAGATTATACTTTATGGTTCTTGGGCAAGGGGAGAGGCCACTGAAGAATCAGATATCGACTTACTTATCGTTCTTGAGGGAAACGTAAGGCCAGGGAAAGAAATAGACAGAATGATTGATCTCATCACAGAGATCAATCTTAAATATAATGTGCTGTTAGCGGTTTATCCCGTATCTGAAGAGAATTATACGACTCTTAACAGCCCATTGCTTTTAAATGTGCGAAGAGAAGAGCGGCCTGCATGAATGAAATTGCATCCCTTCTCCAAAGAGCGAGTCGATATCTAAAAAGCGCTGAACTACTCCTTGGATCAGGAGATTATGAGTCATCGGTCTCAAGAACTTATTATGCCATGTATTATTCTGCTCAAGCGATGCTACTCGCAAGAAACTTGTCCTATTCATCTCATAGAAGCGTGATTTCTGCTTTCGGAGAATATTTCATCAAAACAGGTATTTTTATAGAGAAATGGGTAGAGAACTTAACAGGGCGTTTGAGAAAAGACAGATAGGAGATTACAAATATACTTTCGTGTTCTCTAAGGAGGATGCTGAAGGACTGCTTAAAACTGGTAAAACTTTTGTTGAAACGATTGATCAATATTTAAAAAAGGAACAAATCCTATGAAAGCATCATAATACCATCTAATCAAGTGCCTCTTTGTTATTTCGACAAAACAATTAAAATTTTCATTTGAATCTTCTTATTATGCCTTTTTGAGTTTCTGAAAATGTAACAAGATTGCTCTTGCCACTTTTCGATCAATCCCTGGAACTCGCGTGAGTTCTTCCAGCGAGGCTGTCTGAATTCTGTCAATGGACCCAAAATATTGAAACAGAATTCTTTTCCTCTTCTCTCCGATTCCTACAATCTCATCCAAAGCAGATTTTCCTATTTTCTTGTCCCTTAGTATATGATGATAGCGAATCGCAAACCGGTGTGCTTCATCGCGAAGGCGCTGCAGCAGAAACAGGGCATTTGAGTCCTCCCGCAATACCTTAGGATCCGATCTCCCAGGAATAAAGATGTGTTCAAAACGTTTTGCTAAGCCTATGATTGGGGTCTTTAATCCCACCTCGTCTAAAATCTTAACTGCAGCATTCAGCTGGCCTTTTCCACCATCGACCACGATTAAATCTGGCATTGGCTTTTTCACTGCTTCTTTTTGCGGGGATGGTTGGTAGCGTCTCCTGAGAAGTTCTGTCATCATTGCAACATCATCTGGCATCTGTACTGTGCGGATCTTGTAATGCCGATAGTCTGTTTTCTTTGGTTTCCCATCTTCTAAAACGATCATTGAGCCACTAGCTGCGGTTCCTCCAATATTCGAAATATCGAAGGCTTCGATTCGTCTAGGTTTTACAAGCAGCTCTAGAGCCGTTTGAAGATCGGCGAGGGCGCCTTCTGCCATCTCATGCTCCTTTTCTAGTTTTAATTCATAGTGCTTTAGAGCAAGCTTTGCGTTTTTCTCAGCCATCTGGACAAGTTCAAAGGTTGTTCCCTCCATCGGTGTTATTAAGTTTACAGAATCACCTCTTTTCTGGCTTAACCATTGCTTTATTGTCTTTTCATCGCGAACAGGGCCTTGGAGAAGAATTGTCCCAGGAATGTAAGTAGACCCCGCATAATATTGTTTTATGACAATTCCTATTAATTCTTGATCAGACTCCTCGGAAACCCCCTCGAGAAACAATGTCTGCCGCCCTATGATCCTTCCATCCCGGCGAAAAAAAATCTGGACACTGGCACGATTCTTCGCTTGAGCAAGTGCAATGATGTCTTGATCACGGATAAAGGGGGAAGTTATATTTTGACGCTCTAGGGTTTTGTTTAAAGCTTTTATTCGATCTCTAAGTACGGCTGCCCGCTCATAATCTAGGTTATCCGCCGCTTGGTGCATCTGCTCTTCTAACTCTCTCAGTAGATCTTCTCCTTTTCCATCTAGGAAGCTTAGAATTTGAGCAACCAGTTTTTTGTACTCCTCGGCGGTGATTTTTCCTTCACATGGGCCAGAACACTTCCCAATGTGGTAGTCCAGACAAAGCCTTCCATTCATTCGGCAATAAGATCGAACGGGAAAAATACTCCGTAGAAGGCGTACACTCTTCCTGGCAGCCTTCACATCCGTGAATGGACCAAAATATCGCCCTCCATCCTCTTCAACCTTCCGCGTGACGAAGAATCTAGGATACTCTTCGTTTACTGTGACTTTGATATAGGGAAACGACTTATGATCCTTTAATCGCACATTAAATCGGGGTTCGTATTCTTTTATTAATGACGATTCGAGTAAAAGTGCTTGATGTTCGGACTCCACAGCAATGAACTCAAAGTCAGTGACGTGTTCCATAAGTGCTTGAATTTTGATAGGGAGATGATCGGGAGCTTGGAAAAAGGATGCAACCCGTTTCTTAAGCGAAAGGGCTTTACCAATATAAAGGACTTCGCCGTCCTCGCCGCGAAATAAATAGACTCCTGCACTGTCGGGAAGGACTGCTAGTTGCTCCTTCAATATGTGCTTTTCACCAAACGACTCAACCGGCATTTTTGGCAGTCCTCTTCCCAAACTCACTGGTTTTTTCCATCTCTAACCTTTAAGGTTAATCTATTGTTGCATCCAGCAACCGCTATGTCAAAAGACTACCTCAAGTAGATTTAAGATCGAATTACCCAAAAGCCATCCCTCTTCCCCTGTCTTTTCAGAAATATGTATGCAAAGCATAATGTTCTTTTTAAGATAAGAGCCAAACTCCGATGCTTTAAACCATGATGCGATTGAATCTTGCTTTAATGAATGTGAGAAAAGCGTAAAAAATGAACAGAAAGTCTGTGATTGCGCTCCCAATACCAGCCACAGACCCAGTGATTAAGACTTTTTTCTCAGTTAGCGAAATGAGTTCAGATAAAGGTCTCAAATTATTCGATTTCTTCCATATTTTGTTATACCTATGGAAATCATATGAAGTAACTCAAATATACCATTCGTATTTCCAAGTCGCACTCACAATAATACTGAACTCAATCCCCATTGTAGAGCTCATTGGAGTCGTTCTAGATGCAGTTGGTTAATTTTCACAACTTCGAGTGGAGAAAACGTTCTCCAGATAACGTTTCAAAGCTTTCATTTTCCTCATTCAGAATTTCGCGCATTAATTTATTCTGTTGAACCAACTTGTGAATTTTACCATCTTCTGTCAGGAGTAAATCCGCGTTTTCAATTGCACACGCAAGAATCAAACAATCAATAAAATCAGAGTGAAGTTTTCGGATTTCAAAAGCGAATCGCAGGATATCGGAATCCAAAACTGAATCTTGATGGAGCCGCTTGTCATAAAGAATGGAATTTATGCCTTCAATTACTTGCTTGGGGTTCAATTGCCCTTTCATAGTGAAGTGAGCTCCTTTTGCGGATAGCTCGAACAGAGTGATATTGGCTAGGTGAATTTCAATGGGCTGTGCAAGCAGGGTCTGCAGGAGGTCTCCTGAAGAAATAATTCGGACTCCAATCAGGGAGAAAAAATATGTGGAATCAAGCAACACTCTCATTGTTCTAACCGCTTTGAAAGAGACCTTCGAAATTCTCGAAATTCATCATCAGAGATTTCGACTTTGGGTCCTCTTTTAAGAAGCTCCTCTGGGGAGAATATCGGTTCTACTACCAATTTTCCATGCCTAATTTTGTAGAGAACCTTTTGGCTGTTTTTTAGGCCCAATGTATCTCGCAGTTTCTTTGGGGGAAACAGTTCACCTTTCGATCCAACCTTGCCAATAAACTTCATATGTGTACACCAGAAAAAAAATAGTTTTTCTGGTAAATATTTTTTTCCATTGAATTTGTTTATCACAACAAGAGATGGTAAGCACATTAAATCTTTAGCAACTAATATAGGAGGCCCTTTTAAGGAGTGGTGAGGTTATAAAAATACTTCAACCATTAGAAAATCAACAATCCAATCATTACAGAACGCAAGATATGTGGTTAAACCCGCTTATACTTGAGCTGAGTTACAGTTCAAACATGATGTCATTTCAAGGGGTAATTCCTATATCTGCCCTCGATCGTAACCTGAAGGCGACAGAAGCTGAACTCCTCCTTGTACCGTTCTTGCGTTCCGATCAGTTGTTTGAGTTAGTCTGTGAAAAAAAGTCTAGGAACACCCTCAGAACACTCCCCCACAAGCTCCTGCAATCACAAACTTAGCGGGGTGTTAAACCTAAACCCTTATACTATCTTCTTTGGATTTAATTGGTATGTTACAGCGTGGGTTAGAAGAACTCCCCAAACCGTACCGAAAAGTGGCAGCAACCTAGTCTCACTGATAAATGATCTAATCGAAAGATTTAGAAGCGGCTACAGGAGGTTTGGGATATTCAATTAATCGAATAGGTATAATACCCAATTTTGTCACATGACATTATTTGGTAGGCTTTCTGAGATGGCGTTCCTAAAATGATAGCAGATTAACATTAACTCTTTTTTATTGTTTTTTCAGTAATTTTAGCCCTTGTTGAAAATCTTCAATATCATAATTCGAGATATAACCATGTGACTGTAAGATCTCCAAGAACTCATATAATGAGACCCCTGCCATTGCTGCAGCCCCGGAGATACTTATCTTTCGGCTTAAGTAGGCTTGAATAGCATGTTCTAGTCGTTCTTCTTTAAGACCACGTCGTATAAGCTTTTGAAGGTATTTAGTCAGTTTAAAGCCTTTTTCTTCGGTCTGTTGCCGGATAAATCTTTTTTCTTCCTCATTTAAACCTGTCAGTTCTAGGATATCACTCATACTTACGCACTTCCTGTCTTGCATAATCGATAACCGATGGATGAAACCAACCAATCTTCTTCAAATTTCTCAGTGCTTCATCTGCGACTGTAGGAGTTATTTTTCCTTGGTGAGCGAAAAAAACGATGATTTCAGGCGATGAAATTAAATTCAGCTGAAGAATGGTCCGTAATCGCCTGACATGATCATCGTTAGAAGTAATTAGATCCGCTTTCAATTGGAAATACAATGCAACAACTGCGAGTTCTCCGCCTTTGAGACCAAACGGTGCATATTTTTGAAGGAATTTTTGATCACATTCCTCGATTTGAATTAATCCCATTTTAACAGTTTGATCAATCACAATTGCGTCAGGATATTTTTCTTCCTTTCCTTTAATAACTACTTCATATTAGACATCCCTGGGTATTTTTATTTGAAATATTTTAGGAAGAAATTCTAACATCCCAATTTTAGTAAAATGAATCAAAATCATAGCATCGCATATAACCAGATCCAAAAATAGTAACCTCAATCTTTCTTTTTATGAAATCGAACTATGAGTTTTTCCAGATTGCGTTTTCTCTATGGCATTAATGAATGCTCTTCATGCAATATTTTGCTTGATAAATAACTCCTAAACTTCTTATGTGGCAGAAATTGTTCGAGAAGACATGTTTCATCTACTTTAGATATACATCCACATCTATATAAGCATTCGCAGAGAGTTTAAGATCCAGACCATAAATGGGAACATATCGTGGCAAAGTAAACAAACTCTTATGGAAATAGAAGTGTTTTATGACTGGTGAAATAGGCCCAGGGCCCACACAACGACGCCAGTGAGCCCATCTGTCTTCAAAGTTTTGTGTTTTGAAAAATGATATCCTTTCTGCTACCAATTCTTATGCATATTCTATAAAAAGCCTCGAAATTCCTGCAGGAGATCAATACCATCGCTAGAAATCAAAGCTTAGTTCTTTAGGTTTGACGTGGTTTTAATCGCTGCCATCTTGTCGGCGGCTGCCACCGCTCCTTTCCCATTCAGGACATCCTTCAGAAACGTAGCTGTGTACGAGGTCCGCGATTGCGCTACTTCTTCAGGCGTTCCGGTTACGACAACCCGGCCTCCTTCGTCTCCCCCCTCCGGCCCGAGATCAATGATCTGATCAGCAGACTTGATGACATCCAAATGGTGCTCTATAATGACAACTGTATTACCCGCATCAACCAAACGGTGTAATACTGCCAGCAAATTCTTAACGTCGGCATCTGCTAGGCCCGTAGTTGGCTCATCTAATATATATAAGGTCTTCTCCGTACTTCGCTTGCTTAGCTCTTTGGCCAGTTTTACCCGTTGCGCCTCCCCCCCCGAAAGGGTTGGCGCCGGTTGGCCGAGTTGAATATACCCGAGGCCGACATCAAAAAGCGTCTGCAGTTTTTCACGAATAGGGGGAATATTCTCAAAGAACTTAAGAGCTTCTTCAACGGTCATGGTCAGGACATCATGAATGTTCTTTCCTCGATATTTGACGTCCAGCGTCTCTCGATTATACCTCAGGCCTTTACAAACGTCGCATGTGACAAACACATCGGGCAGGAAATGCATCTCTATTCGAACCGTGCCTCCCCCTCGACATGCCTCACATCGCCCACCCCGAACATTAAAAGAAAATCGTCCTGGTTTATAGCCCCGAATACGAGCTTCGGGAGTTTTACTAAAGAGTTCCCGGATCGGGGTGAATACATTAGTGTATGTTGCAGGGTTCGATCTTGGAGTGCGTCCAATTGGACTCTGGTCAACAACTATTACCTTATCAATATTCTCAATCCCCAATATGTCCTCATGCTCTCCCGGCTTAGCACTGCTCTGGTACAACCTTCTCTTGAGACCTTTTGCACAAATTTCATTGATTAAGGTCGATTTTCCTGAGCCTGACACCCCAGTCACACAAGTTAGGAGGCCCAACCAAATTTTTACGTCAATGTTTTTGAGATTGTTTTCTTTTGCCCCTTTAATCAAGAGGTACGTTCCATCCCCATTACGTCGCTTATCCGGGGTTGGGATAGTCTCTTTCCCACTTAAATAACGGCCTGTAACAGAGTCCTCGTTTCTCGCGATTTCCTGCGGAGTTCCTGTAGCGACAATTTCCCCGCCATGGACTCCGGCCCCCGGTCCAAGATCTATGACGTAATCACTGCCCCAGATCATACTGGCATCATGCTCAACTATAAGCACCGTGTTCCCAAGATCCCGCAAGCGATAGAGAGTGCTCGTTAAGCGATCTTTATCTCGTTGATGCAGACCCACCGAGGGTTCATCAAGCACATATAACACACCACAGAGACTAGACCCAATCTGGGTCGCAAGGCGGATACGCTGAGCCTCACCTCCCGAAAGCGTGCGAGCAGAGCGGTTCAAAGTTAAGTAGCCAACACCCACATCACAAAGGAAAGTCAGACGCTCACGGATTTCCTTCAGGATCTGTCTTGCGATTTGTTCCTCTCGTTCTGTAAGCTTCAATCCGTCAAAGAAGCGTTTGGCTTCAAGGGCCGACATTTCGGTGATTTCATGAATATTCTTGTCCCGAACGGTCACCGCTAATGTTTCAGGGCGAAGTCGACGGCCGTTACATTCGGGACAGGGTTGGGAACTCATCAGTCGCTCGATTGTTGTTCGGATATAATCGGATTTCGTTTCAAGGTACCGCCGCTCAAAATTATTTATCACACCCTCATAGGGGCGACTAAATTCCAAGCGACTGTTGTCGGAGAAAAATTTGAAATCAATGACCTTCCCACGGGAGCCGTAGAGGATGATATTAAGTTCTTCTTCAGTTAACTCAGCGACAGGGCGTGAAAGTTTTTCCCAGAACCCAAAATGCATAGCGGTTTCTTCTAACATCCCCATATAATAGCTCCCTGTATGTCCCCAAGGGCCCCTGATTGCTCCCTCATAGATTGACAATCGCTTATCCGGGATCACAAGATCAGGGTCGATCTTCCTCTGGTCACCAAGGCCCCCGCACGCAGGACAAGCCCCGTAGGGAGAGTTAAAACTGAACGATCTGGGATCGAGCTCTTCGTAACTAATTCCGCATGCAGGACATGCCATCTCCAAGCTATAAACTAGATCGCGTCCTTGGTTCTCATCGACTACGTGTATAATCACAAGATCGCCTGATTGAGCTATAGCGGTTTCAACAGAGCCAGCCAACCGTTTTCTTATGTCTTGTTTGATGATAAGGCGATCTACCACCGCTTCAATGGTGTGCTTTTTATTCTTGTCCAAGGTCAGAGAGTTCTCAAGCCCATCCATGTCATAAATCGTTCCATCAATCCGCGCGCGCACAAAGCCATTTTTTCTGAGGTTCTTGAAAATCGTCTTGTGCTCCCCCTTACGTCCTCGTATCACTGGGGCTAGGACAAGGATGCGCGTCTCATCTGGAAGATTTAAGATCTGCTCAACAATCTGGTCAGTTGTTTGGCGGGAAATCTCCTGTCCACATTGATAACAGTGAGGAACCCCGATTCGTGCAAAAAGAAGGCGTAAATAATCGTAAATTTCGGTAACCGTTCCTACTGTTGAGCGTGGATTCTTAGAAGCGGTTCGCTGTTCTATGCTGATAGCTGGGGACAACCCTGAAATTTCAGCAACATCTGGTTTGTCCATTCGCTCAAGGAACCTGCGAGCGTAGGAACTAAGAGATTCCACGTATCGTCTTTGTCCCTCTGCGTAAATCGTATCGAAAGCTAAGGAGCTCTTCCCGCTTCCGCTTACCCCAGTCACTACAACAAGCTTGTCTCGGGGAATTGCCACATCAATATTCTTGAGGTTATGAACCCGAGCTCCTTTAATGACAATTTGTTCTTTTACCATGTTACCATGATCCCGCCGATGATTTAATTCAAGATATACGTTATTTTATCCAGAAAAGTCTATTTATCATCAGAAGTACTCATATCAATACGTGAATTGACCTTTTTAGGAATTTTAAGGATTGGGTGCATACATAAAAAATAAAGAGTGAGCAAATCCAAAACGTATTTTGATTTCTTTAACATTATGAGTTCTTTACGAAGTGATCCTCGAATTTTTACATTGCTTGAACAATGGCAGATTGTATTTTCGCTTAGTCGGCTTAGAGAATTGTTCTAAGCATGGGAAGGTCTCTCTGGGATGCTCCTTGCCCAGTTTGATGTTTACGTTTTTGCCGCTCAATAGGGTTTTCAAATTTGGAATTACTCAAGATTTGTTTGTGTTCCGCATTTGGCGGAGCTCTGTAATCGTTCATTCCTTGGTAAAAAGAATGAAATAATTGTGTATATTTCGAAATGGTATTACAACCATTGCAAGAAAATTTATGTATTGAAAATGTAGTAAACTCATTAATAATATTTCTACAATCAAGATTTGAATTTGATTAAAGAATCTAGGGGCCAGATAAAAAAAATAACAACATTGTCATACCTGTTATGATGAGAAGAAACTCAAGAGGTGGGGAATTTTCGTGACGAATTCGGAAGCAACGCTAGATAAACTTCTCCTCCTGCTTGGCCATACCATCAGTCTGAAAGTGCTCTGGTTCTTTTATCGCAACCCAGATACTTTGGACAATATTACCGGCATCGCGGATCGAATTGGCTATAGTCATGTGTCGACGGGCCAAACCATTACGGAACTGGTCAAGTTGGGTGTGTTAGAGGAACGCACAATTGGTCGAAGCCGAGTGATCTCGCTAAACCAAACAAATAATACCACCCAGGTGCTTTTCGATTTTTTTAAGGAGTTTGAAAAACAAGAGTCCGAAAACAAATAACAGGATCTGCCCCATATCTCTATAATCAATCCTTACTAACAAGAAGAACACATCGAAGTTTTAAAGGTGCATCAGGAAAATCGAGACATCCACCTACGTATGATCCCTTACGCGCAGGATGACATTTGTTTGAAGGTCTTTGATCTGATCTCGGAGGATTGCGGCTTTTTCGAACTCGAGTTTATTAGCGGCTTCAAGCATCTCCGTTTCCAAGCGAACCAATACCGTTTCAATGTCTGCTCCTTTTTTAAGATCCTCAAGGTAGTCCGCTTCAATGGTTTCGACCGCTGTCCTTTCGCCTGCACCGATGAGGGAACTTACCGCTTTCTGAATGGTCTGTGGAACAATACCATAACGTTCATTGAAATCCAGTTGCAAGGTTCGGCGACGATTTGTTTCTTCAATTGCTTGCCTCATAGACGTTGTCAGGGTGTCAGCGTACATGATCACTTGGCCATTGACATTTCGACTGGCACGGCCAATGATTTGGATCAAGGAGGTCTCTGACCTTAAGTAACCTTCTTTGTCTGCATCTAAGATGGCAATAAGGGCCACTTCTGGTAGATCCAAGCCTTCCCGAAGCAAATTAATTCCTACTAACACATCGAACTTGCCTAGGCGTAAGTCTCGTAAGATCTCAACACGTTCCAAAGTGTCGATCTCAGAATGTAGGTAACGAACCCTCAAATCGACTTCATTTAGGTAATCTGCAAGATCTTCGGCCATTCGCTTCGTAAGGGTAGTCACTAGCGTGCGTTCTCTCCGCTCTACACGCTTTCTGATCTCTGCAATCAAATTATCAATCTGTCCTTCTGTTGGTTTGACAATAAGTTCTGGATCTACCAAGCCGGTTGGTCGGATGATTTGTTCTACCATCTGTTCTGAGTGTTTCCGCTCATAAGGACCGGGAGTTGCTGAAACGAAGATGACTTGATTGATCCGTTGTTCAAATTCTTTAAACGTGAGTGGTCTGTTATCCAATGCGGACGGTAATCTAAACCCGTAATTGACCAGTGACTCTTTACGTGATCTATCGCCCCGATACATTCCTCTGATTTGGGGGATTGTAATGTGGGATTCATCAATGATTAAGAGGAAATCTTCTGGAAAGTAGTCAAGCAATGTCCATGGTGGCTCTCCAGCCTTACGACTGCTGAAATGACGCGAATAATTTTCCATTCCATGACAGTACCCCACTTCTCGAATCATCTCGAGATCAAATCGGGTGCGTTGGTCGAGGCGTTGGGCTTCTAAGAGCTTCCCTTGAGCCTTTAACTTTTCCAACCGTTCTTCTAATTCCTGTTCAATAGAAATAAGTGCGGGATTAATTGTATCTTTAGGTGAGACAAAGTGGCTTGCAGGGAAAACCATCAATCCGTCTTGTTCCTGGGAGACTTCTCCTGTTAAGGGGTTTATTTTTGTAATCCGATCAATCTCATTGCCATAAAGTTCGATCCGGAACGCCTTACTTTCATAAATCGGGAATATCTCAACTACATCACCTCGTACTCGAAATCTCCCTGGGATGAAATCGTAATCGTTTCGCTCATACATAATCGTTGTCAGCTTCTCCAGGATCTCATCTCGTTCCCACTCCTCCCCTTTTCTTATGTATAATCCTAAATTGCGGTAGTGACTGGGTTGTCCCAAACTAAAAATCGCTGAAACGGTAGCCACAATGATTACGTCCCGTCTGGACATCACCGCAGCGGTTGCCGCATGGCGCAACTTATCAACTTCTTCGTTTATTGACTTCTCCTTCTCGATGTAGGTATCTGTTTGAGGGAGATAGGCTTCAGGTTGGTAATAATCATAGTACGACACAAAATAACCGACTGCATTCTTCGGGAATAGTTCTCTGAATTCTGTATAAAGCTGGGCTGTTAACGTCTTATTAGGACTCAAGACCAATGTAGGCATCTGCACATTTTGGATGACATGAGCGATGGTAAAGGTCTTTCCGCTTCCTGTGACACCCAACAGGGTTTGATATCGCATCCCTTGACGGATGCCTGTGATAAGTTGAGGGATAGCTTGTGGTTGATCGCCCTGAGGCTGTAGGTCAGTGGTCAATTCAAATCGGGGCAAATCCATCGCCATTTATGTAATATAATTATGACCAGGCTTGGGGAATAAATCGTTTGATAAATGCCATTGAAATAAACTCTTCTTTCCTGAGGTATAGTTCAAGCACCTCTCTTAAAAACTCAGGACGAAATCTCTCGTTTTTCGAATTCGCCAAGTCGCTATCCCCTGTTCCTCGTTGAAGATAATCTGATGTTCCAACCCTGTACCATCTTTGAAAATCTAGTGGCTGACCGTTTATCGTGATAGATTTAATCTTGTGCATGAGTTTTTCTTTAGGATTAAAGTGAACCATCAGATTGTGAGATACTTGAACATTACCTAGGAATTTTCCTCGGAATCCTACTCCCGTTCCACCCATTAGTTGGTACTCTTTCAGAAGTGATTTTTCCAAGGTGATTAGTAGATCCCTCCCTTTGAGATCTACACTCGTAGGATTCAATGGGGAAAGGCATATCTCATGCAATAATCTCTTCGTAACAGGGCCTTTGACAAGCCCTTTGTTCAAAACACCGCTGTTTATGACCCCAATCTCTGTTTGAAGTAGGTCCCTTAAAGAATCCGCCAAAAGATTCCCAATTGCGCTCTCTTCAGTCAATGAATGGTCAAGTGGGGGTATCGAGTTGATATAATTGTCGGGATAATGTTTCATTAGCTTTTTTGGAATAATTATGTATTAGCTCACAAATTGCAGGGAGGGGTGGGAAGTTCTCGGATGGGATCAGTCTGCCTTTAAAATCTCGATTAGATCTGGATTCATTATCATACTCGAGTATCAACTCGCCTAAATATTTCCCATATTTTCCCGCCTGACAAATAATTGTTTGATTTTCTACAATTGGTTCCTTGAGCGAGATATGTGAATGTCCACCGATTATAATATCGATATTAGGGTTCTTCGATGCGATTTTTTTATCCTTTTCTAATCCTAGATGCGATAACAAAACCACAACGTCATATTCATCCTTTTCATAAGTGGAAAGAACCCCGGTTATCTCTGCCTGTGGATCTATTACGAGCAACTCAAAAAGTTCATACCATACATCGGATGGTGCCGTCACGCCGATTATTAGAACTTTCAGACCGCTGACATCAATTATCACAGAATCTTCAAGGTATTCAAGCGAGGTCCCGTCAAAATCGTATATATTACAAGTAACGATAGGAAAATTAGAGCTCTCCGCAATAATTTTCCTGTTAATCTTTCCAGCAAAGCTTTCATTATTGCCGAAGACTCTCGCATGGAATCCAATTTTGTTAAGAATCGCCGAGCTAATTCTTCCACTGGTTCCTTCAGTCTCAAGTCTCATAAAATCGGCATTGTCACCACTATCTAGCACAACTGTATTGTTGTCCCTTATCTTAACAATAGCTGTTGCAATTTTCGCTAATGCTTCAAAGTAGCTATTCAGGTCACTTATATGAAGTAGCCTTAATTTCATCATCAAGTTTTCTCGTAAGGATTCTGTATTTATCTCTATTTCTATGTACGTTGCTTAGATTTCAATATAATCTCCTGACATGTGAAATATGCAGTTTTCTTTAAGTTTGTGGCACTCTTAATTCATACTAAGCTGTCTTGGAGATTTAAAATTCTGTTTAAATCCCTTAGAACATCATTGAGAGCGTTATATGCATATATCAGATAAATCATGGGGCATTTTTCAAAAAATTGGGGTAAATCAAGATTCTAGGAACTGACTGATATTAATAATTTAAAAAAATTCCATTTACCTCATTGGTTTTTAATGATTTATATTCAATCGCTAAATCTAAATATCGAATTATCAGCATTTTAATTTATTTGGGATCATAAAAAGTGTCTTACTAGATTGATAAAAGAGAGAAAAGGAAAAATGTCAAAAAATCGATAACATAAGGATCATAGACCAGTTAG
>JBHIFL010000086.1:0-15414 GCA_046761065.1 Candidatus Heimdallarchaeota archaeon
CCTGATCTGAAAAAAGCAATTGCCCAAGAGATCAAAGTAGCTATAGATGCCGCCGATAATCTGAAACTCGATTCTGGTTGATTATAAATACAGTTTCAAAGACAAGTAGCTAATATCGTCGTTATATGGTAAAAAATTTTCAACTCTCTCTATTTTATTAATGGAAAGAATTACAATCAGATATTATGTATCAATATTAGAGCTTGAAGCGGCAATACAAAATCAGGATAATTATGGATTACCTTTAAATTCTGATTCGCAATTAATTTAAAGTGGTAAAATGATGTTGACAAAACAGGAGATCCTCAAAAAACTTGAAGAAAACGGAAAGCATCTTAAAGAATATCATGTGAACCTACTAGGTCTATTTGGCTCCTATATTAAGGATGAACAACAAAGTACGAGTGACATAGATATACTAGTAGAATTTGAAGACGGAATGAAAACTTTTGACCGTTATATGGACCTAAAATTTTTTCTTGAAGAATTACTTGAATGCAAAGTTGATTTGGTCCTTTTTAATGCTTTATTACCTAAAATCAAACCATTTATGTTAAGAGAAGTCGAATATGTCAAGGGACTATGAGGGTTATCTTGATGATATAGTAATTGCTATTGTTATGATCGAAAAATACGTGACGAATTTGAATTTTGAAGAGTGTTAAAGAAACGAAATGGTAGTGGGTGCAGTAATTAGAAACTGAGAGATTATTGGTGAGGCTGTAAAAGGAATACCAAAAAATTTGAGAGAAAAGCACAAAGTGATCGAGTGGAAGAAGATAGCAGGCTTAAGAGACATACTTATCCACACATATTTTGCCGTTGATTTGGACATTCTCTGGAATATTATCAAAAATAAACTCCCGCCATTAAAGCAAAAAGTTTCTCAAATTTTAAAGAATAATAGGAAACTAAGATTCTGAAGAATTCCATGAAACAGGAGGAACTGGAACAGAAGGTACTCCATTTTTGACTTAAATTATACACCTGACTAAATTTCAGCGAATCCCAACTGTGAAAGGAGGAGCTTATAAGGGAAGGGTCTTTTAGTTATCGATCAGGAAAGTCACACCAAAAGGCTATATCCACGATTGAAGCCCGGAAGTTAAAAATTCCTTGGTCTTTAATATTAATCCCTAAATAGTGAGCAAGGAGCAGCTCTCCGGTTGATGCTTTCGCGGATTGGTTGGTGAGCACAATCTTGGCAGATCTTCCCCCAAACCCACATGCTATGGATCTCGACACAATTATTACCACCCTCGATACAGATCCAAAGAATGGGTTGACTCAACAGGAAGCTGAACAGCGACTCCGCGATTATGGAGAAAATATGATTCCAGAAGTGAAGGGAAACTTCTGGCAGATCTATTTAGCGCCCCTCTTCAATTATTTGATCACTGTATATCTTATCATGTCTTTTGTGCTACTTATTCTGGCATTTCAAGAACCATCTATCTGGCCCCAAGTCGCACTTTGGCTTTCAATCGTCATCGCAAATTTTATAATCGCGATTATTCAACAACGCCGGGCACAAAAGAAATTCGAAGCTTTGAAGCGGTTAACTGAGCCGACTTCCGTTATTATTCGGGATGGCGTCTCTAGAGAAGCTCCTGCAGAGCAACTGGTCCCTGGAGATGTTATTGAACTAGATCCCGGGGATTGGATCCCTGCCGATGCAAGAATCCTCACGTGTGGCGGTTTCACCGTCGATGAAGCTTCGCTGACCGGAGAAAGCGTTCCAGTTGGAAAGACCACCACTCCTCAGTTGGATTCCGACACTCCTCTTTCAGACCGAACAAATATGGTTTACCGAGGAACCTTTGTCCAGACTGGGACAGCTAAGACCCTTGTAATCCGAACGGGTAGTCAAACTGAACTTGGGCAACTTTCCACCGAGCTAGCCCAACTTCAAACCGGTGAGATCCCCCTGACTAAAAAAGTGAATGTGCTAGGAAAATGGCTGACATTTGCGATAGTAATCTTTCTAGCGGTTCAGCTTATAGTCAAAGGATGGCTCCTCTCTCAAGGAGGGTTTAAATTATTCGAAAGAAGCTTTATAATCCGAGAAATTGCTAATAGCATTGTTGCTAGCATGTCTGTGATGCCGATAAACATTCCTTTACTCACTACCATCACTTTGCTTACAGGAGTCTTAGCTATGGCAACTCACAAGGTGTTGATCCGCGATCTCTCGGCAATAGAAAGCCTTGGTCGCATCTCTGTTCTTTGCGCTGACAAAACAGGCACGATCACTCGGAACCAGATGACTGTGAAGCGGGTTTGGGATGGAAATCAATTATATTCAGTAACAGGTTTGGGGTATGGCCCCTCTGGTATCATTTACCCAGTTGAATCGCAAGCAACTGCAAAAACACCTGAGAAACATGTCCCTGCAATGTTAGGACCCCCTCTCCCTGGATCTTCTCTTGAACGTCTCCTCATTGCGGGTTTTTTAAACAATGATGCTGAACTGGTAGTTGAGGAGTTCTTCGAGCCAACTGGTGAAATTACTTGGCGTGCGATCGGTGATCCCACCGAAGCGGCATTACTGGCGTTATTTAATAAATCTGGCTTAGATAAAGCCGTAGTTGAAGCCGAATACCAATTAGCTCAAGAATATGCGTTCGATTCGGAACTTAAACGGATGACTAAAGTCTTCAGGTGTCAGGGTAATCCCAGATTGATAGCCTATAGTAAAGGAGCTACAGAAGTTATCCTCGAGCGTTGCACTACTGTGATGGGACAAAGCAACAAGCAGATACAAAAGTTATCACCTGAGAAAAAAGCGGAAATTCAGACATTCGCTGATGAATTCGCTGCTTTAGGCTTTAGAATTCTTTCTTTGGCATATAAGTCACTGCCAGATACACCCATGCCAGACGAGAAGCAACGGTCTACTATTGAGAAGGATATGACCTACTTAGGGTTTGTTTGTCTGGTCGATCCCCCGCGTAGTGGGATCCGCGAATCCGTACGCGAGTGTGCAAGTGCTGGGATTGATACGATCATGATTACAGGTGATCATGCTCTTACAGCTGAAACAATTGCACGGGAAGTCAATATCCTTAAGGAAGGACAATCTGTCCATGAAGGGGTCGAAGTCGCCTCTTTAGACAAAGAAGAGTTTATCAAGACAGCAGTATATGCTCGAGTTATACCTCAGCATAAGCAGACAATTGTTGAGCGCTATCAGGACATGGATCGCGTTGTTGCGATGACCGGCGATGGAGTTAATGATGCTTTGGCCGTTTCCATGGCGGATGCCGGAATTGCGATGGGGATAACGGGAACTGATGTAACTAAGGAAGCTGCCGATCTCATTATTACTGATGATAGCTTCAATTCAATTGTGACAGGGATTCGTGAAGGCCGCAGTCTCTTCCTAAAAATCCGGATGATGATTTGGTTCTATCTGTGCGTTAATTTGGCTGAATTTTTAGTATATTTTGGGGCATCACTTATCCCCAATTTTGTGTTAATTACAAGCTGGCAACGAGTTTATATCTTTTCACTAATTCATTCTTTCCCCGCATTTGGCCTTATTTGGGATCGTATAGGGCGTGAAATTATGCAACGGAAACCTCTCGACACCGAGGGAATCATGAATCGGAAGTTAGCCAAAGCAATGCTCCTTGGAGCATTTG
This sequence comes from Candidatus Heimdallarchaeota archaeon, assembly GCA_046761065.1. GTDB lineage: Archaea > Asgardarchaeota > Wukongarchaeia > Wukongarchaeales > JBHIFL01 > JBHIFL01. The sequence continues at coordinate 3,645 of JBHIFL010000086.1, forward strand.
TCTTAGCCGGTGTCATTTCCCTTGTGTATTACATGACCTTTAATGGGATCATTCCACTAAATGCAGACAACACTATTAAGGGAGGCTTTGTTCCACTTGCTTTTCAATTTCGATTTCTACCTTATACTGATCCAATAAGTCCCCTAGGATGGTTCCAAGCGAAGGCTCGAACCATGTTTCTTACCACTGTGTTTCTTTCGGAGGCTATTTTGGTTCTTAGCATCCGTCGAATGGATAAAAGCTTCTTTGCATCACTGAAATCTGCTTCTTGGTTCGTATATCTAACGGTCTTCTTCTGGCCAATTATGCATGGAGTCGTGATGTATAAACCACAAACCCAATACTTGTTGATTAAATATATTTGGATCAATTTGGAGATTATTCGTCTGTCATATTCTGATTGGATGATTTGCGTGGGAATGAGTCTGATTCCAATCTTAGTGCTTGAGTTGTATAAATGGCATATAAGAAGGAAAGGAGAAGTCTTCTAATTCGCTTCAAAACCGTTCGTACTCGCTTTTCCATTATTTTCTATTTTTAAAAATTAAAATTACAATGAATCGACTAAATCGTCTTAAATTGGTTCCCCTTCTTTAACTCCATTGAATTGTATTAAGATCATTTCTTCTGCTTGGGAGTTTATGAATGCTTGAACTCCCTGTTTTGAATTTCTAAAGTGTTTTATTGTATAATAGCCTTTTACCTCTAAATGATAAGATATCCATATAAGATATTGAAACATACGATTTCCACCGAATCATTTATCATTAAATTAAAAGCAATTGAATCGGAATATAATATTGTCAATATTCATTGGGTGCTAAACTACTGCGACTCAAGATAGGGTAACCCGTAGGCACGTGTTCGAGCGTCAATCTGTCGTTAAACGGAATTGAGCAAGTAAATAATTAGCCGATAACATAATTTGGGTGAACAAAATCTGGCAAGAACTCAATGGATATGATATGGGAGTAGAGGAGTTAGTTAAAACGCTCGAAACGGATCCGAAGAATGGATTGAGCCAAGCCGAAGCTATGCGACGTCTTCGTGATTACGGCCCGAATAAAATCCCTGAAGTACGGGGGAGCTTCTGGCAAGTTTATCTGGCTCCATTGTTCAATGTCTTGATCACGACTTATCTAATTATGTCGTTAATTTTAGTCTTTTTGGCTATTCAAGATCCTACTGGAGGAATCTGGCCGCAAGCAATCATGTGGCTGGCAATAGTTATCGCAAATTTTCTAATTGCTATCGTTCAACAAAGAAGGGCACAAAAGAAATTCGAAGCGTTAAGGCGATTAACGCAACCTACAACGCGAGTCATTCGAGAAGGCCAAACACTTGAGCTACCCGCTGAGCAATTAGTTCCTGGTGACATTATTGAGTTGGAGCAAGGGAATCGAATCCCTGCCGATGCAAGAATCCTCACATTTCACGAATGTATCGTCAATGAGGCCTCTCTAACTGGAGAATCAGTCCCAATTTTAAAAAATAATTCTCCCGCATTAGATCCAAGCACTCCTCTGAGCGAACGAATGAACATGATCCATCGAGGGACATTTATCCAAATTGGATTTATGAAAGCACTTGTTGTTCGAACAGGACCCCATACAGAATTAGGGCAAATCTCATCTGAGCTTGGTCAACTTAGCACAGGTGATATACCTCTTCAGAATAAAGTCAATGCTCTAGGTAAATGGCTAGTAATGGCAGTAGTAATCTTTCTAGCCGTCCAACTCATCGTGAAAGGATTGTTGTTTTCACAAAATGATTTTTTATTATTAGAAAAAAGTTTCGTAATCCAAGAAATCTTCACCAGCATTGTTGCGGCCATGTCGGTCATGCCAATAAATATCCCACTTTTATGCACCATCACTCTGCTCACCGGTGCCTTAGCGATGGCCACTCATCGAGTAGTCATCCGAAATCTTTCAGCCATTGAAAGCCTTGGCCGGATAAGTGTTCTTTGTTCCGATAAGACCGGAACAATAACCTGGAGTCAAATGACCGTCAAACGGATCTATGACGCTGGTACGGGCCGATTACATGCGGTGACAGGACTGGGTTATGGACCATCCGGGATCATTTTCCCAGTAGCAAGGAAAGTAACAGAGAAAGTCCCTGAAGAACATGTTCCTGAGATTTTGACACCTCCATTCCCAGGATCATCTTTCGAATTACTGCTCATTTGCGGGTTCTTGAATAATGACGCGAGACTAATGGTCGATGAGGTTTTTGAGGCCGAAGGCGCAACGTCTTGGCGTGCGATCGGCGATCCCACCGAAGCGGCGCTACTGGCATTGTTTAATAAGTCCAGGCTCAACAAGATTGACATCCGACGAAAGTATGTAGTAGTTCGAGAATATCCCTTTGATTCACAATTGAAGCGGATGAGCAAGGTATTTATCATCAAAGATAGAGATCCGGAAACTCCAGGATTGATTACATTTAGTAAAGGAGCCACAGAAGTTATCCTTGAACGATGTACTATGGTAGGAGGCTTGAAAAACAAAAGAGAATTAACCTCGAAAGGAAAAACCGAAATTCAAGCTATTGCGGATGGATTTGCTAAACTAGGGTTTCGAATTCTTTCTCTAGCATACAAACCAATGACTGAACTGCCCCCTCAAGAAGCAGATGAACGGGAATGGATCGAGGAGGGGATGACCTATCTGGGGTTTGTATGCCTTTTAGACCCCCCTCGCGGAGGAATCCAAGAGTCCGTGCATGAGTGTGCAAGTGCGGGAATTGAGGCGATTATGATCACTGGTGACTCGCCGATTACAGCTGGGACCATTGCAAAAGAAGTTGACATTCTAAAGGAAGGACAAGCTGTTCATGAGGGAGAGGAGGTCGCTGATTTAGACAATGAAGAGTTTAATAATACAAAAGTATTTGCACGGGTCTCCCCCCAACATAAACAAATCATTGTGGAAAGGTATCAACGTGTAAATCGAGTTGTAGCTATGACTGGAGACGGAGTAAATGATGCTTTGGCCGTTTCTATGGCGGACGCCGGGATTGCGATGGGGATAACGGGAACCGACGTAACTAAGCAGGCTGCCGATCTCATTATTACCGATGATAGTTTCAATTCAATTGTAAAGGGAATTCGTGAAGGACGGGGGCTTTTCGTCAAAATTAGGATGATGATTTGGTTCTATTTATGCATTAACTTAGCCGAAGCGCTTGTCTACTTTGGAGCGTCGCTAATTCCTAATTTTATCCTATTAGAAACTTGGCAACGTGTTTATATTTTCAGTTTAATTCACTCTTTCCCCGCATTCGCGTTGATATTTGATTATATGGGACGGGAGATCATGGAAAGGAAACCGCTCGACACCGAAGGGATCTTAAACCGGAAGTTAACCAAAGCACTACTTTTCACAGCGTTCACTTTGGCCGGTGTTATTTCTCTCGTTTATTTTATAGCCTATAGAGGTATTATTCCGATTACCCCATACAAGGAAGGAAGTTTCCTACCTTTGGAACTATGGACCAAACAAGATTGGGCCCAAGCAAAAGCGCGAACCATGTTTCTCACCATAGTATTTATTTCTGAAGCCACCGTGGTTTTAAGTATCCGCCGGATGGATCAGAGTATCTTCACCTCCCTGAAATCTGTTACGTGGTTTGGTTATTTGATGGTCTTTTTTGTTCCTATCTTACATAGTATCGCCATGTACTACCCCACACTCCAATATTTCATGATTGATCTTATTGGTTTCAATGTGGAAATTCTTCGGCTAACATTGGTTGATTGGGTAATTTGCTTGGGCGGGGCGTTCACTCCGATCATGATTCTTGAACTGTACAAAAGGCATATCCGGCGTAAAGGAGAATTTTTCTAAGGGATGAAAAGAAAGGGATAAGGTAGAAGAATAAACTATTGAATGAAACGGCGGACAGAGGTTAATTTTTCTCATGCGTGAAAGCGTACGCAATATTGGCTCCCGTCTGAACCGCCTGTAGACTACCTGAGGTGCCGAGAGACTGTCCACAGGGGTAAGCCCAAGTGTAACCCTCCACAGGCATCTTTATCGTTTCGATGACATCGCCATATAGATCGTAGATCTCTGCAAGAACCTCACCTTGCTTTATTAGTTCACCAGGTTTTTTGAAATAGCGTATTAGGCCTCCTCGATTACTATGGAGGATTCCATAAAACTTGTTAATACCGGGTACAATGGGGATCTCCTTTAAAGGCTCAGGTTTTCCATCGATCATATTGAAGGCCTTCATGATGTTGAGCACACCTCTGATGCCAACGCTAGTAGAGGGGTCGGAGATCCAATGGCCATCGATTAGCTCTTCAAGGATGACGGGGATCCCTTTTCTCGCAGCTAGATTCGTGAGGGTAGGAGGAGCGTTCTCCTCTATTGGGTTATTATCAACAATAGTAGTGACCCCAAAAGCCTTAGCCATCTTGATCAACATTTCTTGTGTCTGAGGGTTTCCGACATTGATCCATTGGTAAATGAGTGAGTCAGGCCTTGTGTTACAGTGGATATTAACAATCATATCCGCTTTGCTCCACGCTTCAGTCCACAGGAGATAGGTAAGCCGCTCAGTTGTGTTCCCCCTAGGGTTATCTGCCCTTTCACGACCGACATCTAAGTTATCAATCCAAGAAAGGTACTGATGGTGCATGAAGGCTAGTGGATTTCCTACAGGGATTCCAATGACAGCACCCCTAAGGCTTCTCGGGTTCAGTTGCTTTCGCATGACCCTCTGGATGACCTCAATCCCTTGGATTTCTGTCCCATGCTGGGTTGACATGAGAAGGAGCGTCGGGCCTTCCATGTCCCCGTTTATTACGAGGGTATGGATGTCTATACACATGGTATTGACAAGTTCAATACCTTTAATAACTCCTTTCTTCAATTCTCCTCTCCTTGCGACGATATTTCCTATTTCAAGCATATCAGGCATGTAAATTACCTTCATTCCGTTTGATATTCTTTGTATCCCATCGAATATCAAGAAGATCATTTGGATCAAATCGAATTAATGGTTTTGGTAAGAAAGTATTTAATAGGGGGATGATTTCCAAGGGTGAAAGAGATTTTAATTCAAGAAATATCCAAAAGGACGCTATGCTTCTTTTAGAAAAGAATAAGAGAAAACATCTTCCTAACCATAGAGGTGGAGTTCTATGATCATCAATCCGTTTGTTGATGCAATTGTATTACTTATTGCCATGTCTGTGGCCGCGGAATTCATTGCCAGATCCGCACAAATTCTTGAGCACAAATATGGGGCTGGATTTGTTGGGTCAATCATTTTAGGGTTCGTGACAACTTTTCCGGAATTAGTTTTCGTATGTGTTGCAGTTCTCTCATTAGATTACGATATAGCAATGGGATCAGCAATTGGTGGGAATATTCTGCTTTTCACGGTCGGTTACGGATTTGTAATTGTGTTAGCCTATATTTTTCATCATAAAAGCATTAATTTAGACAATGTTTTTTTACGAGATGATCTCTGGTATCTCTTAATCTCATGTATCATGATTGTTTTATTTGCCCTTAATGGGGTTTTTCAAGCGTGGGAAGGCGTTGTACTGATTGGGGTTTACATAATTTACGTTCTTCACCAATATTACGAGAGTCGTCAGTATAAAATCATTCAACATACGAATCCAAGCGATTCTGAAAATGAAGAGTCATGTTCAAGCCCTCAAGCGGAAAAAAGCGTTCCTTTACAGTGGAAAAAATCAACCATCTATTTACTCATTGGAGGAGCTCTCTTACTACTTTCGGCGGAACCCTTTGTCGAAGCCATTGGAGAATTAAGCCATGAAATCGGGATCTCTGCACTCGTTCTTGCACTTGTTATCAGTCCATTGGCAAGCGAAATGCCAGAAAAGATCAGTGCGTTTGTCTTAACATGTAAGGATATTAAAGGAGCGGAAATGAGCATTGCGAATTTTATTGGGTCAAAAGTTCAAAACAATACGTTACTCTTCGGGTTAATGATTATCCTTGCCTCATCGGTGGTAGGCGTTCCAATCGTGGATACCACAAAAGACTTTCTACTTTTGTTAGTTATGACCTTAACAACAATCGTAGGTGTAAAATTGACCTATGATTTGAAACTAAATCCAAGAGAAGGATTATACGCGGTTATTTTGTATATCATTGCAGTTTTCTTAGTATTCTGGATTCATAAGTAATTAAGTTCTTCTAACTTTTCAAAAAACGATTTTATATTTCAAGACACACAGTAAAATGCAGCCGAGGAGGAAAATGAGGTGATTGATGACCTTGGTCAGTCTAAAGGAATTTTTCCTTTCATGTGTGTGGTCAAGTCAATACAGAAAAGACACTGACAATGAAACTAGCTCTTCAAATGGCTCGTGAACTGAAATTTGAAAAATTAATTGTTACTTCTAAGACGGGGCTTAGTGCTTTGAAAGCCGTTGATATATCTCATAAAATCTAATATTAAGTTAATTTTTGTTACCTCAGCTGCCGGTACAAAAATCGAAAATACAGTTATTGACGACCTAAATATAGGAATCTTGGACCCTCAAATCTGGACTTATTTGGGAAAAGCGGATGCTACTTTTGTGTGAGCTACGGATCCCCTTGTACTACATTGGGGCTATCTTGGAACATCAAGATATTTCTACCTTGGCTACAACAATCCGAAGGTGTTTTGAGCTGCTTAGTTTAGGAACCGCTGTTTGTGTCACCGCAGTTCTTATGGCTACAGATGATAGAGTTTTGATCGACGGGGAAGATGTTGTGGCAGCCGCTGGGTCATAGCTCGGCTTAGACACTGCGCTTGGTGTGCAAGCAACAAACTCAGTAAATCTGTTGAGACCAAGAACACTACAAATTAAAGAAATCATATGTAAACCGCGAAGCCCTGTCCATAGTTGGCCTATCAACCAAGAAGACTGGGTAGGCAATTTAAACCAATACAAGCCCTTAATGGAAAAGTAGGTAAATTACTGTACTGTGTATCTACCATAAAAGATCTAGGACTTAGTTCAAATCAGTGCTCAAATAATTGATACTATTGATCAATTAAATGAAATCATTAAACTCTCACCGTACCATGTTGCAATATATCAATTAGATCTGAATAGATACCAAATGCAGTGGTTTTCAAAGAAGGGTTTTGCTCAGCTATGACGAGTTCTCCGAATAAATCGAGCGAAAAGACGGCGGCATTAGAAGTACTTCGACAGCCATAGAGGAAATCAAATGGGTGAACTGCCTCTAGGTTTACCCGATAGGTCTTTGAGTTGAAGTCTGCAATGGAAACTTGCCTGATGATTATGTTCTGATCGTAGAGACAAGTGTTTCGCGCATTTTCGAAGGTCTCTTGAGTTAAGGGTTGCTTTTCGACATCAGAGAGCTTAATCTTCATCTCACTAAGTGTATTAACTAGAATAACAAGTTTTGCGGCTGCGTCTATTCCCTCAAGATCCAACGATGGATCCTCTTCTGCAGTTCCTAGCATTTTAGCATTTTCAATGCCTTGTTCTAAGTTCAACTTCTGATGGAGGTAATCTAGCACTACATTGACAGTGGAATTCAGAATCCCTCGTATTCTCTTGACTCGGACTTTTGGCAAGGCATTCCTGAATATGGAGAAGATTGGAGTTCCATCTAACACTGTGCTTTCGTATCTAAGCCGGGCACCAGATCGGGCGGCGATTACTTGTAGGCGATCCATGGCGAGAACTAGAGGAGCCTTGTTACATGTGATGACATCCTTACCTTGCTCAAATGCCGTTTTTATGTAAGTTATAGCCGGCTCTCCTGTATCATAATTGGCAATTATCGCTTCAACGAGAACATCATAGTCTCCCTCGCGAAGCCAGGAGGTAATCTCGTAGGTAGCATCTTTTATTGTTTTTAACTTGGTATTTTGCAATGCAACATCTACTTGGGGCTTTACAGAAGATGGTGGTGCCTTATTAAGTTCTAAAAGACCTAATGAGCGACTTCCTATTGCTGAAAAAGTGAATTTTGTTCCTTTAGGGTCAACCTCAGCGAGCAGTTCTGTTACCGCTTTCCCGACATTTCCATATCCTATGAGTGCGATCCTCTTCCTAGTCAAGTACTTCACAGTCCTTAACTTCCTTGTATGAAGCGGGATAGTTATTAAAGTACCGGTAATCTGTGCAAGATTATTAATTGCTTTGCTTAACAATCGCAAACTTGGGATCTGGAGTTTTACTCTCGGCCACTATTACGATGGTTACGTGTTTTACCTTACCTTTTGAAAAGGCTTTACAATGGTGTTTGAAGGCATTTTACGACATATCAGGCAAGTTTTAAGCCCGATCACTATGTGAATTGTTGCAAAACACAGAGATCTTAGTGTTCCTTTATTTTAGGAGCATTTCTTGGCGGCATTAAGTTATTAGTAATATTTCTCCTATTCGGGTTAATAAAATGTCCAAAGACCCCTTAAATCCTTTTATTCGCAGAACCATTTCAGGTCTGATCAGCTGTGGGTGAAGAGGATTAAGGTGAAATCCTTAATATATAGGCATTCAAAAAATGTATAATTTTCACCTATTATCTCTACTATGACCTTTTTGATGCAGATACACGCCCCACAATACTGATGATGGGGAGGTGCTCTATTGTTCTATGAAAATAGAATTTTGCCTAAATTTGTAGGACTATGATTCGTATGTCCTAGGCGTATTTAAGTTATCTAGTCATCTTTACCAGAACCATATTGTTTTGCGCCAATCTCTATTGTTGCGAAAGTAGAGACATTCTAATGATGAAGATTTCATTTCTGTTGGTTAAGATCATCATACATCTTTCTGGTGTTGGAGATTTGGCTGATGTATAAGATTAAACTTCTTGATAGCTCGTTTTATGAAAAAGCTTGAATACATCGATGAGGAGGCTATATGATTGGGTCAAATTGCGTATAAGTTGAGAGATTCGCTGTACTTAAATCTAACCAACCGATATACAAACGATTGTGCGTTCTGTTTCCGAACCTTCGGAGACGAACTACTTAGTTACAATCTTAAATTGGATCGGGAACCGACTGTTGATGAGATCTTGAGAGCAATCAGCTTATGAACGAACAAGATGCCTTCTTCAGAGATCGTCTTCTGTGGATACGGCGAACCTCTTATTCGGCTTGATACCATCCTCGCCGCTACTCGGGAAATTAAACAGAGATATCCCAAGGTTAAAGTTCGCTTAGATACAAATGGACAGGGTAGCCTTTAGCATCCATATCGTAATGTTGCAAGAGAATTGAAACGGAGCGGAATTGACCGGATATCGATCTCTCTTAATACGCCGGATAGTGAAATTTATATTTGGATCTGTAAACCCTCTTACGGCACAATTGCCTACAGTAGCGTAATCCAATTCATCAAGGATTGTAAATCCGTAAACTTTGAGACCGAATTTACAATCCTCGCGATTCCTCAGCTCGATTTAGCTGCCTGCAAAAAAGTTGCACAAGAATTGAGGGTTCCTCTCAGAATAAGACCATATAGAAGGTCCATAACCATTTTAGCAAAACGATTAGGTACTTTCACATCCTAATATTTTTAAAATAACAAACAAAAAACCCAATAAAAGAAATATCTACTGATCTGATAAGTATATTTAATTCTTCAAAACATAATTTGGGTTCTGAATTACAGGGTTAAAAATGCAATAGTAATCGTATTGAGCACTACGTGGGTTATGAGGATACATTATCCGAAGGAAAAGGAATACTCGGGTTAATATTCACCATTTCACGATAAAACCAACTAAGAAATCCTATAGCCCAATGTAACTTGGCTTTCCCTATTTCTTCAATGGTTATGAAAGATAGATGGGAACAATATGGGTCTTTATCTGGATGAAAAAACTCAGAGAGCTTTTGAAGAGGGGCTTGAGCACATACGAATAGCCCAAATGTGGAAAGGTGAGCAAGATGAACAAAAACGAACACGAGAAGTGAAAAAAGCCATCAAGAGTTTTGAAGATGTAGTTTCAAAAGCTCCCGAGTTCGACCGGGGTTGGGTAGAAATGGCTCAAGCGTATATTGAGTTGTATGACTACGATCTAGCTAAATTTCTCCTTAACAAAGCACTTACCTATACACCACGATCGATAATCGCTTTAAGTGCTATGGGACGCCTTTTAAAGAAACTTGGCTTATTTGTCGAAGCAGCCCGAGTGTATAGTCGAGCGCATCGAATCGATTCCAAAGCCGGTTTCGATAAAAAACAACAGCAAGCACTCGAACGGATCATCGAACACGAGGGAGGAGTCCCGAAACTACCTAATACAGAGGTTCCATTACATCAAATCCTCTCAACGAGTTTCGCATGGAATGGTGCCGAAGCCACTCATGCCTCGATCACACTTACTAGGCAACGAATCCTTTGTATTGGGAAAAAGGCACCAGATCATGGATTACGACCGAAACGATTAATACGACGACGTCCAGTTTCTTGGAGAGGTTCCGGGTACAAAGAGGCCTCAGATCTCCAAGCCATAGTCCCCTTGACTACAATAGAGAATGTTCATAAGGTTCGGTTTGGATCACGTGTTGCAATACACATCTGGGATCGTGAAGAGAATCATCTAGTTTTTCCAGATCTATTAGAGCCCGACACTGAAGCAATCTTCTCGTTTCTCGAGGAGCGACAGATTGAGATAGGCGAAGTTGAAGCAAAAATTTGCAGCATCTTGCTTATAATGTTCATTTCCTCGCTCCTTCTGAGTTTATTTCTCTTTCTGTAACTTTGAAATACTTCTGAAAGTAAATTTTCAGGACTTTCATCGTAGAACATACCCCCATTCTTCAATATTTTCTTCCCAATAATTCCTTGCAAAAGGATTTTCTCTCAAGCTCTAATGAAGCCGAATGTAACTGTATGAAAACGCTAGTGTATCGAGAGCCTTATGCGTTCGTTTTTTTCGAGATTTAAAGTCCCTCATCAGAAGGTAACGCGGCTTAAATATGGTAAAAACCGTTCAACTATGTTATTTGATGGATGATCTTAACATTGTACTGGTGTTGTACGTGAGGATGTACGTAATGAATTGCATTTAGATTAGAGACTGACCCATCAGCGACAATCACCTCAGATTCCGCCTGAATTATCTTCCTCACTTCTTTAAGCATCTGAATCGATTCCATCCAAGTGTGGCGTAATATCATTCATAAAGGTAAGAAAAATCATCACCATTCCCTTAAAAGGTGAAAACAGAGCATCAGCGGCCTCCAAACTTGACGCATGTCTCATCAAGATGCCAAGTTCCTTCGATTGACAATTTTGCACCTTTTAAGATCGCTGAATATGTTTCTAGAAGTAATGAAGCCAATTTGCAAAAGAAACATGAAAGATTTGAAAATTAAAGAGATCTATGAGAGTTCAAAGATTTAGGAAAAGATCCTGTGATGTGCATAACTTTTGACGGCTAAGTTAAAAAGACAATGCATAAAGTAATAACAAGAGAGCTTTTTTTGTTTTTTCACTTTAAAGTAATATACTTAATCCTGGTTTTCTATACCTAGATTTGCTATAGCTATGCCGCTTAACAAGAAGTAAACATGAATTTCTGGCTATAATATATCTTAAAATGAAGCAATAATCCTACACCGCGATCTATCCTCACCATACATTAAGTATATAAAGCCCTTATCATATTTAAGTATATGAAACGATACGATACGCTTATTATTGGATCCGGAGCAGGTATGAATGTCGCTGACGCTGCTTATCGACATGGAATGACCGTTGCGGTAGTTGAACATGGACCGATGGGTGGAA
>JBHIFL010000087.1:0-15242 GCA_046761065.1 Candidatus Heimdallarchaeota archaeon
GATTGAATAGGACTTTTTAGGGAAAATCGATGAAACCACAGATCTAGGAAATTTACAGATGTGGGAGGATGGACAGGCGGGATTGGGGCATTTCAGCACGACCTGGATGAAAACCCTTATAAGCTACGCCGTGCCCGAAGGAGCAGGCTCTGAGAGGGCCAAGCGGAGCCATCCCGTGAGAGTGGGGTCTGATTTGCTCATTGGTATCAGAGCAACCAAATCCCCCTCCAAGGAAATTATTGTCGGTTGCTACAACTTATCCCCGAAATGTGAAAAATACCTTGATGTGTAAGTTTGAGTAACCCTTGAACAGCTTGAGACTCAGAATTCGTCCCTATGAGGTAACGAACAAGAATATTTGTGTCCAAATAGTCATGCGTATTGCTTTTTATCATAAAACCATTTATGATAAAAAGGCGATGGTGATCATAGTTAAAAATCCAAAAGGAGTTCTCTTATTGCGACTCCTCCTTTTTCTGACTTTGGCGTTCCTAACATTGTCTACGTTCTGATTCCAATCCGTTAATTTCCAACGACACAGCAAAAAAGCATAGAATTTATAAAATGAAACGCGTTAACATAAATGGTGAACTCAAAACAGAAGGTGGATTCCATGTCCTCTATTACGCTCGAAACGATTTATCAAGAGCTGTTAGAATTAAAAAGAAAAGTGGAACGCCTAGAGTTGCTTCTTATTTTACCTGAAGAGGAGTTGCTCCCTGCGGAGCTTCAGGAACTTCAACAAATCAGTGAGCGGATGGCCCAAGGGGAAAAAACGCTTTGGAAACAAAAGTAACGGATCGCAGGGACGATGTATGCGTTATATCTAAGCGCACAAGCCCAAAAATTCTTGGAAACCTGTGAGAAACGGATAAAAAGGCAAATCGAGGAATGATTTACTGTCCTTCTGGAGGATCCCCTGCCCATTCCTCAGTATGATATCGCCAAAATTCGAGGGTTAAAGAAAGGATATCGGGTCCGGCTAGGAACCATTAGGGTAATCCTTGAATTAAACCCACGAGCTCGTGAGATTTATGTATTAAAGATTGATAAACGAGGTAAAGTATATCGAGATTTGTAACTGCTACGCGTGAACCTCCTTTTCACAGAATCGAATCCATACCGCCGAGGGAGGTCGTGGCGCACGAGCGTCCTCACGGAGGGATGGCGCATCGAGAGCCTAAGAAGCGTCCCCTGCGACAGGGCCAGGAGTTCTCTCATCGGCTTTTCTAATTAGGGATCTGGAGGTCATAGGGACAACCATGCTTTTCACTTCTCATCGGTGCCTAGATAAATCCATGTCGACCCATAACTCTGTGCCCACAGATAAATCACCGGATCCAACCACTTCAAATCCTTGATTCGAATCACAACAACATGTGCATCAATCTTTTGTGTTAAAGTTGTCCAATACCTATCCAAGTCATAAAATGGTGTCCTCGCAGTATACTCCTGCACAGTTTTGATATCACCGCCAACTACCTATCCTAATCCCACGATACAAGGCGTCCTCGCGTTACAATCGGCTTCCCACTCACTTCAGCCATACAACCTGCCCCAGCTCCAACCGATCTATCACTAAAGGCATTCTACCACGTTTCGACTCCACAAACACCATTACTTCAGGACGCGAACGTGCAACCGTGACAAACTCTGGACGACGAATCACCACATGTTCTGGTCTCTTTTACCCAAAAACGTCCTTCCCACAACCCTATAATTAGGCAATAAAATTCATTTTTTCCATATCTAAATAATATACGCAACGATAATGTATAACGGATAGGTATTTTGGGCGACTCCTATGTATTTGAGTGAGAATACATCCACACTTCTTTACAAGTTAGGATTACAATGGGATAATTCCACCGGCTCCAACGATGACCTTCGTTACATGCCCAAAGGTCGTAAAGAACCAAGCTTGGTTCTGGTGTGAGGAAGACTACGTATTGGTGGTGCATGGAGACGGGATCGGGCTGGAACGCGCGATTGCCGCCAACAAGGACGGAGGAACCAGAAACGCGTTCCATCTCCTAGAGCAGCAATCGCTGGAGAAATACCCAGAAACTCTTCCTCTATTGAGTGCAAGCGGCTGGGTAGTGACGGCGTATTTCCAAATCCCGCAAAACAATCCCAACTGGCGAGTGTGTGGAGACAGTGACTGGACTGGAGATCCCCAGAGCGGACTGAAGCGGCGGTATGCGATCATAGCCCCAATAGCAGCCACAGTAGAATGGCAAGTGAAATTAAGAATTACACCGTTATCGAGCTAGGAAAGTTATCAAAATCAATCTACTAGAACAAATAGAGGGCTTAAACGTCGGGATTGTACCGTTGTAACTCCAATATAGAAAAAGAGCTTGTTCCTGCTAATATGGCACGCATTGTTTTTTGACATCATCGAGAAGAAAAATTGGTTCACTTCTGGCATAAAGGATTTATTCTGCGTCTGTAAAGACATCTTAGAAGCCAATTAGCCATCCATAACGAATTTTACCAAGCTAGCGAAAGATATTTCTTGGAGGATCCTTCCAAAGGATCTAGATGGATTCCTTAGGGATCGTCTATCCCTGTATGGTGGTACTGCGCTCGTTTTTATCAGAAAATGCCGAGAAACTCTCTGCAAAAGCTGGGAGAGGAATCGCCCCCCACGGAGTTAAATGGTTCAGAAGATACCATATTTCGGGAGACAATCGTATATCTAGTGCAAAAGAATCAGTTGCGAAGGTTAACAAAACCCGAGTACCAGCTCCTCCGCCACTTAACCCATTTGTCTAAGAACCTCTTTAACCATACGCTCTATATGGTGCGACAATATTTCTTTGCGGAGGGTGCGTTTCTGCAATACGAACAAGCCTATCATCATGCCAAAGAGAATGAGAATTACCGGATGTGGCCCTCCCAAGTTGCCCAGCAGGCGATGAAAGTCGGCACTCGCTCGATGCGATCCTTTTTAGCATGCTGCGGGAGTGGAAGAAGGGGAATTATAATCGTCCGATTCGGGTGCCTCGCTATTTACCAAAAGCTGGCTTCTTTGTGTGTGTATCTTCCCAAAAGATATGTTCAAGGTCGAAGGAGAGAAGATTCTCCTCTTGCCATGAAAATCTTGGAGGGGGAGCCACGTGGTGAGTAGGAGGTTCGACTGAAAAGCCTGGAGAGTGCGTGAATCGCGATGCCTGCGACTGGGGGGAGGGGAGAAGGAGTTCTGGTAAGGAGTTGGCAAACGTTCTTGGGTTCAGATTCTCCATTAATGATTCAGAGGGTTCTTAGGAACTCGTCCCATGTGAATGTTTTAATTTCCCTCGTTTCAGAGCATTCTCGCATGATGGCTTTTAAAACATCATCTTCCGTAATCAAAGTTCCATTTAAGGCGGCCGCAGAGCCTGCAATCCAACAGTCCATCAGATCTTGATGCCCCAGGATCCACAATCGATCTGCAATGGAGTTGGTCGACTCGTCAAGAAATGAATGGTGAAGTTGGACTTGCTTCCCCCATATTAAACTGAGGGAGGCTTCCATATATCTATCTAAGACTTCTGGATTCCTGGTTTTTCGGTATTCACTCAGAACTATCCATTTCGCTTCGATCATCGAGCAAGAGCTCACTACGAATCTGATTTTTCTCTTTTTCTTAGTCAATAGAGTTTCCATGTCTCTTTTCAGCCCAGGAACGTCTATGTCTATTCCAAAGAAAGGTAGAATGTACGTAGTATCCAAGATGAATGTGGGCGCTTCCATTTGTTTCACCACGAGAAGGAACTCTAAGTTACGAGGATGGAGTTTCACCGAAGCAAAAATCAGAGCAGGACCGAAATACGTTCATTTCTATTTGTCAATAGCTGATATGTAGGAATTCACAAAGAACAATGGATGGAGGTCTGGGAAACTATAACTCTGGGAATGAGATCCATAGTTACCTACCTCTGAGCTCTGTTTTGTTCATTCCCACAAGGAGTTGTTGCGAGATTGCGAGAGATAAACCAAAATCAAGGCCATCTCACAGATCCTTTAAGGACATTTGTTCCTGGTCTTTTCTTTCAGCGTCAATAACTTTCTCGACTGCTTCAACTGTTTTTTTTGTAAACATGGGTTTGTGAAGGAGTTCTTCCAAGCGGGGGATCTTTCTTATCCGGAGTTCTCCGGAAACAATTTCAAGCAAGATCTTATCTCCCGGGTTCCAGTTCAGAACGTCTCGGATCTCCTTCGGAGGATAAATTTCTCCCTTTGATCCGATTTTTGCCTCAATTTTCGAAGACATATAAAATACACGAAAATCTCATTCTTCACCGGAATATTTAAGATTTTCGTCCCCATCCTACCAAGAGTTAGAAAGAAAAGGAGGATCTCTCAAGTGCAAGGAGATGCTGAGAGATCACATAACGCCAATAATCTCTCTTATCAATAATCTTCCTTCCGCTCAATCAAGTTATCATGAGAAAAACGACCTCTAGCGAGGATAATGACTATATTATAATTTCTTGAGAGAAGCATCAGTCCATTTTCAGTAAAAACGAGCGTGGCACTAAGTTCTATCTCCGTTTGCCCTTTGCGGCTGCTAACAATGGGTGAACTACCTTGCCCTGACGACCGGCGTTTTATGCGAAGGGTGTTGTCCAAAGGTAGTTGGAAGCCTTATTTACTCCAGACGATTCACACGCCCTCTACTTCCTATCCTTGCGGATTCAGAAGCTACTTTGCGAATTTAATAGCCCTTTTCAGTACTAGATACAATGCCCCATTCTCATAAATGACTTCAGCTTACAACGCCCATTCAAATTGGTCGATCGAGCAATTTATACACACAACCCATTAAGCAACGCAATAGAAGGATGAACCTTATGTCTCTTGTTCAAAAATATCGGAGGTACAGGAGACTTACGAGCAACTTAGTCATGAAAATAATAAAGACCCACCTCCATAGCATTGTACTAAATAAAGCCGCGAGGTTACTTGGGCTCCTTAGGGGTGATTTCATGCTCTTTAGGGACGAGGAGGAAACCAGTGTTCTAATGGACTTCGCCCTCCATGAAGGCACAATGCATGGGAAAAACGCCATCGAGATCTATCGTGAGAAGAGGGGTGACCAGAATGAGGTAGAACAAGAAATCTTGGACGCCTTGCTCGCCGCCTACACCTCCTTATTCAAAGTCCACTCCATCTCGAAAGCGGAACGCATGCTGCACTTGAGTGACCTCTTGAACAAAAAAGACAATATACCACTGATTGATATCGGCCTCAGCCAAACCGTCACTCCCGGGATGTTGCTGTTCATTCGGTTTGTCCCATTTAAAGAGTTTAACATGACGTCTGGAATAGTATTTGCCTTTCCCAGTGACTTAGAAACATATCTTCAGCAGCAGTATAAGGAACTAGGGAAGATGATCAAAGTCCGATCAAAACGCGAGGCCGTCGCGCGATTTGTGGCCTTTTTTCGATTAAATGAAACGCATGGCATAGAGGTCCATGAAGGCCCATGGAGATAAGTTAAAAAATGGAGAAAATTTGAAACTCTCCCACCAGAGGAAGAAGGAACCCCAGAGCAGTGGATAGATCGATTTCGTGCATATAAAGACGCAGGCATCAGTCAATTCATCCTTAGCGACCCGAACCCATAATTTGAATGCAACGTCACGTCCTATTGCGGTCAATCGGCTCTTCTGCTCGCCCTCTGTTCCTGATTGAATGGTTTGTTCATTGCATTTTCACAATCCATCCCAACTGGTGCTTCCCTGCATACCTGACACCGATGTACGCGTCTTCTGCTGTGTAAACCTCAATTACCGGCGGGTTTCCGTTTCGGTGGACTGATGACCGTTTGGATGTGAGCAATAGTTGGGTCCGTCTCATAGTGCAGTCCATACATACAATTTGCTTGTAAAACGCAGTCGACACACTTGGGCGCAGTTTTTTGACAGCGATTTTGCCCATGACACACGATTAACGCGTGAAACCGGCCCAAAATTTCCGGATCCTGAGGCAGGTCTTGGTGGAGCTCGTGTTGAAGCGCTTCATACGGGGTCGTGAGATAGGTCACGTCCCCGCGAAGCCGGGCGAAGAGGCGGCGCGTATAGGTGCCCACGACGGCCACCGGGCGGTGAAAGCAAAACGCCAGGATCGAATCCGCGGTTTCTAGGCCAATTCCTCTGCACGCGAGCAATTGGTGGCGGGAAGGAGGGATCCCGTGTGCTTGTTGAGTCAATAGAAGCTTACTAAGCGCGTGAAGAGAACGTGCTTTTTGGGTAAGGAACCCGGCAGGTTTGATCAGGGCTTTAAGCCGCTCTGGATCCATCTGTTGTACCTGGTCAAAGGACGTGATTCCGGCGCGTTTCAAATTCGCGACGGCATGGTTCACATTCCGCCAATTCGTATTTTGCACTAGGATTGCCCCAATGGCGACCTCGAACAGTTCTGAAGGGCGTTTATTCGGTTTAAGCCAGAGCGCCCAGGTCTCAGCATGGGGTTCGAGAACCGGGTAATGCTGGATGAGGAGCTGATATAACTTCATGAGTTGCAAGCTTAACAGGATCTCCCAAGAGGGTTAATAATTTCATTAGGAAAGGAACGGGAATATGAAATTTTTCTTGTAGTAGTACCAGCTAAGTGTTGAATAACCAAGATGTTTTTCTAATCTTACCATATGATTTATAGGGAAAACGAGGGAATTTGCTTGGAAGTACTCGAGAAATATCTCAAAAAAGATCGGGAAGGCCGAGTCAAAGATCGAATACGCGGAATAGGAATTCGACATCATATGATGATTGAGTTCCAAAAGAAACTGCATAACGCGCCTATTGGTCGGGAGATTTGTCTAGCCGGCTTTATCTCTTTAATGGATCGTGGGTACTTTTTGGAGTTCCCTCCAGGGTCAGGGATCGGCATTTTCGTTTCAGGGCACGGTCTTGAAGACTATGTGGAGGGAGTATGTCTTGTGAAAGGAGTTGTTCGTCCTCTGATGGACGGGATGAATGTTGTTGGAAAGCAACTTGACGCAACGAAGTTGGAAGAGGACTACTACCCCGCGTATGATATGGATATCGCACCTCTGACGCCTTTTGAGACATTTAGCCTATTTAAGGAGCGGATTAATGCCCCAGAGCATCTCGCAAAAGCCTTATTCCTCAGTCCCACCAGTTCGCCGGTGGTCCTCAGTCGGATGGGTGGAGTGTCCACCATTTTAGATTTCCCAAGTCGGGTGGATTGCGATCGATCGAAAACGAAGAACATGGCAGAAATCGCTGACGTCGTCCTACACATGGTCCCTTCATGGCATCGATCGTTGAACGCATTAGGATTCTCTTTTTCCAAAATTTCCCGAGTGGACTCCAAGCTCGGTACCGTATTACGCGAGCGAAACGTGCCAAGACCGGAGGTGGGGGTGATCTATCCCCGATTATCCTATGACAGCGTCCAAGAATTCTATGAGGCGGCATTAATGGAGAACACGATCGTTCTACAAGAAATCACCACAATGATCGCTCCAGATTTTGACCGATTCTTACAAGAGATCCAATGGTCGATTATGATTAATCATGCCCAACTCCGCCGACTTGGAGCCCCAGATCTCCCCTCCGGATGTGACCAACAAATTAACGACTGGTTTAACCGGATGAGAGACAAAGGTGAAATATACGAACACCACCTTAGATTCCAAGGCTTACTGGATATGAACTTTCAAGGAAGGCGAGGGATTATCTTACGGGTCATGGCCGCCCTCGCACGATTTGAGGAACGGCAACCCACCGAATCCCATCTAAAAGCAAGTCTCAAGCTACAAGAAGGCCTGCTTGAGGAATTCATCGATGAACACGGTGGCTTAATCGCTGAATATGAAGAAGCCAAACATCTGAAGACATGGCTAGAGCCAATCAAGAAGCTCCGGAATTTGATATTTGACATCTGTCAATCCGACGGCAGCATCAGTAAAGCCCAGATCTTACAAGAAGCCCAAAAATTGAACGTGAAACGAAAAGATGCGAAGCAAGTATTGTTCGATTTACTCAATGAAGGTTACCTGTATCAACCGACTCATGACGAGTTCTATAAATTGACTCCTTGAATATGTAAGAGAAAAACCTGGGTTACGCATCGGTTTGAAGGTGAGCTCTATGCAGATCTCTCAAAAAATTGTTGAAACGGTAAAATCTTCATTAGACTTACTTTGTGCGTGTAAACAGGAGAGCGTGGTTCAAAATATCTTAGGGAGTCAATTGGATTGTCACGTACGCTATACCCTCGATTCAGATATGTATCCAAAGGTTGAAATTGATTTATTGGGCGAGAATTATGCGATCGAAGTAAAATATAACAAGCCATACTACGATGGAATTAGTCAAGTGCTAATCCTGAAATACCTCTACAAGATTAACACTGTGATACTTCTGCACATCCATAGGTATTTGGATTCGAAATTTACCAATGCGCTTAAAGAGCTCGCCAAGAAATTAGGCTTTATCGGGATTTTAGTTAATCAACGAGCAAAAACATTAGAAGTGGTACCCTAAGATGAAGGGCTTTAAAACGATCGCCTTTATTTCCGCCCCCGGAGGGGTGGGGAAGACCACGATTGCGCTATGCCTAGCTTGGTTTTTAGCAGAACGGAATAAGAGCACCCTGCTTCTTGATTTAGACCCGAGTTTAGGGCTCACATTAACCCTCAAAGACTTTCGCGATTATTATCAAGAGATCGAATATAAACGATGCACCTCTGCGGATTTATTGGAGAAAGCATTAGAAGGGGGACCGTCGCAAGATTTTGAGTTTAAGCACTTTTTGACGCGAGCCCCATTTCAAGGAGTTACCTTGGAGTTTATCGCGTCGAGTATTCGATTGGAGGATGTGATGGGTAAGATCTGGCATACGCCGACTGCCGGGCATAGTGAGAAAAAGCTCAAGGAAGCCTTAGGGTATATTCCGGGAAACTTCAACTACGAGTATCTGTTGATTGACAATATCCCGTGCTATGGACTCACCTATGCCCTTACGACCATCCACGCGTCAGACGCTTATATTGTGCCACTTCGCCTTACGATCAACGATCTCGGGAGAACCCTCCAAATGATAAAGAAGTTGCAAGAGACCGCGGCTAAATTTGATCTCAGTGAAGAGCAATTCGTCAATAAGCTCTATTTTCTCTATAACATGGTGGAAACGCAGTATAGACGCGAATCCAAAATCCCTACCTATGAGAAACAAATACGCAACATGTTTCCGGGGGCTAACTTCTTTGAGGCATTTGTCCCAAGCCAAGTCGGGTTTACACGGATAGGAACGGAAGAGGAGAGGCCCGGAGATTCCAAAAAAGTGCGTGAGCTGTTCAAGCCCTTTTATACGGATTTTGAACGAAAGATTATGGGACAATATTGGTGATTGGCAGTATAAATGAGATTAAGCATTTTGAACGCATGGCGGGACTTAAAATTGAAAGCTGGTGAATTAAACTGAGCTCACCCCCTTCAGCAAGTGGAGATAGTTAGGCGCTAGGCATTACTAATGTATGCATCTCGGGCTCATCTTGTGTTGAATACTCTTTCTTGAGTTATTTTATCCTCTTAGGGCCACCTTTGTTTTTCATCATTGATTAATTCAAAAGTACGGGAGTCCAGTGTTAGCTTGTACGAAATCCTTTGAGCAAACAAATTTACTGCCGGGTGAAATCTCTACTAAAAAACTCCTCCCAAGGAGCGGAGAGCCGAGTGAAACTCCTGACCATGTCTCAATAGATGATCCTCGGGCGCTCGATGAGCCATCTATAAACGAGAACTTTCGAAGTTGGACATCGGAATACAGCCGCAATACTTAAAAAAATGCTCCTCCCCTTCATTTCACCTTAGCCCCTCACCTTTCACTGGTTCGGGGATTTCGTAAATCTTATGGGTTGTGCTAGAATGTAAATTCCCAAAACGACAACTAATATTGCGCCCAGAAGTTCCACTTCTGTTTGTGGCAAGAGATCAGTTATATACAACAGTGATGTCAACCCAGAAATAAGCAGCAATGCTCCAATAATGACCCACCATAATGACCTGGGGCAACACCAGTCATATTCGACATATTTAGTTTCAGCCAATTGATCCACCTCATATTTGATGCGTGGAATAATCAACTACTTATGATGACTAATAATTTATGAACGTTAAATCAGTAGGTGTAAGGATGGATACTGACAAATTGGGATGGATGGATATAGCAACTAAAGCCCTTTCGCAACTTCTTTTCGAGCTGTCCCATGGAGAGAGACTAAAGACCCTGTTATTGATTAGAGATCAAGCACAACGGCACACAGAGCTAACTAAACAACTGAAAATGTCTCCACAAGAAACTTCAAGGCACCTTCTCCGACTCACTGAAGCTAAGTTAATCGAGAGAGATGTCGAACGAATATATCACCTTACCAACTTAGGTCACATTGTTCTGACTTGTATCTCCTCCTTAAATGTCATTGCTAAATATTCTGACTTCTTCCTAACTCACGAGATCTCAGGAATTCCTTACGAGTTTATTTTAAGGCTTGGAGAACTCTCTAACTCGATAATTCGACAAACTGACACGTTATCAACTGTAAGCAAGGCGATTCAAGCGATAAAAAACACGAAAGGTCAAATATTCTTAATGAACGTTGGTCGTCTAGAACATGTTGATTCGATAATAAGACAACTTAACAATAAAGAATTCAAGTGTATCTTACCAACAACAACGGCAAATAATACCCTTGCGGAGTCGAAGTGGGAAAATTGTAGGTACCTCGATAAAATAAAACTTGTACTGTTAATAACAAATGATATCGCAGCAATAGCCTTACCAGATTTGACAGGAAAGATGGACTACTCAAATATCTTATGGAGTAATGACTTTTCTTTTAAGAAATGGTGTAAAGATCTGTTCGAATATTACTGGATGACAGCGAAGGTTAGTAGCACTTACTGAATAGCCAAATTAGAAATATTGTTTATTTTGTTTGGGCTTGATCCTGGCTGCGATTTCTGATTATTAAATAAATTAATGTTATAAGATCCTTGGTCTTCTCTTTACGAGTACTAAATGAATCCGCGGTACAAAATCATCTGAAGGAATTTAATACGCATAAAAGACGATTTTTAAGACAGGACTTAAGGGGATTTGGCTTTTTAACCTAGCCAGCCCCCTTTTTCGCAATCTATACCAGAAAAGGAAGGAACATCCTCGGCGTTTTCATATATGCAAGATATTCATCCCCAAACCTCTTTATATTATCCTCCTCCACCTTGGCAGTCATTAAAAAAAAGATAAACCCGAAGGTGAAAAGCTGGAAACCTAGAACGGAAGGAGCCTTTACAAACACCCCCACTCCACCGAGAAGCCCGGAACAGTATATCGGATGACAGATATATCGGTTAGGCACCTATCGTTATAAGTTGTGTAGTACCTTCGATTTCTTCCTCGGGGGATCCCACGACAAGAAGAAGTCTAAAACTATGAAGCCCTAATATAAGTGGACTCGCTAGAAATATCCAAGAGATTAATTGACAGGGTGAAAGAGGATCTCGAAACAAACTTCAAGCATTTAAAAGAGCCAGTGTAAAAAGACTTTCAATAGCGAAGAAACGAGGGAAGTGATGCTTATAGGGTCTTCTTAGCGAAAAAACTAGAAGTAGGATAGAAAGCAGGATGAAGATCCCTAGTTCAATCATCCACAAACCTTAACGACAGCAAACCAGGATCGGCGTCTTTCCACAAGTCAGGGAATTTCTCAGAATGTTCAATAACTTTACCTTTCTAGCCTTCTTCGCGATAACATTGCCCAACAATTGAATTGTTTAGTTTAAATATCTCCAACATGCAGTCTGCCAGTTGTTCGTTTCGTTATGCTTGCATATTCTTGCTGAGCCATTTCAGAATCCCTTGAGGAGGATTATTCAGTGAACTACCCATGCCTAAATGCTGGGACTTGCTATGAATCCGCTGAACCTCATACCACGCGAACTTGATGCGCGCCTACCCGGTGTCTTACTGGTAACTCCCCTTCCAATGACGGTTCGGCAGTCATTAAGTCCTTAAAAACAAGAAAAGAACGCGTTAGACGAATTGATGATTTCTTTTCAAACTGGTTAATCCCATAAAATCCGGAGAAATTGTCTACACTTATTGGGCAATGTTTTTAACGAAGCCGACGAAATACTTTTTCTAGTGTATGAGTGCCGTACACACCTTAACAGATTATAGAAATTGGGGGTTAATTCGTTGAAATTGGTCACAGTTCACTTACCTGAAGAGTTCCTTACGGGATTAGCCGAATTAGTGCGATCGAGGAGATATCCGAACCGTAGCGAAGCCATCCGAAACGCGATACGGGATCTGTTGAAGGAGGAGCTTTGGCCGCGCTCGGGTAATAATCGTTAGAGTATTTTGGTGGGTAATAGCCCAAGGTTCTAAATGGCGAAGAATTTCGTTCCTAGTGGCTCCTGCCCGCGCAGTCCTCTCCGCAGCCATCCGTTCCGCGACGACTTTCTACTCCTCTTTGATCGTCCTACTTTCAAGTTTCCCTCTTTCGGATACTTTTTTGAATCTTTAGCTCCCCAAGGTTCTTGAACACCTCTCTTCCCTTCAGTTTCTGGTAGATTGGGAACCTTCGAAATCGCTGGATTAATTATAACTGCAGTCCCAATGAATCTTCAAAAAGTCAAGAGGAGATATGCAAATTGGCCAGAACTCGAATGAAAATGGATCCATTGCAAACTGTCAATCGAGCGCTCGTAAAAAAAAGGCCTTGAGCCTCCCACATATTGTGGGCTTAGATTACGACGATGAGGCTGATGTCCTCTACATCTACTTTAAGATCAACCCTGAAATCGCGGAGAGCGATATGATCGATTAAAGAAGCTTGGTTTATATAGAAAGGAATGCAAAAGGCGAACCGGAAGGGTTAGTTATTGTTAATGCCTATAAACTGTGGCAAGAGTAGCCAATCGACAGAGAAACCCTGACATGTCACCTACTTGGCACCCCTCTTTATTGTTAATATCCTATCAATCTCACTCAGATGAAGCACTAAGCTTTTATGCGATTTTTTGATCCATTTACTTCCTTCCACATTCTACTCTTTGGTATCTGCAAAATGCATTCATGACCACGAATTGCTCCCTTTTTTCTATCCCTTCGTACCCAAGCGCCCCATATCGAGGATTGGGTCCCCAATGCGGAGGGGGTGTCATGGGACACGAGCTTCACTCCGGCGTGATCGCTTATCAAGAGCCTGAAGATCGTCTCCCTCACCAAACCACACCTTCAAGTGACATAAAATTATAAGATCTCTGCAGTAATATATTTTAATGGGAAGCCGAACCTTCTAGCTAATATCTCTTTTGTCACTCGAAATCCATTCGTTAAGAGCGAGGTTTTGATATCCACTGGATGAACTGTCTGCCCTAAATACGGAAACCCTTTCACTATACATAGCCATACATGATCGAAAAAATTTGATGGGAAATACATATAGACTGAATAGAGGGCTCCCCCTGGTTTCAAAACTCTTTTTATTTCATAAATAATTGTATCGAAGTCATCTTCTTGACAAAAATCAAAAAAACAGTTTGCAAAGACAGCATCAAAGTATCCGTTTTTAAAGGGAAGGTGAAAGAAATTAGCTAAAGAGATAGTTAAGCGATCGATATTGTGATTATTGGAATAATTCTTAGCAATTCCTGCTAATCTTTCTGTGAAGCACAGTAGATATGATTTGCCACCCGAATTTGCTTGGGTTAATATCTTTATGCCTCTATCTGTGGGGGGAGATAAGATCAGAATTCGATGAGCAGATATCTTGGAATCCCTAACCTCCATTATACGGGAGTGAATTTCCATGACCCTAACCCAACTATCAAAGAACGACGAAATTCGAAGATAGGATTCTACAAGGTCCATCCAAGTGTCACCTCTCAGCAATTGTTGTATTTATTTCTTTTTTTCTGAAATAATTAGGTTAGCAACGTATTTGGCAATATTTTTGCACAAATTTTGCTTTACACATGATTAATTGTTGAGACCCCATATCATCTATAGAATTTCGCGTATTTGACTCTGACAAAGCAGATTGCTCGGTAGAATGATGATAATATCACAAGTTCCATTCGTTTCATTTTCTTCAAGAGTTTTTTTGAGAAGTTCGATATATGTTTGTATTCGAGCTTTTGGAGCCTAAATTTAATCTAAATTTGGGAACTGGACAAAATTAAATTAAACTAAATTTGATAACTGACCAAACAGATAGACGGAACATTTTCATTCTTAGCTTCTGCTATACCGTCCGATGAGTTCTCCTTGGGCTAGAATGTGACCTTCCATGGCTTGTTTTACGTCGGCTTTAGTGGCTGTGGGTGGGAGGTCGAGCGTTGTATCCAAGGCATACACCTGGAAGAAGTATCGATGGGTGCCGGATGGCGGACAGGGACCCCCGTAAGCTTGCCTCCTAAAATCATTCAAGCCTTCTATACCGGGGACACTATCTTCTTCTATGGTGTCTACCGGGGGAATATTCCAGACAATCCAATGATCCCAGGTGCCTCCAGGTGCATCGGGGTCGTCCATGATGAGGACTAAGCTTTGGGTTTCCTCCGGGATTCCTTCGATGTGGAGGGGTGGATTAATATCTGCGCCATCACAGGTATACTTGCTGGGAATCTCTCCATTCACCTCAAACGCAGGACTAGTGATTTGTAATTCATCCATATCGCGCGTTTCAACTCCTGGACTTGTGGTTTCAGTTTTTGGCCCTTCTTCCTCTTGACCAACACACCCTGTGCTTATCAAGATGACCAGAAGCAGGATGGTACTACTCACTACCTTTCTCTTAGCTTCCTCCCTCACAATCTTACCTCCATATTGTCTCAGTATAACAAAGACAGTTTCCGATAAAAAATGTTTCGGGCTTTTTTCTATTTGAATACCTAAAAAATGTATACATGCGTCTTTCAGGGTTTATTCCGAGGAGCTCCAAAAGGGCACGACACCGAGTAAGTGCTGGCGGAGGGTTTCTACAGAAAGGGTTTTGGATGTGGTGAATTGATTAGTCACATAGATCACATGCAGTATAGTTACCAAAATGTAACTAATCAATTTAAAATATGTAATTACAATTATTATATTGATAACAAAATATTACCAATTTATAAAAAATGGTGAAAATCAAAATGGAATTACTTATTTTCTTATTAGATTGTTGCCCAAGCTATCTTCTAGTTAACCGATTCCAGTTCGATTACCTCACCTCT
>JBHIFL010000088.1:0-14921 GCA_046761065.1 Candidatus Heimdallarchaeota archaeon
TTAAGGACATCGGGAATTATGTTGAGCACCAACCGTTCCAATGGCGTCGTGATATAAATTCTCTAGGTTTCACAAATTAAGATTAGAAGTGGGGTCTCACGTGTTTGATTGATGAATATCGAATGATCACTCCTTTTTTGTTCAATAAAAATAATTATTAAAGGCGTGAACTCTGTCTAATGGAATGTGATTTCCCATGAAGCTTGCGATCAGTAAAGAACGTTTTCAAATGCGAATTCAGGCCGTTAGAGAGAGGTTACAAGAAAAAAAGCTCGATGGAATGGTGATTTTCTCTCCCAAAAGTATCTTCTACCTCTGTGGGTTTGGACACATCGCAACAGAACGCCCAATCGCCATGTTCGTGCCTGTTGCTGGTGAACCCAGTCTATTCATTCCAATGCTTGAAGTGGATAACGTTCGCATAAAAGTGCCGTGGATCACTGACGTGGGGACTTACTACGAGTATCCCCAAGGAAGTGCGCTACTTTCGGGCGAATTCAAACACCCCATGAAACTCCTTGCCAAATTCTTGCAGGACAAAGGCTTTGCTTCTAAGGCGTTGGGTGCGGATCGCGCCGGAGCGGCGGCCACATGGGGTTATATTGGCCCCAAACTTAAGGAAGTCTTGCCTGAAGCGAAGATTACCCTTCTAAAGGACCTGATTATGCAATTGCGGATAATCAAAGACCCGGAAGAAATTGCGTTGATTCGCGAGTCAGCAAAGTGGGGCAACTTGGCCCACACGTTTCTCCAAGAATTCACAGAGCCAGGGGAATCTGAAATCGAGATCACAGTTCGCGCCTCTTATGAAGCGACGCGTGCTATGCTCCGAACTCTTGGACCGGATTTTGAGATGATGGAGTGGGGACTGCCCGCCTCCGCAGGATTTCGGGGGCAAGTCGGAGCAGGTTCGGCTCTCCCTCACGCACTGGGCAAGAATATTAAGATTCGGAAGGGGGATGTGCTTGTGACTGGAGCGGGGGCGCGGATTGGAGGCTATAACAGCGAACTCGAGCGAACTATGATTGTTGGTGAACCTTCCGAGAAACAGAAAAAGTATTTCGAGATCATGGTAAAAGCCCAGGATGCTGCCCTCGAAACATTCAAACCTGGCATCAAATGTTCCGAAGTTGATAAAGCAGCGAACAGAGTCTTTAAAGAAGCAGGTTGCTTCAAGTTCATGCGCCATCACACAGGACACGGTCTTGGGACGGAAGGTCATGAGCCGCCTTTCCTAGACATCGGCAGTGATGTCATTATACGGCCTGGAATGGTCTTTTCGTGTGAGCCTGGCATCTACATTCCCGAATTTGCCGGTTTTCGGCATAGTGATACCGTCTTGATAACAGAAGATGGAGCGGAGCGGATAACCTATTATCCTAGGGACTTAGAATCAATGACCATCCTTTAGAGCCTTTACATGGTCCGGGGTGGAACTCTTATACCTTTTTTATATTTACCCTGTTTCTTTTTATTGTCATTTCTTATAATTATCATAAGTGGGATTATAAATAGGAATTTTACTGAACTCCACAATTATACCGTCGAAGACTTTGGCAGAGAAAATCATATGTTAAAGATACTGAACTCCATGATGAATGTGATCATTTTTTCCCCGGTCAAGACATTCAGCTCCAAAACTTATTTTAAACTGATTTCAATTGAAGAAACCAAGTCTAAGTTGAGATATGCGAGAATTATATATAAAAAATGGCGAGTACAGCGATATGATAAGTAGAGCTTACTACAGCATGCACTATTCTGTTAGATCATTACTCAACATCATCTAGTATTAATACAACAGAAAAAAAGGGCCTCAACGGATTGTGAACGGGGTAAGGACTATTCAAGTGCGGTTAAGCTTTCTGATCACCAATTTTCCTCCCTTCATGACCACTTTAATGCATTCTGGCTCTTGCATCACTTGAATGTCCTTTAAAGGATCTCCATCGACTATTAACAGGTCTGCAAGTTTTCCTTCTTCAACGGTTCCAAGATCTTGCCCCCGCGGGCCCAATGTAAGGGCACTATTTCGGGTTCCTGCCACGATTGCTTCCATGGGCGTTAATCCAGCCTCGACCAAAAACCCGAGTTCTATGGCATTATCGCCATGTCTGCACATCTCTGGGCCGAGGAAGTCCGCTCCCGCCGCCACGGTCACCCCTGCTGCCACAGCTTTCTGGACATTTTTGAAGTGGATCTCACTCGTTTCTTTGGCTTTCCTAACGCCATATTTTGGCACGCCATGCTCGTGGCCGATACGAGCTAGGTTACTGATAACCGAGAGTGTAGGCACCAGAATTACATTTTTTTTCAGCATCAGCTCGATGCACTCGTCATCTAAGAATATACCATGCTCAATGGTCTTGACTCCCGCCTCGATCCCGTTCTTGATCCCCTGTGTGCCCTGCGCATGAGTCGCTACGATTGTGTTTACGTTAGCAGCCTCTTCCACAACCACCCGTGTTTCTTCTACTGTCATTTGCGGCCAATGTGGATGGTCTTTTTCGCTCATCACGCCCCCTGTATTCATCACTTTGAGGAGATCTGCTCCAGCCCGGAGTTGTTCCCGGGCTGCTTTGCGAAATTCGTCTGGTCCATCGGCCATCCTCCCAAACCAGCCTTTTTCGACAAGCCAAGTCATTGGAAGGTCGTGAGCATCTCCATGACCAGCAGTTTGGCTGAGGCACTTTCCTGCTGCAAAAATTCGTGGGCCTAGAACAGTCCCTTCATTGATTGCGCGTTTGAGGTCGATCGCGATGTTGCTTCACAGATCCCGGACTGATGTATACCCGGCTTCGAGAAGTCGTCGTGCTTCCACGGCACTCCGAATCGCACACAGACCGATTGGATCAATCAGCCAATCATGGGGATTCATTGTCACAGCACCCCAAAGGTGGACATGGGCTTCTATTAGCCCTGGAAGGATCGTTTTTCCTGCTGCATCGATCGTTTGGGCATCTTGTGGAATGCCTACTTCGCCTTGTCGGCCAACTTCTTTGATCCTGTCATTTTCAATCACGATCATCGCATTTTCGATTGGATCAGCACCCGTTCCGTCTATGAGCGTCCCTCCAATCACTATTTTCATACCCATCCTATTTCACCTCAAGTTTACTCTTCACATGATTAGAACACACGTTGATGAGATTCAGACGTGTTTTTAAATCATTATATAAAAAGTTCGATTGAACCTTTGAAACAATTATATGGTGTGGGAGCTGATTCTACTTTTCTACCCAGAAGATCTCGACACAATGATCCGTATAGGGAGACGAATTTTCTCATAATCACGATTGAAACGGAGTCTTGGATCGACAAGTTGCAATAGTGTATTCGCTGACTCCTGATGGAGCGCTTTGCAGATTTTCCGGGTATCAAGGCCCAGCTGTAGACAAGCATCAAGGATACTGCACGGCAGATCATAATGGTGCACAATCCGATCCTCTGATTGCTCCACGATATTAATTTCGGAAAGCCGATCGCCTATCATGTCTTCCATCATCAGCCGATAGGCGGCTAACAGAGGAGGGCTGCTAAGATCCAGTTTCGAAGCATTCTTTTCAAACCATTTCTGGACCCATTGGGTTTGAATATCCGACAAGATCTCCAATGCTTTCTCTTCACCGATTACCTTTGAAACTTCTTGAATATAATTGAAAAGTCGGATCCACCCATTTACTCTCTCTTGATGGATTTTCGGAGAGTCTCGCATATCTATTACCCTTTAGCGACCTTTTTTTTGGATGAATAATTCCCATTTAGATGCAGTAGTTAATAAAACCTTGTATGGGAAGACTCCTACTCAGGTTAATCTAACCGTAACCACCAATCTCTTGGGCATAACGATAGGCCTTGATGACGGACTCCAAGTGCAGCCCGTCGAAAAGGCTATTACATGAGGAAAATAGGTACCCCCCACCGGGCGCGCCCTGCTGCATGCAACGTTCCACGTCTCTGTGAACTCTGGGAATGTCCTGACGAGCGAGCACGTTGGTGCAGTCCAGGTTTCCGGCTAAAACTAACTGCTCCCCGTATTGCCCCTTGACCCTTCCCATATCGACACCTGCTGTCGGCTCAAGGGAATGAACCCCTGCAAAACCCGCCTCAATGATCAGGGGAAGGATTGGCTCAATGAATCCATCACTATGCCATAAAACGGGGACATTGGCCACAGCCAGTACGTCTTTGTATCGAGGGAGAATCAACTCCTGAAACAACGCCGGTGAGATCATCACGCCGGTCTTATGGCCCGCATCGTCCCCCAGCATCATAAAGTCAACCTCGGCGGCGTTAACTTGCTCGATCATGGCTATTGTCCATTCCGTACTTTGTTTGATCACAGCTTCCACGAATTCTCGATCTTTATACAAACCGAGAAAGAACGCTTCCAAGCCCATGCGTTCGTAACTCAGGCCCAGGGGCCCATCATGAAAGGCGTAGTAGAGGGCGTACTCCTCACCGTATTGCCCTCTTACGGCAGCCATGGTATCAGCGGGAAACCAAGCTGCCGCGCATTTTGCTGGGGGCGAGTATGTTTCTAAATCCCGCCACGTCTTAACTAAGCCATCGACGTACATGCCATTGCGCCAACATCGCCCCCATTCATCAGTCCCAGTGCGCCAGGCATTAGAACTGACCGGATGTCCCACTGCAATGGGTATGCAATCCAGGCCAAGCCTTTCCCTGGCAGCGAACGGATCACCGCCGAGAGCATTAACGAAACACTCTTCAATCCACCCCTCAAAGAGGGGGACCCGATCGGGTTCTTTGTGCTGAAACGTTGTTAGAACGCGTTCTTTTGAATTCATTCTAACTGCCCCCTCATACAAAACTAGAGAAGATGTTGGGCTAAATTAAAATCTCGATATGTGAGTAGTATAGGGGAACTTTATTTACGGCGGAGGAGGGTAACCTTTCGGCTTTCCCGGGTCAGCTCGCTCCCAGTAGTATAGGAAGAGATCCCGGCACCACTTATGGGAGCTTTCATCCGTTGACCCGAACCCTATATGGTCCATCCTTTCCTCAATAGTAGGGAAGGCGATACGAGCTTCCTTCTCAGATAAGGTCGCGATTACTTCTACTCGTTTTAGCGTCCTTCTCATGATGAGTTTGGGTATCTCTGGTATAGGTTTGAACCCGGGAGGGGGGATCATGTCTTCTGGCAGGATAAGTCGAAACTCAACTCCGCATTTGATCGCTTCCTCCAGAAAGGGGAGGGTACTCATGAGAATCTGGTCCGAGAGGATCCACACGTGCTTTTGTGCCATCTGAATCAAATTCTCCACAGCGTGAAATGCCACCATGACTTCATCCGTGAAGGTACAATTCCTGAGGTCGCCTATCCTAGTCACGAACTCATCAGGGAGGTGGGATATGGTGTGAGTGGTGAGATACTCGCTGTGTTTGGATAAAAACTGGAATCCTGGAAGTAATCTCATCGCGTGTTCTCCGTAGGGTGTGGGGCGATAAAACCCATCAACTCCCTTAAAAATTAACTTTGTGCCGGTTAATCGTGCCAGGTGCCGAGAAGTCTCCTGAACAGGAAGATTCAGCATCTCTGATAGGTGTGTAAGCCTCATCGCCTTTTCTTGAAGCTTGGTAAGAATTCTCAGCCGGTCCTTGTTGGAAAGCTCGAACAAGAGGGTACAGAGCTTCTTCATAGATAAATCCTTCCCATGATCTTACTTGAAATTTCATATTCAATCATGAGATTTCAGCATTTTTCATTAAGAACCTTTTTAAAGATTCCTCCATGACGAAGGAGTAAAGAAATGGAAGAATTGAGCAAGATTGTGTGGAAGTGTTGAATGATGAACCTGAAGAAGAGTGTCATATGGTTTGTGAAATTGCTATTATTTTTAATAATGCTTGCAGGTTTCATTGGATCTGTTGTATCTGCAGTGATTACCGTAGTTCCGGATTCATCTGCGAGTAAAATAAATATGTTAGGATACAAGTCTCATTGTTCTTTTATGCCCATAAGCACAATTATCCTCTTCATTACTGCTCTTGTATTCGGTCTCCTTTTTATGAGGATGTATGGAAAAAAGATCCCTCAATTTGTGCGTACAAAGGTAGCCATACTGGGGATGATAAAATGAAAAATGCAATCGTCATCTATGCCACAAGATTTGGGAATACTGAAAAGATAGCCAGAGCATTGGCACAGGGAATGGAAAACCATGGAGTAAAGGTTGACTGTGTTAACATTGAGGAAGTCGATGTCGATAAGTTGATTGAATATGATTTCTTGGCAATCGGTGGACCCACACACGTGATAGGCATGTCTAAAGAAATGAAAGAATTCTTAAACAAGCTCAAAGCTGTGAACCTACGAGGGAAGGAAGGCTTTAGCTTCGACACGAGAACCCCCTCACGGTTAAATACAAAAAGCTGGTTCATTCTTGAAAATAGTGCGGCAAGACGGATTGAAGGAAAAATGAAACGCATGAAGATAAAAATTGTGAAACCTCGTCAGTCAGCTCTTGTCAATGGTACAGAAGGACCACTCGAAGACGGGATGGAAGGAAGGTTTAAACAAATCGGTATTGAGATTGCAGAATTAATTCAATAGCTATTGGGGGCTAAGATAGTTGGGTATAATAAAAAAGATTACAGTTTATTCCATGAATAAAAAACAAAGGATAGCAATTGTTGCACTCCCCGTTTTAGCATTTATGATGCAGAGTGTCTTTCAAGTAGCAGCTCGGCTTCTGGGGAGAGAGGTAGCATGGTACGTTGGGTTCTGGGTATATTGGCCATTATGGTGCATTAGCTACCCTATATGGATATTGGGGTGGGGTTCATTTCGTGACTTGTTTCACTCAAACAAATTGGATATGTATTCAGTTTTGCTGTTAGCTTCCCCAATAATATTTAGTTTAGTTGGGAAACTGTTGTTTTCAGGATATGGTAGTATCTGGGAAAGATATGTCAGTGTTAACTTCTAGGCAAGAATGTATCTGGTATTCACCGCGTTTGCTAATGGTACTCTCGAGGAAGTTCTGTGGCGTGGAGTCTACATCAAATTATTTCCTAATGATAAACTAAGGGGGCTTATTTGGCCAACGATATGGTTTTCTCTTTGGCACTATGCACCGGGCTCAATGCGTGCAAGTCCTTTCGTGTTAATGGGTGGGGCATTGTTCTTAGGTGGTTGCTTGGCTTGGTTAGCGATGAAAACTGATACTATTCGCTGGTCAGTTGTGTCTCATACGCTTGCAGGCTTGATCACAGTACTCTGATAGGGTTTTTATCCACGCTCACCGATATATTAAATGTGATAATTATATGGAATAAAAAAGTCAGTTTTAAGCACCCTTTGAACTCTTATATTTCGGTAGCCATTCCCACATAAAATTTACGAATCGTTTTTGAACGGTAATGATATCCTCATCCATTACCCAGACACCGATCTGTTCTTTAGGGAAGATTGGAAGCGCAATCACCGAATCGGTGTTATCTACGATCAATATACCGGCTTGTTCTCTCGTTCCAAATTCCCATGCCATCTTGAGCGCTTCATAAAAGGGAGGGATGAGGGGAATGTTCAGTAATCTACGGGTTGTAAATCCCCACTCTGGATAATGCTTGGAATCGGCGTGATCAACAGCTATAGCACGCAGCTGGATCCCTCTTTCCTTATTACCCTTGAACTCGATACCAAGTCGGGCAAGAAGATTTGCCGAGAGGGAACTAAAGACCTCTTCTTTTGCTTCAGGAATGATTTTTCTGAGAACCCAAGCTAGGTTCTCTTCGCCATTAAATGGCCAAAATAATGGCCTTCGCTTCGGGATGCGGGCTTTTTCGACCTCTTCCAGAGTCTCATTCAGAGCCACTAAGGTCTCACTGCGTTCTTTCTCGAGTAAAGTGAGGAAAACTTTCGGAGGTGCGGCGCTATATCGTGTGGGACGTAATGACGAAGTTGTAGTGACGAATCCCCTCTCCTTGAGTTCATTGAGGGTTTGATACACCTTAGCCAGGGGAATGTTGCTGTGTTGGCGGATCTCCTTGGCTTCGGATTCACCTAATGCTAGAAGCGTAGCGTAACAGGTTGCTTCATATCTGGTAAGCCCTGCATGCTCAAGTGTGCTAATCGCTGTTTCGATCTTGGAATCTGATAGTGTCATACAGAGACCATCCAACTACAAGAAAGTCTTCAAAACCAACCACTTTGAATGTTTCTATATTTCAATACTTATAGTATGGAAAAATTTTAAATACTTTAAGTTGTAAATACATCTTGGAGGATTAAGCTTGGATAGAGTGAGTCCCTTATCAAATACCGAACAAGACTTTGCCATAAGGACAGAGCACCTCACTAAAAAATTCAACGGATTGATGGCAGTTTTTGACCTCAACTTAGCAATACCCGCTGGGATCGTCTATGGGCTGCTGGGTCCTAACGCCTCTGGGAAAACCACAACCATCCGGATGTTGATCGGGCGCCTAAAACCCACTACTGGAACAATTAAGATTTTTGGCAAACCAATACCGGCTCAGCTTAAGAGTTTGTCCACTGATTTTGGCTATATGCCTCAGGCGCGTGCGATTTACTACGATTTGAGTGGGCGTGAGAATTTGGTCTACTTTGGAACGCTGTATGGGTTGGCCAAGGCGGAAATCGAGAATCGAATTGAAGAGTTAACCGAAATTATGGACTTAGAACCCCATTTGGGGAAGGTGACGCGTTATCTAAGTGGAGGAACTCAACAACGCCTCAGCCTCGCGTGTACCCTGATGCACCAACCACGCCTGCTATTTCTTGACGAACCTACAATCGGGATTGACCCTGAGCTTCGATACAAATTCTGGGGATGGTTTAAGGAGATGGCGAAGACGCTGGGCACCACTTTAATCGTGACTACCCATTATTGTGCGGAGGCAGAAAATTGCGATGTTGTCGGCTTGCTGCGGGAGGGCAGCCTGATTGTCGAGGATACCCCTAGCGCGCTCAAGGAGGAGTTTAATGTAGAGACTCTGGAAGAGGTCTTCATTAAGGTAGCACAAGGGGTGTCTTAATGAGCAAAAGACTGAACCGAATTATAGGGACAGCAAAGCGAATCTTGGAACAGTTGACGCGGGATCGTCGAACAATTGGCCTATTAGTCGTCGCACCGGCATTGGTCATCTTCATTTATGGCAATGCCTTTGCTGGAAATGTGGAGCATGTAAAAACAGGTTACATCAATGCAGATCAGGGGATAGTCACAGGGAGGATCTTTACAGTTAAAATGGGTGATGTCATCATTCAAAAGCTAGATGATGACAAGACCTTTGATCTTACGGATGAAACGCCCAAGCAGAGCCATCCCGTCGCTAGTGTTCAAAGGGAGCTTGATCTGGTAAGGGCCCGTCAGGCAGTAGAAGACTTGGAGTATTCTGTATTCATCTATATTGGAGCGAATTTCTCGGAATCAATCCGGTCAATAATGGAAGACAAAACGAACCTCTCTGCCCCGTTTACCGAGTTTGTCATTTTTGTGGATGGGAGCAATCCGCAGATTTCGGCGGCGATTCTATCCGCATTTCGAGAGGTGATGCAAGAAATTGGGTGGGATATTGAGGGACTAATCCAAATAGACTATGTATACGGTGGCGAGGAATTGGAATATATCGATTTTATGGCTCCCGCCCTCATCGCCTTCTTTACAATGTTCTTCCAATTAATCCTGAGTGTTGTGACTATCGTAAGAGAACGCCAGAATGGGACCTTGGAACGCCTCTTAGCGACCCCCTGTGAGAAGGTCGACCTCATTTTGGGGTACATCCTCGGCTTTCTCGTTATCGCGATTGCCCAAGTAACAATTATTCTGCTAGAATCGGTCGTTTTATTTGACATTGTTATTATAGGTGACATTTGGCTCGTTTACGCGGTAGTTTTCTTATTTGCCATTTGTTCCCTATGTATAGGAATAATGGCTTCGGGTATCGTGACCACCGAATTCCAAGCCATTCAACTCTTTCCAATTGTAATATTACCAAGTTTCTTGCTAAGTGGGCTTTTTTGGCCGGTAGAGGCCATCCCAAGCCTTTTCCGCCCCCTCTCTTATATAATCCCTCTCACATATGCCACACGGGCAAATCGGTCGATCATGTTGCGAGGGTTAGGAATTTCAGCGGTCTGGCTCGATATAAGCGCTTTAATGCTTTTTGTATTGATTTCTATCGTTCTTGCGGTCTTAACATTCAAAGAAGAAGTATAATGGCTGTTTCATTAGTGGTGAGGGATTTTTCTATATCCTGATCATTCAGTCTTCATATTGATAAACTGACTCAAGTCTCCCCTTATGGAAGAAGTACTAACGTGATAATCATAAGCCCAATTTAACTTTCATTAAATATCTGTGCTTATGCTAATTCATTCAATATTCTTTCTTTACTAACTCATTACTCTATAATATTAGCTCATCAATCTGACCAGTCTGAACAGCAGGCAAAGTTCATATATTCCAGTGAAGAAATTTTATAAAAGTACCAATACACCTGATTGAAACACCAAATTAATATGAATTACAAAAGCGAATTTAAAGGAAATACTGGTACAAAACCTTGAACGAAAATAAGAGCTCCTTTCGGAGAATGGTCCCATTTCACCGAGTATGTATCATGCAATTAAACGCCCGATTCATTTTTTCCTTCCCCTACTCCTGAGGGACGCCAAGGAAACATTGAATCGCCTCGCATAGGAGCCTTCCAACAACGCGATATCCCATTACGCTTAAATGGATGCCGTCACCACAATCATAGTGCGGAGATAGGTTGCCATTTTCTTCTAACACCGAATACGTGTCAACTACATAGTAAAGTTCCCCTGAATTGGTTGTTAGCATAGTATTTACTTGGCGCACCACGTCGCCCCAGCCCAATGGCATGGGAGGAAGCGTAAGAACTAAGATTTTCAGCCGAAATTCTTGTGAAATACGGACCCCTTTCTTGATATTCTCAAAAATCTCAACGGAACCATATCCGAGTGCAATGTCGTTTGCACCAGCCCAAAATATAATCGAATTATACTCGACCTGGGAACGATCAAGTTCCCGACGAAGTCGAGTTACTATCTCGTGTGACGTTTGCCCACAGACCCCCCGATTAGACAGAACCAGACAGAGATCGGGAACCACTGCCTGACAGTTTTTTTGCAACCAGTATTGATAGGAACTTCTTGGGTTGCCTCCAAAAACAGGATCGAACAGAGGGAAGCCCGCCGTATGGGAATCACCGATACAAAGTACCCTGTAGATCATAACGAATCCCAAAATCTCGATTAATGTGACCATACCGTATATATGTAGACAAGTAGATTAAGGTAACAAATTTCTTATGGGATGAGATTCTTCTTCGCTAAATGTACTATCAAACTTCAAGGGATCAAAATGGATGCGAATCGCTTTAAACAAGGCTTTACATGGGATGAGTATTTGAAACACTTAGAAGAAAACTTGGAAGAGCTGAAGAAAGAAGATGAGAAAGCTGAAGAATATGTTCAAGCATTTCATGAGCGATTTAAACGGGTACTGATGTCAGAGGAGGACATCAAATTCATAGCCGGTATCCATTCGAAAGTCAACGTAGTAGCGCTGGCAGAATACTGGTGCTCAGATGCACAGGCCAATTTAGCTGTAATGGCACGAATTGCGGAACTGAACCCAAATATTGAACTCCGGATCTTCCCACGCGATGCGAACTTGGATTTAATGAATCAATATCTATTCCGTGGGAAAAGCATGTCGATCCCTGCGTTTGGGTTCTTTGATGAGAATTTTCAAGAGTTTGGAAGATGGTTAGGCGGAAAACCCAAGGTCATGTGGGATCTCATTGATGAAATCGGAGTGGACGCCGCCAAGCCAAAAGTCAAAGAATTCAATATCAAAAATAGGGGACAAGAAACCTTCAAAGAATTCATCGAGATCTTACGCTCAGTGTAGAAAGAGTTCATGGAAAAAGGATTTCTCAGGCTTTTTCATTGTGAAAAACCCTTTATACCCTCTTCTAACTGAACACCCAGAGTATTACACGTCATTGAAACCATTTGATATTGTCCGATAGTTAAGATCAGATCCAATAGTTGATTGGTGTTATATCGTTCTTTCAGAGCGTTCTAAGTTTTGTCGCTAATAAAGGCGCCAGTATATAGCTCATCAACCGACCGAAGCAATGTAGCATCAAAAGGACCCCAGCTCTGAGCATCTGGGCCTTCCAAGATACGATGGATTTCGTCATCTAAGAGCAACTTGCTGTGTTGAACGAATTGTACTGTTGACCCCACGCATAATCTGAATAGCAGAGCCATGCAATATGAAGGATCAGGATCTCTCGATCCCGTGCGGGTAATGAAGAATTGGAAAAAATATGATTCGCAAATATATTAAGAGAAATTGCTAAATCCCTATACCTTACTTAGGTAGCCCAAACATTGCGAACTGGTCCTCCACTACTCTGTTTTTCCTCTTCGAAGAATAGTTGAACCAATTTGTCCCATTCTGATTTATCCAGGAATCTTGCCATTTCTTGTTCAAGTTCAGCTCCTTCCAAAGGTTTGATCCGGGGCTTCGAAAGCCGCATAGGCTTTTGTTTATCGATTTTTCGCATTCGCATTAATTCGTCTTTAGCGTATCCATTCATTGGTTAATTCCCCCATATGAATGTAGGATGGCTCCTTTATCGAAAGAACCCTTAACCATTGGGTTCGGGGTCCCTGATCAGCGATCCTGCCGCACAATGGATAGTGCCACTATTTCTAGGACGTACCAGAGTAGGAATGTCCACCTCGACAACCTCTACACCTATACTCTCAAGCCACTTCGTGGCCTTTGGAGCCCCAGCCGCCACCAAGACCTTCATTGGCTTAAGGACGACCCCTGTATCTGGACCTTCAATTCTTCCTCGATCATTCTTTTGACATAGATCAGAAGGAGGGACGATGAAATTCCAGTCCATCTCTGCTTTTAACCAGTTTAGAAGATAGGGATCTAGCCATTTGGGATTACAGACCGAAGTGTGTCGATCAATCATCGAGTAATGCGTCATATATGGGCAAGCCCCGTATCCGGGGAGGATCCGAACATCAACTTCTGGATCCTGCATCTTGACTATCCTCGTGAACTGCTCGTGACCCCATTCATTCGCCCGCCACACGTCAGGTTGACTTGTGTTCGCACGAGGATAGTGTACCGCGACCTGTACATGTTTCTCGTCTAACCAGCCGATACTCCCGCCTTCAGCCATGCCGTTTCCTATAATCATCCCAACTACAGGGCATCCAACCTCCGCAAGTGTCTGATAGGTAGGAACCTCCTCGCCCTTGCGAATGTGGTCATACATTCGCAGTATGACCTGGCCATAGACCACAGGATGGCATACATCATCTGTGTAGATCGCCTTCACTTGGTAGGGGGGATCGTTCGGATCGGGCTTCCGCTCAATGACCTTTACCCCTTCGTCCTTATACACTTGTTTAAGGTTCTCGTAATCCCTGGTCAGCTCAACTAAGTCGGTAGGTTTCCAAGACATCCTCCACGCCACTAGCGAGTTGTCATGAGGAGGCCACGGCGTGGGCTTCCCGACGCTTAGAAACTCTTTACCAGGGCGATGAAGCAGAACCAATCGAAGTTTTCCGATAGTCGTGTTAGCCTTCCACGTACGTCCCCAAAATGTTGGCATTTCATCTTCAAAGTTTGAGAGCACCTGGGGGTGGTGTTTTATGTATTGTTCATGGAGACTTAGCTCCGTGTTTTCCTTAAAAGGGTCTTTTTGTTCGTATCTAATCATGTGAAACTCTCCTAACCTCTCTTTATAACTCATAGATAAACCTAATTTACCTCAATGGGGGACCGATTAAGAATAAAGGAAATCCTTTTAATTATTTCCCACCATGTAACACCTAGTGGGGTAAAATGAGTGCTGAATCTACTATAGATGAAAAAGGACGGATCTGCATCCCAGCCGAGTTGAGAAGAAAATTAAACCTAAAAGCGGGAGAAAAAGTTATTTTTCAGCTTAATGACAATAGTTTAACGCTTCGAAAGGCGATTAAGGCAGAAGAATTGAGTAAAAAAGTCAATAAGTTTCATAAAACTGTGAAAAAAGCTACTTCAAAACCGATCATCTTTGAAAAGCTTTTTGAGTGAATAGCATGTTGACTATTGACTCCCAAATCTGGATTTATTATTTCGATGCTAATGCAAAAGAAAATGCGAATGTAGCTAATTGGTTTGAAGGGAAAAACCAAGATGGAATCCTTTTTACAGAAAAAATCGTGCTAAGTTCCATAATACCTATCGAAGTGGCTCATAACCTCTTTAAAATCTCGCAAATTGATAGAAATGAAATAGAAGACCTCATTATCTCACTTATTTCACTTGATCACTGCCAATTAATAGAAATTAATCAAACATTGATTTTTGAAGCGCTAAGCGCCTTGAAAAAATACTCCCCAATGGGAATAGGAGGGAGAGACGCATTAATTATAGCGACAATGGAGATCTGTCAAATAAAAACCATAGCAACCCATGATAAAAACCTCCTTTCACTTAAAGAATTGAAACGCATAGATCCCATTTTTGACCCGCCAATGGAAATCAATCCGGGGGAAGATTTTGATTCCGAAAAATTCAAAATAAGGGTTAGAGAGCAATTATAGCATTGTAATAGGGAATTGCTTTGATCTTATACGCTATTATTAGATCATAACTCATAAGAACAAATTTTGAGAAAGAATTCAAGCAAAAAACTCTTTTCAAGGAAAAAAGTCTCTCATAAGCTTGATTATTGCCGTTAGAGCTCAACAATACCCACAATGGTTAAAATCTTGGCATATCAAGTCGTTTTAGAGTTTTGTAGTTACCAAACGGTAACTACTGTACTTAATAGCTTGTTGCCCAAGCTATCTTCTAGTTAACCGATTCCAGTTCGATTAC
>JBHIFL010000089.1:0-14865 GCA_046761065.1 Candidatus Heimdallarchaeota archaeon
AGAGGTGAGGTAATCGAACTGGAATCGGTTAACTAGAAGATAGCTTGGGCAACAAGCTAAACTAAACCAAGAAATCTAATCTTGGCTCTAAAAATAGTATACCTGTAAGATAAAGATTTCCTTCTTTTATGTTAAAAACCTATCTGTTTCTGAGCCTTAAACCCTACTGATTACTCCGTTCATTCTTTTCTTATACCATAAAGCTTATGAAGGACGATTTCTCGGGCAATACACTGAAAAGCTCGTTTAACTCCTAGTCCTCGGGTTGCAATGGTCTCATACACATAAACGGGGATCCCTCGTCCATCTAATCCTAGTTCTTTAAGCATTTTCTCCCGCGAGACCGCACTATCCACATCCCGTTTGTTTAATGTAATGACAAACGGAATATCCGTCCCTAACTGGTCCCCAACTGCTTCCATTAGCTCTTGCATACTTTCAATATTATCTGCCATCTGTCTAGGATCCGAATCTGCAACAAAAATTATTCCATCCGCTCCTTTCACTACCAGTTTTCGTTGGTGCACATGGCGTATTTGCCCTGCTGTCGTGTAAACGTCGAAAACTACTCTCTCACTTGCGGATAGGGGGACATAATCAAAATAAAGTGTTCTTCCAGTGGGGTCTTCAATAGATGTGAAACCACCTTTAGTGAATCCTTCAACTTCGTTGTAAATCCAACGTAGGCTTGTGGTTTTACCTCCCATGGATGGACCATACAAGACAATCTTGAAATGGAGGATCCCATCAACATCCTTTCTCATTGGAACCTCCTCGGGGCAACAACTTGTAAGTTCAATAATGGTTCTTAGTGTACCAGCCAAGGGAAGAGATACTGAAGAGATACTGGCATCCTTAGAATCGTTCTAATTCATCGAGTGCTTGTTTAAGTTCTTCTTTTTCGAGTTTGGGGGCCCCCTCTGTTACCACTTCCTCTGGGATCCGGGGGGTTGGTTTCTCTCCGACTCCAAGGAATTCATCTAGCAACCGGGACAATTCATCCGAGTATTTCGTCATGACTAGTCGAATCAGTCCGATGTTCACATCCGGGTCCGTGATCACACACAACACCCCTTTTCCGCAACTTGACGCAAAAATCTTCCCATTCTCAAACTCGGACATCACGGTATCTAGGTCTCCTATATCTAAATTCTTTCCCTGCTCCTCACTCGCGCAAAAAACCGCGCTTGCGATCGCTCCGATGCCGTCGACATCAACGGGAAAGTAAGCGAACTTAGAAACGTGAGCGATCGTCAATCCAGTGCGATCAACAAGGATGACCTTTTTGATACCAGTTTCGGATTTGATAATCTTCGAGAGGATTCGATCAAACGCTTTAGCGTCGAGCATCAGATCACCTCTTCTGCCATCAATCGAGGCAGAAAGTACAACAAGTATATTTTTGCCAATTGTATAAAAATATATGCAATAAGACGTTTTGGGGGAGGACCAGTAGACAAGATATTTTAAACCTCATTTAGATAAGCATTATGGTAGGGATTTGCCGTGTTGCCGTTATGCGACCTTATCTCTTAAAACAATCAAGATGTAGTCACTTTCAGGCGCGATCAAGATCTCTCCATCTTGCAGATCGATGGTTAAGAAGTTCAGGGAGCTTTCCCCGAGTTCTTTTACAATACTCATGGCTTTGCCAACTAAGCTGGTAATCAAGGCGGAAACCTTTTCGGTGGTTTCAGTGTCACAATCGGAACTGATGGGCAAGCCTTCATTATTGGTGACGATCACGCCCCGCACACCTTCATAGCGGGCAAATCGCTTTAGTGTTGCTTGGAGTTTCTCTTGCGAAATCATGGGTGCCGCAACCATCCTCATTTTGGTGTTGGTCTCTACATCTCTACCGGTAATTGTATAAAATATTTTCCGTAAGCACGTCGCAAGTGAGCATAGTGGGGGGAAGCTGCAGCGGGCTATTTGGGAGAAGGTCGATAGGTGTGCGAGGCATCAACTCCAAGGGGGATGGAGAAAGGCCAAACCTGCATTACGAGGCGAGGGAAGAGAGGACCAGGCCAAGGAGCATGCCATAGCCGAAGATAACGCATTTTTGTCCCCTCTTCCCACGAAAGTCATATTGGAGACGGGCGGGCCAAGGGTGTTTAGATGAGCCTTGGGGGGTGCGGGGTAGCTCGACGCGGGCTTGAGTCGTTCGAGAGATTTCCGTCCCGGATGTTGCCCAGGGGTGCGGTGGATCAAGGGCACAGCCAAGGAGTGCGGGGTCGTTCTTCTGTCCATAAGGTCATGGAGTGCATGAAACGATCGCCTGCCGTTTCGTTTTGTTCGCGTCTCCTGGTCATGTAGTCTCTCTGATTCATTTTCTTCTATAGAAGCTGTTGGAAAAGCGCAGTAGCAACTGATCTTGGAAAGTGATTATTGGGGGAGTAGCTGCACATCACAAGTTGTCAGGTTTCTTTAAAAGCTTTGAACGGTGTGTACTGTTTCATCACTATAGGTACTAGATTCCTATTTAAGCTTTGAACGCGTTGAACGAAAGAGATTTAAGGGGATTTGTGTTAAGGTCGGGTTGTTAAGGGAAAGTGTGCTATTATTAGCGTCTTTGTAGAGTTAGTCGAAAATGAATCTAGTGCAGCGGATGGCCGCATAAGCCGGAGGAATTCCAATGGTAAGGGGATGGAACTCCCAATTTTGGCGTTTCAGTTCAAAAGAGGATAGCTTAGATTTTGTTCATCGTATCATAAGATATGGAGGGGTGGGTTTCACATCGCTTTACACGATGCTCCTCCTAATCTTCTTACTGACGTGGTGTGGCCCTTATCGCCCGTATATGGGGGTGGGGGAGGTGTTACTGGTTCTGTT
This sequence comes from Candidatus Heimdallarchaeota archaeon, assembly GCA_046761065.1. Classification (GTDB taxonomy): domain Archaea; phylum Asgardarchaeota; class Wukongarchaeia; order Wukongarchaeales; family JBHIFL01; genus JBHIFL01. Next base: position 2,833 of record JBHIFL010000089.1, read on the forward strand.
GGGGGGGTAGTCTGTCTGGCGGTTGACAGGCTCAATGGGGGTATTCTATGGTGTTGCATCCCGACAGCAGGGTTGACACACCGCCTATGTCACTGCGTAAGCGAGTGGCCGCTACCTGTCGACGTCTGTTCCCCATCCGGAAGTACATCGACGCATTGAGCACTGTAATCCAGCGTCGGAAGAACAAAGTGCTTCTTCTCTTAGGCCTATTCATCATAACAAGTGTCAGCATTCTTATCATGGATTTCCGCCCACGGGCGGCCTGGGTGCGAAGGGTGGCAACTTCCGGGTGGGTTGCTCCTTCTCGGGGTTATAACGACCTTAGTGTATCTGTGGTGGGGTTCCGACACCCCCTCACAAAGAGCCAAAAGCCTCCAGCGCGATTGTCTAGATCAGAAACTTCCCCCTTCGGTGGGTTCCTGCCGGGGTTGTTTCTGGCGCTGGGACTTTCTTTGTGCTACCACTACCGATTTCATGATGATCCCTTTTCCCTTGGGTAGGTGGTGCTTCTCTGGGTTGTGGTGAGTGGCGGGATGTGGCGTCTCAAGACCCAGCAAAGGGCGATGCACCAGAGAACGAATCGGTTGTGTCGAAAACGAAGGGGGCTCCAACCGAGCCGATCAATGGGTGAGATCACGGGAAATCCCTGCTGCATGTAAGCCTAGTTGTGGGCTTAATGGTGAGCATTACAAACTGGGTTTGGGGCTTGGTGCCGAATTCGCCGTTCTATCAGGTAACCGGCTTTCTGTATCAGGAGGTCAGAGTGCTGCCGTATCTGCAAAGTCACGACCTCTTGGTCGCAGTTTTCACAGTGAGTTCGCTCGTGAGTGAGGTTGTTATACATGCCTTGACCAACCCTTGGCCGGCGTTCTTCCTCATGGGACTCCCTGCCGTGGCGTATTGGCGCTATCTTGCTCGTGTCTAGAAATGGTACCAGTGTTACACCCTCCGAGTGACCATCATTGGACGTGTCATGGTCACCTTGAAACCAGTCGTTGTCTCGGGCGCGCTGGGAGTCAATGGGGTAGGTCTCCTCCACTTAGGTATTGGGTCTAAAGACGGGGTGGGTTCTGGTGCTCTCTTTGGCTTATGGTCTTTACTTTCCTTTCTTAATTATTGATCATCATTTTCATCATGCGTATTATGTTAGCCAGGTGAACCTCACTGGGAACCAGAAAGTCCTCGCTCAACAAAAGGAATCGCCCAGGATTGCCATGTATAGGCAGGCGCGCCAGTCGATCTACCTGGAAAAAGAACGCCTCCGGTGTATCAAGCAGCTCAATAAACTAAACGAAGAGCTGCGCGAACTCCAGAAACTTGGTTGAGGCTGAATTATGCTGCCCAAGGAAAACTCCTATGGGTTCACACTTTGGGAAGGTTTGTCCTTTGGACGATTGTTACATGCATGTTTGGGATTATTTCCTCCCAAGCTTTATTGGCCGATTGAGAGGCCAGTGAAACGGATAGCCTTCTCGGAGGTGGAAGTGAATACAAATGGATCAAACAAGAATCAAATAAATATACACACGCCGATGAAGTAGGCCAATCGCAGAACCAGTGGGAGGATTTATATAGAAGGATCCTGACAACAAAGTAGGGAATACAGGTGGTTTACTACCTTGAAAAATCGTCGAATTGCGCAATAGGAATAAAAGGTCAATAATTCGATATCAAGGTCGGTTAAATGCGATCCCTCCGTGTAAGGGGGTAGGTTTGTGAGCGAGCACGAGGAACTGAACAAACTCCGACAATTCGTCCGAAATTACATCCCAAGTGATGCCCGGGGAGAGGAAAACCCTTTAGATCCGCTATTTGAGTTTCTACAAAGCCCTTATGAAAAGGTAAGGCTTGAAACCATTGCATCAATCCAAGGACTGATACACAAGGGGCTAAATCCCGCACAAGTTATGCCCATTCTTCTCAAAACGCTGCAAGACGAAGACAAGAAGATCCGAGAGGAAGTGGCATGGACCCTTGGCATTATAGGGGAGAAAGTGGATGATCCTAGGCCCGTGATTTCCGCGCTGCTGGCCACGGTGTTGAACGAGGACTGGTGGGTGCGAGCAACAGCGGCGGAGGCCCTTGGCAAGCTCGGGCCGCGCCTAGAGGATCCAGCACCCGTGGTGGCCGCGCTTGTGGCCTCAGCGCAGGACGAAGCCTGGCAGTTGCGGAAAATGGCGGTGAAAGCTCTTGGTGAGCTTGGGAGCCAGCTAGAGGATCCAGCGACCGTGGTAGCCACGTTGCAAGCCGGATTAAAAGATAAAAGGAAGCCGATACGGGAAACAGCGGCAGAGGCTCTTGGCGAGCTTGGGAGCCAGCTGGAGGATCCGGCACCCGTGGTGGTTGCGCTGCTAGCTGTATTGGAGGAGGAAGCTAGGGATGTACAAAAAATGGCGGAAAAGGCGCTTAGAGCGCTAACAGACAAATTGAAGGATCCGGTTTTTGCCGTGCCTGTGCTGCTAACTGCGTTGAAAGATAAAAACAGAGATGGTCGTAGAATAGTGGAAAAGACGCTCAAAGTGATGATAAGACATTTGGAGAATCCAGAGCACTTAATTTCCACACTGCTGGCTGTGGTGAAGAATGAAAACGATGAAATACGAGAGATGGTGGTAAGGGCGCTTGGGGGGGTGGCTTGGGCTCTTGGTAAGATTGGGAGCCAGTTGGAGGATCCGGCGCCTGTGGTATCCGCGATTTTGGATACACTAAAGGACAAAGAATTGAAGTATAAGGACATAGAGCGATTTATCGAGATAGTAAACAATTTAGAGAGCTTCTCGCAGATTGTACCCACCCTACAAGAGGCCTTGAAAGACAAGAATGTCTGGATTCGAGCGATGGCTGCTCAAGCGTTGGCAGTCAGAGCGGACGAAGTAGAGGATCTTAACCCTGTGGTGACCATGCTTCTTGAGGAGGTGGAGAAGACCGACGACCACGACGAGGTGGATCCGCGTGTAATAACGGCCCTTGTGACAATAGTTCCCTGCGTTAAGGATCCTTCTGCGGTTGTCCCAGCACTTCATAAAGTCATGTATACCGAAGGTGAAGAATACGTCCGTTGGGATGTAGTGAAGGCCCTTGGGGTGATAGGCCCTAAGGTGCAGAATCCCTCCGAAGTGGCCGACCTGTTACTGGAGGTGATCTTTGAACCTGACGAAGATGTCAGTGATGAGATCAAAGGAGAAGCTATCGAAGGCCTTTTTAACCTAGTGGAGGGTCTAGGCGATCCTTCGCCCATTATCCCAACGCTTGCAGAGGCTTTTTCCCTTGATGGGGACTTTGAAGCCATAGAAGAATATGGCTGGTGCCAGGAATATTATCCGTATGCGGGACTGGCATTGGACCTGTTTAGGGCGATTGTGGAGAAGCTGGAAGATCCCATGCCCGTGGTCGCCCCTCTACTGTGGCTCTTGGATGCCGGTTATGCGGACGTAAGCTGGTCCTCGGTGAGAGGTGAGATGATCGGTTCGTTGCATGCGGACATCCGCTGGACCGTGGCAGAAACGCTGGAGGCCCTCTGCTGGCGGGTGGCGGACCCCTCGGTGTTAGTGAATCCCCTTATTTCCTTTTTCTATTTCGAGCATAAGGGCGAGTGGCCTGCCGCCTGGCTCTTGGCGGTGGTCGTCTGTCGGTTGAGTGGTTTCACTCCCCCTGTCCCTGTACTTCGTGAGCTTTTAGCAGATGTGAAAGTGAAGGAAAAAAAGGAAAAAGGAGAGGTCTGGGGAGCGGAGGTCTGTGGTTGGATTCTCTCCCAACTTGAAGACCCGGTGGCGGTACTCCCTACCCTCCGAAAGCACCTGAAGGGGCATGAAGAAACCTTAGCTGCGATCCTAGGTGAGGTAGGAAGGTGTCTGGAGGATCCAACGTTCTTTGTACCGTTGCTCCTCCAACTCTTAGCAAAAGAAGATGCGGACGTACGCTGTGCAGCAGCGATGGCGCTCGGGAAGCTGCGGCCCAAATTACACGATCCCTCTCCTCTAGCGCTTCCACTCTTACAAGCCGTGTTAGCTGTGGGAGCTGCAGACGATGACGCATGGGAGGAGATGATAAAGGTGTTGGTAGAAGTAATCGGAGCATTAGAGAATCCCGCCCCGGTGGTGGAGGCGCTGCTGGCGGCTGTGCAGGACGAAAACGAGGGGATGCGCTATACGGCTGTGTTGACATTCAAAGAACTTGCAGATCTGATAGAGAATCCAACGCCCGTGGTAGTCGTGCTGGTGGACGCGTTGAAAAGTAACAATTTGTGGATGCGAAGAGCGGCGGCGGAAGCCCTAGATGATATAGGGAGCCAGCTGGAGAACCTGGCGCCTGTGGTATCTGCGTTACTGGATAAATTAACAGACGAGAATGCTTCAGTTCGAGCAACGGCGGCGAGAAGTCTTGACAAACTTGGCTGGAAGCCACAAATTGCTACCGAACAAGCACATTACTTAATTGCGAAACAAGCTTGGGATGAGGTGTCGAGAATTGGAGCACCTGCGATTGCTCCCCTCATTCAGACATTGGCGGATGATGAATGGCTTTTCCCAACGAGAGCAGCAAATGCTCTTAAGAAGATAGGAGAGCCAGCAGTAGATGCCCTCATTCGGGTGCTACAGGCTGCAGATCGTGAGGTTCGAAGAAGGGCAGCTTGGACGCTTGGAGAGATTGGGGATGAGAAGGCAGTTGAACCACTCACTCAAGCTCTAACGGATAAAAATCAGGATGTTCAGAGAGCAGCACGAGAGGCGTTAGTAAAGATCAAGACGAAGAGCCGCTGAATTTGGAAGCGATAAACTGGATATAATGATATAAACGCATTGAACATGTCTATTTAAAATCCATAGAGTGTCGTTGAAGGGTCTAGACCCTCTAATCAATAGGATCAAAGGATCCATCTAACGTTAGATGTTTTAATAACTCCATGCTGGTCGTACCTGGTAATAGCGGAGCAGATCTCCTATCTGGTTACGATGCCTGATAGACTAAGTAGTTCGAGCTGGAGATGGTTTTGATAAGAGTTGGTTATAAGGTTTTCATGTATTGCCAAGAGTTTGCCTTACCATATAAGTTAACATCACACTTCGCAAGTGATCATGGTAGAAGTATTATTTATATGGGGATTTCTTTACTTCTCGTTGTTTTTTGAACTCCCGTGGATTTTTGTATTGTTCTAACATCGTGATGCGATCAGTATTGCCTTCTCTACTGCTGAGACAAAGTTTATAACAGCCATAACGAAAAAAATCCATCAACATCCTCCTTAATCGATCTAAAAAGTCTGCTTTTCAGGAAAGAACTTGGAATCCAATCTGCCTTAAATCAACGATAATATTCGCGATTTCCCAATATCTATAGCAAAACACTTACGTTAACCCAACGTTTCGTGTCAAATGATTTTTATGGGTGTAGAATGCGAAGAGGCTTTCTTTTTCTGATAAACAATTTATTCTAAATTATTATTAAAAAGGGGTTAAATTGTCATTTTACCTCGGTGATAAGGCAGAAAGTGGTTCAAGCTGATGTTCAATGCGTTAAACCGATTTCAAAGTTTTCACGAATAATAAAATCGTGTTTACTTTGCTAAATCATTCACTATGCCCCTAAAGATTGGTCAATTTACGAAAAAAAGAATGTTTTAAATATGTGTCTCATGGTCTGATTTCTCAGAAGTGGTGGAGTTCATGTCAACAACATCTGATAAGATCGAAAAGGTCCTCAGCGATTTAATGAACGAGATTCCAGATATTGAGGGAATAGTTCTATCGAAGGAGGATGGAAGTCTTATTGTATCACAGACGATTTTTCCAGATTTAGATGACAATTCTATTTCAAAAACGGCTGTAGATGTAGCTCAAGCGGCTGTCCGATTATCGGGGACTATTGAGAAGGGAGAAATTAAGGAACTTAACGTAGAATTCAATGAAGGGTTCTGCTTAATTACTTCTAAGAACAACGTAGTTTTAACCCTTATCGCAGCGACTGATGCACGATCACAACTCGGTCTTATCAAAATGAATGCTATGAAAGCATTAAATGAAATAAATAAGGAATTGTCGAGTTGATATAATTAAAATGTTTAACTATGAAATTAAGTGATTACGCTTTACAATCTAAAGACAGCCATGATTATTCAAGAAAATTATTCTTCGATAGCATTTTAAGATTGTAAAACGATTTAAAATACTATAGATTCCTAAGGGTATTTCTGATTTAATACCCGGTTTTCTATTGCCTTAGAATTTTGCTATAATACTTGGCAATGGGAAGGTGGGAATGTTTAATCTCCTTATACATCATAATTTTTTTAAGATAGTAACTTTTTCTTATACTTTAGCGGCTTGTCTTGAATGTGGAATGAAAATTGAAGCAAGTGGGTCAAGGAAGGATAATAAATTACTTGCGGGGAGGTAATACGCAGGTTAATAAGCGAGCCCTTATTAGAATTGAGGGGGTTACTTCTGATAAAGAGGCAGCTCCGTTGTTGGGGAAAAATTGTGTTTGGGAATCACCGTCTGGAAAAACGATAACTGGTAAAGTGATCCACGTTCATGGAAGGAATGGTGTTATACAAGTTAAGTTTACTAAAGGTATCCCTGGACAAGCCCTTGGAACTGCAGTAGTATTAAAATAGAAACATCTTAGTTATTGTATTGTATATTGAGTCGCGCGTGATGATGGAAACCGGCAAGTCAGAACCAACATCGGTATGGTGTTGACGAATTATAGTTACACTGAACGCGCTTCTCTCTTTTAAGATTGGATCTATCAAAGAATGAGTCTGGCTACACAATTAGTATAACTGGTTGAAAGCAATAATACTATTCTTTTCCACCTACGAATGTAGATAGAACTTTTAAGTATTTACAAAGTATTTTTCTCATGCTTCTACAATAAGATATTGAAAAACGAGAAACCTTTCTCTAGTTCTGTATCCTCTGAACCTTTAAACTATCCAACTGCGGCTTGAGAGAAGTTCGTAAGGAAAGAAGGTTCCAAGACTTGTGGATGTTTAAAACGCTTAATCATAAAACACCAAGTTATTGTTAATAAAATTTTTTACCTTTCGTGGAGACAAGTCATTGTTCTGTGATAGAAGAAGACTGCTTAAACCGAGTCATCTTATTCACACTAATGATGGAGTGTTTCACGCACAACTTTCCCTTCGGGGGATACTTCCTTAAAAATTTCAGACTCAAATTTGTATAATTTCGTATCTTCTAAGCACCAACAATCTGGAGTAAGACCTGCTTTCCCACAAAGTTGGATGAGAAATTCTTCGACATCCCAATCCCATTCAACCGGCACTTGTGGTAATAAAACCCCTTTTCTAACTCCTCTTTCAACAATTAGTCCATGGCGTCCAATTTCGATTTTTTCAAGATATTCACTTGGTTTGCTTACTTTAATTTCCTCAGGAGGTGTTAATATCGTTACTTCAATTAAGGCTTCCGCCAGTTCTTTGAGGGTCATTGGGGGGAAGCGAGGATCATTAGTGGCAGCAAGGATTGCTGAATCGATAGTAGCCTCGATAAGAGGCGCCTCTGGATATATATGGCCTATACAACCTCGCAACATGGTCCCACTTTGTGATTTTTTCTTAATGGTGACGAAAACGCCTGATTTCTTCCTTAAAGCAGGTGGTACATTGGTAATCGAAAGGCGTTGATTAGCATCAAGTCGCATTCGGATCGCTTCCCTTGCAGTTCGAACGAGGAATTCTCCATCTGCTTGGTTATACACAATTATCGCCCTCCATTTTTTGGGCATCAGTTCCCTTTAAGGTTTCTCATGAATAATAAAAGGATGAAAATGAGCAATGTTTTTTTAAAATCCAGAAAAGCCGTTTTTCATGTCTGTCCCAACTTTTAATGGGCTGATTTATGTACTTTTAACTTGTTTTCTACAAGTTTAATTTTTTTCCAATGGGTTCCCACCCAATAGACTTGCCTACAATCAGTGCATTCCCAGAAGACATTTTGGTGTTTAAACGTCCCATTGGGCACCCTTCCTTGGATATAACTTTTTTCAACTCTTCTTACTTCTCCATTACATTTCGAGCATCTTGAATCGTCGGGTATTATGTTTGTGTGAAGATTCCATTTATGAATAACTTCCTCCAATTTCTCAAGGATAGTTGTCCCAGTGATTTGCTGAACTTTTAGACCCATTTTCTGGGCCTTGTGTGTTAATCTTTGATCTTTTGTAATAAGAATGCGATCATCTGATCTGGCAATTTCTAACAAATTTTCATCTGTTATGTCTCGAAAGTAGATGCAATCGTTCCCTAAGAGCCGTAGCCATCTTGTAAGTTTTCCTAACATACTATCACAAAGGAATTTCACTTAACTTCCCTCGGTGTAGTTCCTGAGATAAGTTTTCCAAACCCGGGGGGGACTAAAATCTCGTTATCTTCGCATGCAATAGTTCCTCGAATTAAAGTCATGATTGGGGTGATTTTTACTTGATATCCGTCAAAGGGAGAGTATTTTGCTTTCGATATAAACTTAGATGCATCTATTTGGTGTGTTGTCTTAGGATCTATAATTACTAGATCCGCATCTCGCCCTGCTACTATACCCCCTTTATTTGGTAATCCATAGATTATTGCGGGATTTGTAGAAAGTAGGCGTCCTAGATGGTGTAATGGGAAATTTTCTTTTAATGCATAGTCTAAGGTCAAAATAAGTAGTGTTTCAAGTCCTGGAATCCCTGATGGAGCTTTAGCAAAAGATTGAGCTTTTTCTTTTAACAGGTGAGGGGCGTGATCGGAGGCTATAGCATTAATTATACCCTTTTTCATAGCTGTATGCAATGCTACAACGTCTTCTTTTGTTCGGAGGGGGGGGAGCATTTTTGCAATACCTTTTTTGGACAATAATGCGTCTTGGGTTAAAAACAAGTGATGTGGAGTCACTTCACATGAGACATTAAGCCCTTTTGTTTTTAAACTGATAATCTCTTGTATAGCTTCATGAACGCTTACATGGCAGATGTGAAGCCGATCTCTCTTAGTGAGAATCCTTCCTACCCATTTGATGGCTTGAGCCTCTTGTTTATTGCTGTGGGTCGTAAGAAATCGATTGATATTGGCCTCACCATTTGTACTAAGGTCAGGGTGGATCGCGAGTGGTTTTTTTCCATCTATTCGAGTAAATACTTCTTTTAAGTTCTCAAGTGTAAGTCGAAGTGTTGTATATGGGTTATGGGGGAATATTTTGAACCCAGCAATTCCTTCGCGAAGGATTTCCTCGATTTCGGATAATTGCTTCGGTAAAAGTGAAAAAAACCCTGTATCGACGAGAATTTTCTTTTGTGCAACCTTTTTTTTTGCTTTCAATGCTGTGAGAGAGTTAGTTAGAGGTTTAGTATTTGGCATGTCCAAAAGGGTTGTTATGCCACTAACAACAGCTGCTTGTGTCCCTGTTGTGAAATCTTCCTTATAAGATAATTCTAAATCACGTAAATGCACATGGATATCAATTAACCCTGGAAAAACTAGTTTCCCTGGGATGCGAATTATCTTGTCTGCTCGTGGTAATGTTGGTTCTTTTCCAACTTTGCGGATCTTCCCGTCATCAATTGCAATTGCTCCTTCAACGGTTTTATCAGGGAGGACAATCTTCCCCCCTTCTATCATAAGATCCACTCTCAATTTGACATTCTCCTTTTTTGTTCCGCAAGAGTTTAGCCAGATTTCTTATCTATAGGGTCTTGGATCTTGCTATTCCCCGGAATAAAATAAAAGAACTCATTTAGATCGAGCATGAGGATCTTATTTCTTTCCTGTTCGGGAACTTTTTTGGCCAAAATCGCTTTAACCTGCTTTGCAATGCTCCCTCGGGTTTCGTCTCCCGGTTTGAGGGCTATATAATAATCTGTCTTAGCTTTAACTGCACTGGGGGGGCCTCCTATTACACGAGCATATTTTTCTTCAACAATAATGCCGATAGCTGTCTCAAGGACCATTCCTTTTAAGGGATTTCTTTTTCCTCGTACAATCACCCCACCTCGTACAAGATATTCCCCCGATGGGGGAGAAAAACTTACCTGCTCAGGATTTACATAATAAGCATCTGCTGATCCGACTCCAGCTTTCCAAGCACTAGAAAAAGAGGTTGCAAATTGACCAGCTTCTTGTAAAGTAGTTAAAGGGACATCTTTTCCTTCGGCAAGAATCAGAGTATGTGGGGCTCCATGGACAGTCGCATGAACGAAGATATCGCCTTTCTTCATGTATCTTTTCACAATGGTTTCATTGGTACGGGCATCTCTCCCTGCTATGACTAAGAAGTCATCTGAAGATTGAAACCAGCGGAATTTCTCAAACCAATATCTTTTGCGCCGCTCAATAATTGTATTTGCTTTGATTACCCTCTCCCTTGTCACTTTTGTGATTTTTTTTCTTATACGCTCAAGTTGTTGTCTTGTGTCTGCAATAGCTTTCTTTGTGCCTTCAATTTTAGTTTTCATTTTGTGAGAACTTGCAAAATATTGTTGCGCAATCATTGATACCTTTTGGGTGAAATCTAGATCAATGAGAGTTCCCTTTATATTTACCACTACAATTCCCCGCTCTGGTTCAACCTTTTGGATCAGATTTGCTCCCTCAATTCCCATTTCACGCCCTTCTTGGATTTTTTTATTTATTTCAGTCCAATCAAATCCGTTTTTTCTAGCCCCAAGGATTGTAGAAGTGATTTCCTCTAAGACAGGCAGGTAATCTAACAGGAGGGAACCGAGCCGGTTTTTACGCTCCGTTTGTTCTTGAAGTTCTTCTAGCCTTCTTTCTTGCTTCGTTAGTTGGCGTATCAATCTTTCTTCTTCTTTTTGTTTCTGTTTTATACTGTATTGATCCGTCGTTTCTTCTTCAACAACCGTTTTTTTTGGAATCTTTGGAGCAGTGGGCTCCTTTCTCTTTTCATATTCAATGAAGAAGTCATCAAGTGCTTCATTCATAGTGGCTCTTGTCTGTGACTTACTCGGTGGAATCGAATGGGCATATCTTTCAAGCGGGAATGGGGTTACATCAATCAGCTGGGAATTACGATAAACAAGAGTGGGGACAAGATCTGGGGGTTCGGCTTTCAACTTAGAAATAAGCGTGTTTAGGGCAACCCAAAGATCTCCTAAATTTTTTTCTGTCAATGTTGTGGCAAGTTGATCTTTTACAATGTTTGCGTGTTGAATGAGTTCTTCTGCATAGGTACCTCCTATATTCAGTGTGTTTGCTAAAGTTCTTACCACATCCAATTCGCTTTTCTCAAGTAGCTCTTTCAAATCTTCACTGGTAAGGGAAAAGATGTCACGTCCTGCAAGTGGAGGGTATTTAAATGGTTTTCCAGGTAAGATATTGCGATCTCGCATTTTTCGATAATAAAGTCCCATTAGGATTGTCCCATCCTCGCGAACAATAACGAGGTTTCCCCGTTTAAAGAGTTCTGCCACTATTTTCAATATCTCCCCTCCTCGTTCCAACCTCATACCTATAATTCGATCAAAATTCGGTTGGAAAAATTGAACTACCTTTGCACCTCGTAGGTGTCGTCTTAATGCTAGGCAAAAGTTTGGGGGTGATTTGGGCTTTGACCTTTCAAATCGAGTAAGATGGGCTCTAACTTCCGGTTCTATGAGTAAAACCTGTTTTTCCTGCCCGAATTTGTGAAAAACAAAGAGGAAGATATTATCTATCTGGTAGATATTCTTCAATCTGGCGCCTTCAAGCTCTTTCAACTCACGAACGACAGCAAACACATCAAAACTCGTCATCGACTGCTTAATAAGAATCACCCCTCGATCAGTCACGGAATTTCAAGATAGGAAGGGATCTTACTACTCACTAGGTATTTTTCCGATTTTGCTCATTTTTCTTTTCATTCAATTGGCTATTATCTTTTCCGTCTTTGAAAATGCATTAAACTCTCAGATGCGCTAAACTCTAATTATATAACTTTGTTAAAGAACAAAACCTTGATAGGTACTGTTTTTCATAATGATTTTTAATAATACTCCCAAGCTGTGGGGATAACCATCTGACTTTTTGTCATTCTTACT
>JBHIFL010000090.1:0-14613 GCA_046761065.1 Candidatus Heimdallarchaeota archaeon
CATGTAAAGGGTGCCCGCGAAGTACTTTGGCACCCTCGATTTCGTTTCGATTAAAGAGTGGGCGGAGACGCCGGAGAGGAAGAAGATCAGCACCAAGATCGCCTTTTGAACGACCCAAGTCTGGACGATTGACGAGCAGAGTTGGATCAACGATGAGAGCCATGCCCCTCCTCCCCAGACTGGAGGACCGAAAAGTCCATAAAGGTTTGACTCTAGGCTTGGGCCAAAGACCATATCAAGGGTAAGTATGTAACCTGATTTAAGTAAGGTGCTAAGCACGGCGAGAGAGAGGGCCAAGTAAAAGATGGGGTAAATAAGCTTCTCGAGCTCAATCTTCATGTCTTTCCCTCAGGTACTCGATGAAGAGACCCAGAATTCCGACGGCAAGGAAGTAATACATCCAAATCGCAACCTCGTTCGAGTATCGTTCGCTACCTGTTGCAAGCAATGTAGCACATACAACTAAGAAAAAAAGAGCTGTTCCGACGAGTATTCTTGCATCGTATCTTCTCCATGCGAAGATGGCTAGAGTTAAGATAAACACAGCCAGAACCTGAACTTCTGAGCCAAGAAACCTTGCAGAGGCGACGCAAATTATAACTAGAATGAAAGGAAGAAAATCGTCGATCGATTTCAGTTTGGCCATTATCCCAGCCCACTTATCGCTCTTTAAGCCTTAAGACCAATAATAGATGATAATGATATGATAAAGAGAAAATTATTTCTTTATCATTTCTGCCTCTTTTAAATCCTCGTCCGTGTTTATGTTAGTGTACTTATCGCAGACAGGAAAGATCTTTACTATGTGTCCATCGTCAACAGCGCATTGAACCAAATCTGGAAGTTCCTTTTCCTTTCTTTCGTGATGTATTGGCGTTCTTTCTATGTAGGAAAGAATATCGTTTTTAAAAATGCAGTGCCCAGTACCTTGAAAATCGTTTAACGCCTTCCTCGGCTTTTCTATTAGTCTGAAAACTCTGCCACCATTATCTACTATTACTGAGTACGTCTTGGTTATTTTGTACCCATCCTTTGCAATACAAACTCCACACACACCAAACAAATTTTCTTCTTTAAACTTTTTCAGCATCTCTTTATGCCTGCTATTTATAAGAACTTCATCACCAAGCAAAAGGAAGAAATCATCGTTACCAATAGCGTGTTTACTGCACTCTATAGCATGAACCAAACCCCTTTGTTCTAATTGTATCGCGTATTTTATCCTTTTTCCATTGTAGCACGTTCCGTATCTATTTATTATGTCCTCTGCCCCGTAGCCAACAATGATTATGATCTCATCCACGTCTTCTAATTCAGCGGCGCGTTGGATGTTGTATTCCAATATAGGTTTTCCTCCAAGCTCCAACATGCATTTATTCGTGGGACCCTGTACCTCGCCTAATCTTTTCCCCCTTCCAGCCGCAAGAATCAACGCTTTCATACTTCAGCCCCCAAACACATGTATATTTTCTCTTACCCATTCGACAAGCTTTCTAATCCCCTCCTCATTAGAGACCCTCGGCTCCCAACCGAGCTTTTCCTTAGCTTTGGTTATGTCGCAGACAAAGTACCATAAATCCCCCGGCCTTGTTTCCTTGAATTCTATGTTTGGTTCCATGCCAGTTATTTCCCGTATCAAATTCAAACATTCTATCAATGAGATGGTGCGCTTGATTCCGCCACCAATATTGTAAATCCCTGACTTTTTATTTTTGTAAAACGCGTTGAATGCTGTTGCTGCATCGCTCGCATAAAGAATGTCTCTAACTTGTTTGCCTGTTCCAAAGACTTTTATAGGTGTTTTTAACATCGTTTTTATAACAAAATTTGCAACCCATCCGTGATCCTCCCCACCGAATTGTCTTGGCCCGTACATCCCAGTTAGACGGAACGTCGCAGCCTCCAAACCATAAGTATCTACATATGCCTGCACATACAATTCAGCTGCTCTTTTCGATGTGTGTAACGGTGTTATCTTACCTTGCATTGTGGGGTAATCCTCGTCTATTGCTGGTGGATCTCGAACGTACCGAGTTTCACTTCCCCTCAGCGTTTCATTTATCCCATTCCCGTAAACATGGATGGTGGAGCAGTTGACTATGGGTACATCAAATTTTCTTGCCGCCTCTAAAACATTAAAGGTCCCTAGCACGTTTGTTGTAAAATCCAATTCTGACTGTTCTATGCTTATCGTCATTGCGGGTTGGGCAGCCGTATGGATTATGTAATCGCAGTCTTTACTAAGTTTGATTAAGTTATCTTTATTGCGTATATCTCCTTTAACCGATTGGGCACCGATATTTTTCAAGAAATTCCAGTTGTATAACCTCGCACCTTCTACTTCGTACCCTGTTCTCATAAGCTCATGTTTGGTCAGGTTGTCTAAGGATACCACTTCCTCTCCTTGATTTTTGTAATACTCACATATGTGAGAGCCGAGAAATCCACATCCACCAGTTATAAGCACTTTCATCAAGTTCGCCCCCTTGCTATCAATCATGGGTAGATTTTTTACACGTATTTTTATACTTTATGGTTAAAAAATATTGCCGAGCGGGTGCGGGCATGAATAAAAATTTGAATCTCGTTTCGATAGCGAAGTTCGATGGCGATATCGCAAAAACTCTAAAAAACGCGGTAGACCTTATCGGCGGGTTAAGCCTTTCAAATATTCTAATTCTTATTAAGCCGAACCTTTGCGCGGAGATCGACATCTCAGGCGGCGCCACAACCGACCTTCGACTCATTCGAGCACTCGTGGACGAAATTTTGAGGGAAAAAGGAAATTCTGGAATTAGAATAGTTGAATCGAATAGCGAGGCAAAATACATTGAGAAGGCTTTCAATAACTTAGGATACCGCCAACTTGAAGAGGGATATCAGGCTAATGGCTATGATGTTTCCCTTGTTAATCTGAGTAAGGTACCAACTAAGGCCGTTTCATTGGATGGGCTCTATTTCAAAAAGGTTAAGTTGCCAAAAATCTTGCTTGGTCCGAGGCTTTTTATATCAGTTGCCAAGGCGAAGACCCATGAGTTAACCCAAATTACCGGAGTTTTGAAGAATCAATTCGGGTGCCTGCCAGAGAAGGATAAAACCGTGTATCATAGGCATATCGACAAAGTAATCGTGGATCTCAACAGGATCATTAGGCCCGACCTCAACATCGTTGATGGGGTGGTCGGAATGGAAGGGGTATACAAAGGAAGATTAAAAAAACTTGGGGTGCTCATGTGTGGGCATGATCCAGTTTCCGTGGATGCAACCTTAGCAAAGGTTATGGGTTTTAATCCTTTGAAGATCAAGCACATAGTCCTAGCAGAAAGATATAAATTGGGATCGACGCGCCCGACGATAACTGGAGAAAAAATCGAGTCGGTTGCTATAAAATTTCGAAAGCCAAAATTGGGAACGGCTTATAAGATTTATCTACGTTTGCCGGAGCCTATTTCCCAAGTTATAAAGGGCGCATATAGAAAATTCGTCAGAGGATATAGCTAACAACGGTTCTTTTTGCTTAGTGCGTTTTCGAATACAGTTAACATTTTTTGACAAAACTTATCCCAAGTTAGATTTTCAGCGGCGAAACGTCTCCCCCTTTTCGCCATATTCCAATAAGGCTTTGGATTATTGTATATGTCCAAAACGGCCTTAACAATATCATCTGTGACTATACCTATACCTTTTCTCGTTATGATGTCAGAGGCTGTCATCTCGGTGGACACGATTATTGGTTTAGAAGCACATAACGCTTCGAAAGGAGATAGCCACCCTCCTTGCGACTTAATGGGGAATAGGGCAATATCACATACATGATATAAATCTTTAAGCATTTGTTTGGGAATGTGTCCTGTAAAGACTATATGTTTTTTTAAGCCTTTTCTGTAGATATATTTTTTAATCATTTCCTCGTAGGGGCCATTGCCTAACCCAGCCAAAACTAACTTGATATTCGGGATATAATTTCTTAACTTTTCAACGGCCTTTACGCTTTCAAACTGATTCTTCGAGGGGGTTATCATCCCCACTTGAAGTAAAATGAAATTATTGTAAAGGTTAAACTTACGCATAGCTTTTTTCTTATCACCGCTTGAAAAGAGCTCGTACTCTATACCGTAATGGATAATTTCAGCTTGCTTGTCGTATCTTGTAAAAGCTCGTTTAGCATTAAATTCATCTGCAACACAAATAACGTCTATACATTTGTTAACAAAGAACTTGTCTAATGACGTAAGCGCATTTCTCATTATTTTCATCGGAACTGAATGGTCATTGGAATCGTACCATAAATCTGGAGGTTCATTACACATCCAAACACAGGGGGCGCGCTTAGGGAAAATAGACCATGTTGCCGGAAAATTATGAACATTTACCAAGTCAAAGCCATTAATGTTTTCGCGGAATAACTTTTGCATAGCAATGATTTCGCGAGCCAATCTTGTAGCACCAGAAAAATCGACACCCCACATTTTATATGGAATTGTTTTACGGGG
Organism: Candidatus Heimdallarchaeota archaeon; assembly: GCA_046761065.1. GTDB lineage: Archaea > Asgardarchaeota > Wukongarchaeia > Wukongarchaeales > JBHIFL01 > JBHIFL01. The sequence goes on from JBHIFL010000090.1 coordinate 4,494, forward strand.
AGTAATCATATGAAGTCCTCTGTGTTCCTCAATAGTTTCGCGAGGCTTCGAAAGCGTTAATATGGCATTCTCAATCCCTTTTTTTGTCAGATAAGTGGCAAGTTTTGACACCACGGTTTCGGCTCCGCCATACCAATCCATATGAGGATGTACGAACGCTACCCTCAAAAAAAATCCCGACTTATTTTTTGTTATAGTGTCGGGTCTATCCCGTATTTTTTTTCTCTTTCCATGGCATCATAAGCCCTACACCCCCTGCAAAGTAATGGAACCTTAGCATCGGGCTTATTTACTGTGTATCTGAATCTTCGATATCTTTCAGAGTTCCATATTTCCTTGAACGGTTTTTCAAGCAAATTTCCGAAAGCATACTTTCTAAGAGAATCGCGATTGTTGGACATCAGCACGGCACAGCAGGGCAACACATAGCCTGGTTTTCCCCCAGCTGTCATTACATAAGGCTCCATCCAGGCCAGGCAACGATTAATAGAGGGTAACCTCTTGGGTTCTGTATGAGCAAATATCACATCGGCGCCATCGACGATCTCTTTCTTTTTCTTTGCGGCCGCTATCTGAATTTTTTCCGGAACATTTAGTAAATAGTATTGCTTGATCTCAGGATACACAAGTAACCCAACAAAGTGAATTTTGCTTCCATCTCCAAGATCGTCCCTATTGCCAAATGTTCTTACTAGTTCAACAAATTTGGGCATCTCGTGATAATTTAGAGTCGTGATCACGTAGCGGAAGCAGAGTTCTGGTATCGGAGAATCTTTTGCTTTTTTTAGCTCAATAAGCTTTTTAATGTTTTTCGTCACTTTCTCGAAATCGCAACCCACTTTTATTCGTTCGTAGGTTTCCTTTGTTGCCCCATCCATAGACACATAAATACCATCCACATCCATATCTACCAATTTCTTGGCTATTCTTTCGTCAATCAAATCAAAGCTGTCAACGAGATAAACCATCACGTCTTTCTTTTTTAAATACTCAATCATTTTCAGATAGTCTTTGTTTAGGAAAGCGTCCCCCTCGCCTGTAAGATTAACCCATTTTAAATTAGGAAATTGATCCACAATTTTTTTGAAATCCTCAAATGATAAATCTATTGACGGTTCTTTCCAGTAGGTGTGCTCGCAAAGTACACACCTCTTGTTACATCTTGTCGTAATTTCTATTTCTAAATAAGACGGATAGGGTGCAATCTGAGGAAAACGACGGATTAAGGGGCCTATAAAATAGTATGCCAATTCCCCAGATCCCTCTCCTGTAGGTACAAAGGTTTTTGTGTAAAGGAAATTAATAAAAGCTTTAATCCCCCTTCTCTGCAATAAATATTTCATAGTCCGCCTATAACGCCATGCCGCCCTCGTTATCATAGAAAATACTTCACGCGTGCCGAGTACTTCTGCAGAAATACTGTGATCGGCAGGGACAATGGCTCTCGATATCCTACTAAGGATGCCCATTTATTGTTCCCTCTCTCTGCCAGCGAAACTTGTTGGGAAATATTTCCCTAGAGTTTTTACAGAACCTATTATTTTACACAGCTCCTTTTTGGATACATAAACCAATATCCCAAGTAAGCCTATTACTGAAATCGGAGCACCGTAATAAAACCACCTCTGCGGTTTATACTCTATGGTAATTTCGAGTTCCCCCGTGTCCTCTATCCAAAATCCATTTATCACCGAGTAAAGAGGTAAACTTTTGTACTCCTTTCCATTTACGCTTGCCGTCCAAAGTGGGTCATAAGCCTCAGCAAATGCCAACATGAAAGGTCTTTGGATATCAACACTAACAACATATTTCGTTGAATCTATTTCCTTCCACGAAATATCGACTGGGCTCCCCCCCAACCTGAAAATATCATCTAAATTTTCGTCATCGTTTACAGAGTAAACTACAATACTGTCGATTTCGGTCTTTCCTTTAGGCAATATCTGCAAAACGTGTTTCCCTGTTTGAAGAAACACTACCCCCGAATAAACCCATTTGAGGTTTTCTTCCTCTCCCATTAGATTTACGTCAACCCTTTCACCGTCTATCCCTATTTCCATCGATTTATGGCTTGGACCTGTAAGAGCCCTCACCCCAATTTTGTAAAAGGAGTCTCTCAAAATATGAATGCTCGTATTTGCCCATGAAGGGTTTTCTAGCGAAAGTTTTATGTCTTTAATCCTAATTTGATGTGAATCCAGGCCTTGTTGGGACCTATTCTTGTTCCAATTTACGATTAGCTGAAACCAAATGACTTTACTTCTCGGACCTGCAGGAAAGGTGAATGAAAGCTCCTTCCATCCGGTCCAGTCCAAATTGTAATGTCCTATGCTCCAGCTTCTAAGTTCACCGTGATTCGTCCGATACCAGAACTCGAGCTGATTTCCGCTCCCATCACCATATGCCCAGAGGGAGAGGGTGTCGTAGTTTGACCAGTCCTCAAGCTCAAACCCCGTTTGGGCGACAACTTGGATAGAGTTTTCATTGTCGAAGGTGTAATTTATGATCAAGTTCTCGCCATCGGAACTCACTTCAACATGATCTTGAGGGGTCCAAGGGCCTGCTTCCCAAACCCCAACATTGTCTGTATTTATTAAACGAGAGGTGACAAAACTGCTATGAGATTTATTCAGCACAAGAACCTCCCCTCTACTCGCCTTTCCTCCAAGAAAGTTTGAAATTATCCCATTTCCGTATTCAAAATCACTCTCCATTTCCAAGATGTAGATGAGTCTTTTCCCCTCTACAAAATGCCAAGCGTTACCAAAGTACTCTCTCGCTACTTCCTGGGGCATCAATGCTAAGAGATTGACCGCGTTAAAGCCATAGGTATTTATCAAGGTGATATAATGTTCTCCTTTACTCAAATTAAATACGCCTACTTTTTTCCAAACGAAGTTGCTTGTTTTTGCACTTGTGACTATGCTACTCGCCTTTTCCCCATCAATTAATATCGTTAGTTTGCCGCCTTGGGGGTTCTCAAGCACTCGAGCATATAATTCATGATAACCGCTCTTTTCAATCTCAATCGGAATAATAAGCGCGTGTCGAGGCCGTGAATCACTTTTGCTTGAAAGAACAATATCTTTGATTTTAATTTGATGTGGACCCAAGCCCTGCTGGGACCAGTTCTTGTTCCAATTTACGATTATTTGGAACCAAAGGACCTTATTTCTCGGGCCGGCAGGAAAGGTGAATGAAAGTTCCTTCCACCCAGTCCAGCCCAAAGTGCAATGTCCAATGCTCCAGCTTCTAAGTTCACCGTGATTCGTCCGATACCAGAACTCGAGCTGATTTCCGCTCCCATCACCATATGCCCAGAGGGAGAGGGTGTCGTAGTTTGACCAGTCCTCAAGCTCAAACCCCGTTTGGGCGACAACTTGGATAGAGTTTTCATTGTCAAAGCTATAATCCACAACCAAACTCTCGCCATCAGAGCTCACCTTAACATGATCTTGAGGAGTCCAAGGGCCCGCTTCCCAGACCCCAACATCGTCTGTGTTTATTAAATGGGGAGGTACCGGTCCTAAACTTGGCCTGAAATCATATGTTAGTACTATTCCTTCGCCATAGTCAAAGTTCCAAGGGTTGGGCGAGGGAGAAGTGTGCCTTAAAAAATAAGTCCAAACGTCGTTCAAAGCAGTTCTGGACCAAGCTTCAGCGGGGTTAAAGCGAGTTGTATAAGCAAATGGAGCTATGAGATACTGATTACTTACTTGTGCTAAAGCAATATCGCTTATGTTATTTTTTGAGCCGAGAATCACCCCTTGTGCATCGAAATAGCGGTTTAGCCTAACTTGGTCTAAGTAAAGCAAACCGAAAGAATCTGGGTCGAATGCTTCGATGGCATTTAGCGAAGTAAGCGTGTCCAAGCCTCCACTAACGAGGAGGTTTTGAGGAGGGATAAAGATAAATGGCGCATAATCATTATCTTCAAAAATATAATAGAAACCCTCTTGTTTAACGAATTTTAAATCTTTTTGTTCATTGAAATTAGCAATGGCTATATCTGCTTCCTCCTCGGCTCCGACGATGTCATCATGAAATAACACGTAGCGCGTGTTTGTAGGATTGAGATATTTCCCAAAATAAACCGTTTTGTTACCCAGCAGAGATTCGGAATAAATATACTCGTAATAATAGGCCGTAGAAGGGGTAGAAGGTTCGATATGTCCAAGGTTTGGTCTATTGGATGACCAGATTTCAAAAGGACCCGTGATACTACTTCCCCAAGTAGTTCCCCGTCCCCGGTATTCCGGTAACCAAGAAACTTTAAAATCGCCGCTTTGATTTGCTAGCCAATTGTTTACAATATAATATTCTTCGGGGATTTTAATCGGAATGTAGTTACTACCAAACCAACCTTTAACTGATGGTGCAATAAAAAAGGCGAAAGAGAAAAAGATAAGCAATACCGCTATTATTTTTTTCCAATTGAAGTTAGGATTTTTCCACCCTCTTTGTAATAGTCCTTGGATAGTGAAGCTCATCATAAAGCAGAAGGCAAGAGCTAACAGCCCTTCCCACTTATTTGGGTCGCGAAATACCTCAAAAAAAGGGACATTAAAGGTTAGCCATCTATAGCTTGAAGGAAGTGGGCCCTGAACTCCCTTAGCCAAAAAGATGAAAAGAAATCCTATCAATGAAAAATACAAGGCATACTTATTCTTGGGGTTCAACAACAGGGAAGCGAAGGCAAATAGTGGTAGCATAAAGCTTGCAAATAACCAAGGATAAAATAATGCTTGAAATGAGGGGCTATAGTTTACATTTACAGCCCAGTATCCCATAAGTCTAATAACGTTCAACACATTGCTATTTCTGCTGAAAAGATTGAGGCTTTCATCAGTTATGTAGGTTTCAGAATATACATGCTCTGGTGTAGCAGAACTAAACACGTACGGGACGATCCAAAAAGCGCTAAAGATACAATAAAAGAGTATTATTAGAAGCGTCGATCTGAAATTATTTAATACTTCCGACTTACTTATAGTTTTGATACGAAAGAGGATTGAAAATGCAAGCCAGCTCAGTATTAACATTCCGGCAAAGATAGCATAAGCTGGGCTAGCGGAAATAAGGACCCATAGCAAAGCAACAGCAATAAAGTCCTTTATTCTGTGGTTTTTTAATGCCTTTATAAAGCACACTAAAAGCAAAGGAGTAAGAGCATAACCCAACAATAGCCAGATATGACTAAAGCGAGCTAATGACCAAGGATTTAGCATGTAGACTAAAGCAGCAATGATGGCAGCGATAAATGCCGTCTTTTTGTCCTTTCCATACTCCTTTAACAAAGTGTTGGTGGCATAATACATTGATAAGCCTATTAAAATCAGACACCCCAGTAGGTACGCTTTGGCAAAGGTTTCCATGGAGATGTTTAGTACTGAGGCAGTGCCAACTGTAAATGCTACTGTAGGGAGGCGAGGAAGTGCGAATAGCGCTGAAAAACTGCCATAGGGGCTCCATAGAGGGTAGGTGTAGTAGGAAAGGAATCTTTCCACGGGAGATGGAAAAATGAGATCACCATACATTACCAAACCATTCGTGAACAGGACTCTATGCAAGACTGCCACTGAAATCGCTGAAATAAGCAGGAGGGGAAAGATTTTGATAAGTAATTTCTTAAAAGATTTATTGTGATGCAGCACTTTTTTTACCTACAATATTGTCGTCTACATCATGCTCACACGCTTTACCCGTGCGCATGTGGCATCTTGAAAACCCTACAATATTTACAAATTTCGGGCACTTTTCCCTGACGTATCATCTGCCGAAGTTTTTTGTATTCGTTGTTCCATATTTCTGAGAAAGGTTTTTCAAACAAATTTCCTACTGCATTTTTTTTCTGAAAATCACGTTGATTCGCTTCATTTATTACGCAGCAGGGTTGTACATGCCCGGTGACAAGTATGAAAGGTTCAGTCCAACCGACACATTTAGTTATGGGTTCGGAAGGGGCCACGTTTGGATTCCACCACATCTCGATCCCTAACTCCCTCGATTTTTTTACTAATGTACATTTAACCTCTTCAGGAATCTTTACGACTAAATCTCTAACTTCTTTAAAAGCGAGTAAATCAGACCAGTACACCAAAGTACCGCCAGTTTCATCAGCTTTTAGAGAGTGCACCAGTTCCAAGAATTTAGGCATTTCATAAACATTCATTTTAGTGACAATATAATGGAACCATAGCTCGGGTACAGGTGAGCCTAGCTCTTTTTTCGCACGAAGAAGCGCTCTAACATTGTTTAAAACTTTGTCAAAATTTGCACCGACTCTTATTTTTTCATAGGTTTCTTTAGTTGCTGCATCTATTGATAAATAAATTTTATCTATCCCTATTTCGACCAACTCTCTCGCCATGTTTTCATCTATTTGAGTAAAGGTATCAAAAAATTCAACGTATATTGATTTTGATTTTAAATATCTAAGCATTTTCATGTAATCTTTATTTAGAAATCCTGAGCCAATCCCTGTGATACCTATCCACTTAAGATTAAGAAATTGATCTATAATCTTCTTAAATTCTTCAAAAGACATGTCTCTGGGCGGTTCTTTCCAATAGGTATGTTCGCAAATCGTGCATTTAAGATGGCATTTTGTGGTGATCTCGACCTCAATAGTTTTTGGATATGGCACAAAATCCGGAAATATTCTATATAGTGGATCTAGGAGATTAAGACCTGAATTACTCGTAAACAGCGAAACCCAGACGTAGTTGTACGCCATCTTGAACTTCCTTTTTCTCAACAGGTAAAAAATCTCTTTAACCCTCCATTTCACCAGTTTAAACAGTTTGAATTTACTTGCCATAAAATTCAATATCAGTTTTTATCAGCGAACTAGTGAGCAAATACTCTTTAAACTTAATTACCCAATTTTTTTTGCAATATTTCCATAAATTCTCTAGCACTTCTATCCCAGCTGAAATTTGAAGCCCATCTCAGAGCATTTCTTCTCAGCTTTCTTCTCAATTTTTCGTCTCCTAGAACTCTAATAGTTGCTAGCGCTAGCTTCTCTATGTCTCCATATGGAACAAGTAAACCTGTCTCTTCATTCTTTATGGAATCCCTATAACCTGGAACATCATAAGCGATGCAGGGGGTTCCACATAAATTTGCCTCTAATACTATTATCCCCCACCCCTCGAGCATGGATGTAGCAATAAGTACCCATGCTCTCCTCAGAATCTCGATTTTTTCTTCTTCGGATGTTGGTCCAGTTAGCTTGACAGAATGACTCAGACCCAATTTTTGCACGAGCTCATAAAGCTCTTTATATTCGCCTCTCCCCGCTATTATTAGTTCAGCCTCTGGCACTTTTCTTTTAACAATTTCAAATGCTCGAACCACGTGATCGACTCGTTTATAATTTTTTATTCTGCCAAAGTATACCACTAGGAATCTGTTGGTTGAACTGAACTTCGGTCTGTATAAGTTTCTATCAATACCCATTGGGATGGCATTAACTAAGTGTTCACGAAACCCTAACGATATTAATCCTTCCCTCAAAGAAAGACCATCAGAAGCTGTTATGATTGTGATATTCTTATAAATAAATGGCGTAAAAATATCCAAAATATGTACAAAAATAGCCAACGGCAAGGGCAACTCCTTATACAGTAATCTTCCGTGAATACCGCGGAATGCTTTATCCGCTCCATGTATTATCGCCATGAGCGGTTTTCCCTTAATGTAGAGAGGGGTGAAAAGGGGCACCTTAGTGATATCATCGATAACAACATCAAAATGTTCATGCCTTAGTTTTTTTACATAACACCAGAATGCGGCGAGACTAAAAGTATAGTCGTTCCCAACTCTGAACACCTTGATTCCGTCTATGACCTCAACATTCTTACAACCACTAAATTTGGATGAAACCAAGAAAACCTCGTGCTCTTTGGCAATTCTTTTAAAAATTTCATGTAAATGGACCTCAGATCCCCCAGCTTTAGGGTTCCTTATGTCCCTACAGTTTAAAACTAGGATTTTCATGCGAATACAGGTCAAAAACTTTAATTTTTATAAGCTATACCAAATTTTAACTTAAAACAAGTCTTGATGAATTCCATAAGATCTTTATTTCTGAGTTTCGACTCCCCACGTTTCCTTTCTCTGAAAATGATTGGGGTCTCAACGATTCTTGCACGTTTTTGAATAGCAAAATAAAGCAGACTGAGTTGAAATGCGTAGCCATCAGTTTCAAGGCGTTTCGGTAAACCTTCTAACATCGAAGCACGAATTGCCCTAAAGCCGCTCGTGCAATCCTTAAATTTAAAGCCTGTGGCAAACTTTCCGAGAAAATTTCCGGCCCAGCTTATCGAGCTCCTTCTCCAAGGCCAACCCTCTATTCTCCCGCCCTTAACATATCTCGAGCCTATCACAAAGTCATAACCTTCCTCTATTTTATCCAAAAGGCGCGGGAGATCGCTAGGGTCGTGCGATAGGTCTGCATCCATTTCCACGAGTGTGTCTGTTTTCAGCTCCTCTATTGAGTGTCTAAATCCTGCCTTGTACGCGTCTCCAAGGCCCTTTTTTTCAATTCTTTCGAGCAGGAATATTTTGCCGGGATTCTCTTTCGCTAGTCTTTTTACCTCAGATGCAGTCCCATCCGGGCTTCCGTCATCAACAATTAAGACGATGATATCCCACTTTTCAATCGCCTTTTGTGAAACTTTCATGAGTTCCGAGAGCAAGCGCTTGATGTTCTCCCGCTCGTTATACGTGGGCACGATCACGCAGCATCTCTTCATTTTATCCCCCTAAAAAGGATCAGCGAAGCTGCCAAAGTTGTTTGAAGTAACAGCATGCTCGTCGCTAGCCCTATCGCCCCGAAGCAAGATCCTAGAACCAAGATCCCGGCAATCCCCGCGGCGAGTGCAACTGCATACGAAACTAGCACCACGCCCGGCCTCTCATGCGCGTAGAGCTCGGACATCTTTGTCGCCGCGATGGTGAATGGTACTACCCCCAAGCTCATGACTTGAATTAAGCCAACGCTTTCAGAGAAGCTCGGGAAGACCCAGGGGATGATTATGGGGGAAAGCACAATGACCGAGGCGGCGAGCGCGACCGAGACGAGGATGCCAAGAGTTTCAACCTGCATAGTTTTGGTTCCAGCCGACTTCTCAGGCAGGAGGTAAGAGAATAAAACCATAGGCAGGACGCTTAAAGCCATGAATATCTGGTAGGCCAGCTGGTAAAGGCCAAGAGTAACCATGCCAAAGAGGGGCCCTATCAATATCTTGTCCAGCATGCTTGTAGAACCAGTTGTGACATCAGCGCCGAATGCCTTCAGGGCGAAACCTGCTTTTTCCTTCGCCTCTTTTATGCCCGGGTTGCTCTTACGCATGTATTTCAGGGATAAAAGACCAAATATAAGGTGAGGGATCGCGTAACCAAGGAGCACCCCAAGCAACCCCTGCCAGAAATACATTGCTATGGCAAGAGGGAGGGAGATGAGTTTTATCCCTATCCAAGTCCACATGTAACGCTTGTACCTGCGCTTCCCTAGTTCAAAGGATACGGTCATCGAGAAGAGCGAGAGGCCGACTATCAGCAGGCCAACCAAAGGCTCAACAAGCAGTCCCATGGCAACCCCGCCCGCAAGGCTGGTAACAAGAACGATCGTCACAGCACCCCCAAGGAGATCATCCATCCCCCCCTTCGGGTAATATGTGACTACGGTCTTTCCCCAACCAAGCACGCAAGAGGTGGAAACGAACATCGCTATCGATATTAGCCAGTTAATCTGGCCGTATGCGCCAGGCTCGAGCAACTTGGCCATGACGAACCAAAATATCGCGCCTAAGGCCACGGCTCCTGTCTGCCCTATGGCCACATAAAGGACGCCGGGATGGCCTCTAAGAACCCTGTGAACGGTTTCCACTAAACTTTCTCAATGACTAAGCCAATCTAGACGAGATACTAAGGGTCCCTCTTTTGATGGGCTCGTTTGTTTGGCTTATTCCAAGGCAAGTCACGAACGTTGTTTCCCCTAAATCGCTCACTCATAAATATCGTTGTCCATGAGAAGCTTCGGATTGACAGGCCGGCCATTTTTCCGCTCCATCAGCCAACTGCTAAAGCCTGAGCAACCTCTTCAGGAATTTGT
>JBHIFL010000091.1:0-14509 GCA_046761065.1 Candidatus Heimdallarchaeota archaeon
CGACAAAAAGCTCATAGGAGGCGAAATTCCCTCCAAGTTACTTTTCCGAGTACTGTCAATACTACTTTGAATAAGTTAATCATGGAAAGAATATTTGCTGGTGACACCGTGAGGAAGGGTGAAAAAGATATCTCATTATTTATTTCCCCAGATACCTGGGAATCGAAGCTAGATACCATTTTCAAGGGTAGATCTCTATTCAAAGTTGTCCAAAGACATTACATTTGCACCAGAAAAAAGTTTGCTTGGGAAAATCGAGTTCCTGATGGTTCTTCAGTTCATCCTATTGATGAGAGATTTCTAAAGAGAATGGATATGGAAATTCCTGATCATATTATTGATTGGTTGAAAACGAACTGGGTCACCATCGATCATTTTTTGCAGAACGGATTTGGATTTTGTACATTACACGGCAAAAAAACGATCTCATGGTGTATAGCCGATTGTATGAGTGGGAGTGCCTGTGAAGTTGGTATACACACCATATCAAGATATAGAAGGCGTGGGTTCGGAACGCTCACTGTTGCTGCGACTATCGATTACTGCTTATCCCACGGTTTCACAGTGATCGGCTGGCACTGCAATGAAGAGAATCTAAGTTCAGGCAGAGTTGCTGAAAAAGCTGGTTTTGAAAGGGAAAGAGATTACAACTTCTATATTTGCATGTTTGATGACGTTGAAGCAATTCAATAACGTCTGTTGCCACCTTAACGTTCGTTTTGCACTATTTATAAATGAAAAACGTAACCACGTTAAGAGGATTGAAAATGAGAACAAAGAAGAAGGTAGAAGAAGTTTTTGATCAATTCGCAAAAGGATATTCGACTGGGGCGTTCGCTCCATCCAGATACGATAGACGCGCAGCAATGCGTTTTGCGGATGATATCACATGGCACTTTATAGTTAAATACTTACCAATTGAGAAATCTACTCTAATCTTGGATGCGGGCGGAGGCGATGGGTATTGGACTCAGAAACTCGTTGAGCTTGGATATCCGAATATCATATTAATGGATCTGTCGCAGGGAATGCTAAATGAGGCGAAACGACGCTTTAAAACTATCAAGGAATCTCATAATGTTGAATTTGTCAAGTCTGACATCACTGATATGAAGGAGTTTGAATCTAATTCTTTTGATTATATCTTTTCCCAATACGATGCGATTTCATTATGTTTAGAACCAGCCAAAGCGATGAACGAATTATCACGTGTTGCTAGGTCTACTGCTTTCATCGTAGTATCATTAGACACTAAATTCACCCGAGTGCCAGATTTGATTCAAGCCGGTTTAATTGATGAAGCCGAGGATCTTCTCAAAACCAATATATCATATGACTTTGAATTCCCTCAATACAACCTCACATGGGAGGAATTGGTGGACTATTTTGAACAGGCAGGATTAGAGGTCATCGAAGTTGTAGGCGCTCCAGTCTTTATGCACCAAGTATCAGAAGAGATTCTTGAAAAACTTGAAGAAAATCCTCAAATTAGAAAACGCCTTTTAAAGATCGAAATAGATTACTGTACTAATAGATCTCTAGTGAACTTTGCTGGACATTTATTAATGGTTGGGAAGAAACCATAGCTTTATGGATCCTCTTTGCCCGAGTTTATTCAATTTCTGAACTTTAAGTCACTATTTGAAAACATAGAATACTAAGTTAGAAGAACTTTTGATTCATCCGAAATCTTTTTGCCAATTTACACAAAACAAATAAAGAGAATCACTATGAGAACTTCATGTTTTGGTTGCCCAAACTACCTATATGATATTGCATTTCACTCACCTGGCCGGGAAGGCCACTGTTCTATCCATGGTTGGGTGCGATTCTGGTTTCCACCATGTGTAGAAGCCCCATCTGCAGAAGCTCCTTCAGTAGAACCTCAACAGTTACAGATCTCCCATGCGTTTTATCATGAAAAAAAAGATGCCATTAAAGCACAGATCAAAGCTTTCGGACTTCGATATCTACCAGCCTATAGTAAAGGAGACAGATCCAAGTGGGGGTATGGGGGAACCAAAGGCATGATCACTTTCCATCGAGTGGGTGATATTATCACTGTCACAGTAAGCTCGGCTGAGCTTCTCCAAGCGCTTGAGGTCTAAAAGGCAAGTTTCCCTCCTGCCATACTATTTAGCTCATCTCACTCCCGTTGGTATTTTTTAGCGCTCTAAGAATCATTTTAGAGATTAGACATCTAGAATGCGTGTGAACTATTTCGATTTTGGATTTTGGAATTTCTTTCGCTCTTGTTCGCGTAATTCGCGAGCCAGGATTTTACCAACCGCAGTTTTAGGTAAGCTATCAACAAATTCTACTTCTCGAATGCGTTTGTATGAGGCTATCCTTTCCTTACAGTATTCGATCAGCTCCTCTTTGGTAGGAATGTAGCCTTCTTTCAAAACTACAAACGCTTTTGGGATCTCACCAGTAAATGCGTCGGGTTTCCCAATTACACAGCACTCTTTGATAGCAGGGTGATTATAAAGAAGATTTTCTAGTTCAGCAGGAAAAACGCTATAGCCTTTATATTTGATCGTGTTCTTCAAACGATCGACAATGATAAAGTACCCATCTTCATCAATACGTGCTAAGTCACCAGTATAGAGCCACCCATTTCGTAACGAGTGGCGAGTCTGGTCTGGATCTTTCCAATAACCCTTCATGACTTGCGGACCATGGACGATGAGTTCACCCGTTTCTCCAGGGAGGAGTTCTTTTGAACCGGTTTCCATGTCAACGATCTTAGCATCGGTATCCATAATGGGGATCCCAACAGTGCCAGGACGGACAGCATCCGATGGGCTGCTAAGAGTTTCCGGGGAAGCTTCTGTGAGACCATAACCTAAAATCATTTTTACTCCAGTTAGGTGTTCCCACTGGCGGCGGATTTCCTCAGGAATGGGAGCAGCACCGATTTTCACATAACGGAGGGAAGAAAGATCGTATTTCGTGAGTGCAGGATGATTCACGAGTAGGGTAAACAAGGTAGGAGGTCCATACCAACAGGTCACTTTCTCCATCTGGACGGCGTCCAATGCGATCTCAGGCTTGAAGCGTGTTACAAGTAAAAGGGTGGCACCTACCAGGATGGTAGAGTTCATATTACAGCAGGCTCCCCACGAATGATAAAGGGGGAGGGTGCCCATCACTACGTCTTCTTTTGTCCAGTTAAACCACTCCGCATTCTGGAATGCGTTAGCAACGAGGTTGAAATGTGTCAGCATCGATCCCTTGGGCAAGCCAGTTGTTCCGCCAGTATATTGTATCACAGCAGTATCTTCCTGGGGGAAAAAGTCTATCTGGGGCGGTTGGGCCTTGGAGCTTGCTAATAGTGCCTCAAAGCTCTGCGTTTTCACTGGTTCCTTCGTGGATCCTACAATTAGCACATTTTCCTCTGAGAAATTGGACAAAGATGGCGCCGCAATTGGATAAAGGGGAGCATGCACCACAAGAGCTGCGGGTTCAATGTTAACAAATATATGATTGAACTCTCCTTCCCTAACGAGAGGATTTATGGGAGTGACAATAGCCCCGCAACGGAGCACTGCATAGTAACTGATTATGTATTCGGGAATGTTAGGCAGGAATAACAGGACTCGATCTCCTTTCTTTACACCTATCGATCCCAACGCCGTAGCTAATTTGTTTACTTGCCGAGTGAGGTTTATATAAGTGATTCGCTGCGAGTTATGAATGATTGCTGTTCGTTCAGGATGTTTCTTGGAAGTTTGGATTAAGAATTCCCATAGGGCGATTTTTGGATATTTCAGGGTTCTTGGGATGTCTTTTGGCCAAACTGTGAACCAAGGTCGCTGGTCGGGTACTGTCCATGTCACTCTACTCATTTCTCCTGTTCATTGGTCTTAAATGCACATACTTGATTGGTCAATCAAAAGAATTGATGTCAAATTCGAATAAAATGAAGGATTGGTCAATTTTATATCATATCAGATACCTCCAAATTGGAGGCCGGATATAAGCAATCATAGCTTAACAACTTTTTCAACTATTATTTTTGCGATTTTACGTAAATATTTCCGATCTGTTTCGTCAAAGGCTCTAACTTCGTCGGAGTCTATATCAATTTGGCCGAGAATCTCCCTATCCTTTTCTAATAGAACGACAATCTCGGATCTTGTCTCCAAGGAGCACGCTAAATAATTTTCCTCCTGGGTCACATCTTCTATGATTTTATCCGTATGTTCTGCCACAGCAGACCCACAGACACCCTTGCCTACGGGAATTATTATATGTTCGGTTGGTTTTCCCACATAATAATACAAATAAAGTTCTTGTTTGACCGGGTTCAATAGATAGATCCCAGTCCAATCGAAATAGGGCATCTTTGAAAGCTGATCTACTACAAATTTATAGATCAAAGCTTCTTCGTGATCTATTGATAATCCAACACGGATAGCAGCTAATATAGACTCATATAACTGTTCTTTTTCAGCTGTTTCCATGACACATTCTCCAATTATAGCTAATTAGACGGCATGTAACTTTCTGTGAATATGTTCTGTCAAAAAATTTTTGCTAACACACTAATGATCTAAATCGATGTCGGACTGGTATCTATATACTTTTAGGAAGTTATTGAAGGTAAAATCACTGTAAATTCCCTAAAATCCTGATAACATCGAAAGATTAGTTCGTAATCCCAATTGGGGCAGTCATTATGACTTCGATCAAGGCAGTTTTTTTTGACCTCGGAGATACGCTAATTCGAGAGTATCACAAAGGAGAACCGGCTCCAAATGAACCAGTAGTGTTCCCTAATGTTAAAGAAGTTATTCAACGATTATCAGATCGCTTTATCCTAGCAATCATCTCAAACACAATAACAGCGGGAAGCCAAAAGCTAAGGGAACTCCTGAAAATGGTTACACTAGATTCCTATTTCACAACTGTCCTTGCATCAGCTGAAGAAGGTGTCGCGAAACCAGACCCAGAGATCTATAAAAAGGCCTTAACACGGTTAGGACTGTCAGCCAACGAGGCCCTAATGGTTGGAAACCGAATTAGCCGCGATATTCTAGGCGGCAACCGGGCAGGAATTCGCTCGATTCTGATCTGGCATCAAGGAATGGACCATCACCCAGACGATAAGATTGCCAGAACGAAGGATGAACGTCCCATAGCCACCGTACATTCGTTCGTCGATTTAGAACAAGTCATCCTGCAGTTTGTTGAGGAGACGGCTGATTAGCGTGGTCGATCAAAGGTGAAACTTATATTATTAAGTTAGTTGGCTCGGGAGTTGGAGCTCCGCGACCACCGGAAGGTGATCTGAAGCTAAGGATGACAGCGTGCCATGTTTGAGAACTATAATCTCCGGATAGACAAAGATATAATCAATCCGTTCCTCCGGCGCCCATGAGGGGGATGTGAGGTTTCCAAATCTTGAGCCTGTTGGAGCTTTACTGAAAGTATCATCGAAGCTTGTTAGGATGTTCGTTAATATACTGGAGTCGGTTGCGTTTGTGGTATAAGCATCGATGTTAAAATCTCCAGCGAAGATCTTTAAGCCGGGAATGGAGGTAACATATGGTAAAACCGTGTTTGCTTCGTACAATCGGTCTACAGGACTCATAACAGTTAAATGTACAGCGAACACGGTGAGTTGTTGGCCATTGACAGTTAATGTGGCATTAAGACATGTATTAACTTCATTTGGGCTTTCTAAGAGGATAGCATCCCAAGCTATTATTGGATATTTGCTTAGAATCGCGTCTCCCTGCCATATATGGTCAGGTGAGGGGACAGTTGCAAAGTACATATTTAATTTCATTGCGAGCCATCTTACTTGGTCCACCGATCCAGTCATAATACAGCCCGTATCCACCTCTTGGAGAACCAAGATGTCAGGGTCCCATTGGTTAATCGTGTCTACTATTGCAGCTATGTTTAACCTGTTATTTACATTGACGCCTTCATGGATATTATAAGTCATCACCCTTAATACGGGTCCGGGACTGGGTTGCGGGACAATCTTATAGGTAAGAGGGCACCATACGGCAGAGAGGCCAAGGGGGATCACTAGAACAATTAGTACAAGAATCGACTTAACATCTCGGATTTTTGAGCGCTTCATCTTTCCACACCACCTGCCTTGAGTGAAGCGAGGGTTGACGTTATGCACAGTATTGCAGTAACGCTCAGTAGTACAAGGGGCACTTGCCCTTCAAAGATCGCTCCAAAATACGCGAAAGTAAAGGTAAATGCGAACATGAAGTCCCAGAATAGAAGTATGAGAAGTCCTAAGAAGAATGCTGTTGCAAGAACCGATTCCCGCTTCCACAGAAACTTGCTGTGAACGGCGTATTTGATAATGGTATATAGGTTTAGAATAATAAAGAATTGCGCTATAAGGGTCAATATAACTGAGAACCATGTCCCAACAAGAAGTAAGCAAGTGATTGATGCTAATACTATGATGTTTCCAACCAAGAGAAAACTCCATTTATCAACAGGCGTATACATATGTAGCTTAGAATAAACAAGTGGTAAGACTGCAATTGTTATCATAAGGATCAAAAGTGGGGTGAAGAGTGCTAATTCTACCAAACTGTAATTTGATTGTGCCCATCTTAAGATATTATGTGGATTAGCGAGCAATCCGAGTTCAAGGAAGAGTAAGGCGCCAATCCCAGAAAAAATTAAAACTCCATTTAATCTTGAAGCGGATTCTACTCCATTCGCATCAGAAGAGGGTCCATTTCCTTTTAGGTCTCCAAGACGATAACTTCTCACCCCTAATGCAATTAAAATCACCGTTAACGCAAATTGCGCAGGGAAATAGCCTTTCGTTCTTGACACATCATAGGTTCCATTAATTGCTCGAATCAATATATCATAACTAATTGCAAAGGCGAAACTCATAGTATAGATCCGAGCATCCAGTTCTCGGTTTGTTGCTGATTGAATCTTGCTCTTAAGCGACAAGTAGAATGGGAAAAACAATGAATAGAAACCAACGACAAGGGAGGACGCTAGGAATTCATGAACATAAGGTAGCTCTAAGCTAATAATAAGAGCAATTGTGGAAGTCAAGATAACTGAGGCAAGCACAATGTTTTGTGTATTTATCTTCTTTCCAACTATAAGACCTAGGAGTGGAGTAGTAAAGACCAGCATAGTTGATAAAGAACCCATCGGATAACCGGGTATCCAAACAATATTCCATACAGCTATGTAAAGGTCAATTACATAAGTTCTGAAACCTTGGAAGAAGAATAGAGTCATCAGAAAAGGTACTAGTAGCCTTAATGCCATTTCTTCAAACGTTAATTGCTCACTCGATAATTTGCTCACTCGTTAACACACTCCTCTTCGCTCCTTTTTCTCGGAATCTGAAACCATATTATTGCGAAACAGCTAATTTAATGTTATTATAGCTTTCCCCTTAGAAAATAGAGTAATTTGACCAGTCTATTTTATATTATGTCCTGATTCTCTTTCGAAAGAGAGCGCTTCAAGTCTATTTTTCTTTACAGTCAAGGAAAAGACATCGGGACGACCGTAGTGGCCCGTGGGATCGAAATTCTGGCGTTCTTCTCTGACTCGGTCAAGATCTAGCTCTCCATAAATGATGGTTTCCTCGTTCCTGATTGGTCCCGCAATAGCCTCCCCATCTGGTCCGACAAGGAATGTGCCTCCACTAAGAAACCGATCCCTCTGGGCAAGCATGGCTTCTTTGAGGGGAAAAGAATCCGGGATATCCTTTTCTAGGAGCACGCCTCCCACGCTGAGTACATAAAGTCGCCCCTCCATCGCAATAAAACGGGTGATATCTCGTGTTAACCGTGGGCTTCCAGGCCAAGTCGCTATATGGAGTTCCTCTCCTTGCGCGTAGAGGGTATATCGGGCCAAAGGCATCCAGTTTTCCCAACAGTTCAACCCTCCCACGCGAAATCCTTTCCATTTATGTATCTTAAGGCCATGAGCGTCACCCATGCCCCAGACCAGACGCTCTGCATAAGTGGGCATGAGTTTGCGATGGAGGCTGACGATACCTTTCTTTGGGTGGATAGCTACTAAGCTGCTATAGACCGTCCCCCCCGAAGAAGCTCGTTCGACCATACCCAAATAGGTGAACATACCCAAAGTTCGGGCTTCCTCGATAATGACTTTCAGTTCGGGTCCATCAGCCTGCACCGAGCTGTTCACATAGGCAGCATAAGTTCGTTTCTGCAAGGGATCGTTCCATCGAGCTCCATCAGTCAAATCAATCCAGACAGGATAACCAGGTAGGAATGTTTCCGGAAAAGCACAAAACTCGGCTCCGGTGGAGGCTGCTTCGTTCATGAGACGAATGATCTTCTCAGTTGTTGCTGCCCGGTCGAGGAACACTGGGGCGGCCTGAATCCCTGCAACCTTCATCAAAGTCCTCCTTTATGAGTTGAGAGCGATATTTGGTGAGGATGTAAATAAAGTTAACTGTAACTATTCGCAGGTATGACTTTTTAGGGGAAATCATGAGGTAAGCCAGGTTAATAAAAAATTGGATGAAATCCTATAATATTGAAAAACGTTAGAAGGGCTTTATAGTAATTAGAAAAAAGAAGGTAATGTTAAAACTTGTGGAAAGAAGTTGAATGCTCAAGATATTATTAGAAAAAAAGGATTATTTTCATTCGAATTGATTTAGAAGCTCTTATAAAGGGGATTAAAGGCGTTATTCAGAAAGAATGATCTATCCCTGATAATCTATCCATTTCTCCCCCCAAAACTATTACAAAAAACTTACCTGATTTAGTGATGATTAGATAATAAAGCACCTTTTGAGTTATTAAGATCAAGCGATCAACTGTTCGATAAAGTGTTTTCAATCCACTTTTATCAGCTTCAACTCCTGAAGCGCCTTTATCTTTAGACCAAATAATGGCTCCAAGATTCGCCAAAAGGCTCTATCACCCACAGAAAACGCATTATTAATGATATAAAAATCATGAATGGCGCGGAGAGTGGGTTCCTGTCCGCCAATACCGTCTCCACCAATGCAAAAGTCGTACTTATCTTTTTTTCAAAAAATGTAGAGTTTTTTGCAACTACTGCTCGACAACGGTCGAAAAGAGTTTTCAATTGTCCACTTATATTTTCTTGATAAACGGGGCTGCCGAGAATCAATGCATCAGCCCATTCTTATCACGAATATACCTCTTGCATATCATCTTATGGACACACCCATTCATTTCAGGACCGCTTCAAAAAGGTGCCTATAACTTCCTTCTGGTGGTTCCGGCCACTGCAAATACGGTAGCTAAAATTGTAGTTGGAATAGTTGATACACTTGTGACGAATTCCGTTTCTCAAGCCCACAAGGGGGCTATCCCGATCTATATCTTTCCTGTCGATCAGGAACCGGGATCTCTCATCACTATTTTACCCTAAGGAAACATGTTAACAATGACTATGAGAGAGGTTGATTTAACAAATGTTGAGAAACTCAAGGTGATGAAAGGAATAACTATCTTGCATCTGCCTTCAGAAATATTCGAAATTATTGAACACTATTTAGCTTCTTAGAAGAAAGTGGTTCATAAGAATCACCATTGGTATTTCAGGATTATTTTTTTAGTGAATAACACATTCAGACAATTTTATATTGCTGGAGAAATTCTTTTTAAGAACGCATTTCATTTCTTCTAGTGTCTACTCGAGTTTATTCAGATAAGGTAATGTCCCAACAACTAAAGATCAATTACGTGACACTTTCTTTTACATGCTGTTCAGCAATTATCCACAACCCTGAAAATTAATTTAAAACCATTCATTTTTTACACCCTTAAGCTAATAGGGGTCTTTGACACCTCCCTGATTAGACAAACCTACAGAGGCGTGAAGATTGTCCACCGAGCAGAGAATGACATACCACCTTGCTTGGGGCATTTGTGGAGCTGGACATTTCCTTCCCGAATCGTTTGAAGTGCTAGAACGCCTTAAAACCAAACTTCCGCTCCAAATCACCACCTTCCTGAGTGCGGCAGCTGAGGAGGTGGTGCGCATGTATGGGTATCCTCAAAAACTGAGACAAATCAGTGATGGGAGCTACTACGCGGAAGTTATTCGGGAGAGTAAGCAAGGGAGGAGTTTCCCAAAAGCGGGTCGACTTGCCCAAGGCTTTTATGATGCGTTTGTTGTTAGTCCTGTGACTTCCAACACCGTTGCAAAGATTGTTGTTGGGATCGCTGATAGCTTGATCTCGCATTGTGTGACCCAGGCCCTGAAAGGGGGCGTTCCGGTCTTTTTGGTGCCAACTGATCAAGAACAGGGTTTAATACGGACAAAACTGCCTGTAACTATCGACAAAGCGGTTTGCATCGATCACAATTGTTCCGAGTCGTGTCCCGTGGTTAGTGCTTGTCCACAGCATGCCATCCGCCTTATAAAAACGGAAACAGGGGTGTTTGTTCCGAGTATTGATCTCTTGAAATGTCGTGTTCTCAAGAGATGCATTACAGCGTGTAAATTTGGAGCCATTTCCTTTCTTAAAGAGATTGAAGTAAAAATCCGACCACTTGACATTCGGAACAGTCGGAAACTCGACACCATAGAAGGACTAACTCGTCTTTCTACCCCCCACCAACTGATCCGGATCCTTCAGGAGCATTTTCAAAAAAATTACAACCATTGAATTGAACGGCAATCTCGATACTTTTTGGATTAACGCAAATCATGGGTATCTTTTTTTTGGCATGCAAAATCTTGGCGGATAATGATATCAGACGTAAAGTCGTATTTTATGTGAATTTATGGGGTTTTTACTTCAAGAGGGATTTTATCGGTTGGTATCGTTTATCCAGCCCACTCTATCCCTAGTTCTTTCAGTTTCTCGGGGGTGGGTATTCCATTCTCATCCCAACCGCGTACTTCATAGTAGTCAGCGATCATTTGATCTAAGACGTCTTGTGGGATTTTCTCCTCCCGATCTCCGAACGGAAGAGCTTCATTCTTAAAGCGAGGCGGGAGATCATCATCAGAGCGCGTTAGACCTTGTTTGAGGGAAAAAAGACGACCTAAGTTGTAGTTCCGCTCACCAATTTTTAACATTGTGTCTCGATCTATCTCATATCCTGTTACCGCATTCACAACATCTCGGATTTCGACCCAATTTTCCTCAACAAATCCGCGAAATGTGTTTACGACAAAAACGCAGAGTACGAGCGAATTAATAAACGATCGGGCGTTATTATAATTTCGGACAATATCGACTTTTCGTTTTGATGTTGAAAAGCGGCTGATGGGTTTCATGACACCCAATTCTACAGCAGCATTGTCTTTTTCAATGGCTGTGTCATGTACTCCTTCGAGATGGGTACATCCCCGATAAGATGTGGCGTAATCCAAACCTAAGCCTTTTTTCCCTCGTGGTTCGTGCATAGGGGCTTCCATCCCTTTCGTATGAACCGCGAACTCTTCACCTCCTATTGATTTCGCAAAACGCATCACCCCCTCTGCAAGTTTATCTCCAATGCCTTCGCGGGCTGCAATTTTGTCAAGTAATTTGGACACCCCTTCCGTTGAGCCCCAGGTTATGCCATCAGGACCTTGAATTAAACCCCGTTCAGTCGCTTCCATGGCGTACGCAATCACATTCCCAGTACAGATAGTGTCCAAACCATAGGTGTTGCACTTTTGGTTAGCTAAGGCTATGAACGAAAGATCGTCGTTCAAGTGTAAGGAACCGAAAGCTGCGATGGTCTCATACTCTGGCCCCCCATATTCTGGAACAACCTCTTCGTCCAAGGACGTTGTTCGGACTTCTCGCTTGCAACGGATCGGACACGCTGTGCAAGAGGCTCTCCGCTCGAGAATTGTATCGTACAAGGTACTCCCAGTGATTTTCTCAACCCTCCGATAGCTGCCATGCTGAAAGTTTTTTGTTGGTAATACCCCTAGATCACTCAAGGGGGCTGTTATTCCAGACGTACCATATTTTCCCCATTTGATGGTCCTGTCAAGTGTTTTTACGAAACGGCGACGGGTTTCCTTGTAGCATTTTTCATCTACTATAGGAATCTCCAGTCCCGGCCTTCTCCGTACCACGATTGCTTTGAGCTTTTTTGAACCCATAACAGCGCCTTGCCCACAACGTCCGGAGGCACGGTTCCGATCATTAATGATACAAGCGAGTTTAACCAATTTTTCACCTGCCGGCCCAATGCATGCTATTCTTGAATTTTTGTATTTCTCATGAAGCCAATCGTGGGTCTCTCCTACTGTTTCCCCCCATAAAAATTCAGCATCTTCTAGCTCAGTAGACCCATCAATAATTGAAAGATACTTTGGGTGATCCGCTATCCCTCGGATCAGAATCCCATCAAACCCAGCTCGTTTAATTTCCGTCCCAAAATATCCCCCCGAATATCCTTCTCCTAAGAATCCAGTCAGAGGGGATTTCGACATAACAACATGCCGACCACTACCAGCTAAAGCTAAGCCATTTAAGGGTCCCGTCATAAAAATCAGAAGGTTATTAGGAGAGAGCGCATCTCCTCCTTTGAATTCTTTTAACATGATCTTTATGGCAATTCCCCGCCCCCCCAGATGTTGTTGCAAATCCTCTTCAGGAATAGGATATTCTTTGATTTTATCTTTCCTCAAATCAACATCTAATACTTTACCGAACATTCCACCACTCATCTTAAACACCAAGTCCTATCGTTTCAAGGTGTACCTAAAAAGTTCTTCAAGAAAGCAATCGATTTTGGCTGCTTTATATAATACCATGTTCTGTTTAGATTCAAAGTAGAAAAATAATAATTGAGGAGAAATATATGAAGAAAACAAGTATTTTACGAAAACTGCTAAAAAGAGATAATATAACAGTTGCCCCGGGAGTACCCAATGCTATTTCAGCAAAGATCGCTGAAAAGACTGGTTTTGAAGCTGTCTATATGCCAGGTGGTGGCACTGCAGCAACAATCTTGGGTTTACCGGATACTGGGCTAATTACCATGAAAGAAATGGTGACGTTTGCCAAATATATCGCAGATGCCGTTGAAATCCCAGTGATCGCAGATGCCGATACTGGGTTCGGCAATGCAATTAATGTGATGCGGACTGTTAGAGAGTATATTCAAGCTGGTGTCGCAGCTATTCACATAGAAGATCAAGCATCACCGAAAAGATGTGGACATACCCGGGGAAAATTACTTATCCCAACTGAAGAAATGATAGGTAAACTTAGGGCTGCAGATAAGGTAAGGAACGAGATAGATCCAGATTTTGTTTTGATTGCCCGGTGTGATGCAAGAACCGCCGTAGGTGGCGGTATTGAAGACCTTATCAGGAGAGGAAACGCATATGCGAAAGTTGGTGCTGATATAATATTTCCAGAGTCCCCTCTTTCAACTGAAGAGTTGGAACTTCTTGGAAAAAAAATAGAAGCCCCACTCTTCGCTAATATGATTATCAAAGGAGGATTAACTCCACTCGTTCCCTTCAAAAAACTTCAAGAAATGGGATATACCATCATTATCATCCCCCTAGCCATCTTGCAATTAAATATTAAGTCCATATTTGACTTCATGAGAGCGTTAAAAGAGAATGGAGTTGATGGACTCCAAAAATTTGAAAATAAAATGGTAACTACCGCAGAAGCATTTACACTTGTTGGATTCCCAGAATATCACAAATTCGAAGAAATATATCTGCCTAAAGATGTTTTAGAGGCAAGATATAAACGGGAAACCCCTGGTTTGATTTAATCAAAATATTGTTCATTTCTTAGCTTGAAAATATCAATCAACTGCATCGATTTTTTCTTTGGTAGCTTGACCTATCTTGCCGACGATATTTCCAGTACCGCCGCATTCTTTGCACGGTTTCTTTCGGATGTGCCCCACTATACCTGTGCCATTGCAGGTAGGACACTTGATCGACTCTGTGACGGTTTTAGAGACCTCTTGAGCTTTATCAATGACTTGTTTTGTCTTATCTTTTATCTTTCGAATCATTATACCCTCTCGTTAAATACTAAAAAGTCGATCAGACTAAAGATTTTTGGTGATAACTGCATCGATATGTAGCATGTAAGCCGTTCACTTGCGAATAAGGTCAGTTATTTTAGGAAATCCAACAGAAAGAGTGATTATGGTTACGTATTAATATTTTATCTTGATTATATTATTAATTCAAATAAATTAGGGAGTTCATACATAACAAAGGGACAACAAGGCATGTATAAAGGAAAATTATTACACTTACGACGTTTCGGACTAATGATGTATATTTAATCATCACCTATTGGAATAATTATGAATTACACTAATACTTACCTGCTTCACTCCCTAAAAGCAAGTAATAACTGATTAAATTCAAAGGATCCATAATGGTGCTTTCGCCATGTGGGAAGAATTTACATTTAGAATTGAGGAACACAATACTAATACTTTGATTTAACTCATTAACCTTGAAGGGTCAGTTCAATCAGTTGACTTACAGAATATAAGGTAAATCCCAAAAAGAACCAATCAAGTATATTAAACCAACATCCCTA
>JBHIFL010000092.1:0-14397 GCA_046761065.1 Candidatus Heimdallarchaeota archaeon
TATATGAGATTGAGCCTATGAAGCCGCCAAATGCTTCTTTTTCTAAAGATCTTAGAATAAAGAAAGCTTTTTTATGCCATTACGCCAAATTTGGCCCATTAAACAAAGTTGAGAAATTTTACTTCTTATTCTAAATTATACATATCGTTTTTAACAAGAGGTAGTAGGATTAGGCCATCTCTCATTCTAAAAGAGGAAAAAAGGGTGAAGCAAACATCCTATTTAACTTTCTAGAATTTATTAAGAGGATAAATTGGTAAGAAAAAAAGTGGAGGAAAAAAGATTAGTACTGGTGGACCTTGTCCAATTCCTCATCAGGGACGTCAAAGACCACATTGTGGGGGGGGAGTGGTTCAGTACGGAAAAACTCAGGGAGGCGATCGTGCACTTCGGTCATGCCGGCGCGTCTGTTGAAGGTACGTTCCTTTCTGAGGATTTCCTTCCCATATTCCACAGGATCGATCTCAGTGTCTAAGAAACCGTTGATCGTCTCTGTCATCCCCTCGAATCCGGATTCGATATCCAGAATTGCAAATGCAATGAACAAACAGTAACCCGTAGAGTCGATGTATGCGGTGGTGGCCTGATAGGCTTGAGACAACTCAGCTTTCGTTGTGTCTCGTGGATCTACTCCACCAGCAGTGCCAAGAATTTCTGGGGCAATAGTGTAACCCTGAGTATGGCAGCCGCCTTGAGTGCCAGTGGCATAAGTAACACCGATTCCTTTGATAGGACGAGGGTCATATGCTGGGAGGGATTGTCCTTTGACGTGGGCAACGTGAGTCACCCCAAAGGCTCCGCCCAGTGCTAGGGCACCGGAACCCACTAAAGCGCCCAAGGGATCTTTGTCTTTGGCCACGCTTTTGAGGAGTTCGACGGCGGCTGGGCCGTCCCCAAATTCCAAAAGGCCAGCTTCCATAGCGACGGCGATCGTATTGCCAGCCTCAATCGTGTCCAATCCTAAGTTGTTACAGACACGATTTAATTCAGCGACATAATAGAGGTCATCAATAGTGCAGTTGGTACCCAAGGCCCAAACCGTCTCGTACTCAAGGGGAGAGACATGTGGTTCACCTGTGTCCTCATAAGGAACGACATTAGAGCAAGCCATGATGCAGCCCGGATGGCACGGATGGGCGTAAGTGGCAGGGGAGTCTGGAAATTTAGTTTTGACACGATCCACGAGTTCGTGGACGGCTTCGCCCGAGATCTTATGGGCATGTTCAAAGTGGCCAGCATGCCAGTTGCGGGTTGGGAGTGCGCCAGCCTCGTTGATGATATTTTGGAGGACATTAGTACCATAGTTTTTCAACGCACCATAGGGTTTACCATCTTTCTCGAGATCCCCCGTAATTGCGTGTTCATTTAGGGCATCAACAAGTTTTTTGCGGCCTTGTTCAAACAGGACTTCGTTAGCGGGTTTAGGGCGTTCGGTCCCAGAGGAGTCAGAGATGATAGCTATTACACGTTTGGAGCCGAGAACAGCCCCGAGGCCGCCACGACCGGCATAACGGCCAGGATCGGTGTTTTCGATGTTATTGCCAAAGATGCCGGCCATTTTCATGAGTTTTTGGCCAGCGACGCCACAACCAATGATTCCAGGTTTGGTAGGATACTCGTCCCAGACCTTTTCAATGAGGTCGTACAGGCCCATACCCGCGTAGTTATTGGCCTCAACGATTTCGCACTTGTCCTTGGAGATGACGATGTTGTACCAGTTAAGATCATCTTTAGGCTGACCTTCAATGATAACCGCCTTTAAACCTAAGCGACCGAGCTTTTGGGCAGTCAGGCCTCCGGCATTAGCCTCTTTGATCCCATTGGTTAGGGGAGACTTGCCTCCAACGCTCAACCGACCGGATGAAGGAGCATTTGTTCCTGAAAGAATACCTGGTGCGGCGATAAATTTATTTTTAGGGCCTAGAGGATGGCAGGTGGGATCTACCTCATCGTAAAGGATCGAGGAGGTAATAGCTCGTCTCCCAAGATGCTTATACTTAGCTGGGACGTCCTCAAAGGAGTGGCTGCGGTTTTCTATATTTATCCGGAGAATTTTTCTCATGTGTCAAACCTCCATACAAGTTAAAGTACAGAATAAGTATATTAAAAAAGTTCCGGCGTCTATTAACAAAATGATATTGATTAGGATTCGAGCGAGGCGAAACGTATCAACGTTCTATTGCGTTTTCCGTAAATTGAATGGCAATTAATAATAATCTACTTTCTTAGGGGACTTTTTTGTAACAAAACCATGCCCTTTCAAGTGTTGGCCACCGCATAAGAGATGCATCCCAAGGGGAAATAAAGCCACACGAGCTTCATCAGGGATAAGAGTGTTAGCAGAGGCGACCTTGGCATTGACGAAACAATCGCCGCATTCGCTTTCATGAAGGCCTATCCGTTCTAAGAAGTCTTCAAAACGCTCCCCCTTGACATTCGGTACCCGTACGACAGTTTGTTCAGATAAACGAGCAGACGGGTTGAATTTTTTCTTGAGATGCCCATAAATATGAACTTCAATCATGCTCACTGGTCTCCAGATTGGCAACTTTGGGATTTTTCCCTACCAAGGAATCTCTTATGGGCTTGTCAACTACGTATTCTAAATAGAAGAAGGGTGACTTAAGAAAGGCCGTCTGGGAGATCAAGGATAAGACCTCAAGGCTTGTGTTGGATGGGAGTGGATCATAGCTGCGGCATGAACGAACGCGTTACATCCTCCTCCAATGGGGGGAAAGATAGCAATGGTGTCGCCTTCATGAATAGGAGTGTCCAAATGGGCTAACCATTTCACAGAGCGTCCATTCACTAGAATCTTGACAAGGTGACGGAGCCTGCCATTATCCAAGATGTTATTCCGCAACTCCTCACCATATGTAACAAAGAGGTGATCCAAGACCTGACGCAGCGTCATCGGCTCGTTGATTGGTACTTCTATCTGTTTTTGCCCAGTAAGGTCACGAAAGGTAGCAAAAAACTTCACAACAACACCCATGGGAACATCATGACATGTAATGTAAATCTAATTATTAAAACTTTGTTTCGACCATCCAAATGTGAAAAATTCTCGTAATGATACAGGCTTAATGGTGAAAAAGTTATTCCACTTTTTAAGGATCACCTGGTGAAGGGAGGTGAATGAATAACTTTCGTTGTCCTCATCATTCAGAAAGTTCCGCGAATTCTTTAGTAAATTAGGAGCTTAAGTAATACCAACTGGGAGTTTAAGTACCAAAATATAAAGCGGGTTAGGAGCTGTTTCAAAAGTCTTTGCCCGATTCTGTGATGGTATACTGGCTTCCTGTAACTGGTAAATAAGTATTTCAAGCAGATAAAGTGACAGCAAATGCTTAAATGAATGTTGGGCAAAATTGGATATCCATGATATTATTCTCTAAGGGATTAATAAATTACAGGAGCCATGCCGTAATGTTTGATGTTTTATTAAATGAAAAGGAAAAAGGGTTCAAATACCGTGCAAGAGAGTTTGTAAAGACTATCCCTTCTAGTTGGCTTAGGAAAATGGATCGTGAGGAGATCCAATATCCGACGGAGTATATAAAAGCCATAGCGAAAGAAAATTTATTGGGCTTACGATTTTCTCTAGAATACGGGGGTCAAGGGATGGGATGGGTTGCGGAGACGGTTGTAATTGAAGAGTTCGGCATTTTAGGCGCCGCTTTAGGATGTCTCTATGTGCTCCCAAGTATTGTTGGTGAAGCGATTTACCGCTTTGGGACCGAAAAACAGAAAAAAACGTATTTAGAGCCTATCCTGAAGGGAAAAAAGTTTTGTGCAGAAGCGTTGACCGAACCTCGAGGTGGTTCCGACTTTTTTGGGGCCAAACTCCTAGCTGAAAAACAAGGAGATTATTTTATACTAAACGGGCAAAAACGATTTGTCGTTGGCTCTGAAGGCGCCGACATTTTTTTAGTCTATGCGAAAACCGAGCCAAAGGCGCTTGATCCTCGAAAATCAATTAGCACTTTCATAGTTGAGCGTGATTTTGGGATTCAGGTCAAACATGTGTATGGATTACTGGGTTCACGGGGCGGGGGGACTGGGAGATTGCTCTTTGAAAATGTAGAGGTTCCTGAGGAGAATTTAGTCGGAGCACTCAATGCTGGGGGGGTGATTTTTAACCAAATGATGATTCCTGAAAGAATGACCAGCGCAGCAGGCGCAATTGGAGCCGCACGAGGTGGGATCGAAGTCGCAGCGAGATATAGCACCCGAAGGAAAGCTTTCGGACATCCAATTCGAAGCTTCCAGGGTGTGTCCTTTAAATTAGCAGACAGTATTACACTACTTGATGCGGCTCGGAGCCTAGTTTATGCCACTGCACGCCATATTGATGCAAATAACGGTCTTGGAGGTGGATCCATCAGGAGGATGGTTTCGGAAACCAAGAAGTTTGCTACTGATTCGGCTTGGGAAGTAATTAATCACGCTATGCAGATTATGGGAGGCATAGGGTACACAGATGTTTACCCTGTGGAGAAACTCTTACGCGATATTCGTTTGATGACCATCTGGACTGGAACTAACGAAATAATGAATTCACTCATTCAGCACGAATACTATACCGAACTTGTTATGCGTTCACAAGAGATAGAACCACGAGATATTGAACCAGATGCGATAGGAGCAGAGTTTGAAGATGAGAAAGTCTTTGAATAAGACATAGATTGTGCAGGTTAAGTGACGAGAACAATAAAAAGACGAGTTGGGATGACTAGGTGATGAAAAAACTTGGAAAGGAGGAGGTAGATGAGAATCAGACCCAACTTTGGCATATTTTAGAAAGTAAAGTTAAATAACAGTGTTAAACAAACGCTCCATGCAATCATCAAAGGTTTCTATCTCCAATTCAACTTTCAGAGCGGTGTACACTGGAGATTAACGATTAAACTCAGCACTCGTAGGGTCACTCAACAAAAGGTAGAGACAATAGTGGCAGCGAGGCTCAAAGCTCTCAGAAAAAGCCCAACTCCCTCATTCAACCACACCAGTGCCAAATATCCTACGCCTGTTCTGAGCGCTGTACCTTTGGGAAAGTTTTTGGAGTTACTGTTTTTCCTGGGAAAATCATATCTTGTTGTATGTAAATCCATTACCCTTTAATTTGCACTATCGACTATAATGGGTGTTTCAGCTTACTACTTCTAATCAATTAGAGAGATTTACTCCACCTTCATTCTCTCTCATTATTTTTCTTGTGTCGAACTTATCACAGAATAAGCCCATCCATAGTTTCAGGTGGGGAATCCAACGAGGAACTTTCTTGATATAAATAATGTAATCCTCCCCGAATCTATGAACTAGGGAAGGCTCTTCAAAATTGATGCAATAGAGATGGTTTCTAATAAAGAAGATAATGAATCAAAGAAATAGGAAAATTGACCAGAATAAAACCGATTCTCCGTGAAGAATAATTACTAAATTATTGGATTCCGGACATAACGATAAACTCCACGAACAACAAGCTTCTTCAGCGACTCCCAATGAGATAATGTTCCTTTCCAGCTTTTTGTAAAAAGGAGAACAGTCTTACCTAAAGCGAAAAAACTAAGGCCAATAAGAGTACAACCTCCTACTATTGGGAAAGTAGTGAATGGAAACATCAAGAACCAGCCTAGATGAAGTTCTCCCGTGATCAGGAGGATGGAAATCGGAATAACTATGGTGATATCAAAAGGTAGTAAAATGAACACTTTGACATGCTCCCATATTTCCATTAAAGATACCTCTTGACACGTTGGGAATTTTCGACCAGCTCCCCCCTTTTTTAAACTATTTGTTCTTTTTAAGGCAATTTTTCTTTCTAGGTTTGAGTTGTGTGCAATTGACTCAAGGCCATATATTTTCAGATCGATCAAAGCAGTATTTGGATATCTGTGAGCAACACAGAAAATTTTCGTTAAAGACTGCAAATCAACAACAAAAAAAATATGTAATAATAAATTTGAACGTTTAGAAGAGAAAGTCAAGAAAACTGCAGAATCTAGGAGTGAACTCGAATGACACTTATGTCTGTTCCAGTAGAAATCATTGATTCGATAGTGAAGCGATTAACGAATGAATTGAGATTGTACAAATCTGTTGTCAAGAAGTTCGAAATAAAGTATGGTTGTTCTCTCGAAGAGTTTGAGCAGAAATTAGAGACAGAAGGAATTCCTGTCGAGCGCCATGAGATGTGGGAAGACAGTATCGAATGGCGAAATGCTAGAGAAGAGATAAAGAAAATAGAGGAGATTCTTAAGAGGCTTGAGTTGTGACATCAACAATCCTGTCGCTCCTCGCCTCAGAGATTTCCAAATACGAGTTTGTGTTACGAATTGAGAACTTACATACAAAGATTCGAGCACATTTAAAGAAAAATTATTTTCTCGACTTATACTACAACGAAACTCTTCAAAAGTATAGTTATACGGTAATCCGCGGGGACCTCAGAATAATGGGTTGGGACAATGCAAAACACCATGTAAGAGTTTCGAGTTTCCCCCATCATTATCACAAATTAGACGGAAGTTTAGTTGAGTCGCAACTATCGGGGAATCCACTGCAAGACATTCTTAAAGTCATGTCTCAAATCAAACAGAACCTAAAGCTATAGCTAGATCTCAAAGAACAGTTGTATAAGAATTTAAAAGAAAGTAAAAAATATATGGAATTCGTTAGCGGCTTTAAGATCTATTTATTGATTATAAACCCGCTAATCTATCAACAGAATAGATAAAACAGACTATATTAAGCCTTGGAAATGGAATCAAACGTGTGTTTACTAATTAAGAAAGTAAGCATCAGGAGAAGGGCATAAAAGAGGACCCAAATTATTCTTTATGCAATAGATTTTCAGTTTTTTAAGCCGTGATTAACTGTGAAAAATAAAGAAATTGCCCGATTCTTTCATGAGATGGCTAAACTACAAGAAATGCAAGGGGAAACCTTCAAACCCCGCGCCTATAGACGTGCTGCCCGGACGATTGAAGGTTGGGCAGAGGATCTGACGGATATTTATCAGAGGCGTGGAAAAGAAGGGTTTGAAGAAATTCCTGGAATCGGAAAAAACATAGCCAACAAGATAGAAGAGATTCTACAAACTGGTCACCTCCAAGCTCTTGAAAGATTACGCACAGAGATCCCTCCATTTCTTGTGGAATTAGCTCGTATCCCAGGTGTAGGGCCAAAAACTGCAACGGTCCTCTATGAAACCCTTAAAGTTAAAACAATAGATGAATTAGAACGAACGATCCGGAAAGGAGGACTAAAAGGACTCAAAGGAATTGGCCCAAAGACGATAAAAAACATCCTTCACGGCATTCAAATCTATCAGCAAGGAATGGAAAGGATTCTACTCTGGAACGCGTTACAAACCGGGAAAGAGCTGATTATGAAGCTTGGACAGAGTGGACTTGCTCAAGAAGTTTGTTTGGCCGGCTCTCTAAGACGAAGAAAGGAAACAATAGGCGATATAGACATTTTAGCTGTTTCCAAGGCGCCTCCTATGCAACTCATGGAGTTTTTCGTGGCTTTAGATAAAGTACAACGTATCTTGGCGAAAGGTAAGACGAAATCCTCCGTTATATTGGAAAATGGAATTCAAACCGACTTGAGGGTAGTTGAACGCGAAAGTTATGGGTCTGCACTTCAATATTTTACGGGAAGTAAAGATCATAACGTCAAGTTACGACATTTAGCTATTGAAAAATCCCTGAAACTCAATGAGTATGGACTTTTTGAGAAAGATACAGAGCATAAAATTGCAGGAGCATCAGAACGGGAAATATACGAAAGATTAGGACTCCAATACATCGAACCAGAGTTAAGAGAAGACCAGGGAGAGATAGAAGCTGCACTCCAAGGCACATTACCGAACCTTCTTCGGTTTGAGGATGTGCGAGGCGAGCTTCATGCGCATTCGAATTGGAGCGACGGAGCATTTTCTGTGCGAGAAATGGCCGAAGCGGCAAAAGAAAAGGGTTATGATTATGTTGTTCTGGCTGATCATTCTCAAAGCTTGAAAGTTGCACATGGGTTAACTCCTGAGCAATTGCATGAACGTACACGAGAAATAGAGAAGGTAAATGAAGAACTTAATGGAACACTCCTTATTCTGGAGGGTACTGAGGTTGATATTAAACCGGATGGATCTCTTGATTATCCTGCCTCCATATTGGAAGACCTAGATATCGTGATTGGAGGCGTTCACACGAAGCTGCGCATGACTGCTGAAGAGATGACCCAACGGCTCGTGAAAGCCATGCAAACAGGGCTGTTGGATGTATTGGCACATCCCACAAGTCGTATGATTGGGAAACGAGAGTCAGCGCCCATGTATTTTGAAAGGGTCTGTGAAATTGCAGCGGAGACGAACACAGTGTTGGAAATTGATTCCCACCCTGACCGAATGGATCTAGATAGTACCAAAGCGAGACAAGCTAGGGAATATGGGATAAAACTTGGGCTAAGCACTGATGCCCACCACATAAACCATCTAGATTATATGGAAATTGGCGTTTCAATTGCCCGACGCGCTTGGTTGGAGCCAAAAAATGTTCTCAATTGTCTATCATACAATGCTTTGAGAAAAACTTTGAAGTTTTAATGAATTGAACCTTGATAGTCTGATTCTTATGATAAAGGCTAAGATCGGCGATAAAGCTCCGGATTTTACTCTTCCTTCACAAACTGGAGAAAATATTACACTTTCCCATTTTTTTGGGAAAAAATATATTGTTCTTTACTTCTACCCAAAGGATGAGACTCGGGGATGCACAATACAGGCGTGTAGCTTTAGAGACAACTACGAAATCTTCAAAGATTTAGGTACCGAAGTAATAGGTGTAAGTCCTGATAAAATAGAATCCCATCAAGCATTCGCTAACAAGCACCACTTGCCGTTTGTCTTATTAAGCGATAAGGACCAGAAAGTTCGAAAGCTTTATGGAGTATCCTCAACCTTAGGCTTTATCCCA
Organism: Candidatus Heimdallarchaeota archaeon; assembly: GCA_046761065.1. GTDB lineage: Archaea > Asgardarchaeota > Wukongarchaeia > Wukongarchaeales > JBHIFL01 > JBHIFL01. The sequence continues at coordinate 8,979 of JBHIFL010000092.1, forward strand.
GGGAGAGTAACTTATATTATAGACAAAGAAGGAATCATCAAATACATCTTCTCTTCACAATTCCGACCTCGGAAGCATATCAACGAAGCAATTAATTTATTCAAAAAACTAAAAAAGGGGAAAGAATCTATAAACTATTAATAGAAAAATGTTACTACTTTGATTATTGCTCTCATTTAATTATTCAGCCGCTTATTTTCTAAAAATCGATTTCCTTCCCTTCAAAGATATATTCAAATATTTTTACAAAGTCATTGTAATTTATTGTACGGGGATTTGATAATGTCCCAGAATCATTTAAGGCATAGTTAATTAGGCTCTCAAAATGTGATTCATACTTTTTCTTAGGTATTTCCATCTCTTTCAGAGAAAGAGGCATGTTTAGTTTGATGAGAAACTTCTTAAATGTGTCTATGAACTTGGTTGCTGATTCTTCATTTGATGTCCCATGGAGTCCAACCAAACGGGCAAGATCCGCGATTCGTTGCGATTCCACCACTTTATTGAACATCAAGGAATACCAGCACATTGTCCCAATGCACTGAGAGTGCGGGACCTTAAATACGCTTCCAACGGCGTGCGCGAGCGAATGAGCTAAAATAATTTGGGAGTTTCCGAAGGCCCAACCCGCCATGGTAGCGGCAACATGCAATTTATCTCTGATCTCTACCGCTACTCCCCCTTTATTTTTGACTTGATCTACAGCGATTGGTAAATTTTTCCAAATGAGGAGGAACGCATGCCTTGCGAACGCATCTGATATGTCATTTCTCCATTGGGAGAGGTACCCATCAATTGCATGACACAAGGCATCCAACCCAGTGCCGGCAATAAGATGTTTAGGCATCGTTTGCGTAAGGATTGGATCTAGAATAGTCACATCGGCAACAAGTTCTCGATTCACTAACGAGATTTTCCGATCTACCGCTTCTGTGGTATCCGTGAGGACAATAGCCCAAGTAACATCAGCCCCTGTCCCGGAGGTCGTAGGGATTGTGATTAGGGAACAATTTGTTTTCTCTCTAAGCCCTAATTTCGCAAAGGGGTCAAGAGCTTCCACGTTTAATCCGGGGTCTGCACACACAGCCCACATCCCTTTAGCGGCATCTAAGACGCTGCCACCGCCTAAGGCGATAATTACGTCTGGCTTGGCTTCCGACATGGCTCTACCTCCCTTTTGGACAATCTCCAGCGTAGGTTCGCTAAGGATCTCATCGAAAACGGTGATTTTGGTATTTGTTTCATTCAATCGGGATTCAATGGCTGCCAAATGGAGTTTTTTCATTGTAGGATCTGTGACAATAAACGCATGGGTAAATTCTTGGTCAGAGAGATAGTCTAATGCATCTTCCCCAAAAATGACTTTTCTCGGCGAGGTAAACTCCCACATCCAACATTATCTCCTTCATTGTCCTCCTTCACATGAATTCTACGTTTTCAACCATTGTTGTAGATCGAACAAGTTCCTGGGCAGCCTTTACGGCCCTTAAGACCTTCGCCATGTTTCCCTTCAACTTGAATTTTCGGGCTAGAAGCCCTTTAATAGGGCCAATTTCTCCTTTGAGTAATTTGATCCAGTTGGAATATTTTCCTCGATATTCATATTCGGACTCAGGTGTGCCGGTTTCGGGTGTCACAACGAAAGCCTTACGACATTTTCCATGCCACAGATCACAATACATCGTCATAGTTTCTGTTAAACCACCCGTACCATCTGGTTCGATGACAAAAAGAAAATCCCCTTCCCAATCTTTTGCCGCCTTTTCATACTCCTTATTTGAGTTGACCTTTTCCACAAATTTCTCGACCCATTCTTGGCTAGGGAAGATCACCTTATCTTTACTCATATTTTATTCCTCCGAACATATAATTTAGCTTATATCAGGTTCATATAGTTTTTGTAGGGTATTTGATTTCGATTTCAATCAAAAAAGATAAAGTCGTTATGAAGACTCCTCTCACCTATCGAACTAACCCAAAGGTCGCAAAATCCTAAAATTATGGAAGAAGAAACCTGAATAAGTGTACATTTATATAATTCTGGAGTGGAAACTGTTTGTATGGCTATATGGGGAAGATTTTGAGAGTAAATTTATCGCATTCAACGATTACTGAAGAGTTCCCGGATGAAAAGACGTTAAAACTGTTTTTAGGGGGTGCTGGGCTAGCTACCAAGTATCTTTTTGATGAAGTGAAACCTAGAATAGACCCCATAGGCCCGGAAAACAAATTAATATTCATGACTGGGCCTTTGACAGGAACGAGATCCCCCAGCACTGGAAGATACTCCGTAATAGCTAAAAGCCCCTTAACGGGCTTTTGGGGCCATGCTAACTCAGCTGGATATTGGGGCCGAGATTTTAAGAGATCTGGGTTTGATGGAGTCATTTTTGAGGCGATCGCCCCCCAACCCACCTATTTTGTGACGGATCATGGGAAAGCGGAGCTTCGAGATGCCACGTACCTGTGGGGGAAGAGCACCTCAGAGACCACTAAGCTGATCAAAGAAGAGCTAGGAGAAGGGTTCAATGTAACTTGTATCGGTATTGCTGGAGAGAATCTGGTCAAATATGCGGCAATCATCAATGACGCAAGTGAACCTTATTGGGGCAGGGCTGCTGGGAGGTGCGGAATGGGCACAGTAATGGGCTCAAAACGCCTAAAAGCCATTGCATCTCGAGGGAAAGCAAAGATCCCTATAGCCGATGAAGTTAAATACCAAGAAGAGGCAAACCAACGTTTCGACTGGGTCAACCAATCATTATTGAAAATGACCTTGGAAGTCTATGGTACTGCGGCTGTTTTGGATATGGTGAATGTTAAAGGGGGTTTACCGACCCGAAATTGGCAAACAGGCATATTCAAAGCAGCTGATGATATTAACGGCACAGCAATTAATGACAACATTTTAATCGAACGTAAACCGTGTTTCGCATGTCCCATTCATTGTGGGCGGATCTCTGAGATTAAAACCGGCCCCTATGCCAGTAAGGGAGAAGGACCAGAATATGAATCCCTAGGTGCTCTCGGGAGCATGTGTGGGATTGATAATTTAGAAGCTATAACCTTTGCTCAATTTCTTTGCAATGAATATGGACTAGATGTGATTTCGACAGGAAATACCATTGCATTTGCGATGGAATGTTATGAGAAAGGAGTTTTAACCGAAAACGAGACTGACGGCATAGAGCTTAATTTTGGCAATTATAAGGCGATGATAGAGCTAGTTCATAAAATAGCGAAGCGGGAGGGTTTAGGAAATTTGTTGGCCGAAGGAGCACGGATTGTCTCCCAAAAACTGGGGAAAGGAACTGAACGATTTGCAATGCATGTGAAAGGACTAGAACTACCGGCATATGACCCACGAGCTGCAAAAATCACGGGGTTAGCATACGCGACCGCCAATCGTGGCGGTGATCACATAACGGCTTATATAGAAGGACCTACGTTTCTTTCAATGCCTTTCCTTATCGTGGACGGCGAGCTGGGCGATGAACTCCATGAAAATCCAACGGATGCGAGGATGGTTAAGGAGTATGAAGATGCCTTTAGTATTTTTGATGCGATTGGGGGGTGCAAATTCATGGGAATGGTACTTACAGGTGAAGACTGGGCTACTTTGATCGCAACCCTCACTGGTTGGGAATTTACAGAAGCTATGTTTCGTAGAACTGGAGAGAGAATCTACAACCTCGCAAGAGCCTTTAATATAAGGGAAGGTTTAACTCGGGCTGACGATACCCTCCCAAAACGATTATTTGAAGATCCCTTGCCCGAAGGGCCAGCGGAAGGACATGTAATAAACTTAGAGCCACTTTTAGACGCCTATTATAAATACCGTGGCTGGAACAAAGATGGGAAGCCGACTCCTGAAAAACTTAAAGAACTTGAATTAGATTGGGTAACTGACATCCTCTCACGCTAAAGCGTGTGAGGTTCTCGGTTGCACTTTGACAACCGATGGGTGAGCCACCACCCAGTTATCCCTACCCTGAGGCTTGGGAATATTACCCTTGTTAGCCAGATTTGCAACAGCGTAGACATCGGTATTCATAGCCTTGGTGTGAGTTTTACAGATGTATAATCCTCTGTACTTTCTCCCATTTCTGTGTCTTTTGCCGCACAAAGAACAGGTTAGCGATGTGTATGCTTCGTTTCTTAAGCTGGTACGCATGCCGAAGTTTTCTGCTGTTATTCTTATTCTATCTACAAGACACTTGTAACTCCAGAAGTTGTGAACCATTGAATTTGATTTCCTTCCTTTTGAATTATTGTTTCAGATACCATGCAAATCTCCCATTACTATTTCTGAAACACCTTTTTTCCAGCAATTCTTGGCAAATTTCTGCGCAATTGTGTTTACTGCATGCCTAAACCTTCTCTTACGTTTCCTGTACAACCTTCTCAATTGCTTAGATGTGTGCTTATTGTTTGCTTTCTTCAGCACAGATTGATGTTCAGCTATCTTATTTGTCCAGTACCACCAGTCAGAAAGCAAGATTCTACCTGAGTAGATTGTTGCTCTTTTATCTCCTTCAATCCATGCTGTTATCAGGTTTGCCACTCCCAAATCAACGTATGCTCTCTTATTTCCTATTGGCTGATGTATCGGTTCAACCGATACAGGCTGGAGGGCATACCATTGATTTGTTAGCTCGTCGTATACTATTTCCAACCTTCCCTGTTTCCCGTTCCATCTGTTTTTACCGCTCCACTTGATTTTTAATCCAAACGGTAGTCTTAACCAATCACATCCCAGCTTATAACAATCACATCTGACAAGACCTCTCAATTTCCTTCTTCCCGTTTTACGGTCTTTCCAGTATCCCGGTGGTCTAACCTTCTGGTCTGGTGGGAGTTTACCTTTCTTCTTCAGCCTCAGTAAAGCGAAGAACGATTTCCATGCCTCATTATTCTTAATGATGACCTGCTAAGCTGTTGCTGAGCCTAATAATCGCTTGTACTTGCTGTATTCTTCATCAGTATTCCAGTCTACCTTACCCGCGAAGAATGACTGCCTTCTCTTGTAGCTAATCTCGTTCCACATCCGGGAGTAATTATTGGCTAACTCGAAGAGTTTGGAAGCTTGCTCCTTTGTTAGTCTTAACTTGAATGTGTGAGTCCTCTTCATTTACCCTTTTGCTCCTCTATATATTTCTTTACGACTTCAAGGGTTACAGCACTAACTGATGAGATAAACTTTGAATGAGTCGAGTCCACAATGTTGGCAGTTTTCTTCTTAACTCCGGAAATTCTTCTCTAAGAACACGGGAAGTATACCCTTTTATCTTGTTGACAATCCTAAAAATACCTATTTTCAGATTTACATATAATAATAAGTGGACATGATCTGGCAGAATTTCCATATCAAGTATTTCATATTCGTATTCCTTCTGTTTTTCAAGAATTAACTCCTTAA
>JBHIFL010000093.1:0-14205 GCA_046761065.1 Candidatus Heimdallarchaeota archaeon
GGAATAGTCTATGGATCTGTCCTCTTCACATGAGTCGATGACGAGGACATCGTATTTTTCCTGCTTGACCTCGTCCAAGTACTTGTATAATAGTTGTTCGCTCTCCAAATCGCTTTCATCAGAGAGAGAAAATAGTTTAGCATCAAACGCTTGGAGCTTCAAATTGGACTTCAGGCTTTGGAAAAAGGATTGAGTGACGGTAAGTAAGTTCGTTTTTCCGGAACCATGAACTCCAATGACAGGCAGGTGGAAAAGCCCCTTTTGTTCACTGGCAAAGAACCCGAAGAATTCAGCTATGGATTCAAGTTCCTTCTCACGGTCGATGATGATTCGGTTGTCAAAAATGTACTTGGTGACCTCTTTATAATCGAACCGAAGGGGATCTATGCCTAAATGTTGCAACCATATGTCGAAACTCTCTACTCTTCCCTTCCGCCCACGCTCGAATGCTTGCTCGAACCGTTCCATCTTATCAATCCTTGAGTACAATTTCAAACTATTAAAACAATTCAAACGATAGTATTTAAAGATTTTGTTAAAACTGAGATTACTATCACAGCTCCTTTGCACTTCGGATCTTGATTCAGCTTGGAGACCTACGCAACTGGGTAGAATTATAAAAATTCTTCTTCTGTCTCAAAGAGAGCTAGCCGAAGGTTGCTTAACTAGTTGCCTGAGTCCATGAGACATATTAACTAAAAATATGGGGGTTTTTCAGAGTTTTTTTATCCATCAAACCAAGACTCGATAGTTGATTCCAAAATTGTCCGTGAATTCAGCTACTAGCTGTCCGGATCCTACGTCACTTTCGAGAACAACTTCAAGTACGCTATCTGATCCCAATCTCTGAATTGTTGCAAGAACCTCTTCCGGGTCGAATTCTGGACGCCGGAGCCGCACATTATTTAATACGAGATCTCTTTGATTCACCAGTGTGAGTTGATCCATTGCTCGTTCAACTCGCAGGATCCATTTCTGCAAATGATCACAGGTACGCTGAAGCAAGTGGCCAAGTTTTATACCAGAAATACGTCCCATTATTTGGGATTTTTTTGTATAAAGTTGGCGCAAGCGTAGCGTTAGCATGGTTTGGCTAAACCATGAAATGTCATCTTGCTTCTGGAACATCTCATGGCTGCGATATTTCTGGATCAAGGTTTGGTTATCTGAAAGAACAAGAAAATAAACCATTCGTAGCAGATCACAGACATCGTCTTGTTCTTGGAAAAGCGCCTCACTCACCGTGGCGGCAATTTCTATGAGATTCCTCCCAGGAACTTGTGAAAGTTCTGTCATAACAAGCGCGAAGAAGCGGTGAAACTCATCGATGGGGAGGGCTCGATCTTCATATCTGGCCCACATTCGTAACAGGGCTATGAGCGGTTTGATTTGCTTCCGCGCAAGCGCTTCTGTGGGAAGGTGACTTACCATATCTTTTAGGGCTTCGGGTAATTTCTTGAATAGCTTCAAGTTGGTTGTGGGGTCATCCACAAACAGATAGGTCAGGAACCGAGCGAGTGTGCTGGCATGGGGTTGAAAAAAACTCCCGGAACGAAGAGGCGGAAGGCTTCGACCGTGAAGAAACGCTCGAGTTGTGCGCAGGTCCGTATTTGAGCGGGATGTGAATCAAACCTTAATGCACCTGTGTGGTGAGCGCGATGCCCGGAATCTTCTGGAGTGGCAGGTGCATGCTCACCAACTGTTCGATCGCGCGGATTTTCGCGTGGAATTGTTGTTGGAGTGCTTTGGTCTTCCTGAGCAGCCGATCATGCTTGGAGGGAACTTTTTCCAGCTTTGGGTATGCCAGGATCCGTCTGGCGAGTCGTGACAGTTCCTCTATGGCTTGGCAGTCGCGCTTGCGGTCGAAATTTTTCACACCTACGATAGTTCCCTGCATGTTCGCATAATAGACCGAGATAAAATTAGCAAAATGTAACAAGATCAGGTACCGCACGCCTTGCTCGGCAAGGGAATAAACCGCGAGATCGGGGAGTGATCCCTGCCGGAGTCTTTGGCGGGGGCGGAGTTTGAACGCCTCACCCCGGGTCCCCTTTGGACAGGGCCAACTTGTAGCGCAGGAACTGGTAGAGGCGCTTTTTTCACCTGTCTTGTGCTTGGTTGTATGTGACCCGCCCTTTGCCCTATTTAGAGGGGGTTATGGTGTTAAGCGGCAAAAAGGTTTTGCCGTTTCGTACCCGATTGAAACTTCTTTCCGGGGAGTAAGGTAGCGATGAAGAAATCTCCGGAGAGGAGGCTTTTCTCATGGAGGTAGCAGATCTTGTCCCGAGGACAGATCTGCACCCGGGTTTGAGCGAGGGTGTTCCGCGCGAACTCAGCTTTTTCGAGCAGTTCAGCGACGGAGGCGGAGCCCTCATACTGCGCTAGGGAAGCGGTCCGGCAGAAATCGTGTTGAGCATAGTAGTGCAAGACCAGCCCTAAATACCCCCTGTCCCGGTCATCCACCCCCGAATAGCCCATCTCAAAGTCGAACCCGGCTTTTTGCAGCAAGGCAAAGCCTGGGTACAGTCGATCAAACTGACTGATCCCCTCAATCGATCGAAATTCCGGAGGCATGGGGAAGATCACGTCCATAAACAGCAGGTCCATCTCCCCCAGAATGAAGACAAAGAGGATGTTGTGGATCTCGACGCGCACCGCGAAGTATTCATGGTCTTCAAGCACCCATCGATTGATTGCAGACCAGTTCGAGACAAATTCGGCTAAGAAGTCCGCCTTGGACTGATCTCGGATCCGGGCTTTCTCACGATGGTGGGTAATAAAATGGGCCATCACTTCAGCGACCTTGAACTGGTAAGACTCCCATTCCGCCTTTAAGTCTGCCTCTGTTTGGTGTTCCCGTCGCTTGAGAATTCGGAACAGGCGTTTGAGAATCGGTTGATGCTTTCGAAGGTTCAACATCCCATCAATGTCTAGGGGAAGACTGCCCGAGACCACCACTCGGGACTTCCCATTAGTGACCCATTGGTGCGAGATCCGCAGCTTGCCTGCCCGGGCGGCTTTGTCCACCCATGCCAACACGGTACGGTAGTTGGCTGTCGTAAGATCCAACCATGCATCCCACAATGTCTCGGCATCTGGGTCGGGGAGCACACTAACCCGTAAGGTCTGCCAGTTGAGGGCCCGGTTGAACGCGAAATTGACGGTCACTTGCATACCCTTCAAGAGTTGGCGGAAGAAAGCTCGCAGATCAGCAGGACGTATGTGTGGCGGATAGCGTGGCCAGAGAAACCGCACACCTACCGTGCCCTTGGTTTGCAGAATCAGGCCAGTTGGGGTCAACCCTTTGGCCTTCCATGTCTTAATGTCTATCATGATCCTCACTCCCACTTAGCATTTGGGTATTTAATCTTCCACACTCCTGGTGGGGTCATCTATACAGAATGAAAAGACCAGTTTTTCACGTAGATAGACTAATAAATCAGGAGTTGAAGTCTTATTCGACCGGGCCCCCAAAATCTCCCCCCCGAACGAAGCTATTCAAATATGTCTATGAATGAACCATCAACAAAGTGAGAATGGCTGGATCTTCTAGATAAGCATAAGGAAAGATATGAATCCAACTTGAAGAGAATCGGATGGAAAACAAAGACAATAAAAGCTTCCTTCAAGAATTGGCGTGAATATCATACAAACAAAAAAATAAGAAACCCAAGAACCATTATCTGTTCCTGTCTATCGATCCTTAATGTTAAAAAGGAGGATACGCTTCCTCCACACAAATGACTCCAAAGGATCTGAAAGTCAGCATTTTCCTGAAAGCGGGAGAAGAGTTCGCCGATTCGCCTCCGGACCTCGTCCTACCGTTTTCCCAGGTTCGGGACATCCCAGCCGATGCGCAAGAAATCGTTGTGCATGACAACGAGTACACGACGTTCTTTCACATCTTGAAACTATCTCCCAATTTTGTAGAGATCTATTTTCCTCCAATCACCCCCAACTATGTTGAGGAATGCTTAGTTACGTTCCCAGAAGAACGCCGTTATTCGCTAGAATCGTTCAAGATTGAGACAGTAAATATGCTTTCAGTTATCCTCTTTTCAGTCTCTCTTCCGAAAGAACTGGTCTTGCACTCCACAGGTGCCCATCTAGTCGTAGAGGGGAGACGCTTCTTCGATTGGGGGAAGTTATATGGATTTGAAGGCACCTTTTCTTTAGTGAAAGCGCTACTTCCACTCATCTGCCAAACGTTAAACGTCGAGTTTCAGGATTTCCGCATCCAATGTCAACTTAATGCGGGTCGATCGGCTCGCGACCCAATTGGTTCAGCCCTTGAAGCCTTTGAGCAACAAGGAACCATAAAGACTCCCAAACCTCAGCCTTTACTGAAAGTTGATCCCTGAAAATATATTCTCAAGCAATCACGCTTCTTTGGAGTATGATTTTCCATTTCATATAGAACCGATTGGGACACCTGTGATCAGAATAAATCTAATCAAGTTGAAGAATGGCAGTTTTTGAAATGTTGATAAGCCAGAAAGGAATATTCAAAAAGGAAACAAAGAGAAAGAACACACCAAATGCTAATTTATGATTCGTTCATGCGGTTCCCACGTCAATTTGTTGCTGGAAGAGGTCTAGATGCAGAAGATTTATGCCTTGATTGAGGATATTGATCCCAAGAAGATCAAGGAAGAGCCTACAGGGATCCTTATTGATGATGGGGTGCGGACACTACATTTAGGTGAGCGCATTGTCCGGGGGCGACGCAGGACGGGAAAACCAAGCACCTGGCCGATTCGTGGGGTTGGGTTTTTATCGAAGTTATGGGATCGCAAAAAGGCTGCAGATTGGTTGGACGAGCATACACCTAATTTAGGAGTGCAATATTGGCTGGAATTTGAAACTGACGACTAATTCTTCCATTACTGTGTTCCTCACCATTCTTCAGGATTTAGCTAAGGCATCGACCTCTTGCTGCGTCCGGCGCAATGGTTTTATCGTCCCCTCCTGCCGACCGGCATGCGGTGTATATGAATACGAAGTGCATTGTTTTCGTTTTTTTGAGTTGTTTGTCAGATCGTCTCAGACGTTCAGCTTGCGTTTTCCACACTTCGGGCATTGTAACCCTTCAGGTGTTCTAGGCCATTTATCTTCTTCTTGCAGTTCTTGTAGGCGTTCTTCCAACCACCCGACCTTTGCCTCCAATACCCAAGCATCGGAATGAGGGGCTTTAAACCGCCATGTCCTCAATTTTGCAACCCAATTACTTACCTTCAACCACTATCAGGGCATTAGGATATTGTTGGTCTTTTAACTGAATCGCGGTTTGAAGTTCTTTTTCATTCTTTACTGCTATAAGCGTGTTTTTATCTGTTTTATACAACGAAAGTGGAGATACATCATCATTTATTCGTTTAGCCATTGCCGGTACTAAGGGAGGCTTCAAGTGGTAAGTCACCTTGACCCTGTGATAGAACTCGTCTTTTGACCTCGTTCTTCTTTCTGGAAAACTCGGATTTAGAAAATGTCAAATTCTTTTTTGTCTATACCCTGATGTATTTGCTTCACCAAGAGAGATTGAGAGGGCCAGATACTTTTAACAATGCTTTCGCGAAATTGAAGAACCTTGAAGCGATGTTCAAAATTGGCCTAGTTATTGATAAAGTACTTTTTAAGAAGTATAAGAAAGATTCCTTAGGGAAGAATATACAAGAACTCTGGTTGAATAAACGATGGATTGCTCATCGAATTAGCCCAATACCAATTCACCCCGGTTTGCGGGATGATCTTACTACCTTTATCCCGGCAGTTCTCACTGGTGGGGCAGAGTATGATGGTAACCCTGTATCTACGGAGATGTCATACTTTCTTTTGCCTTGGCGCCTCAGGAACTATGGAGGTCATAACATCGAAGCACAAACCGTCTTAGTAAGACACTACGAGGAAATTATGAAATATCTGATGAGCGCCCTCTTTATTGCTGTTGAGACCTGTTTGTAACCCCTTAGTTACATGGTTGTAAATTTTCAGAATTCTTTTCAGAAACTTGAACTATCTACATAATTAAGATGGGGAAAGAACGCCTTCTGATTTAGGTCGCAAGAATGCCATCGCACTCCAACTTGAGCTTTCTGCACTTGAACTGACTACGGGTCTCGGCCGTGTGGCCATAGCCGCCTTCGGAATGCGGAGACAGAAAAGAAAGCTCACACACACAACAACCATTGCATCGCAGCCGTGTATCCTCATGATAGCTGTTATCCGTCAGATTGGGACCTGGTAGCGGTTTCCGAAGTTATCATTGTACTCGGCTACAAGTTGCTCAGAAATTAGGTTCTGATCGAGGTGGATGACGATCATGCTATCTGCATCGAGTTGGGGGACTGTTGCAAGGATGTCTTTGGGGTCGGATCTTGGTCGCCGGAGGATCACATCATTCAGGTTAAGGTCACTTTGATTCACCAGTGTAAGATGGTCTGTTGTTCGTTCAACTCGTAAGATCCAAGTCAGCAACTGCTCTAAGGCTCGCGTGATCAGGCGACTGAATTTTGGGCTGGAAAACCGTTTCATAATTTCGAGTTTTTCAGTGTAGAGCTGGCGAAAACGTATTTTCAGCATGGCTTGGCAGAACTGAATTACATTATCTTTTTGCAGGAAGACTTTGTGGCTTCGATACTCACTAATAAGTGCTTGATTCTCCGAGAGGACGAGATAACAGGTCATTCTAAGCAGGTCGCCGACATCTCCTTGCCCTTGGAAAAGCACCTCGCTCACCAATGAGACAATCTCCATAAGATTCCTCGTGGGGTCTCGGATCAGTTCGGTCAGTACTTGTGCGATGAAGCTGTGAAATACTTCAATTGTGAAAACTCGATCTTCATATCTAGCCCACAACCGTAACAGGGCGATGAACGGTCTGATCTGCTGCCGCGCAAGCATCTCTATATTAAAATGTCTAGCCATTTCATTCGGAAGTTCAGCCAATTGTTCGAGGAATCGCAAACCTCCTGCGGGATCATCCACAAACAGATAGGACAAGAACCGGGTTAGGAAGTCGGCATGGGGCTGGAAAACTCCAGGCACGAAGAGTCGGAAGGCTTCGATCGTGAAGAAGCGGTCGAGTTGCGCTTGAGTCCTTAGCTTGGCAGGGATGCAAATCACGCCCTCCTGCAACTGGTTGGTGAGCGTGATTCCTGGTATCTTCCGAGGCGGAAGGTGCACACCCACCAGCTGCTCGATGGCATGGATTTTCTCGTAGAATTGTTGTTGTAGCATTTTGATCTTCTGGAGCAGTTGTTCATGCGTGGAGGGAATTTTAACTGGCTTCGGGTACTGGAGAATACGTTTGGCGATAGTGGGAAGTTCCTCGAGGGCTTGGTGGTCGCGTTGGCGGTCGAAATTCTTCACGTTCACGATGGTTCCCTGCGCGTCTGCAAAATAGACCGAGATAAAATTTGCAAAGTACAGCAGAATCAGGTAGCGAACACCCTGCTGGGCAAGGGTATGGAGCGCGAGATTGGGGAGCGGCCCGCGACGGAGCACCTGTCGGGGGCGGAACTGGAATACTTCGCTCCGGTCCCCCTTGGATAGAGTCAGTTGGCGACGCATGAACTGGTACAGTCGTTTTTTTACTTGCCTGTGGCTTGGCGGCACGCGATCACCCCTTACCCGTATCTTGAGGGATCCTGCGGAGTTAGGTGGCTAAAAGAGTTCTGTCTTTCGCCCACGGTTGAATGTTCCGCTGGGGGATTAAGCACGCCTCCCATGATTGGCATTTTCCATTCCCTCAAACGTTTACCGAAGACGCCCCCCAGGAGGTAGATGAGGTAGGCCAGACCGATGAGGATGAGGAGCGGCGACGTGATAAAATAGAAGTTGTTGTGGCGATAGACATAGATCACAAGTTTCCCTAGCTTCCCCAGTCACTCTAATCTTGGGGCGAATTCGAGGACGAGCTGCAAGAGTTCGAGGACTACCCCCAACGCAATGAGGATGAACCCTAATATTAGGAACGGTCTCTGTAATGGAATCATTCGACCCCACTCGGCCTTGAGCCTGTTATCCACGCTAGTAATCTTGGAAGGCGGCCCTTTTTAGGCCTTTGGAAAATGTCCTCCTTTGATTTCAAGGGTTCTGTGCAAAGAAGCTCAAGCTAAGGGTCAGAGCGCCTACTAGGCACAACAGGGGCTGCGCCACGATCCTGCGATATGGATCCATGGTTAGGATGTTTCGATTTAGTGTAAGCCTTGAGCTATAAGATAGTGTAAGGCTTGCGTTATGAGATAGTGATGGTGAGATAGTGCAAGGCTTGTATTACGAGATAGTGAAAGCCTTACATTATAAAATTGTGAAAGCCTTGCGTTATGAGATAATGAAAGCCTTGCGTTATGAGATAATGAAAGCCTTGCGTTATTGGGACAGTGATGCCGTAATGGCATATCGGGTCTTAAGGGGAAGGTTTCCACATGTGCGAACAACCTTAAAATAAACTGGTACGACAAGGTAGAGGGTCTCCATATGGACGAAAAGTTACTCGTGCCCGAAGAGAAACTTTGTGGGACACATATTCAACGGAAGGAGACCATGTTTACCATCCTCAGCTGGGCCGAATACTCCCCGAAAACCAAGCAAGGCAAAGCGACCGAAACCACGTGGGAGTTTAATGATGCCGAACAACAGGTGATCCTGAAGGGGGTCGCCATCTTTGCAGGGAGCGGGTGGGAAACCGGCTTCGCCAATCCTGCCCAGTATGTGCCCGTGCCGCATCAGCGCAAGGCCCGCCAGCTGGGGCGGGAGCGGTACCACAAACAGCGGTTCCGCGGCTTAGTCCTATCCGAACCGGACCTGCCGGAAGTACACGAGGAATTGGAGGACAGAGGAAAAGAGGACCAACGTGAATTAAACTTGCGAGAAGACCCGCGGCTTGCGATCAGAAAAGAGAGCCCTTTAGAGGTACCCGGGCCTGATCTGGGTCTCGAATTCACGAAACAGGAGCCTAACCGACTAGAGTTAAACGGAAAGGATGACTAAACAACACCCAATGAAGAGATCGCCGACCAAGGAGAGCTCCTGGACGATTTCGAGTTCGATGTTTCAGAAAGGTGCGGTCATGGGGGCGAAAGGGCCGAAGTCGAGGCCAACCAGAAGAAGCCGTCGGAAGACCGCGACTTCGAAGGTGGGGCCTCGGGCAAGCGTGTAGAAACTCCCGAAGCCTCTTGCGGTCTGGAAAGAATAATAGAAGACAATAATATAGAAACATCAAAACCGCTCAAAGGGGATGTTGACGTAGTGGAGGTCCCCCGAGAAGCTTCAGACGAGGGTCTCACCCCTTGGATCCAGCAGTTAGGGAGCGAAGCGGAAGCGGAACGCCTTCGGGCCCAAGCCGCGCTGGTCAAGCAAGGTCAGGCGGCAGTCCTCCCATTAATCGCTGCGTATGCTGGGGTAACGGATGTGCAAGTGAAAGAGAGGATTGTTGCTTTACTGGGCTTAATTGGCGGGGACGCCGTGGATGCCTTGATCCAACAATTGGTGGAAAGGAACCCCGGAAGACAAGAATGTGCAAGGCAGGCGCTGCCCCGCATTGTTGCAAGCCTCCCCACCCTATTGGCTCTACCTAAAACTCATCCGAACCTTAACAGCGTAGCGCAGGCCATCCTTCACGAGTTAGCCGCAAATCTGGGCTATCCATCCCTCGACCAGCTATTAACAGATTACAAATCATTAACACAGCAAACCAAACCGCTGACATCCACGCAGCTACGTTACGAGCTTCGGGTGAAGCGAGTGCTTGAGGTCCTCGAAGAGGCGCGGGAATGTTTTAACAGTGATCTTTACTCCCAAACGATCCTGACCTGCGACTGGGTGATCCAGCAACTCCTCACGGCCATCCTCGAGTTCTTCCATCGTGATCTGGGAAATGACGCGAATAAACTGCCGATCGTGATCTCGACACTGCGTAATATCGGAGTCCGCATAAGAGCTGAAAAGGAGCTACGATGGCTGAGAATCCTGCGAAATGACCTCCGCTATGAACTAAAACGCCCCACCAAGCGGGAAGCGAACCAAGCCCTCCGGGTGGCACGATATTTTACCCAGGAAGTGAAAGGTTTGCTCAGCCTCCGATTTTAGAACCCTTGAGATGTCATTTTAGGGTCCTAAATCATTGTTGGATAAGAGGCCAGGTTCATAGACCCTCTGGAGTGGGGTTGATGAGTACATACTGTTTGACAGACAAGGCAATTGATGAGGTCTTGGTGTAGGATTACCGACCCTCAGAGGGGATGTACGGACTTATGATCCCTGGTTCCAATTCGTATAGGTTTCAAAGCGTTACCAACTGGAGCTAGAAAAATAGACCACGGGCAAGCACTTGGAAGCTTCAAAGGTTTCCAGGAGACCCTCCACATGTAGGCGCGCCTTTCGAGAATCCACAATGATGTTTTATCCTCGCAAGCTCTTCCCCTCCTTTTCACTCTTCTACTATCACGAAGCACAACAGATTATCTCCACAACTCAACGCTAGAAGCACTTTTTAGGAAGGCATAAAATCAGAAATTTTACATCCATCCTTTGGATGGAGGATTCTACAAAAGTCTGTAGTAACGAAAGAAAGCCAACATTGAAGGAGTTAATTACCTAGCTTTTCGTTTAACTCTTCTCACTAGGATCGTCGCCAGAAGCAGGGTCGCGAGAAGAATGCCCATGGGTCCTTCAGGAGTTGTGAATGCCCCAACCGGGGGGAGACTGGTCGAAGTTACTGTGGTTGGGGTGGTTGTGGTCGCTTCGAGGTTCTGAATGGTAAAGGGGACATCCGAACGGTCCTCCGCTGTGAGACCGTCCGAACAGGTGGCAACCACCTGGATCCGATACGCAGATCCATCCGTAACAGTGGTGGTATCCCACTCGTACTCCGAGGTCGACAATCCCGACGCTAGCAAGATCCAAGTATATCCATCGTCCACAGTGTACGAGACTGTATAGGTGATGGAATGCTCCCATGTATCGATCGCCGCCGCCCATTGAATCGTGACCGTGCCTTGGAGCGTTTCGCCACCATAGGGATATGCAATTATCGGTGTCGAAAGGCTATGGGAGAGATCTACAAGTACCGTCAAAGGGGATAGGTCTTGGTTGGAGGCATCCCCTTCGATGGGATAGGGAGCATCGGCAATCCCATCGCCATTCCGGTCTGTATTATCGTGGTCATCCCAATAGTTACGAGCAAAGACATTATTTGAGCCCGCATCGCCAGCTTGACCGCCCCCAGGATGGTTGCCCAGAAAATCATTCCACTTCACTGTGTTATCTGAACACAATAGACTCAAGCCAATTCCATAGCCAGTGTTATTGGCGAAGGTATTGTAGACCACCGTGTTCTTTTTACTCCAGTGTGGACTGAATGCTCCCTGCAGGCGAATTCCCCCACTGTTCTGGGTGACGGTATTGTGGGCAATAGTGATATTCTCAGAGCCAAAAAGGCGAATTCCCACCCCACACTCGGAAATGGTATTGTTAGCTATGGTACTATCCCCCGAGACATGAACGTGGATCCCATACTGCCTGTTATTGGAAAAGGTATTGTGGTGGATGGCCAAGTACGAGCAACCAGCGGCGAACACGCCGGTTGGGACCCGGGCTAGGACTTGCCCCGTCACTTCGACCCCCGTGCAATTGAGCAGAAAGATTTGGCCGGCACCTAGGGGGACAGTCCCCCCACGCACATTCTGCCAAAAGACCAAGGGACGGCCGTTGACCACATTCTCCGCCACGGTCGCTTGGACATAATGTTCTATTGACCGAACACTAATGCCATGTCGATGGCTCCAATATAAATTGGTAATAACTAGGCTATTATCGCGATTATCGACCAGCTGGTTCCCGACCAAGGTGTTCTGCCCCGAGGATGACGTAAGGGCAATTCCTTCCCCACACTGGGAAACGGTATTATCGGCCAGGGTGTTCTGGTCAGCGGCATCAAGCTTAATTCCCGTCCCACACTGGGAGATGGAATTGTGGGCCACGGTGCTATGTCCCGACTCATACAGGGCAATTCCTTCCGTCCCACACTGGGAGATGGTATTGTGGGCCACGGTGCTATGTCCCGACTCATACAGGGCAATTCCCGCCTCACACTCGGACACGGTATTGTGGTGGATGGCCAAGTGCGAGCAAAAAGCGGCGAACACGCCGGTTGGGACCCGGGCCAGGGCTTGCCCCGTCACTTCGACCCCCGTGGAATTGAGCAGAAAGATTTGCCCAGCACCTAGGGGGACGGTGCCCCCACGCATATTCTGCCAAAAGACCAAGGGGCGGCCGTTGACCACATTCTCCGCCACGGTCGCTTGTAAATAGTGCTCAACTGGCCAAATGAAAGGCGTGCTGTAAGCATTCCCTCTTTCAGGTAGATATAACTCAATCACTAGGTCATTATTGACCAGCTGGTTCCCGACCAGGGTGTTCTGCTTAGCGGCTTTTAGGTAAATACCCTTCCTACAATTGGACACGGTATTGTTGGAGATGATGTTCTGGTCAGAGTACGCAAGCGTAATTCCCTCTTCACACTCGGACACGGTATTGTGAGCCACGGTGTTCTGCCCAGAGTCCAGGGGATCATTATTTATGGATTCAAGCGTAATTCCCACCCTACACTCGGAAACAGTATTGTGGGCCACGGTGTTCTGCTCAGAGTCATAAAGCACAATTCCCGCCCATTCACACTGGGAGACGGTATTATAGGCCACGGTGCTATTTCTAGAGTGAGACAGGGTAATTCCCGCCACACACTGGGAGATGGAATTGTGAGCCACGGTGCAATGTCCAGAGTCATAGAGGGCAACTCCAAACCGGCAGTTGGTAATGATATTGGATTCAATCATTCCATGAGTCACATGGTACAAATAGATTCCATGTGGTTCGCTAGGTAGGTTATTTAAGAGATTGTACCGGATGCGAAAATACGCCGTCGTATCTTGAATACGGATCAAGGTGTGGGTTACACTTGTAATATTCAGGTACTCAATGACATAGGGGTTCTCTTCAGTCCCCTCCCCAGGAAAGCCTAAGGCGGCAAAATCCGAATTGTTTTTGATAGAAATGGGCTCATGCTCCACATATTGCTGGGTTGGCAAGGCGATTGCGTTCTGGGGATTGTGGGGTGCCTCTGCATCCGAGATTTGGTGAATCTGGAAAGGGGAGTCAAGCCCTTTGGCGGTTGTTTCATCTCCTCTCCACGGAGCCAAGAAAACTAAAGCACTCAAGATCAGTATTATGTCGAAGACCCGAACAATAGGGTGGGGCTTCACGCCTTTGTCCTCCTCATTCTTCAATTGGCACCGTTTTCTTTTAAATAATTTGGAGCAATTGTCCACGATCGAAGACAATCCTCCGAATTTGTGGGGGCAGGCCACCACGAATTCGTTCCGGAGCCGCTTGGAGGGGGAACCACATCTTGAGTTCTGTGATAGAATCTGTTCATGCTTCTCTTTTCAAATGGTGTGCAAGAACCTCTCAACCTTTTCGGTCCTGTCAATAACCGCTTTGATGTTTTCATCAAAACAACTCCTGCCACTATAGGGATGGGTGTGAGCCGGGAGGGTTCTACCCAGTATTAGAACGGGTTTCCCCTCTAGCTTACCACTCTGGGGCTTCCGAGCAGCTTAGTGTTACGCTGCGAGCTACTAGACGAACCAGGGACTAAGCCGCAGTTGAAAGCGCTCAAGTGTTTGCGGTCCACTTCTCACTTTGACACCCTGTGCATGACACAGGGAATTTTGTTCGAGCACTCCACGAAGGGGAGCTACTCCACAAAGGTAGCATCTCTGGAGTTTGAGGACAGATTAACCGCGAAAGCTTCAAAATAAAAGATTTCCTTTCATTTGTCACAAAACCAGTCGAAGTCATGATCAACCGAAGGAACAAATTGTGAGAAAAAGAAACTGCGTTCAACGCAAAATCCCTGATTCTCGAAGTCAAATAGCTAGTAGAGCCGGAAACCCTGTTGGAATGGGCTGAAATGCACATGCGCGCCTGCTTCGCGGCAACACCTTCAACTTGCGCTCATTCCAAGTTTACTAGGTGTAGAAATTTCTTGACTTTATATGTGTGAACTGTTAGTACAGCCAGTGCCACCGGTCTGGTGCGCGGAAGGGGTCTTTCCATTCGTTGGTGCCATAGTCATACTCCACTTCCAAGTCGGCGAGGTTGAAGAGGTGGCTGTACAAGGGGCCACGGTTGAACCCGGCCAGA
>JBHIFL010000094.1:0-14040 GCA_046761065.1 Candidatus Heimdallarchaeota archaeon
TTATTGTCAAATGTTGTGGATTGAGCGTATCCTTCAGTCATTTAATCACCTCAATTACCCATACAATGCTTTCTTTCAAAAAGACATTCTGAGTTCTCTTCAGTTGCGAGAAAATCTTCCTCTTTCCCATTCAAAACTCGCAAAATATGAATCTCTGAGCTATTTTGGTATCTGTCGCTAAAAACGAGGCTCTCAGAGCCTCTCTAAGCGACGATCTCAAACCAATCCTTATTCTAAACCTTTATTATTTTTTGCTATAGAGCAACTTCTTCTGTATATAGCTGATCCGCTGGAGAGGTCTCCTCTTTCAATTCACCATCTATGAAGACTTTTTCTTGTAAAACGAGAGGAATCATCTTATATCCTTTCAGTCTCTTCCACCTCTTCTGGGCCTCCTTGGTCAGCTTGAATACCATGGTCATGGTGGCGGTGCGAGAACCGCATCCTTTGGTCCGTCTCGTCCTCAGACGTACAGTCGCAAACGTAGATTCTATCGGATTGATCGACCGGATATGAATCCAATGGGTAGAGGGAAATTCATAAAAAGTGAAAAGCGCATCTTTGTCTTTCTTCAAACACTCTACCGCTTTCGGGAATTTCGCTTCATAGACATCAATAAAGTGCTCATAAGCCTCCCGCGCTGACTTCTTACTCTCTGCCTCATACATGTCATGGATGTGTGACTTAGCCTTTGACTGCATGCTTTTGGGAAGCTTATCTAAAACATTGGCGGTCTTGTGTACCCAGCAGCGTTGTTCTTTTGAGGTGGGAAAAACCTCCCTCACCGCTGCCCAAAACCCCAGATTCCCATCTCCGATACACAGCTTGGGCCCTTGCTTTAATCCTCGACGCTTGAGCGACAGCAGAAGCTCCCTCCAGCTGAGCTTGCTCTCCCGGTATCCGTCGCTTACCGCCAAAAGCTCTTTTTTACCCTCTTCATCTGCAGCCATGATAATCAAAACACAGACTCTATCATCATCCAAACGCACATTGAAATACACACCATCTACCCAGAAGTATACATATGTTTTCTCACTCAGGTCTCTCTTGGACCATTCTTTATACTCTTCCTCCCACCGGGCCTTCAGACGCACAATATTAGTTGCAGAGAGCCCCTTGGCCCTCTCTCCAAGTATCGCCGCTAACGCCTGGGGAAAATCACCAGTGGAGATCCCTCTCAAATATAATGCAGGCACCAAATTATCGATACTCGGTATCCGGCGTAAATACGGAGGCAGTATCGTGGAAGTAAACGACTCTGCGCCGTTTTGCTTCCTCAGCTTCCGGTCATCCACCCGTGGCTGTCTCACCCGAATCGGTCCCAGCCCCGTCAGTATCTCCCGCTCAGGCAAAGACCCATTCTTTACCGCCAACCGATACCCCCTCTCATCCCTCTTGAATTGATTCTTTACAATGTATTCTTCTACTTCATTCTCTACAGCAGACTGCAACATCTTTCGGGCGCCTTCCCTTAAGGATTCCTCTAGGAGTGACTTTGGTGAAATTTCTTCTGGATTTTTCTCTTCTTTCTCGTTATACTCACTCATGAAAGCGTATCCTCCTTTCTTTTTTAGTTTTTTTTCTTTTAACTCTAAAGGATACGCTTTTTTCTTATCTGAATCCACAACTTTCGATTATATCCCCTCCTCGTCTTCTAAAGCATTAAACTGGTGGTAAGGAAGAGCTTTTCCTTCAGCTACGGGCTGTTCAGGGGCAAAATTTTTATAGGCATATGATGTTCGAAAATGTTCGGGATAGTTCGATACCAGTTCAAAAAAGGAGGCATGCCATTCCTCTTCATTTTCCTTTTTATAATGATAACGAACGATATTATAGAGAGCCTCTGCTCGTAATTCTTCATATGGACTTTTTTTAGCTATCTCTGAAAGCATATCTATACTTTCATCCAGTCCGACAAGATTAACGGCGTCTGTCAATGCCGTGTAATGCATCATCCATAGGGGGGAGTCTGGCGATAATGAATTAAGTAATGAAACGGCTTCTGATTCAGAAAGATCAATTTCACGTGAGAAACGAAATTTGGCTAAGGCAGCAGCATTCGATACGGCTGGATTCTGATAGTTATTCTGTATGGTTTTGAGATCTGCGAGGTATGGAGAAAAATCGTGGTCATAACTTCCTTCTTCTCCCCGCATCTGGAACAGTGCTCTTGAGAAAATGAAATCCACATACTCATCAATCATTCGGGTATAAATTGTTGCAATGCCGGTCAGTTCGTCTGAGACATCCTGAGAGAATTTGAGATCAGAATCCGTTACATAAAATGTGTATTCAGAAGGTTTAAAATGGACTATAAATTTTGGATCATCGGCAGACTTTGTCATTCTGTTCATTACAGGAGTATCAAGTCCTCGTGCATCTACTCTCAATGTGTACTCTCCATCTGTTCCGGAAAGTGAACTCATTGCATATTGATTTACAATATAGTGAATTGTATCCCGGTCAGACTCAATCTCTGCAGTCCAAATGCCCTCCGGTTGTTTTGCCATCTGTATTCCTTTACGTGGATCAAAATCGTTAAAATCACCGACAATAACGGGATTTGGATCATCGAGCAGTACGGGTGAACGGAGGGTTACCTCAAGATCAAATGAACCGGAACCGGGAGGTAAAAAAGTAAATTTAGGCTGATAGCCCGGAGCGCCAAATTTCAGAATAGCCGGTTCATCTTTTCGAAACTGAATAGTAATTGGCTTCTCTTTACCTCCTTCTTTTGAAGTGCGTGGTGTTCCAAGCCAACAATCTTTAATGTCAATAACTTGCAAGCTGTAAAATGGTAATTCAATACCCTTTTCATCAGTAATTTTTACTGTTACTGAAGAAATGTGACTCTCTTTTTGATTCGAACAGCTATTAACAATAAAAGCTGTAAGCAAGAAAGAGATCAATACTCTGTTTACAGTCATCGTAATTTGACTTTGGTTGCGATAGAAATATAACGTTTTGCGCATAACATTCGAATTCACCCGCCTTGCGAGCCGCTGGAAGCGGCGAGTAAGGTCGGGTGGAATGAGTTGGTATGGGTTTTAAAAATCATTCGCAATCGTAAAAATCGACGACACTGCACCTATTGCTGTAGCTTTGGATATCGTATGTTTTTTACTTTTTTCATTTTCTATATGAACCAGGTTTCTAAAATGTCTAACGGAATCACTTAAGCGATGTATAGCCTCTTTTAAAATCCCATGGTTTTGACATGTTTTGATATATTCATCGAATGTATTCCTAGCAGGGCTTAAACCCTTGTGAATTAGATATTGTCGTAATAGCTCTTCAATTACAGCACCAGACAAAATCACAGATGGCTTTGAGAATCCATTTTTCGCCAAGATGTATGCATGTTCGATATCACGAAAAATTATACTCCTTTGAAAATTATCTCTTATGAAATTAATTTTTCGTCCAAATTCTTTTTTCGTAATTTCGAATTCTTCTGCAATGGTAAACCATGAATATTGAGTGTCCATATTTTTCACCTCTTCTCCACTGTTTTCTAATTCATTTATTGCCATTTGTAACTGGCTAACCATGATATTAAAAGCTGGCTCCAAAGTATATGAGGAAAGATTAAGATTCATTTTGTGTGCATTTTGGATAAAATTAACATAATATTGTTGGTTAAATTTTAGCAAAGGTGCAACTTTGTTGGCCCATTCAATGCATGCTTGTTGGGAAGGGAATCCTTCTTTAACTTCTTTTATTTCAAACAATTTCTTTAATTTTTGAAGCAAGCTATTTTTATTCATCTTTAGTTAGTCCTACGTGCTCTTCAGCCGCAGCGGTAAGCTGTCGGCTGCAAGAGCAATGTTGGGCGAAATGTATAGGTTATTTTGCTACTTGTAGCGCTTCTTCCGCTTCGCGGGGTAATGAGACGAGAACAAAGTAGGACTGAGGATAAAGATAATCTTCTCCGGATTCATCAACGACTCGGAGATATCCTTCCTTTTCTGCATCTTCATCCGGCAGTATCTGATAAATCTTGCGCTTTTCTAAATCCTCGCAGTCCTTATTCTCAATGCAAAGTGCAAATTTATGATTTTCCTTTGTTTTTGCCATAATTTACTCCAAAAACCGTTTGATTTTCATTTTCTTTCTACCGATGCCGTGGGCTTCATACCAGTGCACTTCAGCTTTACGGATATTGCCGCTCTGAAGCCTAACCATAGCAAATCCTTTAAGTTTTCGCCACCGAGCAGAACCAAATTGCCTTTGAAGCCGCATTATATCACGAATCCTTCCACCGATGGCAATAGTTTCAACTTCCTCAATTTCCCTAATTATCTCAAAATACATAGGATTTTTCATCCTTATAATTTCAAATCATAGTTTATGCCCAACTATTAATATACAGCATATTGTATATTAATAGTTAGGCACCTAAGTTGCATCCAAGTAGGCAAAAGTGTATATTAGAGTGAGGTAAGATTTTTAAAAAGGAGTTTGGGTTATGTCATCCAATGCAATTGCCACGTTGGTCAAAATGATGGAGTCTTTGCCTGAACCGGTGCAAGATCAAGTAATCCAGCATCTTCGAGAATATCTCTTGGACTTGCAAGATGAGTTGGAATGGAATAGACAGTTCAAGAAAACACAGAACCAACTAGTTGCTGCTGCAAGACGGGCCAAACGGGAAATCGCGAAGGGGCACGGGAAACCAATGGACTATGACAAATTATGAAATCTGCCACACTACCATCTTTTTGGAAGGCATATGAAGCTCTCAGCAAAGAAATTAAACGAAGTGCCAGAAAAGCCTACCAATTATGGGCAAAGAATCCTTTTCATCCCTCACTCCATTTCAAATGTATCAACACCGAAGAAAACATTTGGTCTGTGAGAATCACGCGTGGTTACCGTGCTATTGGTATTCTTGAGGGAGATACAGTTACGTGGTTTTGGATTGGAAGCCACGACAATTATGAGCGCTTTTTCTCGTCCTAGAAATAAGGTGGCCTAACAACTCGCTGCAGCCGACGCCGCTGGAGGCGGCGCAACTGAGCTTTATTGTTAGACGGCCTTATTGCCATGTGCACCGCCATGCTCCGCGACGGCTTCACGTAAGACCCTTGCCTGTTCAGAGAGACCTTTCCGCACCCAATCCCTCCATTGAGGTGTACCGCCCGTTGGAAAACTACCGTCATCCAGAAGAAAGTCAGCCAGTTGAGCGATGAGGAGCAATGTCCTGCCATTGTGGCGTGCGAGTAGATCAAGCTAAAAGTTGCTGGTCATTGGCGACGGGCCTTGTGGTGTTTCCGCTACATACCAAAGGAACCACTCCAGCGCCTCCCACACACTTGACGCCCATTCAAGGGCGTGCCCTTCGGCCCAGAGCTGAGTATCTAAATCTCCTAGCAGTCGGAAGGACGGAGTGTTCTGGAGACTCGACAGCAACGATTCCTTATCTACGCCGTGCTCTGCAGCCTGTCGAGCGCATGACACCAGGCCCTCAAGCCATTCATCGGCCTGGTTCAAATCCACGGGCATGTTGTCTCGTATCGCCTGGAAATCGGGGTTAGGCGGAAATCTTATCTCCCACGAGATGGCCCGAAGATCACAATCGTCTGGCGGGAGCAAAAACACTCCTCTTTGTTCGTAAATTCGCCGACTGAACGGAGGCGGGAGCAAAACCGTAAGCGCCGCGTATTTCCAGGCGACTACAGATGGTATCGCAAAAACGACGGCATCATGCGTTCGCGCACTTCTAGAGGCGAAGTATATTGCAACAGCAGGATCAGCGGAGAAATCGAGTAGTTTTGAAGCTATTCCGTGGTGGCGACCAAGAGCTTCAAGTGCGAGACGCCCCGGGTGCACTAACGAAAACTTCCGGTCGCGGGTATGTTCCCAGGGCAAGATGTGGTCGAGTAACAAGACAAACAGATCCATAACGTTGCGCTCGTGTTGTTGGTCGACACCTTCGCGGTCTATAGTCGCAACGATTGGCAAAGAGGAGTCGCTCTGACCTCGGTAGTAGCATCTTACAGGCTGAGGTTTTGCGGTGGCTGGGTCTTTTGCTAGAAGGAAGTGCTCCAACTCAGTGTACAGGAAAATTCCCGCGTGCCATGGGCTTGGCGCATAGGCCAGCTTGTCCCCATCGTCGAACGTCACGTCTCGTACGACATTCTTGACCTCGCGTTCAAGGTCGGCAAGGAGTTCTTTGTCAGGCGGAGCGTCTGGGTCCAGGAACGCCACTATCGGGCCGAAGCGCGGCAACGCGTTGAGTCGGCTCCAGAGTGCCTTGGCCTCCGTAGTCGTTGTCATTCGCTTACCTATCGATCCAAGGGCCGTCTAACGCCTTGCGCGTAACCTGCAGGCGGCGAAGCCGACTGTCAGGTTCATGCGCCTGTTCGACTGCTCACTCAACTGGCGTGAAATGTCGGGTGATGAGTTCCCACTTGTCGCGATGGGCACTGAGGTCCTTGGGCCACACGGCACAATGTACAGACCGAGGATTCCTCGGTCTCACTCGGCCCTTGTATGTCTTGTGGAAGTGGTCCTGCAAAACCCTCAAAGGGAAGATGTAGAACTCATCCGGTGCATCTGATCTCAGCAGCACGAATACACAATGCAGGTCTGGATTTGCCAGTCGCTTCTTTCCCTTCACCACCTGTCGATCACCCTCAAAGGCAATCTTCAGGAAGCGAGTAGCTCTGAACTGCCAGGACGGTCCGTTGATCGCCTTCACTTGGATTGGCAGCGAGTGACCAGACAAGTCTGAAGCCAGCAAGTCGATCTCTGGCACATTTCCAGCGAAGGGTGTTGCCAGTATACCTCGACGACCAAGTTCAGCGACGACGAGATGCTCACCTATCTGTCGAGTGAGTTGATTGCTGAAACCGCGCTTCATCGCATGTCAGTCGAACTATTAATGTACAGCATGCTGTATTTGATACAAACCGCCCTCAGTAAACGTCATATATTAAGTGGTTTTATCAATTATCCCCGTGAAATTACAGTATTATCTTAATATTATCCATATTAGATTGCAAGTCGTATATTCGATGGCTTTAGTATCCAGCCTGGGAGCAATGGATTGAATAATCAACGAAAAAACCTCGCCGAATTTGAAGATTTTATCAAGCGTTTCCGTCTAGTTCCCCCGAAAAAAACCCGATTTTATGTTTATTGGGTAGAGCGGTTTATTAAATATTATAAATTCAGGTCTTCCAAACCATTAAAACAAACCATTGCTGCTTACCTTGAGACTATGGAAACGGATTCACGTTTTGCCGAATGGCAAGTCAAACAGGCGGCGGATGCCATTCTGTTATATGCTGAAAAATATCTCAAATCAGATAAAAGACCTCTTGCCCTTTCGATAAATTATCCAGTTGATTTGAAAAAAGATGTTTCGGACAAGATATTCAACAAGACAAGCTGGAAAGGAATCTTAGATAAATTGCATGAAAGTTTACGGCTTCGACATTATTCCCCCAGGACGGAAAAATCTTATCGCATTTGGATCAATAAATTCCGGAATTACGTAAACGATCGCGATCCCCTATTGCTTGAGGGGAAGGAAGTAAAAGACTTCTTGACCCATATCGCTCTCCATGATCGAGTTTCGGCTTCCACACAAAACCAGGCTTTTAATGCTCTATTGTATCTTTTCCGGAATATTTTACAGAAAGACTTGAGCAATCTGAAAGATACTATAAGGGCACGGCGGAGGAGAAAATTACCGGTTGTTTTGACTCGAGAAGAGGTCCAGCAGCTGTTTTCCTTTCTCGAGAGTCCCTATATTCTTATGGCTCAACTGCTTTACGGAAGCGGTCTCCGCCTGCTTGAATGCATCCGCTTGAGAGTCAAGGATATCGATTTCGCCAATAATGTATTGATCATCCGGGCAGGAAAAGGCGAGAAAGATAGAACCACCATACTCGCGGATAAAATCAAGGAATCTCTGAAATCACATTTGCATAGAATTAAGAGACTTCACCGCGAAGATTTAGCGGAAAGATACAACGTCACAACGCTTCCAGATGCTCTGGAGAAAAAATATCCGAATGCCAACAAAGAATGGGCCTGGCAATGGGTATTTCCCTCGAAAAGCCTAGTGCTCCATCCCAAGAATGGAAAGGTCTTGCGTCATCATATTCAACCAAGCACCCTTCAGAGAAAGATCAAGGAAGCCGTAAGAAAATCTGATATTTCCAAACCGGCAAGCTGTCACACGCTCCGGCACAGTTTCGCTACGCATCTTTTGGAAGCAGGGCACAATATCCGAACAATTCAGGAGCTCATGGGACATAAAAACGTGAACACCACAATGATATACACTCATGTTGTTCGAAAGAGCTATTCAGACATTTCCAGTCCTTTGGACAAGCTGTAGAGAAGGGATAGAACTTAACTCAAGAAAAACTGTTCCTATTAATTTCCCAGGCTATAGTCTTTTGCGATAAAATAAAAAAAGTGATTTCTTCTACAAATTCTATGGCAGGCGATGATGGATATTAAAGGAGTCGAATATACGACTTGCAATCTAATATGGATAATATTAAGATAATACGGCAATTATGCGGGGATATTCGATGAAACCATTTAATATACGACGTTAATTGAGGGCAGTTTGTATCAAATACAGCATATTGTATATTAATAGTTGGGCGGCATAGGTTATCGTGGAAGAGCACATGAGTACAGGCAACATGGGTCTGTTGATTCTCCGCGCATTGTCGCGGGCGCGCATTCCGATCTTGACGGTCGGCTTGACCTATCTCGTCACAGTTGTGATTGGAATCGTGATGGCGCATGCGGGGAATGAGTTTGCTCTGTCCCATAGGGACAGCGTTGTAGCCAAGGCACAGGGGAGTCCCATCGTAATAGCCCTCCGCGAAGGTAACGGGCTGCGTGCTGCTCTGCTTGACTTCGGTGGCAATCTCGTTGGCGCTCTCGCAAATACCCTCGGCGGATTAGGTGTTATCGTCCCATATCCTGTAGTAGCGTATCGTGGCTGGATCGGCGGTATCGTTTCAGTGGATGGTGCTCATGTGAGCCGATTGATGAATCCCGGTGAGGCCGTGTACTATATCTTCACCTTGATTCTCCAACTCATTCCCTACTCGTTGGCTGGCGGAGCGGGGGTGAACTTGGGGGTGGCATATTTCCGTCCACGAGTCTTCTATCAAGGCGAGAAATGGCTAGGATTGCCAAAGGAAGCGATTCGGGATGTGCTTAGGATTTATCTGCTCGTAGTGCCGCTGTTTCTCGTTGCCGCCCTGTGGGAGTTTCTTGCACGGTAACTTGGACTGCAGCCGAGACCACATTTGGAACGAAATGCCGCCCAACACGCGCTTGCAGCCGACCCTGCTCCGCTGCGCTCCGCAGGGCGGCTAAAGCGCCCCGTTAACCGGCCCTGTTCCCTCACTGCTCAACACAGCTCGAAAAACGAGTCGGTGCCAAGATGCGGAATCATGTCCCCTGCCAATCCTTCAAGCCGGCCGGTCGGGCCGATGTCGATCCAGTCCTCAATGCTCCCAAGGTAACACATGCGTTCTGCTCTGTACATCCGCGTTTCCTTATCGTGAAGAAAGAACCGCAGAATAGGCGCAAACTGGCCACGTGAATAATACGTTTCTCGAAACTTGTGATAAGGAGCCGTAGAACCTAAGCGGTCCGGGGGCAGTTCTTGACATTCGAACTGACCACTGGAGTTGCTTCTTTTGGCCTTGGCAGCCTATCTATGAGTCTGTCGTTTTTGCATGAGAGATGAAATGAAATCCGTCACAGTCCATAATTATTCGAAAGACAAGTACTATCCTCGCGTGGTCCAGGCGATTGCAAGTATCCTGACCCGCTCTGACGTAGTCACGCCTGTTGATGTGTTAAGGGAAATGGGGAACCTTACGAAGAAGAATCACGATTCCTGGCATAAGGGGCAGGTTCCGTATCTTGTATGTATGGAACCAATCCCCAGAAAAAAATGAAAGATGATTGATCGAGCTATCCCGAACCACAGGCTGGAGTAGGATGCTCGTTACACATGCACTTCTTTAAGAAATTCGAGAGCATCATCAATATTTTCCAATTGAAAATAGGCATAACCAATCTTCTTCCGAACATCTTTCACCCCAGGATTTTGGGAGAGGATTTTCTGAAAATGAGCAATCGCTGACCCATATTCCATCATATCCAACAGCATATCTGCCTGCTTCATTATGGTTTTTTTCACTCTTTTTCTCTTTTTTAAATTATATCATAATGAAAGTGCCTTAAAAATTTTACGTAGCAAATAGTATGCCAAAATGATATTGAGGTAATCTCTGCATTTTTGGATGAAAAATCGTCATTAGGGAGGACACTTGTATATTAATATAGACACTTAATTGAGAAGGAACTCGCCTTTACTGCGGAAAATCGAATAATTATAAAAATCCCCTTATTTAATTAACGTTTTTACCCCCTAAAAACGCTCATTTAAGCAAAATAGTAAGGGGAGGACTGAAGCTAACTTATTGAAAATAAAATAGATACCTAGGCCCGACCCTTTATGGCGATTTCCACTGTGACCGGGTTTTCTCCTCTTTTCTTTATTGCTAGACTTTGTCCCAAAGTGACTGGATTTTGAATCTCAACCAAACTGTCACCCGCAATTACTTTTATTCTGTCAGAGGGAAAAATTAGTTGACTTCAGACAGCCTATTTCTTAAAATTTATATTTTTTCTATAGAAATACTAAATTTATATTGACTTGAGTGTGTTGAAAATAATATTCTCATTTCAAATCGTGAACTCGAGGAAAATGGGGAAAATTGTGAGGAATTCTTAGTAATCCCCAAAACGAACTTCCTGCATAATCCTCAATATCAATAAGAACCGAGAAAGGAGGACATCATGAAAAGCAGTCTGAGATTTCTGGGGGCGTTAATGTTAACTGCTTTGCTTACAATATTTTTAATAGTATGTGAAGGCGGTAGTAACGGTGGAAATGGAGGAGGTGACTCGGAAAGATTACTTAACTCTTTTACTCAAGGTTCTAGCGGTTATTATTACAACCCACCAACTTTGGTTGGTAATTACATCTATATTGGCACCTCTCGTCAGCTTAATAATGATCCTGCCAATGATAATTATTTTTTCAAACTTGACCTTAATTTAAATAAAATCTGGGAATATTCACTGGAGAGAAAAGAGGTCAGAGGTGGTGCAACACTTGATAGTGCCGGAAATATTTATTTTGTTGTTGAAGAAGGAAGAAATAAAGGAGATACCTCCAATTCAACACTGCATCTGTATTCCTTAGATAGTAACGGCAATTTTAGATAGTCTAATGTCATATTTTCTCCTCCTCTTGTTCCTACACTAGGGATGTCAAATCCTGCCATAGCCACGGATGACGCCTTTATGTGGGCGGTGATAAATTTTATACATTTGACATCCAGGGAAATGTATTATGGATATTATGGACCTATGGAGATACTATGTCCATTATGAATGCTCCCATAATTGATCCTGATGGGAATATCTACTTCAGTGCTAATGGGTCTGTTATTTCCCTGGACAAAAATGGGACAGAAAGATGGAATTTTCCTACTTCTGGAGAATATTTCTCCAGCCCAGCATTTTCGGTAGATTATTCAAAAATTTTCGTTGGAGTAGAAGATAAAGTATATTGTCTTGAGGCAAGCACAGGAAATAAAGTCTGGGAATTTACCCCTATTGGAATGTTCGGCACCTTTCGTGCTACTCCTGCTGTTGATGGAAACGATAATGTGTACATTGGAACAAAAGCCGACAATAATAGTGTATTCTATGTAATCAGAGCAGATGGTTCTGGTCTTTTATGGAAGAATGAGATTGGCGCTGATCTTTATTCGTCTCCAGCATTGGGAGACGATAAGACAGTTTATGTGGGCTCTGAATCATCGGGCGGCAGCGGTATACGTCTTCATGCCCTTGATATGGTAACAGGAAATACAAAGTGGTCATACTCTCTTGATACAGATGTTGTGTGGAGTTCTCCTGTATTATCAAGTAACGGGACTTTATACATAGCCACCATGGATACATATGATGTGGGTAAGGTTTATGCGTTTAAGACTGATTCTACTGGACTATTGCCTAATGCTGGGTCACCACGTTTTCATGAAGGAAATGCCAGTACAGGAAGGAGAGAATAACCTGAAGAATTCAAAAACTCTAAAAAATATCAAAATCATGATGGGGGATGATATGGTGCTTGAGAAGAAAGAAAAGGAAGTTTTCGAGATGCCTCCCTTGACTGCCAGAAAAATTCCTTTTCAGTTCGAAATAGTGGAGCCTGTTAAAGAAAAAGTTGGACGATTTCATATCTGTTATCTGCTGTAAAAGCTCACTGAGAGTCTTAAAAAAATGAACCCATAATCGATGACCCAGAAGATTTAGAAGGAAAATTAAGTATTCAACTCGCCTAAATTACTCTCTCTTACGTCCAAGAAGGTCATTAAGATTTTAGAGAAACATCCTTATCAATTGAATTTCTTAAGCTCATATAATATTATATCTATGAGTTATGGAGATCCAATTTTCAACACACCTGCTTGATAAGGCATTAGAAAAAAAGAAATCCCAAAGAGAAAAACTCAGGTTAAAGACTATAAAAAAAATTAACCATGTCTTAAACAAGCTTTCCCATGATATTCAGTTTAAAGAAGTCTATATCTTTGGCTCATTGACAAAACCTCACAGGTTCTCAAAAAATTCAGACATAGATATGGGATTTATCGGGCTTAGAGATGAAGATTTTTTTAAAGCTCTTGCTTTTCTTTTAAGGGAATTGGAATTTGAAGTTGATATAATACAGCTTGAAAGGCATAGATTCAGAGATAAAATAATGAGGGAAAGTATAAAATGGACCAAAAAAGACTGAATCTATTACAAGGAGATATACAGGCCCAAATTAGAGAAATAGAGAAGATCTATGTCAGAATTGGAGAAAGAAAGAACAAAAAGGGCATCGCAAATCTTGAAAGTCTCGGTTATCAGCTCCACAATCTTTATTGTGCTTTTGAAGATCTTTTCAAAATAGTGGCTGATTATTTTGAAAACAATATAGAAGAAAAGAAAAAATATCATCGGGAACTCCTAGTGCGCATGACCGTATCCATCGAAGGAATAAGGCCCGCTTTACTATCCGAAGAATCACATAAACTTCTTGATTCTCTGAGAGCCTTCAGGCATTTTTTTCGCCATGCCTATACCTATGAACTCGAGCCGAAAAAAGTCAAAATTGTCCTGGAAGATTCCCTCAGACTCAAACCAATTTACCCCAGGGATATCAAATCTTTTTTACATAAACTTGGTGTTTCCTAAACCTGCCTTCTTTTAAGGAGATAGTAGAACGCTATTCTGCTTTCCCCGATGTCCTGCTTGCCCAGAAGTTTGCTAGGGAGGTCTTCTCTCTTCTCCAATCTTAATCTTTCCCCCGAAAGCTCCTTCTCCACTCTCTTTCTCCTTTACCCATACATGAAGGGAAAACTTTTTTTTCACCGTAGGGAACTTCTCTCTGACTTCAACGGAAAGGTCACTCCAAAAACAGATTGGCTGGATTCTGCTCTAGGGACGTTCTGCCTTCATCACGATTTTCCTCTGTTACATGATGATCAAGACTTTGTTCCCCTTGAAAAACACCTAAAACTGAGAACTGTACAGGTCTAGCCAATCACTTCACCTGACCACCAATCCGTTGTATGGCATGGTAGCGAGCGAGTTTTATCGATAGGAATCCGCTTCGATAAGGATTTTAAGTCTTACCCGTCTAGAAATTCTTCGAATTTCATAAAAATATTCGCCGCTTCTTCCGGCGGCCATCAAGGTTTCCTGATAGGCCATGTCGGGAGTCATAAGATAAAGCCTCGATTATAATAGTCTTTGCCCCTAAGATAATAGTGATATGCCTCTAAATTTGCGGTTGGCACGGACTCTACAGTTTGGTGCTCTGGCTTCGGGTTTTTCCTCTCGAAGAATTCGGTGAAATTATCTGGGCTTCAGCTCTGTTTTCTGTGCCATTCCCAGGCAGTGGAGATGATGGTTTCTATATCC
>JBHIFL010000095.1:0-13737 GCA_046761065.1 Candidatus Heimdallarchaeota archaeon
CTGACCTGGTTGAGCATAAATTGTCATTTTTATATAGGGAAAAAGAACCGCTACGTTAAGTTGCAAACTTCGTTGTCCATAGCAGGAGTTGTTTGGCTGTGCGAGCTTCAATAACTAGTTAGAAATCGTTATTTTAACTGCAGTTCTACGAAGGTATTTTTAGGCAGAGACAACTCACAACTAGCCTTGACGTAGCTATGGGAGCTAGGAGGAATGTCCCCCATCCTCTTCGGGCTTAATCCTGTCAAGCAGCTCTTGCACCAACGTTTGTTGTTCGTCTGTCAGATAATAGCGGGTGAACTTCCCATCGGACAAAGCACAGAGCAGCCCAACATTGATCAATTTGTCGACATGGTATTGAATCGTATCATGATGAAGGTCCACGAGTCGAGCGAGTTCTGCTTGGTGGACATTC
This sequence comes from Candidatus Heimdallarchaeota archaeon, assembly GCA_046761065.1. Taxonomy (GTDB): domain Archaea; phylum Asgardarchaeota; class Wukongarchaeia; order Wukongarchaeales; family JBHIFL01; genus JBHIFL01. The sequence continues at coordinate 416 of JBHIFL010000095.1, forward strand.
TGATTCCGAATAATCGAATTCATTATTTTTCGAACATTCTCGCTTTTTAGGAGAAAAGCCGCTTCCTTAGACCGTACAATCAACGAATCTTGGGTACAGTAATACACAGTATATCTTCCCACTTTCGTGTGCCTGACAAAACCGAAATCCTCGAGCACCTGTAAATGCCATTTTAAGACCGAAAATGACGTAGTTACCACGCGTTGAATTTCTCGGAAGTGGGCAACCCCCCGATCTGTCAAAAGATCGAGAATCCTTACTCGAATCTCGTTTTCCAGTATGTCCTCCTCCTTGAGGCGCCGTATGACAGGAGGATACACGATGTGGCCGATAACCCAAATGACCGGGTAAAAAAAATACCACAAGAGCCGTTCTATAAAGTCTTTCCGCGTAATCTTCCCAATAGTGGGGGGCGGAACCGAACGGGCCAGGATTGCTGCCCCACCCAACCCGCCGAGGGCAAGCGCAGCGCCGAGGGCAACAATTGGGGGGATTTTCTCGATCATCCCATCCTCCGTGATTTCGGCTGTGGGGGTTGATACCTCTTGGGACTCCTTCCCCTCGGTTGTTTCAGGAGCAATTTGTGGTTCAGAGGTCTGCACCGGTTCTTGAACTTCACTAGTTACGGGAGGTTCTTGCGAGTTCGGGCTCTGCATCCCGGATGAAGTGGTAATGGCTTGATAAAAAAGGTCGGTCATGAGGTCGGCAAATCTAGGGTTTTGCTCCAATGAAAATGGGCTCACGGACACCAGATATCTCCTCCCTCCACCGTCTGCGGACACGTAGCATGCGGCAGGACGGTGAATGGCTTGTTTACTGAACGGAAGTTTCTGCACACTCTCGAGTTCTACTAATTCATGGACAGTTTCATCCGGGTCAATCGCACTGCCAAACCCAAAAAATGAGAGGGGCTCATTGGCTGTGAAGGGGGACGGGACGGAAAAGGCCTCAGGGTCAACGACTCGCAAATTGAATTGAGGGGCCACGCTAACTTTAAATTCCCACTCGTGGGTTATATTCGTGAGTGCGAGGAAAGCCCTCATGCTAGCAGGCAGGCTCATAAGAGAAGGCTGCCATACAAGAACATTGCCTCCGTTTGCCGAGAACTCGGCCAAAATAGAAACCACTACCTCGCTATAATTTACAGGATATTCCCGCATTACAAAGAAAATCACGTCCACATCCCCAAGCTCTGAGATCTTGAGCTCTACCGGTTGCCCGGGTGGAATTTGTTTGGATGATAGTACGGGTGGAGAATCCAAAAGCTCAAGACAACGTTCAACAAACTGTTTACTGCTAGCTGAATCGTAAAGGAGCAATAATCTGGGCGATTCAATCGTCTCTTGGGATGTGTGGGTTGTTGTAAGTACGAAAACGACCAACACTAGAGTCCCAAGAAAGAAACCTTTTCGCCCGGCTCTTTTCATCCATCGCAAAATTCATCCGCCCCTGATTCTCAAAATTGCTAGAAGGGACCAAAAACGAGGAATATTGATCCCCCAAAGACTTGCTCCCGTTCAACAACCTTTTGTTCAATTTCTCTCGTTTTTAGGATGGTCAAATAATCACTCGTGTCCTTGAGCGATTATACGACATGTTCAATATACCACTTTCTCAAATAATCATAGCAATGTTCTTCAAATTTAAGATTTATTATTTATTAGGCACAAACGTCCGCGTAAAAAAGGAATTACACCCCTATCGCGGAGAACTGTTCTCCAAACCTTATAAGAGCCCACTTCCTTATCAAAAATAAGAAACAAAAAAGTGGATAAACAATGGCTTTGAAGAATTTGCAGAGATCGGCTTTGATCTTTTGGCTTTTAGCGTCCGTTTTAAGCGGGGCGTTCATAGGTTCTGGCGTACAGATCTCAGGTGAACAGGAGGCAGGGCCTCCCACAGTTCAACCAGGAATTCCCGTGGAATTACCCGATGGGGCACCAGCCACGGTTATCCCGGGGAAAGCGGTTCAAATTGTAACTCCGAGTGGCGTTCAGATCGACTTAACCGTTGGCGAGACGGTAGAGATCACCGTATCCTTTACCCGAGACCCCCCTGCACAGCTGCCCGAGCAGGCCCACGCGACCCTCCCAGAGGGTGTCGCCTCCCTCGACCTGTACCTCACCATCGAGCTTAATGACACCGACGCCTCCGTGGATGCAGAGCTGGCGGTCCCGTACACGGATGAGGAGGTGGCAGCAGCCAACCTCCGCGAAGACAGCCTAGTGTTGCACTACTGGGACCCTGAAGCCGGTGACACGGGTATGTGGATGCCCATCGCCAACCCGGGCATCGACACCGCCAAGAACTACGTGACCGGGCGCACGCCGCACTTCAGCACCTGGACCATCCTTGGCGAGCAACAACCGCCTAGAGGACCCCCTGAAACAGTTCAACCGGGAATCCCCTTCGATTTGGAAGATGGTGTGCCCGCCGCCATTAAACCTGGAGAGATGGTCACGGTCAACACACCAGGGAATGCAGTGATCAATGTGACAGTAGGCAAGGCGGTAGAGATTAATGTAACCTTTACCCGAGACCCCCCTGCACAGCTGCCCGAGCAGGCCCACGCGACCCTCCCAGAGGGTGTCGCCTCCCTCGACCTGTACCTCACCATCGAGCTTAATGACACCGACGCCTCCGTGGATGCAGAGCTGGCGGTCCCGTACACGGATGAGGAGGTGGCAGCAGCCAACCTCCGCGAAGACAGCCTAGTGTTGCACTACTGGGACCCTGAAGCCGGTGACACGGGTATGTGGATGCCCATCGCCAACCCGGGCATTGACACCGCCAAGAACTACGTGACCGGGCGCACACCGCACTTCAGCACTTGGACCATCCTCGGAGAGACAACTGAACCTGAACCCACTACAACTACGGAAGAACCAGCTGTTCCTGAAATGCGTGCTCTTGGAATTCTACCTGCATTGTTGGGCCTTACAATTGGGGGCAGTCTTCTAGTGGTCATACGAAAACGACGCCGACGCTAAGCCTCCCTTCCCTCCTTTTTTCCCAGATTCAAGCCGCTTATATACCTTTAATTGATGCATTAATTAAACGTAGGATAACGCTTGATCGTCGACATTAGTATGATTTATTGATTTAATTTCCTTATTTTAAATATCCTCCTAGAACGGTAATGACGATTAAGAAAAGAAGGTGTGGTATGTTAATTTCATTCATAGTCGTTGGTACAGTGATAATCTCACTTATAGTCGTTGTTACAGACTCCGTGATCGTTAGGGGTATACTTACGCCCCTTGGCCTTGGTTTAAATACGACCTCGTATGTAACAGTGGCAATACCAAACTAATCGAATACACATTTGAATACTAAAATCCATATAGCATCAAATGGAACAATTAACTCCGCTGCTTCCTCATACATGTAAGTCCTTTCGTAATAGTTGCGATATGAATTTTCTGCCCGATACTACGTAAATTCAGATTCGGGGAAGACAACGGGGTCAATAAATATGCAATCAGGGCCATCAAAGCGCCAGAAGATGATATCACCTTGTTTGGCCTCCCATTGTCAACCACTTCATAATCTTTTATCTCAATCCTCAATCGTCATTTCCTGCCCGAAACTTGGTACTCCATTAAAAATAAACATTAAACCGAGTAGTATGGTTGTTAAAAGAAGAAATATCGATCTTCTACTTATTCGCTCTCCCATTGACAAACACACCATGGTAATTCAGTTCAGGTTGATGTCTGTAATCTCCTTCATTTTTCATTTTTGTGTTTTTAATTCACAGTCACTAGTTAATCTTCTTCCCTTAATTTAACACATAGTTTAGAAGTTAAGGTTTGTTGTGTATTAGGTACAAATGTCCATGAAAAAGTAACGGCCCTCAATTTCGCGGAGAACTGTTCTTCAAACCTTAAATGTATTTTACTTTCTATTATATACTGGAAATACAATCTGTCCGAATGGTGAAATCTGATGAATATAGCATTGGTTGAATCGGGTTTTGATAAGATAATAGAAGATGAATCGATAAACATCGAGCAGGTGGCAGATCTTGATTTTAATTTACGCATGTATCAAAGTTATGGAGAATTGAAATCAACACTAACTGAAATCCTAACGGTTCTAATGCAACTCCTCAAAGCACTAGCGGTTTGGGACTTTAGTTTAGCAAACAGCGAGGTGGACTAATGTTAAAACTGCTCGAACGCTTTGCCAAAAAGAAGGCGGAGAAAATCACTCCCAAGACCCCACCTATCGCTCCCAAGATCCCCACCTATCAAAGAACCCCCTATTTAGACGAATTGAAAACTTTATTCGAGAAGAAAAAAGAAGAAAATCGGAGACTATAAAGTTTTTGTGGGAGAAGAGGGTTAGAGCCCTGTCCAAGCTGGAGGGGCTGAGCCATTTACAGGAGGATCTCTCCCTCTCCTTTCCACTCGCTTTCCCTCGGGCAGGAAAGAACTGGGTTCCGCTCCCTTCATGATCAACCTACCTCTAAAGCTCTCTACTTTATCGTTCCTCCTTTCCCTTTGGAATCCAGCTAGTTAACTAACTATTTGGGCCACGCGCTAGGTCCGGTGTTTCACCTTTTCCTGGATCGCATGGAACACTTCCCACCTATTCCGCATCAAGACCTGCCACACCTCGTAGCCCACAAGCCCCATCTTCTGGCATGGAGATACTCTTTTGGCGATGGCCATTATTCTCTTATCCGTGTTGATAAAGAAGAAGAGAAAATTTTTGGCTTTTATTGTGTACAACGAAGGATAGTGTACATTGGAGTTCAGACATATAATTTGGATTCCGAATAATTACCAGTGTAATCATCAATATGAGAAGATCCTTGTCAAACGGTATTTAGATGAATTCATGTAATTAGGGGATGGAGCGGGCATTCTGATGCGAAGTGGGCGTGTACAGAGGAAAAGGTTGACAAACAGCACACAGGAGAAGAGAGATAGAATCAGGGCAGAGGATATGCAATTGCTTCGGGTATTCTTGGAAATAAGAGAAGGATCGGTAGTACGTGGTTAGTTGACTTATAACCGAATTTTTTCCTAGAACGCATTTGAAGATTGGATCCTTACCTTTATATCATTACTAAAGTTGAGTTTTGTTGTTCTACAATTTACACTCATCACTATAAAATGGATAACGTAGTAGAAGGTATTTAAACCGTATATTAATGTCTGTTTTGTAAATGTGGACTTGACAGAGGTTTTTGCTTTAGTATAAACTAATTAAAATAGTTCTGGGTTCTATCGGAGCCGAAACAACGAGTTAAGGCCATCTGACTTATATAGAGCCTATTAGCCTCTTGGAACATTTCCCAGTGAACGAAGCTAATTACTATAAAGCTCAAGCATGTATATCTTAATATATAGAGCCACTCGGTCTGTGTGCTCGTCACCTCATATTATATCGTGCAAAGGTTGTTTTCAAAAAATTTAGATTAGATCTAACGCCCAGAGGACCAGGAAGTTTGCATACAGGGCACCTAAGGCTAATACCAACACCTTTTCCAAGGCTAACATCTTTATTTTTTGTAAATTGAACACTTGAATTTGCAGACTCCAGACTTGGAGCCCTGTGACAATCACAAACGCGATGGACGCAGGAATTCTGGTGATCCCAAACAAGCGAAATGAGAGATACCAAATGCTTAGGAAGAGGGTTTGTGGAAGGAAAGAGATCACCGTGATGAACCAGACGCCACGGATGCCTTGACGTCTGGCAAAGAAGAAACGAGATCCGCCCTCAAAGAATAAAAACAAGAAAAGACAGCTTATTAAAACAGCTAGGAGCGAAACCGGGACTGAATACCCCTTGAAAAGAATAATATAGCCTGCAACTACCGAATTCATTGTGGCTGAAAGCCAGCCTAATACGCTGATGATCAGCAGAGCTTCCAGGAACGAGTGTATTGGAGTATGAACAAAACCATTAATCAGCTTTTGAAGGGACAGAGCCGCAAAGAATCGGTTCTTTTGGATGCCTAGGCCCTGTTGCGATGGGGATGTCGAAACAACGTCTGTGCCAGTGTCGAGCAGTTTGCTTGCTTGCACTCCAAGAGGACTAAAGCGATAACGTTTATCCTTGTCTTGAACCACCAATTCCTTCAGGATTCCGAGATGATGATAAAGGCTACCAGGAGTTATATCCAACTCTGCAATAAAATCCGAATACGTGACGAACTCCCGTTCTGCAACCAACCGAAGGATTTTGCGACGAATAGGATGGTTTAGGGCCTCATAGAACTCCTGTTCTTTATCGTACAATGTTCGCAGTCACTCCCATCTATCTTTCGGATTATAAACTCTTAATCTTATTGAGAAGTAAATCCTTCTCGAAATAAAAATTGCCTGATCCTAAATTGTGGGAAGGTATTATTCGGTTTTTGGATTGATCCCCTTCATTGGTGAATATATCGTTTTATATCTTATGAACGCTCTCCTCTGTATCAGATTTCAGGAAAAGAAAAATTCGTTACATCGATAGTTATCTGCGCCTAGAATAAACACCAATGACCAGAAGAACGGATGCTATTAGGACCATATAACTGTAATGGGTCGTTGTAATCCTACCAATCACCCCGGGAACTCCTCGGAAGCCAAGTGACGGATCGTGCTCTAAGTTATCAAAATGGGGGTATGCGAGAAATACTGATTTTTCCGCAATAGTTATGCCTACCGTATCCTCTTCGTTGTTAACCATAGCGATGGTCGATGATTCGAAATAGGCATTCCCAGCCAATTCCACCCCGTTCTCTAGTTCGCGGGTGGCTGTATCCAGATCTTGTTCTGAAATGACATCAAACTGAAGTGCTAGCATAGTTGTGGCATCGTGCCACGCCCAATTTGTAATTTGGATATCAAATTTAAGGCGCTCGGGCTGCGTTGGAGCATAGTGATTGACTAAGCTAATGGCTGGGGAGCGTGCTTTGCTCGGGGTGGAGAACGTGAAGGTTTGAGCCGCGTCATTGATGGTGAAGCCCCAGTCCGCGCTTGGCAAGGAATATGATCCCCGCAGAATCGCTTCTTTGGGGCTATATTTTCCATCCCCGTCCTCATCGGCGAACTCAATGAGCTTCATGAACTTCACAAGATAGGTTCGATTGGTTGGGTTCGAGAATCGATAAAATGGTGGGCTTCCGCGTCCCACAAAACTAAAGGTATATCCATTTGAGCCCACAGTCGCCTTGTTTTCCTTGGCATCATACTCTACGCGCCCCTGCTCTTGAGGGTCCGAGCGGCCTGCAAGTGCTGGGTGGATAATGGACAGCATCAGGGTAATTGCAAGGATTACGAGCAGAATGGATCGTTTCGCCAAGTTCACTCACACAACTTACCTAATCTTTCCACAATAAAAGATTTCAGTTTTATAGACCCAGAAGTCTAACCTCAAGCCGAATTGAGGTGTATTTCATATTTTCTGATTTACTTGGAATTCAATTAACTTGTGTGGTTTTAGTAATCTTTATGCCAGAAAATAACTACTTGTCCCAATGGGTGGATTAGGTTTCTTGTTGGGCATGTTCGCACCCTCTGTAAGCCATTATAACCTCACTGCCGCCCTCATACTAGCCATTTGATGTCCAGTCTTCTGTCGTAAGACCATCTGCTCAATGAGCTCCTCAAACGACTTGTGCACCTTGAAGCCTGTTTTGGCGCTGGTTTCGATGTATGAAACCGCTCCCAACTCGATGGCGAGATTCCGGGCTTCCTCTTGAGACACCTGGCGAAACGCTTCTAAATCGAGTTTGTTCCCTACCAAGACGAACGGAACATCAGGAGCAGTTTTCCGCAGTTCATAGTACCAACTTCGGACCGCTTCGAAACTCCCTCGCCACGAGATGTCGAAAACGATGATGAACCCCTTCATGCCCCTATAAAAGGCTTGTCGAACGCAAGAAAACTGCGATTGGCCTGAACTATCCCAGCAGAGGAGTTTTGTTGTTATGCTGTTAACAACCAGAGTCAGAATAACCACATCGCCCCCTATGGTCATCTTATAAGACGTGTTAAAGTGGCCGTGCTTGACCCTCTCGAGGAGGCTGGTCTTCCCAGTGGCTCCTTCCCCAGCTAACACGCATTTGAACGGACCATATCTTTGTAGAAGTTTGCTTCGCCTTTGCAAAGTCTTGGATCTTCTCTGATTCAGGGCGTCACCATCTCTAATTCTGCTCATCTTCTGTTCTTCCCTTCACTTTTGTGAAGCCGGAGAAGCCATAAGAGCTTAGCTTAGGAAGAATTGTCTAGTGTCTAGTTTTTTCATTACTTAAGAAGATCCACATTCACTGGGAACACGTCATGAAAGCGGGCTGTCTGAGTGATTAGCCGGATAGACGCATTTGGGTATCCAAGAATCGGTTCTTTAATCACGAGGAGAGTTAGAATTCTTTGTTATGAGTCCTCCAGTTGCCTCAACCCCGGCTGTGGCAATCTTCAATTTATTGATTAAAAGGGATTTTCAGCATTTAATATTTCAGTTTTAAAGGTCTTGAGGTTTGACCTCAACTAGGATTGAGTTCGCTCCCAGCATCATTCCAAGTCGGAAAAAAGAAGGTAAGGTTAGTATCTGGTGCTTCAACATCTTGCCTTGCCCTTTTCAAAGCCTCCTCTTTAATTGCTTGTGTACCAGGGTCTCTTTTTGAAATAACAATAAGCTACTATTTACAATTTGAAAGAGAGAGCTCCAATTTTTTGGCCAATTTCATGTGTAACTCTTAGCGTCCCAAAGAATTCGGCTACGTAGTGTCCCCTCAAGGCCATTTGAGATAAAAACTTATAAGCCAGCTTTCAGGGTCCTTGTTCGTTGGGTAAGTGAGGATCTGTGATGTTGTGTTGCTAAAAATTCGCTCCAACTTTTGCAATGTTGATAGTGACAATAACTATTGCCTTTATTACCTCGGCAAATACGAAATCCCTGTTTAGGGAATCTGAGATTGTTTATGGTCCAATAACCCATCAGCCGGCCAATATGCAGATGGAGTGAGCCAACATCTAAATGTAACGAATATGTTGATATTGGAGGATGGCTGGTTAAATCTCACGTATATCGGGTATGTGGATGAGGAGTTATTTAACGTCATACAGAGTGTCCAGTTTGGCACGATAACCTATAAATTTTGGCTTGCAGTCAATGTAACCGATCGAAAAGTTATCAATGGATCTTCTTGGCGGGTTGGAACCTATTACTTTGGTTGGATACCGCCCGTCATAAGGATTAACGAGAAATGAGCGTTCTCCTGCCCGCAACTTATCCCAATTAATTAATGATTGGAACTTATTCTTAGAGAAGAATCTTTTCCTGTACTGTACTAGATCATTCTTGCTTTTAGCCGCGTTGAGGCATCATTCGCAAGCTTAACCCTGCTAGGCGTCGTAAGACTCCGTGCACGACGGTAGGAAGGGGTTTACAGCGCCGTTTCCTGAAAAAAATTCAATTCCCCTCCTTTTATTCTGCGTTTAGATCTATTTTTCATACTGTTTTTCCTTGAGGTCTTTTGATAAAAAGGTATAGAAGGAGTCCTTAGATTGAGTTTTCTGGAAAATATGCACTATGACGGGGAAAAATAACTCGTAACTGTCTCATCCTATTCATTCGAGTACTAATTCTTTGAATTCCTGATTTTTAGTATGAAGGACTGATTCGATTTTCATTTGGTAAGATTATTTATTGGGTTTGAATTATCTTTAAAACCCAAAAACAAGCATAGGAATCACTTAGGTATGAAGATCACTCCAATTCTCCCCTCAAAGTGAGGGTCACTAGTGAGGACACTAGCTCTGCAGGCCTTCGCAGTGGCATAAATCGCGGAGTCCTTCATTGACAGACCTAACTAAAGGCTAATATCCGCCGCGATAAGTGTGATACTCTCATCCAAGGGAATGATTTTCGTCATTTTGAGTTCCACATAAGCCTTAAGTGCCCTATCTCCAGCTTCGCGTTTGATAACTTTGTACACCTCATAGATCACGAGCGTCGGGATGACCGTATTTGTGGGAGAGGCATTTTCCACGTATTCTGCATATTCGTCAGCCAGAGGGCCATCCGTGAAGTATTCGATCCACCTAAAGGAGTCAATGAGGATCATTGGGTCACACACGATCGCCTTCTTCCCTCAAATGATCTACTGCAATTCCTTTTACCAAACCTCTTAGTAACTGAACCGATTCCTGAGGAATTAGATGAATTATGCCATTTTTTTCAATTACAACCAAGCTCTGACCTGGAGCAAGATTCATCTTTTTTCGTATCTCTTGAGGGATAACAATCTGGAATTTGCTAGACTCTTTCACAATTGACATCGATCATTTCTTTATAAAACAAATACAGCATCGATAATAAGTTTTCCTTGCGAGGCTCCATATTGAAGATGATCCCAATTAAATTTGCCAAGAATCTTCAGGGGCCATAAAGTTAACAACAACAGTATCAGAGACGCCCATATCGCCAATGAAGCTACCATGACTTTGAAGGCAATATATTTAGGAATAAATCCTCGGTTTAGCCCAGTTGAGGAATTTTTCACAATTTTGAACCTCCTGGGCATCATAAAAATCCTTTCAGGACTATTACAATTGAAAACAGCCCGTTTTCTAAAAGAAGATTCCCTTTTCTCCTTTTATCTTTATTTTGCTATTTTTTTTCCATTTTTGAGATCTTCTAGTAATCTCATTAAATACCATTGCTGCTGTCATAGCGACTCAAATTTTCTTGAGGTCGGTTCTCTAGAACGCTAAAACTCAAAGAATATTAATATGAAATTAGTCCCAGTGTACAGGTGAATTGTTTGAGAGATAACAGAAAACCATCAAAGATAGCTCTATTAGGGATAGCACTAGTCCTGATTATGGTTTCAGCAGTAATCGCCAGCGCAGTACCTAATGGATCAGTGATCCAAGGAAACGAAGAGGAGAATTTGGTCATAGTTGAAAGCACCTATAATAATATCGATTATGTCTTTAAGGTTACAGGGAAGGGTAATGTGCCCCACTATCATTTCTACGAAAAGGCAGATGGAGAGCTTGAACCAGCCGATGTTAGCTTCCATGTCAAGTTTATCCAACTTATCGAATTCAACGACATCAATGATGATGGGTTCGATGCTGGTGAGCAAGTTCCTGGAGGAGGCCATATGTTGGCCCTGCCCAGCGTAGATTGGAACTATAAGATCGATACGGCTGCGAAAATCTTCAACTTTACTACTCCGGAAGGTAGCACGCCCTGGGTTCGGCTAGTGAATCACTATGATGTTGCGAACGAATTGAAATTCGACATCGAGCTCAGGGATTGGGATTGGTTACGAGATGACAGTGAGTTAGCCCTCCGGTTCGATGTGACGGCAAATCCCGAGCCAGAAATTGATCCAGAAGATGTGGTAGCACTTGCAACATCAAAAGGTGTTCGCTTCGATTATGGTGATGACAAAACTGCGTTCTTTAATAGCTCTACAGAGGCTGAAATTACGACTGAAAGTGGTACGTCAACGCAAACCGTGAAAATCAAAGTGCGCATAATGGATGAGGATGATGACATTGGCGCCTCCGTCTACCTTAGTTATCCCCACTTTACAAAATTGAGCCACGATCCTACGGTCGGTTTCGGGGATCGTAGTGCGGTTAGCGAGTTTCCAATACTTCAGACCAGCCTTTTCATTGTGGGCATGGCCACGATTGGAATTCTAGGGATATTGGTTATCCGGCGACGCTATTAAGCGTCAACGCTTCCCCTTTTTTGAGTTTTGACCCTTTATGTCCAATCATCTTCCAGAACAGGGGCATGCATTGGCGGGTCATGGAATACAATCACAATTCGCTGGGCGCCGCAAGATTAAGGCTTGGGACCGATTTCTATAGAAGAAGCAGGAGGGATTGAAATATGAAGGTTGCAAAATATTCTGGGAGACGGTCAGTCGAAGTTTAATTGAATCATCTAACCTTCGTTTTCTTGAGAAAATCGCATATTTATATTCTATGCCTTATAAATAGCGGTAATCCACCCGAAAAAGTAGAAATGCTATAGATACACATTGGCTAACAAAGGTTTTTTTATCCCTGAAGGAGGATTCAGGGTTTTAAAGCACAAGAAAACAAAAACAGATAAATCGGCTTGGATTCAAAGCCGAGGATATGCGATTTCTTTGGTTATTCCCAGCTTTTGAGCAAAGTTCAGGATGAAGGAGGTGCGGTGGGTTCTGGTTAATTCGAGGACCAGGATGGTGGGAAGCACCGCCATGGTGGCATATATGGGGATCGGGGCAATGATTGCGAGTAAGAGGAGGGTGGAGAGGGGATCGGTGACGCCTTGCATAGAGCTCCAGAAGTTGGTGATAATGATGAGGTAGGTGAAGATGACACCGATGCCAGCATAACCTTTCAAGAATTGCTGGTACCATCCGCCAATGCTGCGGATTTCGATAATGCCCCCCGTATCTTTGGCTTTTGCGTGAGTAGAATACGCAATGCCAGCGTCATCGAGGACCCATACGCCGGCGAACAGGATGCTGGCAGGGGTGGCGGTAAATAAAAGGGAGACGAGGAAGGCGAAGAAGGTGGCCTGGCTGCCGCCCCACGTGGAGATATAGTCGTAGAGGACGGTACCCGAGAGATAGGGAAGCAACATGGTTGCTAAGTTGATGACCACTAAGCCGGGGAAGAGGCCTTGACCCAAGTTCCGGACCTGATTGTTTGCAGGAGGGGCGCGTTGCCCGATGCCATAGGTCATGTGGCGGCCAATGGTCGTCTTATGCAGGACGAGATACAATGGCGCGATCAGGTAGCCCCCGAGGACGCCAAACCCAAGGATGACGAGGGGGTAGAGAAAGAATAACGTTGTTACTTGGATACCGGCGTTGCGGCCGGGTAGTAGGGTAGTAAAGGGAAAGGAATCGGAGGGAATGGCAAAAAGGGGCACAGATCCCATGACATAGTAGATAATGATGAGAAGGAGGGCTCTGCCATATTTCATTGTGATTAAGATAATATCTGTTAGTAGGTGATAAAGAAGGTTTGCAAAACCCTTGCGGTTCGAACCGACTTCACCTTTTTGAAAGCCCATGGGTTCTCATGATAAGCGGTGCCGAAAATTAGATGAATTTTGTGACGAGGGGATGGGACGACTTCTTTTATTTCTTTGTTCACATTGGAAACAAGACTTTGTCCCTCCAGCTGTCTTTTAACCCTCAAAGAAGAGTTATCGAAAAAAAGACTACTTACTATTAACCGACATGCCCTTGATGCCTACAGTAATACATTTTCCTTTTGAATTCTGATCGAAAGTTGCAAGATGAAGCAAGTAACACCGCTGCGAATGGATAATGACGATAGCAACAATAGTGCCAA
>JBHIFL010000096.1:0-13480 GCA_046761065.1 Candidatus Heimdallarchaeota archaeon
CTTTTTTCTAATAAAATTAACCAAGTTGTGACCATTAGGAAATTATCATTTGTTTAGCCGCATTCCTGAGTTTTTATAGAAGAAGAGAAAATAAAACCTTCACAAAAGTGATATAAATTCTAATAACCCTCTTTTAAGAAAATATATCAAAAGATGTTTTTTTTGTAAAGAATGAGAATTTACAGTCGTTTTCGCCTTTTTGCTATCTTAGAGAAACATATTCTAAGTTATAACAAGTTACCTAAAATATAAACATGTTAAAAATCATGATCCTACCTGGAGATTGAAAAAAATCCCTAATATTTGTGATTTTAAGCTAACAGAGAAGAAACTATCAGTTTAAACTAATATTGTTTTATATAAACGATTGATCCCAAAAAACAACTTTATCTTTGAGTCAATGATATCATTCTTGGATTAGTCAACTTTTCTGCTTCAGCAGACAAATATTTCTAGAAAGGAATCACAACTTAGTGCAGTGAAACTCATGCATCACAAAAAATGGTTAATAATCTTTGCCGAAGAAATCAAAGGAAATTGCGCCGTGTTCTGTAGTGGGGAAAGAATCACAATAGATGGACCGAAAATTAATCTTAATAAAACTGATAAAATATGTCTTCATGCTCTAGCAATGATACCCAACTTCATCTTACCGCTTCAGTGGGGAATTTCACTCAAGGAAGTAGGTTACATACTAAACATGGAAAAAAAGCCTATTTTCAATGTCTAGATCCAAGACCCCCTTATACTGAAGGAGGAACAGTATTGTTTCGAATTGTGATAGAATCACAAGATGAAATTGCTCATAGTCATTAAACGGACAGAAAGCCCCCCTTCAACCAACAACAAAGGATTTGTGATCCCATGTCAGTTCATCCAATAGATTACCGATATTTTAGACCGGTAATGAGAAAGATCTTCACCGAAGATGCTTTGCTTCAAAAATGGTTAGATGTGGAGAGTGCTCTGGCTTTTGCTCACGCTGAGGTAGGTAACATCCCAAAAACTGTCAGTGCTGAGATCATGAAAAAAGCCACTACCGAATATGTGAAACTAGCAAATGTCAAAGAACTTGAGGTCGAAACACGCCATGATATAATGGCTATGGTCAAGGCGCTTACGAATGTCTGCGCGGATGATGCAGGGGTCTATGTTCATTTTGGTGCCACGAGTAGTGATATTAAGGATACAGCTCGTGCATTACAATTCCGAGAAGCATTAGATCTTCTGCAAAGGGATCTTGAGGAGCTAGGCAGAATACTCCTGATTAGAGCCCGAGAACATAAAGAAACCGTTTGTGTCGGTCGCACCCATGGGCAGCATGCTGTCCCAACAACTTATGGGATGAAGTTCGCAGTTTGGCTGGATGAAATAGGAAGACACCTAGAACGGCTGGAGGAGTGCCGAAAGAGAGTGTTAGTTGGAAAAATGACGGGCGCGGTTGGAACCATGGCAAGTTTTGGAGATAAAGGTATACAAATCCAAAAAATAACTCTCAATCGGTTAGAACTAGGAGTTACGAGCATAACAAATCAAGTGATCCAGAGAGACAGGTATGCAGAGCTTACCGCACTCCAAGCGTTGATTGCAGCGACAGTGGATAAAATTGCTAAGGAAATACGAAATTTACAACGAACAGAAATTGCAGAGCTTTTTGAACCGTTTGAAAAAGAGCAAGTCGGTAGTTCGACGATGCCACAGAAACGTAATCCGATCCAAAGCGAACAACTCTGCAGCATTTCGCGTGTAATCAAATCTAATGTATTTGTCGCATTGGAAAATGTTTCCTTAGAGCATGAAAGAGATCTGACGAATTCTGCTGCTGAACGGATTGTAATTCCTGAGAACTTTGTTTTATTGGATTATGTCCTTGTCCAATTAAAAGAGGTACTAAAAAACTTATCTCTAAACTACGAAAAGATCAAGAAAAACTTACAACTCACAAATGGGCAAATCATGGCTGAAAAAGTAATGCTTGAGCTTGTAAAAAAAGGAATGGGGCGGCAAGAAGCGCATCGAATTGTACAAGAAGTAGCAAAGAAGAGTTTCATAGAAAAAAAGTCCTTTCAGGAGGTGTTACTCCAGTATGAAACGCTTCAGGAGTGTCTTTTGGCACAAGAAATCGAAAGATGGTTAGATCCCCACAGTTATTTGGGATTTGCTATCGAACTAGTTAATGGGGTTGTTAAAAAATATGCAGAACGATGGGACATAGCGATCTAGATGTGATAGGCATGTATCAGGTGAACTACCATGCAAGTGATCGCTGATTTACATATCCATGGACCAAAGAGCGGAGGAAGCTCGAGGAACATGAATTTTGAAAATCTAGCGCTCAATGCCGCATTAAAAGGCGTAGATATCGTTACAACCAGTGATTTCACACAACCAGAATGGACAAAAGAGATTAAGGAAAAGCTCGAATATTCTGAAAGTTCAGGCTTGTTCAAGTTGAAAGATCGCTATATTGCTGATAAAGACAAATCAAAGGTAAAAAGAACACGATTTATCCTCGGAACTGAAGTAAATTGTACCTTCGATTCGCCAATTGAAGGTGAAAAACGAAAAAAACAGATCCATCATGTCCTCTTAGCCCGATCGTTGGAAATTACTAACCAACTAACGGAAGAGTTACAACGGTTTGGGAAGCTTGAGCGACTGGGTAGACCTTCGTTACATGTGTCTGCAGCTGAACTTGTAGAAATTGTAAAAGAAATTGACCAAGCCAATTTGATCTTTGCGGCCCACATATGGACGCCACACTTCTCCCTGTTTGGCGCCAACTCTGGATTTAATAACCCTAAAGATTGCTACGGCAATCAATTGAATAAAATAGATGCCCTTGAAACAGGCCTTTCTTCGGATCCTTTAATGAATTGGAGAGTCTCCTCACTCGATAAGTTTGTTCTAGTCAGCAACAGTGATGCGCACAGTCCATCTCCTTGGCGGCTTGGAAGAGAAGCAAATCAATTCGAACTTCCGCGGATCACTTATGAGGAATTGGTTGAGGCTATCCAGCATCCTTCCAACGGAAAATTTAAGCAAACTATCGAGTTTCCTCCACCCCTCGGCAAGTATCATTGGACTGGCCACCGGAAATGTGCAGTTTGCCTTGCTCCTACCGAAGCTTTACAACTCGCGAATCACTGCCCAGTATGTGGTAAAAAACTTACAATCGGTGTTGATCAACGTGTTGAAGAATTAGCAGATCGACAAAGTCCAATTCGGCCATCTGGATCCCCAGGATTTATATTCCTTGTACCACTTCATAATTTATTGGCTTTAGCACTTAATATTACCACGTTAAACAGCAAAAAAGTAAATCAGATGTTTGTCAAAATGATCAAAAGATTTGGATCAGAATATGCAGTCACATTACAAGCCAGCTATACAGAATTACAAGAAATAACAAATGAGCAAATCGCCAAAGCGATCTACGCAATGCGCTTTGGAAAATATCAGATCTTTCCAGGTTCGGATAATCAGTATGGCCAGTTAAACTTATATTTAAATGACGTTACTGGAATGGAAACAGAAAAAGAAAGGAAATTGCCTACTATCGGAAATGGAACTCGAGGTAAACAAGGTGACTTGGCCAAATATTTTCGAATATCTTAATGAACGTATCAAAGGAGTTACATGTGAGTTTGTACAATAGACAAATTTAGAGATTGTGATTTTTGCTGTATATTTTTTATTCCTTAATTGAAATAATCTTACCTTTTTCTCAAGCCAAAAATAATGATGATTATTCCAATTAAAGCTAAAATACCTCCTTCGATTTCAACAACAGTCCACGTGTTCAAACGTCCTTCGGTTATGAACCGAATTATGCAATTTCTTGGTTAGGCATATAAAAAAATCAAACCTCCAACTATTATGAAGAAAAATTCCTAAAAAATAAGTTCGCTTCTTCAACACATCTATAACTACTCACCCTACACTTTTTGTTTTTTTTCAAAAAATTGATAGATTTTATTATATAATTTTAAAAAATAGTAGTGTAGATTGGAAAAAATGTATGATCTAAATTGTCATACTTGGAATTGTGGACTTGATTTGTACTTAATACGATCACTGGAATGGAAGTGGAAAAAGATAGACAATTGTCTGCCATCGAATATTTGTCTTGGTATAACTAAATGCCCATCGTTTTTAAAATGGCTTGAGTATCGAAGTTAGATCATTCGAGTCTTTGTAATCTAGTCGATTTGTATTAAGTTATTGTTCATTCTTCGACTATTGCATATTGTGTACGGAAGAAAAAGCCCATAAATACTACGACAATTGCAGTGATCACAATAAGACCAATTGCAGCCCAATTAAAGCCTAATTCGGTATAGACCATACCGAAACCCATGTTAATGAGTCCAATGATGCCTCCGATAATTAAAGAGAAAAGCATATAGCGGGAGATACTTTGTTTCCCACGTTCCAGCTCTTCTTCAGCCAAGGAACCCACGCCCAAGCGGGGACCAAGAACTGTAAGGAGTATAAGGAACCCGTAGGCAACAATAATCATTGAAGCGAGGTCAAAGAGGAGGCGCTCATGAGCCGGAAAGAAGACACCACCTGACAATACAGCACAGACAGCATAGAGAAAGGCAAAGATATTGGAAAAGAGCATATCGTCGGGATGAGTGTAACCGCCGATCTCTGTAAAGGTGGTGAAAAACGCACTGATGAACACAATTGCAAATATACCGATAGCTCCAATATAGACTGGGATTAAATCTGAAGGTTCGACTTCAGTAAGAAGGAATGGAATGAACACAGCAATGCCTAGAACTGCTAATCCTATACCAGTGAACAATAGTCCAATAACCAAGAATCGCATTTTTATATTCTCTCCTTATATAGACAAGCACATAAGTGCTTGTTGGGAAATGTTTCTAATACTTAAAGGTACGTTTGCTGTTATCCCATAGAATATATAAAAGACTTTTTCTTCTAATTGTCAATTGAATTGACACAAAGAATTTTAAAAATTGTCCATATTCATTACCCAATCAAGCTTTTTAATGAGATCAAAGAATTTTCTGGAGAGAAGTTGGTTCATGCTCGTCGTAATTCCCATTATTTTTCAGTAGGGATTTTTTTATCATATCCTTCAAAATGGCAGTGCCCTCCAATGTGACATTAGACACAAAAATATGTTTCTCCTCTTTAAATAACTCCTCCAGAGTGTACTCCTTTTCGATATCATCCTTGATCAAGTCAACCTTGCAAAGTACATGAATTATTGCGTTAGGGGCGCTTAACTCTGCCAGGATGCTTCGACAGGTGTTTAACTTAGATACAATTTGTTCAAGCCCATCAGAAACATCAAGAATTAACAGGATCAAATCAGAGGAGGAGACCTCTTCTAGGGTCGACCGGAAGGCCTCCATAAACTCTAGGGGGAGATTTTCTATGAAACCGACTGTATCATTGACCAAAATTTGTTCATCGACACGGCGAATTTTTGTTGCAAGAGTCGAGAATGGCTCAGCTGAGACTCTTGCATTGCTTCCTGTTAGAGTTCGGTGGAGACTTGATTTTCCAGCGTTGTAATAACCAACAAGAGAGATGATTTTGAATCCCTGCCTTTCCCTCCGTTTCCTCCTAGTTTGTCTTTCTTGTCGGATTTTTTCCAATTTTTCTTTCACTTTCACAATTCTTCGTTTGATCATCCTTTCATAATCGGCGACCTTCGGGGTTCCACTACCAAGAAAACCAGGATGTTCGGTCCCTGATAACTTACGCTTTACAAATTCCGCGTATCGGGGCATTTCATAGCGTAAACGGGCTAGTTCTATTTGTAGCCGGGAAACTCGATCATGTGAGTGGCACTCAAAAATCTTCAAGATGAGATGATATCTGTCTACCACTGGTCGACTAAGCATTTGCTCGAGATGAAAAAAGCTTGAGGGGTTTAAGTGATCATCGAAGATTACCACATCGATGTTTTTCTCATCTATAAGCTCTTTTAATTCTTGGACTTTCCCTTTACCTATGACATAAGGAGACCTAGGCCAAGTTTTTTGAATTATTGTTTCGACTACTCTATATCCCGCGGCTTTTGTTAATGCTAGCATTTCCGATGGATTATAATTAAACCGTGAAGTCGGGTTAAGGCGTTTAATCAGGAGAGCTCTAGTTTCACTTGGTATTGTACATAATTGTTTAATGACTGGTTTTTTACTGCTTACACCAAGCTTCACAGTAGAGCCTCCATCAGAATGGAGAAAATTATTGTTAATATCTTTACATTTATTGAAAGATAATAGAGCTATATGCTACAACGTGCCCGAAATCTCCCGTGACATCCCCTGAAGTCGCGTATTTTAGCAATTTCCCAGATTTAGCTCCCTTTTCTTTAGCAAATACTATACTTGCCACAATTGGAGCATAACCACAGATCGAAGCGTTTCGATTATAAACGGTTTGGACGAACCCTTCATCATCTAGGGCTAGTATCTTTTCAATAGCCTCGTGATCTTTGCTTTGGGCACTTCTAGCGGATTCAAAATGAGTAAAGTCCGAGGAGGCAATGACCATTCCATCAATTCCAATTTTGTCTAAAGCTCCAGCAACCGCCCTACCAACTTCGGTACTTCGTTTCCAAGTTTCTTCAACTTGATGCTTGGTTAGTGAGCCAGCTTTCATGGAGATCGGTACAATTTTAGCGTGGGGGAAGAGAAATTGGAGAAAGGGTAGCTGGACTTCTATGGAATGTTCATGCTGATGCGCGTGTTCATCTGCTTCTGCATAGCGACTTTGATTAATAATGGCATCTGCAACCCTTTCATCAATCATAACCTCTCCAAGTGGTGTTTTCCAGCTTCCACGACTCCAAACAGCAATTGTTTCTCCAGTCAGATGATGGTTTGGTCCTAGAACCACAAAGACTTCTGGTTCACCGTCTTTGAAAATTTCTGAAAAGGTAAATGCGGCCACAGGTCCACTGTATATATACCCAGCGTGAGGACTGACAACAGCTTTTAATAATCTCTTTGTTCCTTTTTGATCTGGAAGTTTCCCAGGCCCCAATTTATGCAAAAAACTATGTTCTATCTCTCGTTTAAGGTGTTCTTCATCGCCTTCATAAAATTGGCCTGCAACTACAGGAAGTCGTATAGTCATTATTTTCACCTTGATGATGAAAAAATTTATGATATTTAGTAGAAGGAATTGTACCACCAAATATTTAAAGATTTAAGGGTTGTGAAAATTCAGCAATCTGAGATCATCTCTCCTTAAAAATGTCTTGGAATCATTTTAGGTGTAATTTCACTCCCTTTATTCCCCCTGTGCCTTTAACCGCGTTTGGGAACATTTTAGGAGTTTTATTTAATTTTTAACCCTTTAGAAAATCTGGAAAAAATATTAAAACCACAAGTGCTTGGTTCGTGATTCTTACAATTTGTCAATAAATAGATGATGTATTATGGGGGTAATAATTCTTCGAACTTTGCGCCCCAGATTTGTAAAAATTCGAAGATCTCTGCATGTGTTTGTTGCAGTTCTTTGTCTTTGGTTAGTAGTAAGGGATCGGTGTGGACTTGTACAATGAGATTTCCTTCTGGTGGCCATTGAATAATTATTTTTACTGCTTTATCTGTCCTCCGTACATATTCTACTGTAAAAATTGGCACTTCAACAGTGTCAGTGTATCTTATCTCATGCCGTTGAAGTAACTGCTTGAATTCTTCCTTTATCTCAGCCCAGATGGTTCGTTCTTTAAAGGTTGCTTTATATGAGGGCATACGTGAGGAATTCATTCAAAATACACCTTGAACCCTATTTATTAGTCAAATGGTTTGAGCCAACTTTATCTTATATTTTATCTGTTTAAAGAGCCCCATGCTTCTCTTCGAATTAGGTGTGATCTTGTGGAACAGACTCAGTTCCCTGGGTTTGCATTTTAGTCCCCACACTGAGTTGTGCAAGTTTTGAATCAAGTTCCCCAATTTCTGCCTTCAAATCTTCAATCAATCTTGCTGTTGTAACGCATCCTTTTTGGGATTCGATGCGGAATGACACCCAAATCGGATAACTCTTGACTCCTGACATTCGTCTAACCCGCAATTGTTTGACCAAAATGCCCGATTCCATCAATGATTTCTCAAAACGTAAATCAATTAGACCGTCTGAGAGATAATCAAATCCAGAGGGAAACTCATTGGAGATCCCAAAATGGGCAACCCCCCAGACTGGAACGAACCGAATTGAGCAAGCTATAGCTCTGATATTTTTGAGATTGTTAAACAATCGTGCCCCCACACGCGAATAGAGTTCAGTTAATGAATCAAAAATGATAATCCCTTGGTTGATCATATTTAGTTTGTTCAACCAACGATATACATAATCTAATAAGAGTTCTATATTGCTTGGATCTCTTATTTGAGTTGTGATAGTATCCAACCTTTTATGGATTTTAGCATTGATGTCTGATAATTGGATATATTGACTTTGATCCTTATCAAAAGCTGTTTCCTCGACCAGAGCAGTGAATGCATCAATGATTCGGATAGATTTTGTTTCAATAAAGGGTTCAATATCCCATCCCATTCCTAAAAAACGATGGTACAAGGATAAGGGAGAGTTTTCGTCTATTACATAGATTACAGGTTCTTCTTTTTCTTTGAGTGTTCTATAAGCCAGTTCAGTGACGATCGCACTTTTTCCAGTTCCAGCCTCACCCCCCAGCATCACAAAACTATTTCGGGGAATTCCATGAGGCAATAACACATCTAAGATCGATACACCACTCTTGGTAATACTCTGCTCCCAATACCTTTTGGGCTTACTCAACTTTTTTTACTCCATTTTAGGTGATCAACAACTCTGCAATATAAGCGTGATGCTACATATGGATAAGATGAGTGACTTATTGGATTTAAAAATACTCAATTAAGAAAGTTTGAGATAGTTTCCCATGGTTTCAGGATAGCATAGAACGTGTAAACTGTAGAATCGTTTATATAATTGTTTGAAATGTGAAAAATTCATATTGAAATTAAATTTCATTGATTCTAAGAGTACACTTACTAGGTGTAACCCTACCCGCTCTATTCCTTACATGTCGAACTTTTTCAGGCCTACTGTTCGAAATATGCTGGAAATTTCATTTATATCTATAATAATGAGAATTTGGATAATTTAATGAAAAGTATTCATTCATTTTATGACTATTATATATAATATAATATGATATTAATCCTTGATCAAAAACGCTGAACTGTAGAATGTAAGCATTAAAAGTCACTCATTTTTTATACGAACAATAAATTGTTGAGTTTAATTCAAATGAAGGAAGGATGTATGTTTTAAAAGAGATTTTAATAACTTCAATAGGGAAAATAAAGGGCAGTGACAGAAAGTTAGCGTAGATAATTACGAACATTGAAATGTAAATCTATCTAGAGATAAGCGGAAGATTCATAAATGAATATACTATAGGCTCATTAACGTGGAGGTTATTTTCATGCCAATGGCGTTTGTCTTACTAAACACAGAGATTGGGTCAGAAGATGCGGTTCTAGAAGAATTGATGAATATCCCTGGAGTCCAAGAAGCATACTGAAGTAGAAGCTCTATCTCAGGCTGAGATTTGGTCTACGGGGTTTATGATCTCATTGCAAAGATCCAAAGCGATAACATGGATACGTTAAAGAATGTAATTATGACAAAAATAAGGCAGTTGGAAAAAGTTCGTTCGACTCTTACCATGATTGTCATTGAAAGTAGCTAGGTCGGTTAAATGAATTTCAAAAATGGCCTATTCAAGATTTATCAGTCTTTTGAGGGATTTTGCTGACTGATCCATAGAAAGGCGGGTTGGACACTTTCTCCCGTTTTTGCACTAGTTTCAAAATACGGAGCTTTCATTGTTTTCGCAAATTTTTCTGCACGTGCTTTTGAAATTTTTCGTTTTTTTCTCGTTATTAAGTCAATTTTATTCCCGCAAATGGCAAAAGGGATTGTTCCAGCATTTCTTTTCATTTCATCTATCCAATAATCGAGTTTCGCGAATGTCACAGGCCGTAATAAATCAAAGACAAGAATTGCTCCAGTAGCACCCTTGTAAAAATTTTGCCGGACCTTTTCATATTTTTCTTGCCCTCCCAAGTCCCAGATCTGAAAGACAAAAGCTTTATCATCAATTTTCATGTCTTTGCGATACACATCGACTCCAATTGTTGATAGATAATCGGCCTCAAATTTACCAGTGACGAACCGACGACTTAAACTCGTCTTTCCGACAGCGGGTTCCCCAATCATCGTTATCTTACGTATATATGTATCAGACATTTGATGATCATCTACTCAAATTCTCACTCACATTGTTTTAGCACATGCAATAATATCTTTTTGCTCTTGTCGGTTAAGTTGATATATTTATAAGAATATTTAAGATCATGCTCCTCCGGTGATCGAATTGAGTATCCCATCTAGACTTTGGGTGATTATTCGCCTTACAAGATTCGAACATAGTATTATTGGGGGAATTGGAGTGATTGTAGGAGCTATAATAACAACAGAACTCGAAAAAGCACCGATGAACTTTGAACGCTTATTGGCTGGCATTTTAGTAGCAGTTCTCCTTATTGCTGCAGGTTTTGCGTTAAATGATCTTGCCGATGTTGAGGTTGATAAATTGAATAAACGATTTGATCGCCCACTTGTTACTGGAGAGCTTACTAAAAATCAAGTCATACTTAGCTCAATTGTATGGATCTGCCTTGGAATAATAATAGCTATTTTCCTTGGTCTGTTTTCTTTCGTGATAGCGACAATTTGGTTAGTACTCGCTATCCTGTATGATTTCAAATTAAAAGAATTTGGGTTAATTGGAAATATCTATGTTGCAACTACATACGCAGCTCCTTGGTTTTATGGCAGTATGCTATTCTTTCCTAAAAGTTTCCAAACATGGATCGCTGTCGGATCCCTGTCTTTAATCGCGTTTGTAGCTGGTTTCGGACGTGAAATATTAAAGGGGATCATGGATATCAAGGGAGACAGAATAAGGAATGTGAGAACCGTTGCACGAACTTATGGAACAAAAAAAGCTGCATATCTGGCTATTTTATTACTCTTTAGTGCCATTATATTGACACCATTACCCTATTACTATTCCTTCAATAGAAGTCTGATCTATTTATTGTTTGTTTCTATCACAAATCTCTTGCTGATTGGAACGTGTATACCTTTATTGAGTGATCAATCTTATGCGACTGCAAGAAAAGCCAGAAATAGAACGCTCATTGCTTTCATCCTTGGTTCATTGGCATTTCTTGGAGGAGTAATTGGCTCTTGATGGGAGTTTACATAGGATCAGGATCAATTTACCTAGAAGACTCCGCAATGCAGGTAATCATTTTCTATCAGCGATGATTAGGTGTTTACTTTAGTAAAATTCTTCTTTTTTTCTTCTGTTTTCTTTAGGGTTTTATTCATAGTATTGCTCAATATAAATAGAACCCAAGGTCATGATGGCGGTGTTCTAGACATCAATTGTTGTTGTGTGTGTTTTATTCTTCTCAAGACTGCTCGTGATCCGATCTTCATAGTAAGCATTAAAGCTAGTTTAGTGATAATATTTATTTGTGGAGCGTTTAGATAACATCCTTGATTCTCAACTTGAGAAGAGTGTTTCCAACACTTGTAGATAAGCTCCCAATGTTTTTCAGTCAAATCTCTCATATTAAAACGATGTTCCGTTTTAGCGGAGCCCATTGGTACAAAAAATGTAGGAGTAATTGTGGAGTAGGAACCAGAGAGTGCATCAACAAGTGCTATTGTTTCTTCAATATCCTCTTTCTCTTCACCTGGGAGGCCAAGTATTAATGTACACCAAGGAAACCAGTTGTTCTTATTGAGGATTCGAATTGCATCGATAACCACATCATGCCACTCGTCAGGAGCAAAAGGAAGGGTTTTATTTGACATATTTTTTTCTATCAACCGTGAAGAACCCGTTTCAATTCCAGGTTGGAGGCCTTGCATTCCTTTATATTTTCTCTCTACAATTGCAGTAAGCTCTTCTACCATTTTAGGATCAGCCGCTACCGGAGCCAAGGAGCCATGAGTTGCAAGGATATTATCAACTCCATCAATTGCCATAAGTGCTTGATAAAGCTCAACAAGAGCTTCTCTGTTAGGTTGAAAGTTTTTGGAGTTACATTGATAGAGGAAAATATCCTCTGATAAAAGCCAAGTTGAACGCTTTCCACTCGCTGCATTGATTTCGGCCTCCCCTACAATTTGCTCCTGTGAAATGTTCCTCATTCGACGATGAGTAGAATCGCAGAAATGACACCTCCGACCACAGCCCCGAGCGATTTCTATTAAACTATTAATACTAGGTCCTTTTATTAATGGGATCTCATCTACTTGGGGAGGTCTGCCCCGCATGATGGAGTCAGCTGTTCCATTCATGATTTTAGTGAAGATTTCAATTCCCGACTTTTCAAATTCGCCTAAGATGACATGATCAATACCATAACGTTCCCTTTTTTCTCGACTCATGAATTGCCATGAACCAGCTCCACCTATGATGATTTTATGCTTCCCTCTAGGGAGTTTGTTAATCATTCGTTCGAATTTTTTTTGGGTATGGGGAATCGAATCAGAAAAGATATGAAATGAAGCTGGGATTGGTCCTAGTCCTAGAGGATCCATTGTATTAATCCCTAAAATCTCTGTGTCAGATCCAATAAATTTGTCAATATGTTTAGGATGAGCTATCACAACCTCGGAGCGACCGAACTCTTGTAAGAGGGTGGCTTCAACTTTTCGGAGACTATATTGAGCATATGTTGCTATCCCATTGTTATGGGGCACCAGAGGGGCGAAAATTTGATCATAGAGTAGTTCTGGAATGAATCGCGTTGGCATACTCGAAAGAAATGAAAATAAGGAGTTATTTCTAAATTCTGTCATTAATGTGTGGTCTGCAGTTAATACAATTCGGGTCAAGGGAGAAATTCCACCGTACCAACTTTTTCATTGTCGTGGACACCTTTTTTATCCTTAATGTTTATTATTTTGAGGTGATATCTCCAATATGTAAGATTTATTAAAGAATATCTGAGATCTTTCTCAAACTAATTTATAATCCTAACAACATGATTAAATTCTTCATCCTTTTACCGCGGATATTATGGAGGAACAGTATTTGAATTTTGCCTCTAAAATTCAGGCTGTTTTTCGACTTATACGTGTGGAGCATAGTCTAATTGGAAGTATTGGAGTTGTTGTTGGGGGTATTATCACAACAAGAATTGAGAACACGTTTTTGAATCGATTTCGTCTCCTTCAAGCCGCTCTTGCAGCTATTTTCCTTATTGCTGGGGGTTTTGCTTTAAATGATTACTTCGATGTTGAGGTCGATAGAAAGAATCGACGTTTTGATCGTCCTATTGTCACCGGCGACTTAACAGCCCACCAAGTCTTGATTGGAGCGATTATTGCGTTTATTATAGGCTTAATC
>JBHIFL010000097.1:0-13126 GCA_046761065.1 Candidatus Heimdallarchaeota archaeon
GCTTCAGACTCAGATTTAGGAGGTCGAGTGAGCGCATGGTAGATCGCGCTTTTGTTTCCTTCCCTTAGAGCCTTAGCGACTAAATATTCAATTATCGACACATTCTCGGCGTGTACTCCTACAAGTCCTCGATATGGCTTTATTTTCTCAAAAATTGCCAGCAGTGCACCATCATCAACTATCCATCCTTCCTTTCTATAAACCATGAATATTTTAAAGGATGGAATACCGTACTTAATTATTTCCGGGAGTTGCTCTATTGTATCGGGTGTAGGATCAGTAATACCAGAATGCACTGAGTAATCAATAACAGCATTACCATCTGCCTCTTCTCTTCGAGCTTTAATAGCTTCCATTGGAAGGCTGCCTTTCTTTTGCATTGCGAAATCAATAACCGTAGTCACTCCTCCAGAGGCAGCTGCCATTGTCCCTGTTTCCCAGGTATCCAAAGAGACAGCACCCATGAAATGAGTGTAAAAATGGACATGTGGATCAATAAGTCCTGGCAGTACAAATTTTTCATTTGCATCAATTACCCTTTCTGCCTTAGGAATGGTTGCAGATGATCCGATTCCCACTATTTTTCCATTATCAATTGCAATGCTTGTATTAATAGAAGTATCTGGGAAAACCACTTTTCCATTTGTTATTAGGAGGTCTATCATTTAAATCCCGAAAAGTATTCCTATTTAATTGCTTTATATTTTTTCGCACGCTCAAGAATTTCAGTAAAAATTCCTTTTTTTAATAAATCAACGTTTCAATCCAATAATGCCCTAGTAGTTTTAAAAACATGTTCATAATTTTCACATAAGGCCATTATAGATATAGATTATTATACAAAGAATCATTTAATGGGTTTCTTTGATTTAAAGTAAAATTTCCGTCTTTGAGGGAAATAAATGACTGCGAAAAAAATCTTTGGCATCTATGCCCCTGGAACGAAAAAGGCGGTTGCTGACCTGATACAGTTTAACCTTAATACAATATTTACTGCTCCTAAGGAAACTTATGTCAATAATGCAAAAAAAGCAGGTTTAAACGTCTACGTCCATATTTGGACCTTTAAAGCTCCTGAATCATCTAATAAATACGGAATCCAAAATATTTATGGTGACACACTTTTGTGGGCCGACTCAGGGTGCCCCAATAATCCAGAGATCAAGAATCAAAGCCTTAAATGGATCGAAACAGACGCAAGCAACCTTGATATCGATGGGATCATCCTTGATGGGATAAGATTCCCTTCCCCTGCAAATGGATTAAACACATTTCTTTCTTGTTTTTGCAAGTATTGCCACAACGCGGCCAGAGAATACGCTTTAGATCTTACGGAGATAAAAAAAGAGCTTAAAAATATTTTAAAAGATGGAGGTAAGTCTGTTTATAGCATTATGACTCCAATAGATATGTTACATCTTTTAGTTAGCCACCGAGCTGCATTCAACTGGATTATCTTTAAGTGCCAGACCATTGAGACACATCTACAAGCTGTAAGGCAAAAAATACAGGATTTGGGAATGGACCTAGACCTGGGTGTCGCCCTGTTCACCCCAAGTTTGGCTCCACTGGTAGGGCAGGATTATCAGAAAATAGCCGCTCATGTCGATTTAATACAACCAATGGTATATCATCGAGGGAAGGGGCCAGCTTGTATAAATCACGAATTAGCCAGCTTGATTCTAGCATTACCATCCAACCGAGAAAAACCAGAAATACTCGATGCATTATATAGGGTTTTTTGGCAAAAAGATCTAAATTTTCCGAAAGAACTTGATTTACTTCAAAAGGACGGACTTCCACCGGAGGTGGTCTCAATTGAGATCAATCGCGCGATCCAATTGATACAAAGGGCTAACATAAAACTAAACCCTATAGTTTTCATCGAAGAGGCGACAGATCAAGAACTGATTGAACTTTTCAGACCTATCAATCGGCGGAAAACTCATGGATTATCTTTGTTCGCATATTCTACACGACTAGCATGCACGAAATTAGACCTAGGAAAATTGATGAAAACAGCATCACAAGATACTACAATACCGTAACTTACATAATTTAATCAGAAACGTCTTAGGATACAGCTAGATTGAGCAAAAATTCTACTGGTAATTGCCAAATATTAGAAAATCAATTATTTCTTTATAAAAAGCAAAAGCTCTTATCATTTTAAAATAAATGTTTTTAAAGCACCGCTTCTCTTTTTTATTGGTTATGCAGATATGATAGATATGGTGCTGGTTAAACTTATCCTCTTTGAGCGGCTTACTCCATCTTATTTTAGAAACGCTCTTGGATTGAATAGATATTTTAACTGATTAAAGGACTCTACTTACGCTTTCTCGAATGCGAATGTTTCTTTTGGCTAATTCCTCTAAGATACGTTCTGCAAGGTCTTTGTTACCTCCAACCTTTCCCACATGAATCACCCCTTTCTCCTTGAACTCCCCCCGAGCAAGCATCTGACTTACTATTGCACAAGGAAAGGCGGTAGTTCGTCCCATTGCTGTTACATTATCTTCGGGATCATAAAAATCGATCATTTCATAGGTATACATTGTTTGTTTTCCGTTTGTCTCACCACTCACTTCAACTCTCAAGACACAAGCATCTCCTTCGCCTTTTTCATATCTCCAATACCTTTCGCCTATCGCGACTAGAAATTCAAATGGACTAATCTCATATCCATCGTCGAGATATGTGACTTCATCAAATACATGTCCCTCCTTAGGTGGTTTAACCTTAAATGAGATCTTTAACGGCTTAAAACTAGTTAGATTCAAATCAATTAGTTTTTTCCAGAGATCACAGTGGCCAGGCCACCGTACCGTTTTATCCCACGCGTCTGTTACGTCACTTAAGTTGAGCTGTTCGATCAGGTCAAATGGAGCGCCGGTATAGAATGCTTCGCACTCACCAATGGGTTCAGGAAATCGTATAAGCTCTGGATTTCCAGGACCGCCCAATCTATCGACGTCAACAATTTTTCCATCTCGAATAATTTTAGTTTTCCCCAGATATGACTTCATTGCCCTAAACCAGGCCCAAGAAACTTTATAGCGTAATAAATTGTTGTACGCTGGCGTGTTTTTTTGAGGAAACCCACCTGCGTACATATGGATTGATTTAACGTTATCCAGTTGGCTTACCCCTTTTCCTTTACAGAATAGATCAATTCCCACGTCAAAACCAAACGAGGGAATAACCGTAACCCCTGCATCCTTCGCCGCTTCATCAAGCTCAAATACCTGGGAAGGGTTCCCGATGTCTGTAAATGGGACACCTGCCTCAATGGCCGATGCTGTTGCTCCAACTTGATGCTCTCTTAAGAGAGCGCTTGCAACCACGTCAAAATCCTTCCGCATAAGATTGACAAGTTGGACGTGATTTTCAGCATCGATTTGCTCCGCTTGGATTTTGTCGCTCCCGAGTTCCTTTATAACCTGCTGCACCCATTTGACATTTCTATCCGCTGCAACGAGTTCTGATACCTCCTCACTTCGCGTTAATTCTTTGAGCAAAGTAGTACCTATTTTTCCGATACCTAACACCAGAATTCGCATACAAGACACCTTAAGAGAGAAGTTTTAATAAACTAATAAAAATATAACTCACTATTTCTAAAAATCAGGCGACTGAAAAAAAATACAGTGGGGTATCACTCAATTCAGGTAAAATTTCTATTATTTAAGGAATTGAAAGAACTACTTCTGGCATTGGTCTGTAACTTTAGGTTAAATTAAAAATTGGAAGGTATGTAAAAAGTCAATAATAAGCTGTTATACTGGTTTCTTTGGCTTATACGGTTTCCAACCACGTTTTTTTCTAAACTCATTTAGTAATTTAATTGCCTTCTCTATGTCTTCGTTTTTCATCTTCTTCGATTTTAAAATTGCCATATAAAGGATCCATGTGCGGCTATTGATTTTTCTTTCAGGCATTCCTTGAACTAAGTCTTCTTCAAGCTCATTCAAAATTGCCTGAATTTCGTTAAGATCGCTAAGCCCCTTTTGGCCGATATCTTGAACTTCACGCCCCAAGTACAAGTTACCTTTCTTAATTTCTACAAATTTTCCTTTCTCATATGTTACTCTTTTCTTCACAATACGATCAAAGTAGATATAATTATCATACCATTCCTCATTTCTTTTCCGTAATTCTTCCAGAAGGAAAGCTCTTATCTCGCGTGTAGTCGTTCTTTCTTCTATCTGTGCGCTGATTTTTTCAGCTATTTCAAAGGCCATATCTTCAGGAACGCCAACATTTAGAAGTGAGTTGACTATTTTTTGTTTTTCAAAGGTTTGCGAAGATCCATCCATTTTAACTATTTTCTTTGGAGAGTTTCTTGGCACCAATCCCACCAAAATTCATTAGTTATTATTGAATTTTGAGTCTTACTATGATCACTATGTAGCACGCTATTAGCTATGTATACAAAATATCAATTAAGAATCAATAAATGAGTAAAATTGAATTATATCACAGGTAATTCGTCAATAACACTAGGTAAAGGTTTACCTTCTCTTAAATGACGCAAAAGCTCCAGTAGGCGTGCGACAATCACTCCCTTCCTGAATTTTTTCCGTTCTTGGGTTTCAAAGATAATTTTTGCAATTTCGTCTGGGGAAACCTGAAATCCTTGGGCTAGACTCCAAAGAGCGTTAAAAAGACCGTCTAACATTAACATTTCACTGCGTTCTTCGTCAAACAATAGTTCAATTGTTTGACGAATCATTGATAGTCCATGTTCTTGCAAATTTAAATCCCTACATCCTTTGTTGATATTGAACATGTAATTTTTGCTAATATCTATAAGGGGCTGTACGGATCCTTTGATTCAGTAAGAATTCGTAGCTACAACTTTCCTGTACTATGCTACTTAAATGCAAGTGTTCTCTGGATATATATTAAAGAAAATACAACCTATTCTTCGAATAACAATATAAGAATCTCTAATTCATTAATAGGAGAACAACAATGGGACGAAAAAAAATCCCCGTTTTAAATGATTATATGGGAGAAAAGGCCCAAGTTTATGAGCGACGACGAGGTCTTAAACGAATAAAAACTACGACAACTACTAGAGCATTAGAACTTCTTGATTTAGAAAAAAAAGCTTTCATCCTTGATATCGGGTGTGGGACTGGCTGGTCTACAGAGATTATAAAAAACGAAGGTCATATTGTTATAGGTCTGGATTTATCAAAAGAAATGATTAAATTAGCCCAAAAAAAAGGATTTGAAACGATAATCGCAGATATGAGATATATTGGGATTAAAAGTAATTATCTTGACGGTAGCATCTCCATTTCTGCTTTAAATTTTGTTGCAGAAAAATCCAAAACAAAGAAGGAAGTAAGAAATAATTATACCAAGGTAGCAAGCGAAATATTTCGAATTTTAAAACCAGGAGGGAGAGCCATTTTTGAATATTATCCCCAATCAGATTTAGAATTAAAGATTTCAACACAAGTATTTTCTTCAGTTGGATTTCTGGGTGGGTTAATTATTGATGGAGTTGGAACAAGAAAAGAACAAAAATTTCTGGTTCTTGAGAAGCCCAAGAAAAAATAACATTTAAAGGAGTAAAAAATGTCATTTTTTGAATTAGAAGACGGAGGAATCTTCAATTGCGCCCGATAATGGTTTTCCCTCTCTTGAAGCTCGTATAAGCTCCATTAAGCGAGCAGCAATCACTCCTTTCTTGATTTTTTTCCGTTCCTGTGTTTCAAAGATAATTCTAGCAATTTCTGTGAGAGGGACTTGAAATTCTTGCGCCAAGACCCACAAAGCATTAAAAATGCCATCTAATATTAACATTTCACCGCTTTCTTCTTCAAATAATAAATCGATGGTCTGTTGAATCATTGCAACTCCATGTTTAAACAAGGATTAATCCATCCTTCATGTAAAATACAAAAAGGTGCAATCATTTGCAAAGATTACTATTTAAACTTAATTTACACCTCTGAGTAGTAAAACTATTTTCGGTGAAAACTTGATAACAATTAAAAGATCTATATAAAATTTGAAGCAATTAGTTCTCTTACATATCATTCATTCTCACTCGATGATTTGTAACGTATTACACAGCCGAAAATTATTTTTCTTGCTAGATTTCACACTTATAGTGCGTTTTCTATATAATGACTAATGTAAAGGATTATAATGTGTACATTTTCTGCCTTGCTAAAGTTAAGAGCACATCCTGATCATTAACCCCCTCAAAAAGCTGCTTTATTGGGTTTAATGTGACAATAAACAGCCATAGTTCCCTTCTTCTGCTCCATAGTACTCTACTTTGCTAAGTGATTCAAGTTACACCTTTATATTAAAGAAAATTAAATAATATTTAACTATCACCGCGAATTTAATTAAATATAATTAAGTAGTTGCTGCTATCCCAAGATTTGAAGTGTATTTTAGTTTTTTATTTTTCATTCAATACAAAAGAGCAAGATTATATGATAAAAGTTGTCTCCCTTGATATTGGTGGCACTCTTATTGATGACCAATATGGGAACTATGTTTGGAAGGTAGAGATTCCTCAACTTTATGCTATCAAACGAGGCATAAACTTTGAAGAAGCACAAAATTATGTTTTAAGGGAATATAATCGTATTGGAAGCAACGATATCCGATGGTATATACCTGAATATTGGTTTGAACATTTCAATTTGGATGGAGATCCACTTGAGGTTTTTCGAGACCATATTGATAAAGTGAGATTTTATCCAGAGGTATCATCAGTGCTAGTAACCTTAAGTCAAAACTATGAGTTGATTATTACTAGTGGTGGTCTAACAAATATTATTGAACTTATTATAAAGCCATTCAGGCATTATTTCAAACAAATTTTCGCGTCATTAGATCATCGGGAGAGGAAGACTCCCCAATTCTATGAAAGGATCTATAAGGTATTAAAAATTGAACCGGAAACCCTTGTACACGTTGGAGATGATTGGGAATTAGACTTCATTGCTCCACAAAGCATAGGCATTAAAAGTTTATATTTGGATAGAACTGGCACGGAAAGCGGACAATTTATTATCAAAGACTTACAGGAATTGGAAGACTGTTTGGATAATTTTTGAATTTATTGAGCATCTAATCCAAAAAATAGGAATAAACGGGAGCCACATCTCCTAGATCTCCGAAAATTATTGTTTCTTGCGGTTATCAAGTACTTTGCACTCCATCAACTCATGATCTTTCATTGAAATTCCCAAAACGGTTCTTAATGCATTTAACATTAACTTTCGCTCCTTGCGTTCTTGTTCAGTGATATTATCACTTGTCCACACGAACTCTAGTTGCTTTTGATAAATTTCGAGATCGCGGGTTGTAGGAAGCGTGTCAACGCGTGTATGGGGGAATAATTTAGTAGTAAGGCTAGAAGTGGTACCTTTGATCGGAACAAGAGCCGTAACCACAATAAATCCGGCCAATAGAGTTGCTACCTGATTCCCACTGAATAAGAGATCCGAAATTAGGGAGATCAATGTTTCTCTGCTTAAAATAAAGATCCAGGCAAGACCTATGTTCAATAGTGTATACTGAACACTTTTCGAAACAATTACATCAATATCAAAAAGCTTATCCTTCAGAATTCCATAAGCAATTATAGCTCCAGAGATTGAAAGAGATACAATAGTAAATTCTAATTTTGGGTGATATTTTTCAACAAATAACGATAAAAAGATAGTCAGATTTAGTAAAATGGCAGGAATTAAGCTCGATAAAACAAAATATGCAGCACGTCGCCTCAATTCTAGATCTACATTCTGTCTGAACATCCGAAAGAAGTTGATAGTGGCTAAAGTCGCCATCAATCCTATGTAAATGTAAAAGAAAAGGAATAGGAGGGAACTGAAGGACGTAGCTTCAATACCCCCATAGAGCCCAAAAAGGGAATATTCAGTTTCACCTACGTTGGGATAAATCCATTTAGAGTTTATTAAATAAATTGAGATATAAAATAATGGTACTGAATAAATAACAACCAGTTTCTTCTTCTCAAATATTGAGCTATTTTTCAGAAATATATATGAGAAATGATATGTGGTTGCAGTTGCACAAGTTGATGCGATGAGATTAATAGCGGACCAAATAACCCAGATATTTGGATCTAAACTATTTGTAGCTAATGCCGCTGCAAAAGACAGAAGTGCGACAAAGAATTGAGAAAATATATATAATTGAATCTGTTTATCTGCTCGTTTCTTTGAAAATAAAAGTAATGTAATAACAAAACTAACGAAAAATGAAAAGAAATACGGAATGGACCACATATTAAAAAAATATCGAGACATTTAATCCAATATCCTTTGAAGGGCTGTGTTTTGAGCAAATAAGCCTATAAGAAATAAACTTACATTATTGTTATTTCAATTTATTCACATGTTTGATAGTATCATCCCTTATCATCTCTTAATTGATGCCATTCCCTAGCAAATTTAGCTTTCATAGTTTCTTTGTCATTCTCAGACATGAATGAGGCTTCGATACCGTTTATTGTCAGCTGTTTGATGTCATTTACTGTGAAATTTAGTTTCTGCGCGATCATTAGGTATTCTTGTGTAATAGTGGTATTGAACATTGTGGGATCATCAGAGTTCACAGTTACCATTAGTCCATCTTCATAGTATTGTTTAATAGGATGACTCTCCACAGACTCACACACTTTCGTCTTCACGTTGCTAACTACACATATTTCTAATGGAATTTGTCGTTCCTTAAGAAACGAGATAAGATGTGGATCCTCTTTTGCTCTTACACCATGACCAATCCGTTCACATCCTAATTTTCTTAATGCTGCCCATATCGAGTTTGCACCATCTGCTTCCCCAGCATGGGCGGTAAGTCTGAAGCCTCGCCGTTTCGCTTCTTTGTAAACGTAAGCATATGGATGTGCTGGGCATTTTTGTTCAGATCCTCCAAGACCAATACCTATGACCCCTTTACCCAAATAGGGAGTAACTTCATCTAAACGTTGCATGCCTACATCTGGTCCATGATTCCTTATGAGATCCACAATCAATTCGCTTCGAATACCAAAATCGTTGTATGCTCTTTCTTTCCCTTTAATCATGTATTCTGTGATCTTTTGGACGGATAAACCCTGTCTCCAGTAATCTCCTGGAGAATAAAATGCTTCAACATATTTAACATTCTGTTCGTTAAGATTACGCAGTACTTGATAGGCTATTTCTTGAAAATCTTTTTCTTCTTTGATTAAAGTAGTCATCCAAGTCCATACATCAATGAAATGTGCAAAATCGGTATAGGTTAGTTTTTTTTCCAAATCATCAATCGATTTTATTGATGGATTATCACCATCATGTTGGATGAGCTCATACAGCGTCTCCAACGGGATGGCTCCTTCCAAATGGAGATGAAGTTCCGTTTTGGGCATTTCTCTTATTATTTTCTCAAACTTGTTTCTATTAATCATGTCGATCATAGTCCTGCTATTCATTCAACACACAAATTTTCTTCTAGGCAGATAAGAATCCGCCACCAACCGGGATAAACGCTCCATGGACATAACTAGATAATTCACTAGATAATACCAACGCTATCTGGGCTACTTCATCTGGTTGCCCAAATCGTCCAAGCAGTAATCTTGTCTTAAACTCGATTCCTGATTTTATTCGACCTAATTTAAGCTTGAAAATTTCTTTTGCAACGTATTTAACTCCAGGAGTTATTATTCCTCCAGGTATAATTACATTAACTCGAAATCCATATTTGCCATATTCTTTAGCTAACGCTCTTGTGATCGCAAGGACTCCTGCCTTACTCATAATATAATGGTTAGATCTTTCTCGAATGGTAATATCGCCTCAATTGACCCAACATTGATTATTACTCCTCCCGTCTTTAATTGTCGTTTTATAAAATTCTGGCACATCCAACAAACTGAATTCAAATTAATCCCCAATATCTTCTCCAAAAAGGGTTCATCACCTTCTAAGAAGTCCTGAAAAGGATATACTCCCGCATTGTTTACCAGAATATCTAGTTCTTTTCTCGTCAACTTCTCCCATAAACTATCAATATCCTCTTTTTTGGAAAGATCTACATTGTGCAAGTTTATTTCTAAATCGAACTGGGAAAGCTCTTCTTTTACCACTTTTAACCCTTCATCATTTATATCAACAAGTTCTAACGCAGCACCTGCTTCAACAAATCTATATGCAATTGCACATCCAATGCCTGTGGCGGATCCTGTAATTAGAGCCCTTTTTTCAGTTAACGAAATAAGTTCAGATATAGATTTCAAATTATTTGTTTTCGCCGGCTTCCTCATATCTAAATACCTCTGAAAATCAGATGGACTTGACTCAACTGTAAGTTTTGTAAGTTAAACTCGCAATAGTCCAGCATGCAATCATAATTTACAAATAGATAAAGTAGTAGATGATATCGAATTAGAAAAAAGAATTTATCTCTTTCTTTTCGATTTATCCCGTATATCGAGCTACAAGGAAATCCAGAAAAGCATTCTGGTTTTTCCAAGCGATAGCAACATTCATTGATCGGCCGGAATTATCTTCTCGTATCTTCCCATCAGCGCCAACCTTGATTTTCATTTCTTTCATTACTAGATTTTCCTCGCTTAGAGCAAGATAAATGGCCACCGTATCAAAAAGGACTGTACTTTCCCTCTCAAAATTCTTATCTGGCTTATTCCATTTATGATAATTTTCAATAACAGCCGCAGTAATGGGATTTCGACAGTTCTTCACAGCTTGGTAGCGTCGGCTTTGCAAGCGAATGAGACCACAAGTATCCAATGGGGTAATTGTGATCGAACGCCAATTTGCTGAGAGCACTTTCTGAGCTGCTGGGATATCCTTGACCACATTGTATTCAGCTGTAATCCCCTCATGACCATTATAACCTCGACAAATACTGCCCTGCATTCCGATGAAATGAGCATTTTTCACAATATCAGGCTCTTGATCTAGGGCTACTTTGATATTGGTTAGTGGGCCAATACAGATGAGCTTTATCACATCTGGTGAATCCATGATGGTCCGAATCATGGCTTCAATACCATTTTCATGGACTTTACCCTGGAATTGATCTAGGTTATAATTTTCTATCCACGCAGTCTGTCTTTTAGCTAAAAGGTCCATCTCTTGGGCGATACCAATACCTACTGGGATATCAGTCCTTCCAGCTATGTCCAATATCTTACAAACAATTTTTGCGCGATAATGAGTGTCACCGGTCGTAGTGGTTATTAATTTCACTTCCAACTCTGGAGATTTTAACATCAAGCCTAATGCCCATGTATCATCAATATCTGTACCAATGTCCGTGTCCAGTATAACCGGAGTTTTCGATAAGTTCATTTAACTTCTCCTCAAATTTCAGAAATTTTGAAGTTACTAATAAAAGAGGATCAACTCACCTCTATCTTTTTTCACGTGTATAAATCTCAGATAGTATTAACGAAGTGTTTGCCAGTGGATCTTCCCACCCACCATCGTTAGATCGACCTCTACGTTCTTGATCTGCTCTGGCGGGATGACAGATAGGTCCTCTGATAGGATTGCTATATCAGCGAGCTTCCCTGGTTCGATCGATCCTTTGATATCTTCCTCGAAAGAAGCATAAGCGCCATAGAGGGTATAGCACTTAACAGCTTCCTCTAGACTGATCCGACTCTCTTCAATAGGGTGAAAAACAGCAGACCAGATACCGTAAAGAGGGTTGAAGGGCCATGGAGGACAGTAACCACAATCGGAGCCGAATGCCACTTTTATCCCTTCATCAAGCATTTTTCGGTAGGGATTGCTGAGTCTCAAGCGATCTAGGCCCAGACGCTGCTCATACATCCCGTCCGGCTGGCCCCACTCCCCGATAAAATTGGGTTGCATCGATGGCACGATCTCTAAACGCTTGATCCTGTGGATCTGGTCCTCTGTGAGTATTTCACAGTGTTCAATCCTGTGACGATGATCCGCCCTCCACTCCTGTCCAAGCGCTGCCTCAATGGCGTTGAGGGCCTCTTCGATCCCCCTGTCGCCGATAGCGTGAATAGCAACTTGTAACCCTAATTTGTGTGCCCTCACCACCCGTTGTTCCAGATCCTCGAGAGGAATGTTGAAGATCCCAGTTGTAGAAGGATCATCCGCATAGGGTTCAAAAAAGACCGCGGTTCGTGCTCCCATGGAACCATCTACATAGATCTTTACTGAACCGATTCGAAAAACCTCATTACCAAATCGTGTTCTGACACCAAGAGCCTCCAATCCGTCTAACATCTTTTCTGTAAAACGCGCTGTGGGCATGACGTAAGATCTCACCTTTAATATTCCATTTTCACAGGCCGTCTGGTAGGTACTGATGTCGATGGGGTCTGAACCCAACTCGTGGATACTTGTGCAACCCCATCTCAAAGCAATCTCACATGCCTTTTGTAGACCATTCAAGGAATCCTCCTGCGTAGTTGGGGGTTTTACCTCATCAATAAGTTTAATCGCTTCCTCTCTCAGCACACCTGTGGCTTCACCTGATACAGGGTCTCGATCAATTTTGCCCCCTGGCGGGTCAGGGGTCTCTTTATTAATCTGAATGAGCTCAAGTGCCCGAGTATTCACCGATGCCAAATGCCCGTAAAAAGGAGTGAGTGCAACAGGATTATCCGGAGATACAGGATCAAGATCATCCTTTGTAGGATATCTTTTCTCACTCCAGACGCTTTCATCAAAACCATGACCATTGAGCCAAGTCCCTTTCGGCAACTCGGTTAACTTGGCTTTGACTCGTTCCACGACCTCAGAAATGGATCTAGTTCTAGATAGGTTTAGCGTTGTAAGAGATCGGATTCCCATTATTATGAAATGGGTATGACTATCTATAAAACCAGGTATGATGGTCTTTCCTTGAGCTTCTAGGACCTTAGCACCCTTTGGGATATCAACTTCGTCTGAAGGTCCAACTTCAATAATCTTGGATCCAAAGATGACAACTGAGCTATCCTGAATGGGAGGTTTTCCCGTTCCATCAATTAAGGTACCGTTCATTATTCCAATAGGACGGTCTGCCATATCAAAACACCTCACAATTTACTCACTATCAAACCCCTAAGATTTTCCATCTTGTGGCAAAA
>JBHIFL010000098.1:0-12876 GCA_046761065.1 Candidatus Heimdallarchaeota archaeon
ATTTTTTTGATCTTACTACTTATTTCTATTCGAGGTAAGTATATTTTGATACTTATAGCCCTAGCAGCCGCATTTCTAACGCATCATGTGGCGTTGATTTTTTCCAGTGCGATCATCTTATTTCTCTGTGGCCAGGTAGGTGTAAATATTTATCGAAAAAATTGGGTCTTTTTCACTTCTAAAATTGAAATCAACATGCTTTCACTGAAAAATAAGCGAATAATGGAGCGTTTAACATTAATCATTGAATTTATTGTGTTTGTTCTAAGTTTGGCATTCATCTTGCGTTCTTTGGGTTGGTTTTATACAGATTTTATTTATTATATTCTCTCCAAACTGAAAATGTCCTCTTCTTTTCAAGATTGGCCTAGAATTTCAGTTACACAGACTGTACCGAATTTTCTTACGAGTTTCCAACAAAGAATAACAAATTTCACAATCAATGCTCTTTCTGGTATCATCCCTATATTTTTTCTCGCGCTTATTGGGATTTATGAATTATTTAAAAATCAACGGCTAAAAAAGGCAGTAGGAGTTTTTGATGGTCTTCTCCTCTCTTGGCTTGTCTTATTGACAGGATTAGGATTGGTTTTTTCACAAAATCCCTATGTTGAGAGGATTTGGGGAGAAATTTCGGTGCCATTAGGTTTCTTCGCAATGAAATCGTTCCCGAGAATAGAACATATTCTAGCAAATAGAATCAAAGCCGGACTAAATATAGAGAAGATCTTTTTCTACGGATTTTTTCCAATTTTAATCCTTCTGACCTTTAATCCGGGTGTTTCCCCAGTTATATTGATCGAGATCCCTTCTTCAAGCTCAGAATTATTCTCATTATTCAGAAAAATAGGGTTAAGCTATTTAAAGCACATTGTCATTTTTTCTGCCCTCACCTATGCTTTCTATAAGATATTAGTTAGGGTGCTACGAAACCGAACCACCACCGAACAAAACCACTCATTCACCCTAATCTTTATCCTGATTCTTGTGGGGAGCACTTTCGCCATGAATATAGAGTTTTTACCACCAAATGAAGTGCGATTCAAGCCTTCCGACCTACAAGCCGCAGATTGGCTCGCTTTACATTGTTCACCACCATTTACAATTTTGTATGCCCATGCACTGCATCCAACAACATTGTGGCTTTCATATTACTTGCATAATTATGCAATCAAAACATTTGTATCACCATTCAATCCTGGGGACTTCGAACAATGGATAAATGGATTTCCGTACCTGTGGTACGATATTTCCTCAAAAGGTTCAGTTACTGCTTCTTTTGATTACTTTAGTGGAGAGCAAAGCCTGAACTTGACAAGTGGCGATGACAAGTCTGTAGCAGTTTCTCATGAATTCCTGATACGAAGTCGACGTCAAGATTTCTTCCGAAACGACCTAAACAACATTACGGCATCTATTTGGGTCAAGATAATTACAGAGAGTAGTGTGGCTGTTCCATTTGTTCGAATTGAAAGTGCGGTAGAGGGAATTAATGAATCCATTTCATTGCTTTTGATGTCAAATGTTTTGGATGAATCTGAGCTGCCAGAAGAAGATGTATATTCCCGAATCACGCCTGTAATAAAACAGAGTTGGACACACATAAGCCTTAATGTGAGCAAGTATTGGTCAGAGAATTATCATGCAACACTTCCTGCACGAATGCGAGTGATTCTTGGAATAAAAAATCATGGGAATTTAGAAGAACCGACTATTGTCTTGTTTGATAACTTTTCGGTCAATTCTGGAGTTGAGAATATCGAGTACCCTCTTAATTCTTTATTGCAAGACGGTAGGCGGAACAGTGTTACAACACAATATATCTTTCTTGGCAGCAACACCACCATAAATCTCCCCTATGGCTATATTTCCTATGTTTCAAGGGAATTTTTCTCAGGACCGGCGTTTAAAAGAGTATTTCAGGATGGGACATCAGAAATATACATGTATAAGGATAAATCCCAATAATATACGCTTAAGTGGTCTAACAACCTTATGAGCCTCCCAATAGAGAGGAATGGACCTATCCACTATGCTAAGAGAAGCTCCTAAAGGAATATATTCCGAAAATTCCCATGATATTGAAAAGTCAGAATGCCAGAAAATAGTGTTTAACTTACTAATCAGTCTCTTTTCACTTACCTCAATTTTGCTTCTGGGAGTTACTGGTCAAACTATACCGCTATGGAATTGGAGTTATGGCCTTGTATTTGTCTTCTTCCTTCCCGGATATGCCATTTGGTCTGTTTTTGAGAAAGAAGCTCAAATTGAAAGACCTATTTGGCTGCTAAGGAACATAGGATTGAGCATTCTTGTTACAATCTTTACGACTTTCGTTTTAGGCCTTTTCTATGCGATCCGATTTCTTAATGTAATGCTCAGCATTGTTTTGCTCACATTCATTGTAAACTCAATCCATTTTTGGAGAAATAGATATAGATTCCTCCTTTTTTTGAAGACCCTCCGAATGCGAATAGGTTTCATTGATCTATGCTCAGGGACCAGAATGACCTTTTCAGGCTGGATATTAATCCTAATTTTATTCCTAAATGTGGTTTTAAAGACATGGATGGCAGTTTCGAATGGAATATGGCGCGATGGACCATTTCATGCAATGATTGCACAACAAATTGTAAAAAATGAAAGTCTCGTGAGTTTTTCTCCATTTAATGTTGTTGAAGTAGTAGAAGGTGAAAAATCTTACTGGCCAGTCACATATCCGCCGGCATATCACCTTTTGTTGGCTATAATGTATATGTTGGGAGGAGAGATGGGTATTTTGTTCTTATCCCCCTTAATAAGCAGTTTTTCGATTTTAGGGGTTTATATAATTGCAAAAAATTACTTTGGAACCAAAATTGGGATTTTGACCGCTGGTTTCTTTTCGACCGACACCGTGACCGCTTTTGTCTCTGTATCTGTATATATGGATATTCTGGTCTTCTTTTTTACTATTCTCGCCATTATCGAATTCGAAAATTTGCTGGGTTCCAATAGGAGGTTCTCTCCGGTCTGGGCGGGATTATGGCTGGGAATGTTGGGCAGTCTCAAACAGACAGGTATTCTCACGGCTTTTAGCTTAGTAGTTTATGGATTTGTTCTTGTTGGCTCTGAGCTTAAATCAAAGAAGGATAGACGAAAACTGAAACAGGTATTGACAGCAATAATAATCGCAATTGGATTGGCTTTCCCATTTCTCCTATATCAATTTACGACTTTTGGGAGCCTTTTGTACCCACCATTCTCCATTCCCCTCATGAAAGAAAAATGGACAATTGATTCGGAGTCTGCGGCTTATTTACAGCGATTTCAACCAGAATACAAAAAACCAATTTATGATATTTTATATGAAATGCTGCTTTACCCATTTCCGTTAACGATATGGGGAGAAATTGCTAGTGCCGTAATAGGTGGCCTAACATTACTAGGGCTCTTGTATACGATCAAGAACAAAAGGAGAACATACCTAACGGAATTCCTCGTGCTTTCAAGTGTTACTCTAGGATTTATTGTCCTCTTCAGACTTGCTATTCCACGCTATTTCTTGTTTTTAAGGGCATTCTCTGCAATTTTCGTTATTCAAGGCACTCACCAGATGCAAGAGTTCTTAACGATACCATATATAACTCGGTGGATGAAAATCAATCTGCCAATAGAAAACAGAAGAAAAAGGGTGACAAGTTACTTCTTTTTCTCCTTTGTATGTTTTTCTTTGATATATCTGATCACTATGGAAATCTCCATTGGAAATGCCTCGGATCGAATTGGGGATAGGATGATCCAAGGCCGAATTGCTGCATATCAGCAAGCAGGTCTGTGGGTTCAACAAAATACTCCCCCAAATGTGTTAATTCTCGGTGGACGAGCACATGAAGTTGCATATTATACACAGAGAGACACACTGTGGATATTTTGGTTTGGTGCACATAATGTTCCCAAGATATTCCATGCGCGAACTGCACAAGAGGCTCTAACCTACTTAGCTATGTATAAAATTGATTACATTTGGTTAGATCGACTCCAAGTGGCAAACGGATTCTATGAACTCATTCCACTCCATGGATTAACTGATATCATTGGATTTAGTCCATTCTTTGAGAAAGTATTTGAAAATAACATTACACGAATTTTCCATGTAAACTATTTTCCCACATCGCCGATCTTAACAAGGATCCACTATTATGGAGCATTCCTTGGAGGTCCTCATGATTTCGACACATATCAAATCATTAAACTGAATGATACACGCAGTTGGACGAAGACTAAGGAGGGGATAGGACGTAATTTAGAGTCAGGTTCGATTGGTTTCATAGAAGTCCAAGTGGATCCTACCGAATTCGATTTAATCGATGGAAACATCTCCTCCATCCACAGTTCCATAACATTCTATTATCGAGACACATTCGAGGGAACTATTCAAATAAATGTGTTCGATTC
Source organism: Candidatus Heimdallarchaeota archaeon (assembly GCA_046761065.1). GTDB lineage: Archaea > Asgardarchaeota > Wukongarchaeia > Wukongarchaeales > JBHIFL01 > JBHIFL01. The sequence continues at coordinate 4,438 of JBHIFL010000098.1, forward strand.
AGGAGGACAATATTCAAAATTACTAGAAATAACCGGAAAGAAAAGTGGTTTAATACATAAGATTACGGCTATTCACACAGGAGTCTATTTAAGCCACATTTGGAGAAAAGAAATTTATGGTGAGGAGATCTTCTCAGGTTCCATTGTATACAAAATACAGAATGTGCATAACTCTGCATTTCCACTTCTTGGAGTGCTACTCATTCCAGGGGAGGTCGACCTTGGTTCTATCCCAGATATGGTGGGAGATGTGACTCCAATAGGAGATCCAAGTGTTTATGCTCTCACAAAGATTGATAGTGATATAATCGACTCCAAAAGTCTGATATATTTGGATGAAACGCCTTAATGAGATGTATTATGATCTCAAATGGAGTGGATGGATGCTTAGATGATGTTATAGGGTTGAGTTAAACGATCTTAACATTAGAGGCAAACCATTGATTAATTGTATATTTGAAGCAATACCTACACTTTTGTCGAATGTACTTAATTACTGTGAACTCACATATATTATGCTGGAATTGCACTAACAGCTTTGCTACTAGTGGAATCCATTTTGAGGGTCATTAATTGAAAACAAATAGTGCTCAAAGTCCTGATGGAGCTTGGTAGCCGTAGAAATAGAAGAAATCGATATTGTTAGGAATCATCAATCTGAAATATAGATAAAATTCACATAAAAGAGATACCAAGGTGAACTGACTGTCCCAAAAAGATATAACAAGCAAATTTAAAAAATTAATATCACAGCTGAATACATTAGATCATAAAAAACGATACATATTATACTTTGTACTACTCTTTATTAGTTATACTCCGAGTTTTTTGAACCCCAGTTCATCCCTATCAAGGCTTTTACTGCCTTTTTTTTTGTTATTTTTTCCCGGATATTCATTAACTCGTTTATTTTTAAAAAAAGGATCATTTTTAGACAGAATTATAATTAGTTATGGCTTCAGTATTTTGTTAAATGTGTTTATATTCCACAGTATCATGATCATTCGTAATAACGCCCAAGATCTAATGTTTAACTACCTATTTCTCATCACTACATTGAGTATAACCGCTATCCCTCTTTATTTTAGTTATTCTCGTGGAAAGAACATCAACAGATTAGATCAAAAGACAAAAGCGGCACAAAAACCTTTCTTTGAACATCTTGACATCGTATTAGTTGGAGGTATAATGTTCGTCATCTTTTTCATTCAAATACTAGTTATTGAAATTCCAAATCGCGCGTTAGACGAATATGCATATATCTATATTGCAAGAAACCTTACAGTCGACAATACAAATTTCATGGCAACCCCACCTTGGCTCAATAAAGAGAGGTTCGTGCCAAGATATGTTTTCATAACACTGATAGCCGTCTTCTGTTCCTTCTTTGGGTTTGAATTCGAGTCTGCAGAACTCGTAATAATCGCCTCGAATATCATGTTAATTCCTGTTGTATTCTCTTTCACATCAACCTTCTATGACAAAAAAGTTGGCAGTGTGGCAACTCCTCTTATAGCTGTTAATCCAGTGTTCTGGCTGTTGAGTATTCGCATCTATCCAGATATCACAGTTACGGTCTTTTCCTGGGCAAGTTTTTATTTTCTTCTGAAAGCTCTAAAGAATGCAGAAAAAGATTTAATCGCTCTAAAATATGTGATATTGTCATTCCTCTTTCTCTTATTGGCGCTCTTCACAAAAAATACTGCAATTTTACTTATTCCAGCTTTTTTACTTCTATTTTTTGTCTACACCAAGAATCAAATTACAAGAAGGGAAAAAAACTTTTTTTCTTTTTATATTCCGCTCCTCATGATCAGCGTAAGTATTGTCATATCCTTATTGCGTTTTTGGCCTGATATAATAGCTTCTATTGAATACTTCTCTACGAAAGGTGAAGGTTGGAGCCTCAAAGCAATTTATGACACCATGATTAATCCACTTGGCCCCATTTCCCAATTTTCTGTCTTAATTCTAGTTGGAATATTCTTAACCCTAAAATCAGAATCAGTATGGGATAAACGAAATATGACCATCCTTGTAGTAGCATGGGCAGGTTATGTACTATTTTTCCTTATTTACCCTCATTTTATGCCAGATAAACGTCACGTTTTCTCTCAACAAGTCAGTGCCACAATCATTGCAGCTTTTGGAATAGTATCTATCTCCAAACAACGGAAACTTTGGAAAATATCACTTCCCGTTCTAATTCTAGCTCATATCATTGATGAAAGCCTAACATGGAAGGGCACTCGCCAATCTTCAATCCTAATTGAAGCATTACTCCTAATAATAACCCTGATTTTTCTGGAAGAAGGGATCCGAAGAACAGCTCAGAAAAATACGCTTACTACACATTCCTTTCAAACAGCAATTCTCCTAGGACTAACTCTTTTGGCTTTTGCTAATGCTGCATTTCTGGACAGATACAATGTAACATGGGAGGAGCAAGTTCGAGATGAAAGTAGAGTTCAAGCAGCCTTTTTCCTTAAAAATATAGGAAGATGGTTTAAGTCGCATAAAATAGGAAATGAATCTATAATGACGAACGCTTATGCGACATTGCCATATTATGCTGGATTTGTACCAGTTTACATACCTCCAGAAGTTGAAACTGAATTCTTAAGCTGTTTAAACCAAAAAAATATAACATTTCTCGTCCTTTTTTGGGGAACCCGCTCATTCCTACGCCATGTCTTAGGAGGGAAAACGATCCCAGATGAGGCACCCTATCTTGAAAAGTACGTTTGGAACCCTCTCCCAAATGCAAGACTGGTCTATTCAGATAAAACCCAAACGTTAGAAAACAAAGAAGTTGGTGTAGTCATTTTTAAAATCGATATATAACCAAACTCATCCTAATCAGTTCATTAATTGAAATAAAAAGAAATGGAAACTTCTTTTGCAACTTAATTAACCATTGTTTGCATATAGATTTACACAATGGGATAATTGTTGGTTAGGTTATCACTTCTTACCAAGAATCGATGATAACTTTATAGATTACAAAACCTAAATCACGACCATCTTCTGAAGTATAAACCCAACGGGCCATTTCAATCGTTTTGGGCGGTGCTGATTCGATATATTTATCCATATAGGGGTATCTTAGTGACCAAATACTCCAAAAAAGAATGAGGTACTCTATTTTCTTAGTTTGAATCTCTGTGAGGAAGAAAACTTCGTATTCAGGAAGTGGGTAAGTGATTCTAAGGCCCGCATAATATGGTAATCTCTTGAACTCGTTTGTCATAAGTACAGAAGATTTACTAGTATTCGCTATCAACCATCTCCCACTCAGTTCCAATGAGGTCTGCGTGGCAGATAATGTCTCTAGACTAATCTTACGTATTCTAGCCGACTTCCCAAGACTATTCAGCGCGTGTCCATTGATGAGGAGGACAAGGATCAATCCTAGAAGGATTACTGTCCGAGTTTTGGGGACAACCTGGGAAGGTTGTAACTTGATCTTTTGTACAGCTTTTCTCAGAACCGCAAGTGTTATGATCAATAAGACTAGTTCGATTAGAACACGCGATACCTGGGAGATTCGGACATATTCTCGAATCCAAACTTCATAAAATGCTTGAAATAAGATCGGAAAGTACAACATTCGCCTCCATAATTTCTCTCGCTTCATCACTTCGACGGTACCAAAGGCCGCAATAATCGATGGCCCAACATGCGCTGGAAAAACTTGCCGCGGATCAACCGCTTGCTCGGGTAAGATCAAAGGCAGAAAGAAGTATGCTATCCAGGCGGTGAATAGAATGATCACGCCCTGCGCCCTTTCTCTTCGTTTAAAATCAAACACAATTCCCAGAATGCAGAAGATAAAGACTGGAGAAATTATTAAGAGTGGTTCAATCATGGCAGCGTAAACAATGGACCAATCCCAACGATCCAAAAAATACGAGAAATTTCTTAGGATAAATAATAAATATGCTGGATAGCGCTCAGAAGCCAAAAAAATCACGAAAAACGAAATAAATCCTGCCAGACAAATCATATAAAACAACGACATACGTTTTTTGCTTATTTTTTGTCGAAATACTAATAAGATCACAAAAAAAGTAGGAACCGCAAAAATTACCGTCAATTTGACCAATATAGCCAACCCAAGGAAAATGCCGGAAATTGGGATGTATTGCCAGCTGAGCTCATGGTTGTTATGTTTACAAGCCTTGATCATGAAATAAATTCCTAACCACAAGAGGACGGCAACAACCATGTCAGGCACGACTCTTCGAACAATTTGCCAAAAAGTCGGATTAAATGCCATATAGAGACCAGCAATCAGGCCCACTTTTTTACCATAAAGGGTGTTAGCTAATGCAAAGGTTACTAAGATCAATATAAGGCTTGAAATCACCATAAATGCATGAGGTGCAGTTAATTTAAATCCGAAATAGAGGTATGAAATAGTATTCAGTCCGATAAACACATACCGAGGAGTCCACAGCCTCGGATCCATTACGGGAGGCATTGGGAGAAAACTATAGTTAGCTTGCAGTAGATTCTGAGAAGTATAGACATATGTATGTTCATCAGGTAAATACAAAGGGATTTTTACAAGTAAGATTTGGCCCAGAAAGATTGTGCAGAGGAGGATGCTAAGAAGTAGATGAATGTTCCGCTTTGATAAACACTCAGGATGGAACTTCAAATTTTGATTCCGAGAAACGACCTTTTTCGGGTAAATATAATCAACTAAAATAAGAATAAGGCATTCAATGAATAAAATGGCTAGAAATATGCGGGAGAATAAAATATCTACTGGTTTTTGGTATAGAAAAAGGAGAGTATAAAAACTCACAGTACTAGTAAAGATGCTCAACCCGAATCCCATAAGGATTTTATCTACTAACTCATCTTGCTTAAAAAGAATTTCTACAAATAAATAGCCGGGTATAATAAGCACAAAGAATGGGAGAATCATTACAGAAATTACTGAGCTCGGTTCCAGAAAAACAAGAGCATATAGGATTATAAGAAGAAAAAACCAAATAATTTTATATATTTTTCTTATTTGCGCCCAAAGATGAGCAATAAAATCCAAAGAAATCCTCATAGACGATCACACAAAGAGCTGATCGCTTAATGCATCTTTAATCAAAAACTGATTCTTTAAGAATAACGAGATTTATAAACAAATACATAATCACTAACAGTTTTTACAGCTGCTCTATTTGTACATTCTTAAATTGTAGGGTTTTCCCAGCCCAACATAAACAAAATCTTTGCTGGAGGTGCCAGCTGGGAAAAAGTTACAACTATCCACGAAGACTACGGGCTTGTTTGTTTGAGTCAGTAGTTCTTCACGTGTTAACCCTTCGAATGCCTTATGATTTGTCACAAGAATAATTGCATGGCTGTCTTTTAATGCATCATCTATAGTTTGTTCCGAATCGGCTATGACTTCTTCAGTTATTTGCAGTTTTTTTACAAGAGGATCGAATACCTTTATTTTCCCCGATCGAGCAAGTATTTCCTTGATGATGTGTTTCGCAGGTGAATTTCGAGTATCATCCACATTCTTTTTATAAGCAAGTCCGAGAATGCAGATATTAGAGTCTTTAATAGAGCGTGAAATCGCATTTAGTCCTATTTCAAGCAATTCAATTACATGAAAGGGCATCCCTTGATTGATTTCACCCGCCAACTCAATAAACCGTGTTTTCAATCCCAAAGCCTTTGCTTTGTATGCCAAATAATATGGATCCACAGGAATACAGTGACCTCCCACCCCAGGACCTGGGTAGTGAGGTAAAAACGAAAATGGTTTGGTATTAGCTTTTTCAATCACTTCAAAAGTATTTATACCAAGTTTCTGAAACACCAAAGATAACTCGTTAACTAATGCGATATTAACTCCTCTAAACGTATTTTCAAGCATCTTTGTTGCTTCGGCCGTCTTAGGATTACTCACTGGAATAACTTCGACCTTAAGAATGGATTTATATAACTCAATGCCGATCTCTGTACATTCTGGGGTAATCCCACCCATTATCTTTGGAATATTTGTGAGCGTATAAGTTTTGTTACCTGGATCAATTCGTTCAGGGCTATAGGCAAGGCCAAAATCATCGCCTGCAATATAGCCGCTAGATTCAAGAATTGGTTTAATGATCTCTTCCGTCGTTCCCGGATAAGTTGTACTTTCAATGATCACAAACTTACCTGGAGTTAGCACCTTTTGAATGGTTTTAGTAGCAGTCAATAAGGGCTGAAGAACTGGGATCATTGCAGTATCAACTGGTGTTGGAACCACAACAATAATGAAGTCACTACTACGTATTGCTTGTTCTCCATCTGTTGAGATTGTGAGCTTCCTATCACGAAGAGTGTTTACCATTTGGGTTTCTAGTTCTGTTGATATATTGCATTTACCGCGCTTTAACATTTCTATACGTTCTTGATCAATATCCACTCCAAATACTGTATAACCGGCTTGAGCAAAGTGAATCGCCAAGGGCAATCCGACATATCCTAAACCAAGGATTGATATTGCGGCAGTTCTTTTGGCAATTTTCTCTTTCAATTCCGAAAGTATTACGTTCCCCTCATATTGGTGATTTGCGTTCGTAATATAGATAGACTCTCCCCTTTACACGTTCTTTTAATAATTTCGAAATGTAATATAACAGATCATTTAGAGGAATTGAACACTCTTAAGAGCGTCTAATAAAAAAGATAAGTACATAAAACCGATAAAATAGTAAGAAGTTCTCAGAGGAGGTACTTCTTCAGTTTCACGGTTGGTTCACTTACAATAATGGTATGTTTGAGTTCAAATCCTATCCCCTTATACTGACCCTTTTTATAGTCACAATATTGTTTGCCTTCTGGATCTCAATGAACTTGTCTGTTACATAAAAAGCACTAAACATGCTCAAATTGACCCATAAAATTCCGTAAGCGCAGGTTAAACATTACACCAGCTTATATCAAGCTTTGATGTAGTCAATTGTACGAAGTAGTCCTTCATCTAATGGATACCACTTAAAAGAACCAACCCGTGCGACTGTTTTTGCCATATTAGGTCTTCGATGAAATACTTCATCGCATAACTGTCGCCCTGCTTGCTCAAAAGACTGGAATTTAATTTCAGAAGAGGAATTAGTCAAGTTTTTAATCTTTTTTGCTAAATCTATTATATGGATTGGAGATGGATTACCTACATTGAATATTTCGAATCCACTGTTCTTCTCAAAAAGAAGATTACTTAAACAAATACTATCCTTAACATAGGTAAAAGTTCTCGTTTGAGTGCCATCACCATAGACATAAAGAGGATCGTCATTCAATGCCCTTGAAATAAATCGTGCTACAACGAAACGATTATCTTGCCTAGGACCATAAGCATTAAAATAACGCAAAACAAGACAATTCAATCCAAACTCTTCAGAATATGCTTTAAAATAATGTTCATTCACCAATTTTGCAGCAGAATATGCAGATTTCGGACAAGTATCATCATCTTCTGAACAGATTTCTTTTTCTCCATATACTTCAGAACTTGAAGCGAAAACGAACTTTTTGACACCAAGTTCAGTAAATACCTTTAGGATATTTATTGTACCTTCAATTTCAGCTGAAAGCGTATTAATTGGATTCCTTTGTGTGTTTTCTACCCCTAAAAATGCAGCGAAATGAAATACAACGTCAGGTGGATGATTACGAAAATGTTTTGGTTGAAGACTTCGAATATCCTGATCAAGGATAAGTAGGGAAGGGATATGTGTGATATATTGACGTTTTCCACTCGAAAAATTATCAATAATTATTATTTCATGGTTTTCTTTTACTAATTCTTCTACCAAATGGGAACCAAGGAAGCCAGCTCCACCTGTAATGAGAATACGCACATTTTAACCTCCTATATGAAACCATGACGAATATTTATTATTTGGTAATTCACTGTATTTGTTGGACTTAGGATATCCTCGTTCTTACAATGTTAGTTTATTTCCATCGTAGAAGGCAACTAGATAAGTTAAAGTTCCACTGAAATTGTATCTCCCAATACATCTCTCATATAATGAACCGAATTTTTTCCAATTAATTAGTTCTTTCCAAATTACAAGCCTTATCACAAATCACATTCCTTTTGACAAAAGATCACAGTCTTAAGTATAATTTGTTATATATGTTTCACATTTCAGTTAGGTATTGATACCGTTTTAGGGTGAATCTCGATTATCTTCGAAATGTAAAAGATATCGTTGTTCAATAAGTTAAAGAATTGTCTTCATCATTTTTGGAATAGACCAGAAAGGCGTTTAAAACATTTATGAGTTTTATCTATCAGACACAGATGAAATCAGTTTATATTTTGGATGGATATTCATTGAAAAAAAAGATAGTTGCAGTAATTCCAGCATTCAACGAAGCCGAAACAATTGGACAAGTTATAACAATGACCAAGCCATATGTAGATAA
>JBHIFL010000099.1:0-12744 GCA_046761065.1 Candidatus Heimdallarchaeota archaeon
ATTTTGTAATAAATCAACCAAATAATTTGACTACTTTAACCCTTTATCAGATGCGTATGAAATGGTTTTACACTTGCTGATGGTTCAAAAATTATTCATTGTTATCCAATGCGTATAATATCTCTTTTCTAACACCTAGATTTTGTTCCATTGAAATTGCTTCTTTAAGAGCATTATGCGCTGGCGCATTGTTGATCATTCCTAAGGCCCAAGCGGCATGTCTTCTTAGGAGGAGGGTTCCGTCTTTCAAGAACTTCTTAAGTGCAGGTATCGCAATTGGGTCACCTGCGTTTCCAAGAGCAACGATCACGTTCCTTTGGAGATATTCCCTTCGGGGGTTGATAAAATCACAGTCAAAAAAGTATTTCCGGTATTCTTCTTCAGACAAATTCAGGAGTTTTATTAAAATAGGACTATATCTGAACTCCGGATTGAAACGGACTATTGCTTTATTTACAGGTCTCACAAGCTTATTGTATGAGCAAACTTCTTGGCAACGGTCACAGCTTACCAATCTGTTCCCCATTTTACTTCGAAGATCTCGAGGGATATCGCCCGTCTTAGTCGTAAGGTAGTCTATGCACTTATTGACATTGATCATGCCTGGGTTTTTTATGGCAGCAGTAGGACAGGCACGTTGGCAGACTTGACAAGACCCACAGTTCTGAGATATAGGTTCATCTGGTTTAAACTCGACATCGATAATAAGGCTGCAAAGTGTGATCCATGATCCATATTCCTCTGTTAAAATCAAAGAATTTTCTCCCTGCCAACCGATGCCTGCTCTGACAGCGGCCATCTTATAAGGAATGTTATTTTGCTTCGCAACCTGTATGCTCTTTTTACGTAGAAATTCCACAAGCATATCACGCCTCCTGTACATCTCCCCATAGACATCTCTCTGATAAGCTCTCGCGAGAACGCCGTGAGGCTCACCTGGTTTAGTAAGGTCGGGCGGTTCGTCGGTTTTATAACTGAATGCCAAAGAGATGATAGATTTCGCACCTGGAAGGCTGTTGGAGGGGTCAGTATAGATTTCGAAGTTTTTCAATATCTTTTCATAGGAGATCAGCTCTTTAGGGTATAATCCGACCTTGATCCTCTCTCTCACCGTCTTTTCATAATCAGTAAAGGGGTCAGCTGAACAAATTCTAACAATTTCGAAACCCAATTGATTTCCTAGTCTTATTACTGCTTCTTTGGATAACAATCACAGTACCCCGTGAATTTTGGAACTTCCGACACCTTATCTTTGATTATTTTTCAAAAATGTAATTCAAATTATGTCTTACCGCATTCTGCGCTATTCTTAAATGGACATTTTTCCTTTACTTCAACATATGAGGTGATTAAACTTTGAGTCTTAACAACATTGAGTTTTCAAACCTCTGTCTGGTGAATGGGAACATTATCACAATGGATCCGACTAACCCAAAAGCGGAGGCGGTGTTGATTCGTGGGGGAACGATTCTTAGAGTGGGTTTTAGTGAGGAAATAAAAGCACAATGTGATGAAACCACCAAAGTTATTGATCTGGCTGGGAAAACGGTCCTTCCGGGGCTTCATGACACACACATCCATCTGTTAAGCCGTGGTATTCTGTTACAGGAAATAGAATTAAGAGAAGCGAGATCCATCGAGGAGATCAAGGAAAAGGTAAGAGAAGAAGCTGGTAAAAAAGCGCCGGGAGCTTGGATAACGGGGAGAGGATGGAATGATAATATTTTTGTCACAGAAAAACGATTTCCCACACGATTCGATCTAGATCAGGCGACACCTGATCACCCTGTTGCTTTAAGAAGGGTTTGTGGGCACATCGTAGTTGCTAATAGTATGGCGTTGGAAATTGCGAATATAACAGCAGGCACCCAATCTCCTCCAGGAGGTCAGATTGACAAGGATCCAGAGACGAACGAACCGACAGGAATTCTGCGAGAAGATGCGAGAAATATGGTACAAAATTTAATTTCGTACAGTGACAAGGAGTACTATTCCGCTCTAAAGGCCGCATGTGAATTGGCATTAAGCAAAGGGATCACTACAATTCATTGCCTACCTACAAATTCTCGAGCTAAATCCCCGGAGTTGAAGATCTTTCAAAAGTTATATAAGCGAGGGGATCTTCCGCTGCGAGTCTATCTCATGATTCCAGAGCCATCTTTACCCAACTTGCTTGAGCTTGGTATTTCTACTGGATTTGGAAACTCGTATCTAAAAATAGGGGGGATCAAGGTTCTTTTAGACGGTAGTTTTGGGGGACATACCGCTGCTATGATGGAACCATATAATGATCAGCCTGACAATAAGGGCATATTAATCTATTCTGAAGAACAATTACATACAGTTGTCAAGAAGGCCCACAACGCCGGATTCCAATTAGGAATTCATACCATCGGGGACCGAGCAGCGAGAATAGCAATAGATGCAATCGAAGCGGCTTTAGAGGAGAACCCGCGAGAAGATTCGCGACATCGGCTCGAACATGCATCAACCCTCAGTCCGGGGTTAATCCAGCGCATGAAGAAGTTAGGGATGGTAGCCGCCGCTCAACCTCCTTTTATTAAGAGCGATGGTGACTGGGTTCCAGATCGTTTAGGTGACAAACGCTCAAGATATGTTTACCCATTTAAGACTATGATAACAGCAGGAATAAAAGTTGCTGCGGGCTCTGATTGCCCTGTTGAACTCATGGATCCTTTCCAGGGAATTCAAGACGCAGTCACGCGAGTTACTGTCAATGGGACGGTCTTTGTTCCAGAGGAACGGGTCTCTGTCGAGCAAGCTCTTCGTATGTACACCCTAGATGCAGCGTATGGGGCTTTCGAAGAACACATTAAAGGCTCAATCGAGCCCGGAAAATTCGCAGACATGATAATTGTGTCAGATAACCCCTTCGACGTTCCAACAGATAAAATCAGTGAGATCGAGGTAGCACAGACGATCGTGGGTGGAAAAATCGTTTATACCAAAAAATAACATTAGCCAATAAAAATAGTTGAATCATGTACTCCTGTATATTAAGAGGGAATATCAATTACTTTTCACATTTTGTTCGTAGTGTTTACTCCTCTTTTTCTTATATGATCAAAGTTGATATGCTAATCGTAAAGGAGATCTAATCGATGAACTGGAAATGTGAATCTCCTGGTCTTTGCTTGGTGAATGGCAACATTATCACGATGGACCCGACTAACCCAAAAGCGGAGGCGGTTGGAACTTATGGGGGAAAGATTATTGGAGTGGGTTCCCAGGAGGAAATGAAAGCGCTGTGCGATGAGTCTACCAAAGTAATTGATCTTTCGGGAAAAACAGTTCTCCCAGGATTCATCGATTGTCATGTTCATCTTCCATCTTCTGGAGCTTTGTTATCCCAGTTAAACCTGAAAGGTGCCAAATCAATTGAAGAAATAAAGGAAAAAGTAAGGCTTGAAGTCGAAAAGAAGACACTAGGAGCTTGGATTGTGGGAAGAGGATGGGATAATACAATTCTTGCTGAAAAACGATTTCCTACACGTTGGGATTTAGATACAGCAGCTCCAAACAACCCCGTACTTCTTGTTCGAATTTGTACTCACATAATTTTAGTTAACAGCAAAGCTTTGGAGCTTGTCAATATTACAAAACATACCGAATCTCCTCCAGGAGGTCAAATCGATAAGGATCCAGAAACGAACGAACCCGCAGGAATTCTGCGCGAGGCTGCAACCTCGCTGGTACGGAGCAAAGTTACGTTTAGTGATGAAGAATATCTTTCAAATCTAAGGGCAGCATTTGAACTGGCTGTAAGCAAGGGAATCACTTCAATTCATTCTCTACCAGAACTTGATCAGGTCGTAGCTCCTCAATGGAAGGCGCTTCAAACGTTATTAATGCGTAATGAACTTCCAATACGAATCTATTTCTTGATCCCTGCGGCTTATTTGTCCGATTTGGTTGAGCTTGGAATTTCGACTGGATTGGGGAATTCAAAACTCAAAATTGGGGCCATTAAGATGCTATTAGATGGAGGCCTTGGGGGACGGACGGCAGCTTTATCAAAACCATATTCCGACGATTCTGCAAATCGGGGCATTCTAGTCTATGCTGAAGAACAGGTACATGAGATTGCCAAGAAGGCCCACAACGCCGATTTTCAATTAGCAATCCATTGTATTGGAGATAAAGCTACTATAATTGCATTAAATACGATAGAAGCCGCTTTAAAGGAAAAAGAAAAAATCGATCACCGACATCGGATCGAACACGCTTCGGTTTTAAATAAAGAGCTAATCCAGCGCATGAGAAAACTTGGAATGATAGCATCTGTGCAGCCACCTTTCATTTTTTCAGATACATGGATCTGTAAACGTGTGGGCGAAGAAAGAGCTAAACTTACGTATCCTTTTCAAACGATGTTAGATGAAGGCATTAAAATGGTAGCAAGCTCCGATTCCCCCACTGAAACTATGGACCCTTTATTCGGAATTCAGATCGCGGTGACCCGGGGCACCGCCAAAGGTGGGAGCTTCATACCGAAAGAGCGGATCTCCGTTGAGCAAGCTCTTCGTATGTACACTCTAGACGCAGCATACGCCTCTTTTGAGGAACAAACGAAGGGTTCTATCGAACCAGGGAAGTTTGCAGATTTGGTGGTTTTATCGGATGATCCATTCCAGGTTCCAACCCATGAAATCAGTGATATTGCTGTAAAAATGACAATCGTAGGCGGAAAAATAGTTTACTCTACAATGTAGTATAGATTACTTGAGTAAAATTATGAAATCACTTTTTTCAGGATAAATATAGATTTGTTCCCTTTGGGCTGATTTCATTACAGAATCTATAAAGCGATCTCCAATGATATCATAACAGATCTATAACCTCGATGAAGAAAGGTCACCAAACTTAATTCAAATCCTGTCTCGTCACATTTGGTGAACGGTTAATCGCTTTCGAAGTTATAAGTTACTCCAAGCCCAGGACCTGGGGGAGACTGGATGATCCCATGTTCTTCTTGGAGCCCATGAGTCGGATCATCCTCCAATCCTTCTGTTCCAAGGTCATTTGGGTGATTGAAGTTATTGCTTGATAGAGCTAGATGAACTCCAGCTGCTTGGCCAATCTGTGTCTCCCATGGGCTAATTACGACGCATTCGATCCCATTAGCTTCCGCAAGAATTGCAATTTTCTTTGCTTTATAAATCCCACCATGTTTGATGAGTTTTAGCCCAAAAAAGTCTGCGGCTTCGCTTCGGATAAGTTCTACCGCATCTGCAATCGTGCAGATAGACTCATCCACCATAATGGGGGTGCTGGTTGCTTTTCTCAGTAAACTCAGACCCTCCAGATCCCAAGGTGCGGTTGGTTGTTCTACATATTCTAAATCCCACTTTTCTGTTCTTTTAAGCACTTTCATAGCTTCTTTTATCGAATAGCCGGCGTTTGCGTCGATTCGGATATGAATTTTATCGCCTAAAGCATCTCTGACTGCTTTCACAGTTTCAATGTCTCGGTATACATCAATTCCAACCTTTAGTTTGATTGCTTTTGCCCCTTGGTCAACATACCGTGCCGCCCTCTGCGCTATGTCAGAAGGCTCCCCAATTCCAAGGACAGCTCCAACCTCTACATACTGCCGACAGCGTCCCCCCAGAAGACGATAGACAGGAATACCCAATGTTTTCCCGAGAAGATCGTAAATTGCCATATCAATTGCAGCTTTTGCCGCATTATTGGCAGGATACTTCTGATCTAGCTCTCTATGAATCAGTTCCAGATCATAAGGATCTTTTTCTATTAAAATTGGTTTATAATATTTATCGATCATCATTTGTATGACATCATGGGTCTCCCCCGTGAAGTCTGGAAGGGGGCAAGCCTCTCCGATTCCGGATATTCCCTCGTTGCTTGAGAGATGAACCATAACATGATATTTGATTCGCTGCTCTGGCCCATATGAAGTGACAAAATCCTCTTCTGCCATGCGTGTTTCCAAGATTTTTGTCTTAACAGAGACAATCTTCGTCATACCAGTCCCACCTGTCTCACCTGATTCAATCTTTTAAGGACAATTAATTGGCTTTTCTCTAATGGAAAAACCTCACATTACACAAATACTGTCTTGTTGAGTTTCTCAAAATCTGCGGCCGGATAGGTGACTCGACTATGCTTGGCTCCCAATTCTACGAACATCTCCGCCGTCTTAATTGCGGTTTTTAATGGATTAACAATTGGAATATCAACATTTTGGGTAACCATTTCATCAAGCAAGAGGAAAGCCATGGACATACAACCGAGGATAATAGCCCCCGCACCTTTTTGTTTTGCTAATTCCACACCTTTACTCATCTGTGTTGTGACAAGATCCCTATTTTTCCCCCACATATCCGTCACTGACACTGATACAAACTCTACTGAGGCTAATCTCGCTTCAAGTCCCATTTCTCTCAACCGAGAACGTATACCGTCTTCTGAAGCAACACCTGCATGTAAAATAGATAGAATACTAAATCGGTCAGATAGCATGCATGTAAAAAGGTAGGAGGATTCGGCTGGACCGATTACTGGGATGTCAAGAAGCTCACGAGCAGGGGCCAGGCCAGGATCTCCAGCGCATCCAATTATTACTGCATCATATTTTCCTTCTTTGCGGAATTCTAGAAGTCTTTTTAACATTGGACCAATTGCCATGTGCTCCTCAATTGATGATTCAATAGATAAAGGTCCTTCGCCAACCTCCATCACAGAAACCTTGGTTCCAACTTTAGCGATCGAATTAGCAATTTTTGAACGACGGATTAACTCTTCTTCGGGCATTCCCGCCCCTGGTAGTAAATACACGAGTTCCATCATTGTAGTCCCCTGATTTCCTGTCAAAGGAGGAGTATTTATATTTTCAGTCGTTTTTTATGAGTATAAATCATATAGCTGTTTTACTCCCTTATAAGCCTTTAAATTCGCACTTCCGTCCTATTGAAAGTAAAGTAGAATAGCTATATGGACTCAGAGTCTTCTTCGAGAGCGGATTTCATGGCAGCGGCATGGACTCGCGCACCTTTATAGATTGCACCTCCTTTCGTGCCTTCTCCCCCGGCAAGGCATCCAATTTGTGCAAAAAGCCCTGTTTTTTCCACTAATCTCTCCAAAGGAATTTTTTGCCGAATTAATTCTTCCACAATGATTTCTGTAGATCCACAGATAGCTCCTCTTTCATAAGTGATGTTTACAATATTATTGTTATTTTGCTCAACCTTGAACCGTGGAAAGCCAAATTGGCGGAAAAACGGGATATTCGCTTCTTTATCCGTTGGAGATAGCTTCAACGCACAAATCGTTGGAGGTATGAAGACTTGGACTTTCCCTCGACAGATATCTTTAATTTGGCGCATTAGACCCTTTTTTTCAATGAGATTTTCAGTACACCCGTATACTAATAGCTTTATTCCTGTTTTAACTGCGAGCTCAGCCAAGTAAAGCGCGAGATCCGGATGATTTGTTGCAGAAATCATTAGGTCAGGGTTATTAATATCTTTTAAATCAATGAGCTTTTCTGGCTGTTCTATGAAGGGGGGGAGATCTTGAGGGAGCTGTAAACACTTTACCATACAATCCGCCCCGATCTTTTCCTCCACGTATTCACAAATGCGTTCATAATAAGCATCCCTTCCTACAATTAGAATTGAATATGTGTTAGACAAGTCTTCTCCGCTCATCCTAATATTTGATCTTATAAGCTCCTTTTCTAACTTTATCGCGTGTGGATATATTTATTATGCATCCAGAACTCATCTGGGTTCCTTTTTTTCCCATATCCGAATATTCTATCGGCCCACAACCAGAAACGGTTCAGTTTCGGTATATGTTTGATGAACCAGCGAACTACGTTATGGCTCCAGTGGCGACTTTTTGTGAATGGACATACCCTTATACAGTTAGAACAATCTCCTCCATTATTTACCCAAAATGTGTAGCAGGATTCTGGATTAACATACCATTTCAACACTCCCGGGTTATTTGAACGACTAGTTCCCATCCAAGTCGGTTCCATGTCTGAAATGGATTTTGAGGGGCAGTGTTTTACACACTTTTTACAAATATTACAAAATCTAATGACCCCCTGGTTAAATTTTACATCGGGTTTATCTGTGTTCAGAGGTAAATCCGTGAGCACTTTCGCAAGTCGTACTCGAGGGCCAAAATCAGGAGTGATAAGAAGCCCCATTCGTGAAAATTGACCTAATCCTGCATCAACCGCTAGTGGAACGCTCATAGCGGTATCATTCCCACAAGGAATGGCTTGATATCCCAAATTACGGATGAATTCAGCCAAACACGCAATTGTAAAGGCCATACGTGAGTAACCATTTCCTGTTGCGATCGCAGCTGGAATAGTTGGGGAACTAGCAATTCCTAATGCATCCATTTCGATTGCTAGAACGATTGCATATTCAATAGATGGAGGAATGTCAATGCGCTCACCTTGGCGGGTATGAGTGTAGACCCATCGACGATCTAATTTGGCAATTCCAACTAAGGAAGCCCCATAGAACATGGCAATATTCTTAACTTGGGCTGTTAGTTGTTGATGATCTGTTACTTCATATTTAGGTAGCTCAACACGTCCTTCTACACGACTTGGTTCTCCAAGTTTGTTCCATGAAAAGGCTCCTTGGAAGGAATCATACACGGTCCAAGCGGCGGAACGTGCAGCAAAATCTACCTGAGAATATCCTGGCTTCTTCTTTGTAATAATTATTGGTACTCGTTCTTGAATTGGTCTTCCAAATGCTTTAAAGGTCTCGTCATACATGACTCGACTAAAAATGTGCATACGCTCACTAAATGGGCGATACATTGTGTTATCGACGATATAGGGAATTTGTAATTTCCCTGCCAAGAAGGCCTTTTGAGTCTCCTGAAGTGGCGGTCGGGAAAATTCAGAGCTTGTACGTGATTTCTGTATCGACATTTTTTTTTTCCTCATATTACTCAATCTTTCAGTGAAAAGAAAAATTGAAAATACGGTCATTTCTATAGAGGGTGAATCTTATTTTGAGAAAGAGTCTTAAGAATCTGACTGAAAGTGTAAGGCACTCTACTTACTTGGTTGACGAAAAATAAGGAACTTTCCTTTCAAAAAATAATCTCCTAGCCGGTTAGAGCGATCATTAGATTTCCAACAATAAAAAAAATGACAAAAATGTACTTATTCAAAAAAAGTAATCCGTAGGGGATGTGTGTGTCTTTCATACCGATTTCTCCCTATCTTGTTTTTCTTCCCTCCGCGTCTGGAGCTCGGTTTCCTTACTCAAACTCTTTACTCATACGTGATGAGAGAACTGTTCTGATAGATACAGGGCTTGAACCCCTCCTAATGGAAAGAATTGCCAACGAATATTGTGTCGACTTGGTGATAAACTCTCACTGCCATGAAGATCACATCGCCGGTAATTATTTGTTCCCTGAGAGTCAGGTATGCACCCATGAACTGGCAGCACCAATTATAAAGTCTGTTGATCAACTTATTGAAATGTATGATTTAAAACATCCCGAATTAGAAGCCCAGATGCTAGAATTAATGCAACTGCTATCGCTTCGCGACTCCCGAGTTGATATAGAATATGAAGATGACTATGTGTTTCATTTGGGAAGCACCCAGCTCCAAGTACTCCATACGCCCGGACACTCTCCGGGACATTGTTGTTTCCTTATACCCGAAGAAAACCTCATATTTCTCTCTGATATTGATTTGACATCTTTTGGTCCCTGGTACGGAGCTTTAAACTCTGATTTGGATAGTTTCATCGCATCAATTGAGAAACTGAAGGGCATGACGTTTGAAATCGCGATAACCAGTCATAAGGTCGAAATCTTCAAAGGATATACCAATATTCACGAGAAGCTCAGCCGGTATCTGAACTGTATATATCAGAGGGAAGAGAAACTCTTAAACTTCTTAAAAACCGAGCATACCTTGGAGGAAATCGTCAACCAAGCAATAATCTATGGAAAGTTTCACGAACCCGTAACCACCTTCAGGCACATGGAAAAGATTATGATTCAAAAACACCTTGACCGATTATTAGTCAACGGAAATGTGAAAAAAACAGGAGAAAAATATAAAATACACTAACGTTTGTGATTCAATCACAATAAGACACCTTCCACTTACATCAGGTGTTCTCGACTTTTGATTACCCTAACTCCATATCAATTAGTTAATTGTTGTGAAAAACATCTACTTCAACATGTTTTTCAGTTTTACAGATCTCTCTTACGAGAAACTTCTTAAATTTCGAGGGTCAAGTTATATGAAGAGGCGATTCGATGGCAGAATGCCAAAAATGCGGGGCTGCGGTAATTGTTCCACGTCCAATCCAAATTGACGACAAGACATGGTTGCTCGTATGTAATAAATGTGCACGTAAAATAAATCGTAAGATTTTTGTCGGCGCAAACTCTTGAATAGTAAATCTTTGGTTTGGTATCAATTGTTTTGTAACTAGAGTATGGTATTGAAAGTGATAAAGAAATTCCTGATCTTAAAATGGTGAGATCGACTATGAACTATGGCATGGAGCAAATGACAGTATCCAAACGTGCTATCAACTATTATCAACAGGCAATGGAGCTGTTTGAAGCACTTGAAGAGTGGGAGGGCTTAGTGCTTTGCTATCTTAATATTGGAAAAATCCATTTTAACTTGACTGACTATAAAGGCGCATTGAAGGCGTATCAACGGGGACATGAAATAGCGCAGCAAGTGGGAGTAGAATTAATTAGCGCAAACTGTCTAATGAACATTGGCCGCGTATTTGAGCAATGGGGAGAACCTGAACAGGCAATACACTACTATAAAACCACGTTAACACACTTCCAGCAGAACTTTGACACAAAGGGGATAACTCAATGTGTTCATAGCATCGACAGTTGTGCAGTGAACCTGAAATGGCATCCCGTAGAATAAAAGGAATGCTCCGATGTGCGAATCTGAAGTTGACCTTTTAAAAGGAATATTCAATTAACAATCAACTCGAATATTCAATTAGGAGGTGCGTGTGAATCCTCTTTTAATATTTATATACTAACTCACCGCCTACAAAAGTTCGTTCCACTTGGAGCGAAAGGAACTCTTGTACTGGAATAGTAAGAATATCATCCGAGAGGACAATAAAATCGGCTAACATACCTGGAAGGAGTTTACCTTTAATGTTCTCTTCAAAGCCGGAATAGGCTGCTTCGACTGTATAAGCCCTTAATACGTCCTCTCGTGAGAGACACTGTTCAGGGTACCATCCCCCCTCAGGTATGCCGTTAGGAGTTTGTCGTATCATAGCAGTATACATTCCAAAAAAGGGATTTAGTGTCTCTCCAGGAAAATCGGAATTGAGAGTTAGATGAACACCTGTGTTGAGAAAAGAACGCCATGCATAGGCTCCCTTTATACGTTCTGCTCCAACACGTGTTTCTGCCCACGGCATATCCGATGTACAATGTGGTGGTTGCATACTCAGAACAATCCCTAAGGGAGCAAACTTCGGGATGTCCTCAAGGGCTACAACTTGGGCATGTTCAACTCGCAATCGATGATCTTGGGCGCTTGGAACTTCATCCATAGCACGACGGACAGCATCTAAGGTTATCCGATTTGCACGATCGCCGATGGCATGAACTGTTACTTGCAGCCCGCTTTTCATTGCTCTAGCTGTTAATTTGAGTAAAGCCTCTTCGGACGTTTGAATAAGTCCTATCTCGTCAGGTGCATCGCTATATGGTTCTAGGAGCGCTGCGCCCCGTGAGCCGAGAGCTCCATCAACAAAAATCTTTATGCAGCGAATAGTTAACATATGATCTGGATCGATTTCTGGCCCTTTTACAAAATACGGCTCAATTAGATTTTCGTCCCTCCAGTCAAGCATGATATAGATTCGAGCTCTAAGTTCATCTTTCTTCTTCAAAGAACGGAACGCTTCCAACATTTCCGTAGTGGTCCACGCCTCATGCACTGTTGTTAATCCATTTTTCAAGCATTCGTCAATGGCCAACTGTAAAGCCTTTTCAATTTGATCGAACGTCATTGGTGGAATATGGCGGGTGAGAAGTTTTTGAGCTTTATTGGTTAAGATTCCTGTTGGTTTTCCAGTTTTGACATCCTTTATAATCTCACCATTTGGGGGATTTGGGGTATCCTTGGTAATACCTGCAATTTCCAAAGCCTTTTCATTAACCCAACAGGCGAAGCCATGAAGGCCTCTGAGATAAACCGGGTTTTCTGGGGATACTTTATTGAGTTCAATATTTGTGGGATAATTTTTTGCCCATGCTCCCTCATCCCAGCCCCATCCAACGATCCACTGTCCTGGTGGGATCTCATTGACTCTGTTTTTTACCTTCTGTACAATTTCTTGGGGCGTTTTGATCCCCTCCACATTCAATTCTAGAAAACCCTTTCCCAAGGCCAAAAGATGACCATGGGATTCGATAATTCCCGGCATTACCGTCTTGCCCTTGAGATCCACAACTTCCGCATCAGGAAAAGATTTTATGATTTCTTTAGTTGTGCCAATGGAGAGGATTTTCCCCTGGCCAATTGCCAGTGCTTCTACTTCTCCAATCTTCTCATCCATAGTTAGTATATGCCCATTAATGAAAATCTTTTCTACTTCAAGTGTTTGGTGAAACTTATTGGTATCCATCAATGTAAACCATCCTAGGATTCACTTCAAGCCATCCGAACAAGTTTAAGTTAAAAATGAATGATACTAG
>JBHIFL010000100.1:0-12620 GCA_046761065.1 Candidatus Heimdallarchaeota archaeon
AAGAGAGGTAAAGATGCCTTTTTGAGGGACCACTTTTAGGGCAACAAGCTATTAAATTCAATAAGTATCAATATAATTAGTAAATTTGAGTTAAATTGGGAAGGATGAGAATCATTATCCCAAACTAAGTTAAATTAAAGGAGATAAAAGAAAATGTCATCGACAGCTACAAAGAAAATTACATCAACATACACTTTCGAGGAAACAGGTGCTTTAGTCACAATAACCGCTGCAGCCCTGTGGGGACTTGTTGCAATTGGAGTAAGTCTTGCTTTTGACTTAATATCAAGTGCCCAAGTAATCTTATTCTCAGTATTGGACCTCATCTTCTGGGCATCAGCCGTGCTCTATGTACTACGAATCGAGTGGAGTTATCTCGTGGGAATAGCGGCTCAAGCTATCGGTATTGTTGCTATGTTTATTCCCAGTGAAGGATGGACCATCTACGAGTTTGCTTACCCTGTGTTAGACTTTTCATCTATTGTATTAGTTGTGTTTCTAGTTGCAGGCATATACTTCAGTTATAAATCTTACCAAAACTTACGTAGCTAGACTTAAGCATTAACGAACAAATCTAGGGTAATAAAATACCCTCGACCCCTTTTTTTATACAAAATTAAATCTAATCGTTGTACTAAGTTTTTTCAAACATTTTAATCATTTAAATGTCCTCTTTTTGATTCTAGATCAGTGATCTACTCCAAAGCCTAAAATTCACATTATGTACACTTATAAAGATGTCAGTGCTTCAAAGCATGTGTTTTGAATCATTTCTTAAAGTACATTCACACTATTAATTTATTTTATCAACTTCGATGATTATTGATTGAGGGATCATTAAAACCTCTTTAAGCGAGGGATGTTTCTTTAATCCCTCCTGTGTCGGTCTTGGCTCGACTAGCCTTGCTACAGATAACATACTCCTATGGAGTGCCTCAAAATAGTCCGTTAACGTCCGGTGGAAGGCGGTCGTTTAAATGGCGTATCAAGTCGCTCCATGTCCCAGTGAATGGGATGCGTGGCTGAGCCATTAAATTGTTTAACAACTTAATTGATCCAGCATATAAACACAAGCAATTAAAGGTTATCCTAGATATCTCCTGGCGGTTACTAAAATGCAATACGTGAGATTAGGAAGTACTGGGGTCAAGGTTTCTCGAATTTGTTTGGGGTGCATGAGTTTTGGAAATGCAAGCAAGTGGATGTTAGAAATTGATCAGGCCCGTCCGATTATTCAGCGGGCTCTCGACCAGGGAATCAACTTCTTCGATACTGCTAACGTTTATTCGCAGGGTCGCTCCGAAGAGATTGTTGGTGAGGTGCTCAAAGCATATCGGGAGGATGTGATCCTAGCAACAAAGGTTTTTTTCCCGATGGGTGAGGGACCCAACGAGCAAGGGCTATCACGGGTCCATATCCTTTCCCAAATTGAAGGCTCCTTGAGACGACTCCAGACGGATTATGTAGATCTCTATCAGATCCACCGCTGGGATTACGATACCCCTATCGAGGAAACATTACGGACCTTAGATGCTTTGGTCCGCCAGGGAAAGGTCCGGTATATAGGAGCTTCAAGCATGTGGGCATGGCAGTTCACTAAAGCTCTCTGGACGAGTGACCGGCTGGACCTAGAACGCTTTGAATCGATGCAGAACCATTATAACCTCTGTTATCGTGAGGAAGAGCGTGAGATGATCCCTTTATGTCAAGATCAGGGCATAGCACTAATTCCTTGGAGCCCACTGGCCCGAGGGTTTCTGACGGGGAAGTACAAACGCGATGAGAGCCCTGATAGCTTAAGATCTCAGCATGACAAATATATGAAAAAGCGTTTTTTCCGGCCTGAGGACTTTGACGTGGTTGAGCGAGTCGAAGAACTAGCGACCGAAAAGGGAGTAAACCCGGCACAAATAGCCTTAGCGTGGTTATTCCACAAGGAGTATATCACGGCACCGATCCTAGGCGCTACACGGGTCGAACACGTTGAAGAGGCTGTAGAAGCCTTAGGTCTCAAGTTAAGTTCGACAGACATGGAACGCCTAGAGGAACCATACAAACCCCACCCAATTCTGGGACATAACTGATCTTTACAATTATGACAATGTAAGTTAGGTGGTTTAAAATCTCTGGACTACAGGTATTTAGAAAAATACATTGATGTGCTTTAAATGCAATACGTGAAGTTTGGAACCACTGGAATCAAAGTCTCTCGCATATGTTTAGGCTGTTGGTCTTTTGGGACATGCAAGTGGATGTTAGAAATTGATCAGGCCCATCTGATTATTCAGCGGGCTCTCGACCTGGGAATCAACTTCTTCGATACCGCCAACTCTTACTCTCAAGGTCGTTCCGAAGAGATTGTTGGTGAGGTGCTCAAAGCGTATCGGGAGGACGTGATCCTAGCAACAAAGGTTTTTTTCCCGATGGGTGAGGGACCCAACGAAGGAGGGCTATCGCGGACCCATATTATGCACCAGATTGAAGGTTCTTTGAAACGACTCCAGATGGATTATGTAGATCTCTATCAGATCCACCGCTGGGATTACGATACCCCTATCGAGGAAACATTACGGACCTTAGATGCTTTGGTCCGCCAGGGAAAGGTCCGGTATATAGGAGCTTCAAGCATGTGGGCATGGCAGTTCACTAAAGCTCTCTGGACGAGTGACCGGCTGGACCTAGAACGCTTTGAATCGATGCAGAACCATTATAACCTCTGTTATCGTGAGGAAGAGCGTGAGATGATCCCTTTATGTCAAGATCAGGGCATAGCACTAATTCCTTGGAGCCCCCTTGCTCGGGGATTTTTAACGGGCAAATACAAGCGTGATGTAGAGCCAGACAGTCTGCGGTACCGCCATGAGGAGTACCTGCGAGAGCGTTTTTTCCGGCCCGAGGACTTTGACGTGGTTGAGCGGGTCGAAGAACTAGCGACCGAGAAGGGAGTAAAACCAGCACAAATAGCCTTGGCATGGCTATTCCACAAGGAGTATATCACGGCACCGATCCTAGGTGCTACACGCGTTGAACATGTTGAAGAGGCTGTAGAAACCCTAGGTCTCAAGTTAAGTTCGACAGACATGGAACGCCTAGAGGAACCATACAAACCCCACCCAATTCTGGGACATAGTTGAGGGAAATTTGGTTTCTTCTTGGTTCAGTGCGGCAGCGCCTCCTTCTGAAACCTTTTCAGGGCCTCTTTGAATACCAACCCATTGACCACAAATGGTGTCATTCTTTCTTTTAATCTTAGTAAGTCTGCTGCAGGGTCTTTTAGAATGGCTCCCCGTGAGTAGTGAAGGGCAAAATGTCCTAGTACTAATCTCGGTTGTAGGAAACCCTGATTTTGCCCTGTCCCTCTCGTTATTTCTACACGTGGGAACTTGTTTTGCGGTACTTTTCTATTATCGGCACTTGGTTGTGAAAATGCTTACCCAAAGATCTCCAGACCGAGCCATCACGAACCTTCGCCGGATTCTCGTTCTTGTAACATTTGGAACTGGTCTTTCTGGTTTTATTCTATATAGATATTTCTTAGATTTTGTAGGGACTTATTCTGGGAGCATCGTTATGGCCCTTGTAGGTATTTTTTTAATGTTGACAGCGGGTATCCTTTATTTTTCAAGAAGAGTAGAAGGTTGGAGAAGATTTCACCAGCTGTCCAATTTCGAGGCGTTAAGTTTGGGCATCATTCAAGGAATTGCAGTTTTACCTGGAATATCTCGGTCTGGTTTAACCATAGCGGCCTTGCTTTGGCTCCGAAATACTCAGGAGGATGCGCTCTTCGGAAGTTTCCTGATGAGCATCCCCGCATCCCTTGGCATTGTATTTCTTGAGGCAGTGACAGAAACACTACCTCCTCTTCAATTTTGGGAGATCTTTCTCACAATCGGTCTGACTTTCGGAACCAGCTATCTGTCGATGGACTTGCTATTACGTGTAAGTAGAAGAGTAAATTTCCCCTTATTTTGTCTGATTTTGGGGTTAATTACACTATCATTGAATCTTCCGTTCTAGAATGATCAGAAGATCATCTTGGTTGTTGATCGAGTCGTGCTACTCAGTTTTGAATTGATCAAAAATATAATAGCATAGAGGGTATTTCGAGAGGTGCATGTTCATCCGAAAAGCTAACCTGAAAGATGCAGCAATTATTATGGGATTGTGGAAGGAGTTCATGAAGGAACATGATGCCCTTTTGTTTGAGGAAAATCCGAATATTAAACCATACATTCAGAAGTATCTCCAAAGGAAGGAAACCGCAGCCAACCAATTCAAAGACTATATACAAGAGAATATTCAATCAGATGACGCATTAGTGCTAATTGTTGAAGGAGAAGGAGAGCCAGTGGGGTTCAGTTTAGCTCAAATCAAAAATACTATCCCAATCCTCATGGTAGAAAAAATTGGATTCATCACCGATCTCTTTATAAGAAAAGCATTCCGGGGCAGGGGATTAAGTTCTCAACTAAAGAATGAAACCTTCAAATGGCTGAAGAAAAAAGGTATAATGCATATAGCAATCGGTGTCTATGCAGATAATAAACACGCCCGCGAGATCTACAAAAAGTGGGGATTTATGGAATTTCAAGTAGTAATGCGCCGAGAGTTGTAACATGAACTGAGCACGGTATCTGGGTGAAATGGTGATTAGAATGGAAAATCGATAGATGAAATTGGAAGGGCAGATAGTTTTTAGTTCGAAATTTAAGTAACACCCACGAATTCCGTGGAGAGACAATTCTTAGGATTTTCTTGACAGTTAATAAGCAACCTTGTTAGTTCAGGATATTCTTCTCGATTAGCCATAAATTGGCAAGACTATTGCCCTTGCCTTACGCATTGTAACTTGGTGAGATGTGCGGAATTCAATATGGTTCTTGGATTGAATTATGAATACCACCAATGACATTGTTAAACTCTTTGTAAAATCGTTATTCTAGTAATAAACAAAGGATGAAGAGCTCACAAATTATCTAGTGCTAGGTACGCGATCCTGAAGGGAACAGTTACCGAGGCGACACTCGATATATTATTTCTGGATTTCATTAATGCATCAGTAGAAGAGTATAATCAATTAAGAGCGGAAAGAAGCATAATATGGGGGAAACCACTTCTATAAATGACAGTTAAATATGTTAGTGTCATGCCAGAAGAAAAATTAGCCGAATTTAGAGCGAATCACCTTGATAAACCCGGTATTTGCCAAGTAGTACTGGAAGTTGCATAAAAGCGGATCGTTCTTCCTTGAAAGTTTTATCAAGTTCCTCGCCATCATACAAGCCATCTCCTTGTTGTTCAGTAGATTATTGGAAGTGATTGGCCGTCAAAGGCAGAGATTTTGATAGAATTGTATCTAATTAATAAAGGAACCTCCAAACACTTCGGGTGTTCCAAAAACAAGCAAGAAGTTACATTCAACTACTAAATAAAATGAGTTCATAGATCAGAACCATGAAAGTGGCTGTTTTTCACATATGCACCCGTCCTATTACTTTTTAAGTACTCATTTCATATTTCTTGATGCAGAACTCATTCCTTTATCTTACCCACATGCATGTGATCGCTTTGCCCCAGAAGTACCAATCATGGGTCAAACCAAGATGCCTACTCTTCCGTGAAATGGAGAAAACCTACCAAATCGATGCTGATACTTGTCTGACTTGTAAATCTGGACGACTGTTGTGTGGAAAACCTAAATGCCCCCTTTTAACGCAACTCCAGCCGAAACGATTAAACTTGCGCCTTAAACGAATAATGTTCGGACCTAGTCCTCCTGCTATATTTGTAGGATGGCATGGTTACCCCCGGATCTTAGCGGGATCCTTGGTAGTTCACGATCCGGATTCTAACCAGACCCCTTCGTTTTATGGAAACCCCAGAAAATGGTATGGGTTGCCGCTCGAGACTATTGCTTACTATCGAACAAGTCTGGTGCGAGGGTATACAAAAGTGAAGGCCCGAGCCCGTGTGAATGGAAAACTGTTTGAAAAGTCCCAAGAAGTGACCCAGAGTATCAACCCGGTCGATATCGAGATGCAATTTACGAAAACACCGCGTATGGGAGTAGTTTATAGCGCTGTTGCGCAACCAATGGGACCCAGTGCTCAACTCAAACGCTTAGATTTGGCCGACAATCCAAAAATTCCAAAAAAAATCAGTTATTTGACCGAAGGAGATGTCAGCGCAACGGCAGCGGTTACTGAACTCTTTAATGCCAGATTTGAGATCTATTATATTCAAAATCTATTTTCCGCAGGAGTTTTAGGCCTAACACCTAAAAAAAGAATTGTTCCGACACGATGGGCAATAACGGCTGTGGATGATATCCTTGGAAGGTATTTAATTCGCGAGATCAAGAAATACCCGTCCATCAACGAATTTTCAATATACTTCAATGAATATGCAGGCAATCATCTGGAGATCCTATTCATTCCAGATGTCTGGGAATATGAGCAACTCGAGACTTGGACTCCCGGTACATTATGGACAGGAGGAGCCAAAGTGCCCATCATCATTCAAAGTTATGAACCCTATACTGGTCTGATCGACTATGCTCTTAAGGAAGGGGGAGGTTTTTACGGGATTCGCTTTGCAGTAGTAGAGGCGCTCCAGAAGATGAAACGGCAAGCGGCGGCGTTAGTTATCCGAGAAATCTCCGAAGAGTATTATTTGCCCGTTGGGGTGTGGTTGCCCCGGGAAAATGCCCGGCACGCACTAGCTAAGCCCCCACGAAAATTTACAACGTTGGAGGAAGCACTGAGAAACATTCAATCACGTTTAACAATCCCTCTAACGGAATGGGTACGGGGATCGACCCTCCTGCCCAAAGTGCAGCAGCAGAAGAAGTTGATAGACTTCCTTCCAAAAAATGAATAAACTGTTTTTCTAAATCATCAAGCTATGGATTAATACATAATGAAGAAAGGAAAGCAAATTCAACCTCCCTCTCAATGGTGTCTATGCGACAATAGGAATGCTGATGCCTGCGTATTAAGACTTAAAATTTTTCATCAGACATTAGTCTGAGAGGGGTTAATTTGCAAGAAATTGGTGCTGCTGAAACTAAATTAAGCTACACTATTGATACGGAACTTTCTTCAGGAAATTTAGAGTTTCTTCCCGAATTTTTGAGACGATACTACTTGCTGCAACATGAAAAATATCGAACATTTAGAAAGATAAGCGTCTTCACCGAAAACGGAGGACACTATCTTTCTTATCGCGTCTTGGTGCCCAATTCAGAGCAGTATGTAGATGTCACGGTGAAGGCGAGGATTCCAATAGAAGTCACAATGAACCTCAGCGCTCCTACCGTCCCCAAATCTTTTTTAGATCAACTCTATGAAGATTTGTTCCTCATCGTGCAATTATTTGAAGAGGAAGTTCGGAAAACCACGTTATACCTTGCTTTTATGCCAGGAGAAAGGATTGTTCCTGAAAGTGAGAGATCAGGATTTTCCGCAAGGATCTTTACAGACTCCATGGTACCCCTCTACGGGGCCTTAATGGCTTTAACCTTTGTTTTTTTCTATATCTTCGGCTGGTATGCACCTTTAATCTTTATTGGGCTATCATTTGTGATGTCACTCTTTTCTGGAAAGTTGATTGCTAGAATGGGCACCTGGGAAATCACAAAAGACCAGCCAGAAATCCAGCTTTTACAATACTATTTTTCACCTGCCGAATTCGGGCAGTTCCGTCAAAAATATGCTCAGAATATTCCTGAAATCAGAAAAAGGATCTATGAGACCACCTTAGCTGCCGGCAAACCCATCGACTGCGATACAGCTGGTGCGGTTTTTACTAGCTATGGCATAACATGCGAACCAGAGGATTTCTCCGTCAAGAAAGTGAACCTCTTCCAGATTGTTCAGAATGCCGCGAAGAAGTTTGGTTTTCCCACCATCCCAAGGATTGTGGTCGTAAACACAATCATTCCAAACGCAGCTGCTTCAGGTCCAAGCGTTCGGTTTGGAACTGTAATGGTAACAACTGGGATCATGACGCAGCTCGAGGAAGACGAGTTGTTCAACGTGATCGGTCACGAACTAAGTCACTTGAAAGCCCACGATCCTTTAGTAATGTCCACTCTCTCTAGTATGGAATTTTTCCTCCGGTTCTACGTGTTCTGGCCCTTCCTGTTCTATTTCGGTTTCTTATCCTATTGGCTCTATTTCATGGTAGCGATGAGTCTCATCTACTTCTTCGGGAAGTTCTTAGAAAGCAGAGCAGATCTCGATTCCGCCAAAATGATCGGGCAGCCAAAGGTAATGGCAGAAGCTCTAAGGAAAATCGCCTTTAGACGGCTCTTTCCGTTACAGAAGAGGGAACCCGCGTTTCGCGGTTATCGTAGGTCTGAATGGCTTCAATTAGACCCCCATCCCCCAGCATACTTCAGGATTGCACAACTCGAAAGTCTCGAGGAACCTGAGAAAATCAAGCATACCTTTCTCAAGTCAATTAAGGAGAACTTCAAAGGATTTCTTCGGGCATAGCTTTGTTTAGGGGTTCAAACACGCTGATTATTTCGTTGGTGACTATACTGGCTTACTCAAGATATTCTAGACCCAATTTCTATTAATAATCCGATTAAAGAGGTGTCAATAATTATGAGAATAGTTCCAAAGGAATTAGCTTTTTTCGAACTGTTCTCATATACCTTAAATGGCAGTTAGGGTTAGTGTTGAGAGAAGAAGAGGTTTTCAAACTAAGCCTCTTGAAGTGGAGCAACATCTGAATTTTCGAAATTACTTGGTTATCCAACCGGAAGAGGCACAAGCTTGCTGAGAGGAGGAGTTTCATGTTGGCTCCCAGAGTAGTGCCAACCTCCATGCAGAAATCTTGGAACTTCTCAGAATGCTCATAATATGAGCTGAATCTTTACCCTTGTAGAGTGGTTTCACGGCCTCTTTAAGCTTAGGAACTGAAATCTTCAT
This sequence comes from Candidatus Heimdallarchaeota archaeon, assembly GCA_046761065.1. Lineage (GTDB taxonomy): Archaea > Asgardarchaeota > Wukongarchaeia > Wukongarchaeales > JBHIFL01 > JBHIFL01. Next base: position 8,940 of record JBHIFL010000100.1, read on the forward strand.
TGGTGACATCAAGTTCTTTTCTCCAATTTCTGTTTAAATAGGTAAAAAAGGAGTGCTTTTATTAAAGAGAATATTCTTCATCTTCGAAAGAAAAAATCTCCTCGATCTTCAAGTTGAACACACGAGCGATTTTATAAGCAAGTCTTAAGGAGGGGTTATACTTTCCCTTTTCTAGAAAAAGTATCGTCTGCCTAGTAACGTCAACCTTTTCTGCAAGAGCCTCCTGTGTAAGATGATGCTTTGCCCTCAGTTCTTTGATCCTCGTCTTCATACCGATTTCCTCAGTCCCCGCGCTCGTTGTAGTAGATGTAAGAAGCAATGAACAATATTAAACTTCCAGCGAAGAGGACCGAGAATGCCTTTGAAATAACTTCTGAATCTTGAAGAGTCGCCATATATGAAATGAACAGTGCTAAAGCTATAATAAAAAAAATAAATGCATTTCTACAAGCTCTGTTAATGTTCCTATCAACCCTTTCATCGGTTCCTCTACCCCATATGACGCTAAAAAACCCAAAAAATCCGAAGAACCCATAGAACCCGGGATTTCCAGTAACTAAACCAAGTAAACCCATAAAGCCCAAAAACCCAAGATTACCCACCAAATTTCTTCGCATTTTCATCTCACCTATGGTAAGTATTTCTAACGTTAGAAATAATTAACGTTAAATATTTTTAACTTTTTTAGTGACATGGTCATAAGGGATGTCAATGTGTTTCTTTATAAAGTCCGTCTCGTTTATTTTGTTCATAATTTACGCAAGTGAAAACCAGAGTCAGCAATGCACAAAACAGTCTTATAAGCTATAAGTGGAGAATAATTTCTTGATTATTATCCTTGGGGTGGATTTTGACGTGTTAGAATAACATTAGGAATGTTTAAATCGATAAAATTTGATTATGAGTTTTACGATGACTGTTTTTAACATATACGGGTGTATAGTGGTTGAGCCCTAGGAATGCCCCAAAGAGAGCACCTTCACTTGACAACAATCGGTGCCATAGATGGTACTCATTCATCCAAGCCTTCTCAGCTCAACTTGTTAGACATGTGCTCTCGAAATTCAGTTATTCTTCGGGAATAATTGTTGATCCATTTGTCGGAACTGGTACCACGTGTGTTGAATGCAAGATCCAGGGAATCCCTTCCTTTGGTATAGATGCAAATCCGATGGCGGTATTTGCGACTCGAGTCAAAACAACATGGGATCTTGATATTCAGGCCATACAACAGGAAAAGGAGAGCCTTTTATCCAATATACAACCTAAATTTAGAAATCTTACCATATCATCAATACATTTACTCGAACATTACATAGAATCTCAGGGAATTTCAAGAGAAGATCTACAAGCAATACTCGCATTGCTCGCTAACAAGGGCATCGATCCTATCTTAGTGGGCAAGTGCTTAATTGCGAGGGGCCAAATCGAAAAAGTCTCTGATCCAAAGATCCGCGATTTTTTTGGGCTTGCCCTTGCGTCCACCTTAGTGAAAGCGGCTAATGTTCGTTCTGATCCTGAAAGTGGATGTATTAAACCAAAAGTGGCTGTTTCTGTGTTACAATTCTTTGATGATCATACGAAGATGATGATCTCTGATTTGATCCACCTACAGCAGCTCCGTGCTGGCGAAACGCGAATCGAACAAGGTGATGCGAGACTAATTCTAAAGTTTCTCGGCTGCAAGACGGTAAGGGGAGTTATTACATCGCCACCTTACCCTTTAGATACAGAGTACACACGACAAACGCGTCTTGAACTTGCGATCCTAAGACATGTGCACCAACTCAAAGACCTTCAAAGGATCGAACAAACGATGATCCGAGGTAGTAGGCGCCAAATCTTCAAAGGAGATCATGATTTTGACCAGGTACAAGACTTTCCTGAGATTCAAGCTATCATCTCAAAGTTTGTTAACCAGAATCAGAAAGTGGATGACCAAAATGATTATAGAAAGATGTATCCCCGTCTACTCGAGGAGTACTTTGGAGGGATGAATTTGCATTTGAAACAGCTTTATGAGGTCTTAAAACCAGATGGATGGGCGGCATACGTCGTAGGCGACAAGATTTTATTCAAGAAGATTCCTATAAGAACCGCAGAAGTTCTTGCAAAGCTAGCTCACCGCCTTGGTTATAAAATCAAGGGCATCAAGTTCTGGCGCAATCGGTTCTCGGCTGACCACAAAGTTCCTTTACCAGAGAATATCCTTTTTCTATCCAAAGAATAGGATTAACTGTACACCAAGGTATACCCACAGTAATGACAAGAGTTATAATACATCTGTGGTGAGGACACAGCCAAATGGCACAACTTGAGCTTATTTTTCTTGGTCAATCCGGGTTTTTACTCCAAAAAGGATCCTCAAGTCTCCTCATCGACCCTAGTAAGAAAAAATTCGGGGACGTCTCTGGTGATGTAGTGTTTACTACGCATTATCATTCTGATCATACGAATGGCATTGAAATCTTCCTTTCTCGCAATCCCAAAGCTGTACTTGTATGTAACGAGCAAGTTGCTGATCGGTTCAAGCAATGGCGAGATCGAATAGTTCTTGCCGTTCCTGGGGAAGAGATTATACAAGGTTCTTGGAAGCTAAGATTTGTGAAAGGGCGACATGGGCTCCTATCCAAGGTACAAAACACCGGAGTGGTTGTTCAAACTCAAGGCACATCATTTGGCCATACAGGAGATTCAGTTGATTTTCAAGGATTTTCCCACGAGTCCCTTGACGTTTTTGCCATCCCCATTGGTGGATTGTTCACCGCATCACCTAAAAAGGCTTTGAATGAACTCAAAAGCTTTTCCCAGCCATTACCTGTCGTTATTCCAATGCACTGGTTGTGGAGAAGTCCTCACAGGTTCTGCAGGAAACTTAGGGAAAGGTATCCCAAGAGCCACTGCATCGTTCCTAAGGACAGGGAATCCGTTCCTTGGCAGATCGAGAATGCCCCATAAAAATATTGTAGGTGCCTTTATTATTTGAAATATGTCCAGACCTCAAGTTATCCTCTTTAATTAAATTCAAACCAATGGAAAAAGCAATAAAAGAAACGATTTATATTGAGTACTGAATATAAAACAATTGAAGATAAGGAATTTCTTTTTCGAAGGGAAACATTATTAGCACGTATAGTGTTAGGTGAGGTCAAGACCATAACCGACCTCTTTTAGGCATAGACAGATAATAATGATGACTTTCAATTGTATGCACTGAATCGCTTGATAAGAAAGGAGAGATACCAGAACCTCCTTCTTTTTCTTACAAACGTTAACGAATAAAGATCATAAGGCTCAAGGAGAGCAGCAAGAGCAGTCAGAAAGATAGGGGATGTTAGGTCAAAACGGTTAGCTCTTATGAAACCTTCCGATTTTTTAATCACTCCCTTTAAATTTTTAGTAAATGCTCATTCTCACCACATTAGAAAGTGCCATCCCAAATAATGGATGAATAAAGGAATATTTTTGTCATATGTAAAATCACGTACTCAAACCATTAACAACTTCTGTAAATTGAAATATTGTTTCATCTAGGCAGAATGATTGATTATGTATGACATTTTGATTAAAAATGGGCTAATAATTGATGGGTCCGCCAATCCAGAGTTTAAAGCAGATATTGGGCTGAAAGATGGAAGAATCTGGAGAATTGGAGGCCTTACTGGAGCGAAGGCAACCCAA
>JBHIFL010000101.1:0-12603 GCA_046761065.1 Candidatus Heimdallarchaeota archaeon
GGGGTCAAATGAAACGGAGGCTGGAAATGAGGTTCCACAAAAACTTTACAGAACCAAGATGGGAATACCGGCCAAATGTTCTATATCGCTTATGCAGATGCGCACAGTTACTTCGATGGAGACTAATTATGGTTTAATATAGGACGACTTCTCATTGTAGAACTCGACACCTTATTCAAAATTGCGAGAACTGGAGAAGACCAATGTGAAAAGGAGTCCCACTAAGGAAGTACCATCCATGGCTTTGTAGAAAAATGAAAAAGATCTTAGAACTACTTTGAGATGTTAAATTCTATTCTGAAGTGATTTACATCTGGATCCGCTAACACATTATACAGTGTTACCCATTCTCGGCAATATTAGTTTAGTAGATCGTCGACACTCCCTCGAAAGACTAATTGTGCAACCCAAGTAACGACTTTCCCTAGAATCTGCCATAGGGGTCCTTGTACCTACCTCCTCTTGTAATCCTTGTACCTCCTCTTGTCCCCTTTGTTTTGCTTGCTTATTTTCTGCTTCTGTACGTTGAGCCCATATGTCTTCGTCAAGCATGCGTGGGAGTACTCCAAACAACTGAAAAAAGAAATTTATGAATTCATTGAACATATACTTATATCGTAATGTCCTATAGGGCCAGGAAAGCTTATCTGCAAGGGAAAATATGGGAAGCGGCCCGATTTTTCGTTCTAAAGCTGAAAACCCTTCGATATAGGCGTCATACTTAATTTGCATGTATTTGATCGATTTAACAAATTGAGAAATCAGTGCGATCCACATTTGGATATGTTTTTCATCCGTCTTCTCGGAGTTCCTGTTCTTCTGGTCTGAATATCCCTACTTAAGTTGATACTTTTCTAGAGGACATTTAAAATCTACTAAGAATTGCTATTCTTTTGCTGCTCAGGTGGTGGTTCCTTTGTTAGTTCTTCAGGTAGTGGATGCCTCGTTGGTTCTCCTATTGGTTGTTGCTCTGTTGTTGCACTACGTTTGAAGAAAATTGAAGAAATTTTAAATTGAAGAACTTTGTAGAATGTACATGCTTTCAAAATCAATGGTTTGCAGGTTAAGAGTCCCAACCAAATAATGAGGAAACTGTTAATGATTAAATAATCACATTGGGATATCCCAATAATTATAAGGACACTCAAAAACCACAAAATGAATAGACGGGTGGGATAACTACGAAGTACAAAAAGTAGTGTAAATCCAATAATAATGAGTGTAACGTTTAAATTTGTGGTCCATTGAATCAAAACGGTGGCAATCACACCGTACAAAAGGAAAAGAATAAGTGAATAGTTGTGCATTGTCCAATCTTCATTTAAAAAGCTTTTTATACCTAATTTTCTCTCAATAAAAGCTTCGCGTAAACAAAGGACTTGCATGTGAGTAATTCTTGATTTTCTAAAAAATGTGCCAAAAAATTTTATGAATCTGTTGGACACATTCGAGGGGCAGAATCCATCTTGAACAGATGCCGTGGCATGTCTTGTGGTATGTCAGCTGATATATTAGTTCTTTATCTTGGGAAACAATTTCCAGGGCTTATATAAACCCGTCTAGAAGAAAATCTGCGAGAAATTGGCCTGTTGCACCGAGAACTACCTTATCCTAGACAGATTGCACAAGCAAGTGTTTGACTTTGATGGACTAGTTGTCGTACTAACTCTTGTCATAAGATAAGACTCTAGAGGAGTTAAGAATCGCGCAAACTAAGTCGAAAGAGTTACGAACGGATTGATACACCCAAAAAGGACCTATTAGTCGCGACCCTCTCTGTTATGATTCTCTTCTAACTATATAGTCCTGTTTTCTTGAGAATTTGGCGAAGTCAGGGCTGGAGGGTGTTCCCAAGGAGAAAGAATTAAGCACCATTTTGGTATCAAATTCGTCTCTAAAGAACAATATTTTTAGTAAAACCAAAAATCTCTTCCATTTCTCATTGTTTACTTCACATTTCCCCTTCATTTGTGCTGAATGCTGAAGTTCTCTGTTCTGTCATTAACAGAACAGAACATACTGATTTTCTATCATCGATTAAGTTTTTTTAGAGACCGATGCTGCGGATCACTTAGCAGGTCTTTCCCCTCTTGCATCTCCTCTTAACTATCTTCTGAAGAAGTTGCTGACAAAGAACCACAGATTTGCTGGACGTTCAGCTAAGCGGCGCATGAAGTACGGATACCATTGCGTACCGAACGGCACGTAGATACGCAACCTGTAGCCCTCTGCGACAAGCTGCTCCTGCAGCGCCGTGCGGATGCCATAGAGCATCTGAAACTCAAAGCAATCATGTGAGATATTATTCTCAGTGGCATAGGTTTTAGCCGCCTTGATGATCTTTATGTCGTGTGTAGCGATGGCGGGGTAGCCACGGTTTTCTTTCGCCGCCTTGAGCAGAATTTTCATCTGCCGTAAGTAAGCGGTATCCACATCACGCTTCTTAGGATAGGCGACGCTAGCAGGCTCTTTATAACTCCCTTTACAGAGGCGTATGCTAGCGGCTTCTCCAACAAGGGTGATAATATCCTTTTCACTACGGTAAAGATATGACTGGATAGCTATCCGCACGTTATTGAAGTTCTCAGCCCGTAGGTCGTGGTACAGGTCAATCGTGCGTTGGGTATGGGTGTGATCCTCCATATCAATAGTAACGTGAATATCATGCTCGCGGGCTGAATGGAGGATACGCTGCATGTTTTCGTGGCATAGCTGTAGGTTAATGGCTAACCCCAACGCGGTAAGTTTTACTGAGATCCATGCTAGTAGGTTCTCCCGCGAGATTCGCGCAATCAGATGAAGATAGGCGTCAGTGGCGTGGCGTGCTTCGTCCAAGTCGGTGGTGCTCTCACCGAGGATATCCACCGTGGCGGTGATACCCAAACTATTCAACCTGCGGATGACCTCAATTGCCTCATCTTCTGTCTCCCCGGATACGAAGCGCCGCGTCACCCGCTGGGCCAACCTCCTCTTCATGACGATGTCTCTGGCCCATTTCACGTGCGAAAGGTAGAGTAAAAGTGCACGGAGCATAGGTTAGTCCTTCCGGTTGATTATTTATGGGTTATGACTAATTATAATAACTTATGGCTAATGGCTTATAACTTTTCATACCTAATGGCTATGTGATAATGATTATCGACTATAATTTCTAATATTTAATATCGGCTTCAGCATTTCACTTCTAATATAATCAATCGCTTGCTCTTGTGAAACATTCAAAAAGGTATTTAAAAGAGTTAAAACTCTTTTTAACCTTTAATCTTCCCCATTTAATAAAAGATATTGGCATATTACTCCCAAATGCTTCAAAATAAAGCGTTTTGAAGCATATAATGTAGTCTCGACATAATACAGCAATTTTTCCTATAAGTAAATGAAATAAAATTCTATTGTAAAGTTCTTTTACTTCTGTGATCAGTGAAAGCAGTTCTACAATAGTTAAGCTGTTTTTATACTAAGAGGGTTATTATCCTATATTAAATAGAACACCCATCTCTTTTACTCTCTTACTCGACTTCAAAGTGTTCATCCAATGGTAGTTAACCAAAATAAAGCAGCTTCTCTTTACTCATTGAGGTTTATAACACTTGATTTCAACCAACTAACTGAAGATACCCAGTAGGGAAAAGCGATGAATGATCCATGATTTGTTCAATTCAAAACGCAGATTGAGATGCTTAGAAATCGAAAAATTTTGCAGGACAAAAAAGGCTTCTGTCGAATCGACCATTTTCTTCTATGATGTGTAGTGGGCTTTACTGATGTGTTCCTAATCGAAGCCACAAAAACCTTGGATAAAAAGGTTCCTCAGTTTATCCGAAAGATGCGTCGCATGTTGTTGGACGCATTTAGATGTGCTTTGCGGCTTTCGATTTTTGATGAAGAGTTGAAGACAGGACATCAAGCGTTGAAGACAGACAGGACATCAAGCGTTATATGTTCATCAAACACTCCATTCGAAAGTCATTTTGAATGATGCCTTCCCTTTATCTTGCACATATTCTGAAGTTTTCGTCCAAACCAAGTAAAATGACTTGAGTTCTGTTCTTTCTTCTGGATTGTAATGTTATCAAAAAATATATAATTAATGAGATATTATTTTAATCAGGTGCAAAAGTTGAATACAAAGCTTGCTTTACTTTCATATATCCAGAAACGACAGTCTGTGACACTTAATGAATTACATCAGTTTGCGTCAAAGAGGTTAAAGATCAAGGATAAGAAGTATCTCTATTCAGCTTATTTGTATAGTTTATTGAAACAAGGGCATATTGTCCGCCAAAGACGGGGGCTGTACTCGATTGTTGATATTGATCAACCCAGCATTCCCCCTGACCCCTACATCCTAGCTTCAAGATTACGTCATCCCTATTACTTAGGATATACTTCTGCCTTAGATTTACTCGGAGCTGCTTCTTCTTTATTTACACAAATCATTGTAGTTGTCAGAAAAGGAGATCGATTTTCGTCCTTCGAATATCCCAAGGGGAATCCAAGATATAGGATCCTTTCCACAGAGGCGAATGATCTTAAGCAGGGATTAAGACAGGTATCATATCAGGGCGATGATTTGATTATTAGTTCGGAAGCTCGAACACTCATCGAGGTTGTTGATCAACCTCAACTGGCTGGAGGTTGGGGAGAAGTGATCCGTTCACTGGACTTGTTGATGACAAATTTCCGCTTGAACGACCTCGAAGAAGTGGGTGTCTTATTGGAGCTCTTTGGAAATAAATCATTGGCTGCTAGAGTTGGATTTCTTCTGGATATGTTTGCAACTATGGGATCCCTTTCCCTGCCTTTAGATACATTAGATCGGGTAAGATCATGGGTCACAAATGGGTCTCCTTCATATCTTTTCAGCCGTTCCTCTTTAGAAGAGGTGGTGCGGAATAAAAAATGGAATATTTACGTCCCAAAGGACTTTTTAGAACGATTTTTTATTGATCAACGGATTGGGCAGTTCTCATGACCAACTCAAAAGAAGTATGTCCTCGTTGTGGAAAGCCACTGGCCCAGCATCAATGGCGAACAGAAACAACTACAGGACAGAAATTCCCAATCTGCCAGGGAAAAGCGCAAGGCCACCGCACTAAGATTAATGAAAGAAATCGAAATCAATGGAACACAGACAGAACTTCAATACCCATAAGTTCAGTAGCTACCGAATTAGCTGGTAAATTTGGAATCTCCATTCGATGGGCAGAGAAAATTGCACGTCTAGCTATTATCCTAAAGGAAATTAACAAAGATCCTCTCTTGAACAACTCCTTGGTATTTATGGGAGGTATAGCTCTCAATTTTGGAATTTTTGGAGATAAACTCCCCCGTTTATCCTATGATCTTGATTTCAATTTTCGTGAGCCTGAGGAACAAATTACGCCTCTGGATATGGAAAAAGTCATGAGCAATACCCACCATACCATTCAACAGCTTCTCTTCAGGCTTAACTATCCGCCGGAAAATGTGAAATACGAATCATCGTTTGAATTAGGCCGATATCAGATTCAATACCGCGCCTTGAGTGGAGGACGGGATAGCTTGAAAATCGATATTTGTTATAGTCGTCGAATACCTTTGCTACGACGTAAAGGGTCTCGGAAAGATCACTTGGTCAAGCTCAAAATGCTGGATAATATCAAAACATGGCAACCAGCCGTAGAGGAACTTTGCGGAGAGAAAATTGCAGCTTCTATTAAACGAAAACTTTCCCGAGACGTCTTCGACATATACTACATAGCTAGAGCTGTGGAACAGGGTATAATGGATTTCAAAGTACTTCGAAAATGTGCCCTTATTTGTATCCTCTACCAAGATATTGATCCTCGAGAGGTAGATTGGGATCGACTATTTGAGAATATCAGCCTAGACACCTATTTACAGACCGCACTAATCAACCGAAAGAGTATCACAAGCCAACAGTTCAGCCAGATTATTTTTAATGCAAAGACTTTTCTCAAGAGCATTTACAGTGATTTTACGGACACAGAATCACAGTATCTTGACAAATATTTCAAAGAAGGGAAGTTTCATCCAGAACTAATAGATCCAGAACAAGATCTTCATCCACACTTGGCAAATCAATCAGAAATTCAATGGGTACTTTCAAAAAGAAGTAAAAAATCATAAGAATTCCATATTTCAATAAATTAAATAGATAAGATCTTAACGGAAAAATACTGAAAGGAAGTTACGTAGGACATTGGATATTTGGGATTTCCTTTATGATTATTTCACAATGGAAGAATTGAAAAATTTTATAGACTCGAAATTAGGTTTGGCGGTTTCTGGCAGAAAAAATGAACTAGTAGATGGAATAGTAGAATGTGAAAGATTTCATCCAACTCTTTTACTATGATCTCAAGATTGTACTCCTCGTTGGACTGGAAGAGTCACCGCGCTACCGCCAATCTAGGGTCTAGCAGCCTCCGAAAAACCCAACAGCGCCGGTTACAACAGCGATCATACCCATCGTGTCATTCCCAAGCCATGCAAGCCATGCAATGCCCTTTTGAGGATAGATGCGCTACTTGTCGAACCAGTAGGGTTGCCAAAAGGAGAGACAGACTATAGAGAGGAAGACGATAGGACACGAAACTTTTGCATTCTATAATCCCTCTTCGGAATTTGATGTCAAGACATTCACCATTTTCTATGTTTGTACCACTGCGCCAAATTTCACATAGAATCAACAAGGCGAAGAATCAATAGTTCAAGGCTAACTTTTAGCATAATGCTCGCATAAAGGAGATTTCTGATGGTGAGGCCTCAATGGTTCCCCAAGCCTCGAAATTCAAGCTACTTTACCGACGAAGTTGTACAAAGGCAATATTCGAGAATTCTTTCAGAATCCAAGCTTCCAACTCTATGAAACGCTTGAGATCTCTGGTGATCACAAACGAACCGAAGGACCATACTATTTGACACAATTGCATGTATTGTTCGAACGTTTAGTATACTGGCATTGGTTAACAGATAGAAACGGGAAAGTTTTAATAGAAGAAGGGTTTCTTAAGAAAAAAGAAGAGGAGGGAGTGATATTCGTTTTAAGATCAGATGTAAGATATTACAAACGAAAAATGAAACAAAAACTTGATTTGATCAAGCAATATGCTGATGATAATGTGACGAGGGGTTATGGACTATATGCAGAGGATCTGTTCAGAAGGACTTTGCAAATTGAAGGATTCAAGCTTCTGGGAACAGATACCAATTCGTATGACGGAAAATCTTGGACAAAGACAGATCATGATCTCGATTTCATAGTTGAGAAGGATGGAATCGCTTACGGGGCTGAAGTTAAAAATACCCTAAGTTACATGGAGCGTGACGAATTTGAGATCAAGTTGGAGCTTTGTGATTATTTGGGGTTGGTTCCTTTGTGGATTCTTAACAATGCACCAAAATCTCAATTTCTTGAAATGAAGCGCCGCGGGGGCTTTAGTTTGATTTTTGGCACTCAAGTCTACCCTCCGGGATTCAGGCGTCTAGTGAAAGATATCTGGGAAATATTGCGACTTCCTGTTCCTGTAAATGTCTGGAGAACAATCCCAGAAAAACTAGTAAAGATCTTTTTAAGGCAGCACGAAAAGCGATTAGTTATTTAACGTGGTTTAAAATTTTATACCCCTATTAAATCCATACTGTCTATCAAACAATTGTATTAATCTCCACGCAATACGTGGAAGCTTTGTAGGATTTTTAAATCATTATTTTTCTTTGACTTTGCTCTGGTCTTGTTTCCGCTCCACCGGGAACTGATACTCGGTTGAAACTATCCCTATGTTCATTTCCGCCCTAACAGGATCGGACTCCCTTCGTTCTGTCCAAACCCTCTTTCGGGACTCCTTGCGCTCACATTACTAGCGTCAGTCGCTTTTGTCGCCCAGTACGCCCTCCGGGCGCCTATCTTACGGAATCCATGGATATCCAATATGGGTACGAGAGTTTCACGTGAAATTTGAGCACTAGTTTTTGTTTGGAAACTCGACCAAAAAATTTCTTCTACTTATGGATAAAGAAATGGTTTTCGTGATTGCAACCGCGTCTCACGCCATTTTCCTCCCGAAATACTTTCACTGGGAGTGTGTCCAATGTGGGGGGTGCTGTCGATATGGCCAGCAAGTCCCGTTGTCCCCCCACGAATTCACCCGGTTAGTACGTGAATGGCGGACGTTCGCCCGCTCTCACCTGAAACGGGTGAAAAACGTCCTCTTCTCCAAGTTCGTCTGCCAGGTGCCTCGCTCCGTCGACAATCCGTGTGGATTAGCGCTCCGCTAAAAAAAGGGGCACTGCATCTTTTTAAATCCTCCCACAAATCAGTGTCTCATCTATCCCATCCGGCCCCATCTCTGTGTATTTTATCCGTTTTCATACCACCACCAAGCCTCCAAGCTCCGCAACCGCATGACGTTTGGCCTCCACTTGCGAACGGTGGAGGGCGTCGGGTTTGTGTGTCAAGGGTTAACGGTAGGCGGCCCCCACTCACCATGATATCCAACGTGCGAAATCCAATTCCTTTGAAAGTTAGCTAAGCCACCAGGGGAAGGGTTGCGTGATGGATGCGTATTATGTGTATTTTACATATACAAGGGGTTGGGGGGATATCCAAGCAATTGATAAATTTAGTACCTAGGTGATTTGAAAGGGTTCAAACAAAAAAAGAACTTTTGGAGGGAATGATAGTTTTAAAAATGCCTTAAAACACCCTCAGCTCTGTTAGCACCCGTGAAATTTCACCTGAACTTATCCCAATCGCGGCAGAAACCCTATCGATTTCTTTTGGCTTAAATCCTTGTGCTATTTTCCTTGCTTCCTCTATTGGATAAATAGAAAAAAGTTGAGTTTTGAGTTGATCGAGTTTTATGTCAGAAAACCAGAGGAGAGCGTAGATATCAGCTATATCTTTGATTCTCTTGTCCATATTTTTACGATTGATCACTGAGTTGAGCTTCATCGCTAAAAGTACATACGGTTTTGGTAGCAAAACTTGAGTATTGAATAGATTAATGACTGTACAGAGTTTATCTGTAAAAACCAATGACAAAAGTGGCTCATCAATTGGAATAAATCCCAGGAGGTGTTCGATTTTTGGATGAATGTAGTCTACAATGAGATCTATGTAGACTCGAATTATTTCATACGGCAGAAGTTTTGCGGATTCTTCTAAGGTCAATTCCATTCCCGTTTTTGTGTCAAAATCCTTCATCAACCTAAAACTAACAGACTTATATCCTATGCCCTCGATACCCCTAACCGCTCTAAAAAATTCTGACTGTTTCAACTGTTCTTCGGACCAACCTTTGTCGATATGAAAGCCAATATCGATGTCTCTCGACCCAATGTACTTCCTTCCATTAACTTTCTCAAAGCCTTTGTTTACAATGTGGTATGTTGCCCAGCCTCCAATAAGGCAGACTTCACCTTTGATTTGCTCAAAGACTTTTCCTAGTTGCTGCTCTGCGATCTCTATCTCAGTTCGCTCATACACTCTCTACTGCCACCCGTTCAAGTAGTTTTTCTGCCGCTTCTACGCAGACTCCACCCTCCTCGAACAGATCAACGATCAGTTGAGGAGGTGAGACGACATTCAGGTCACTCCGTTCAAGCGTCTCATAGAATATGTGCTCATCAGTTATTAGGAGCCTTACATTACCTTTTCCAACAAGACCTTCTCTCGTTATAAGTTCATGCCATCGCTCTGCATCCTCTTCCCGGATGTAAACGTCGATGCGGGAAGGGAAAAGATAATGCTGAACTAGGTTTTCGCCCTGATATGTCGTGAGAGCGTACTGCAATCGCTGTTTCTTAAGCAAACTTAAGAAATCTTTGTGCATATATTCCTTCTTGATAGGTCTTATTTTCACTCTCTGCCAGTACTTCAACAGCTCAGCGTAATCTTTCACTTTCGTTCCACTTACCAGTCCCAACACTTCAAGTTTGCCCAAAAATTCATGTAGCCAAGAAAATGAGCATCCAGCGTTCTTAGCAACTCTGTACTTGGAGAGTGTGCCCTCTGGCTCGTTCAAAAGAACCCTAAGTATACGTTCTCGACACACACCTCTCCTTTTCATTGTATCTCCATCCAATATATCGGTATTATTTATTAATATTTATATTTACCGATATATCGGTAAAACTGAACCTATAAATATCTTACCGATATATTCTTTTATTCCAACCAACTCAAGCTCTCAAAGTTTCATTTTATGCCACACATTATTTCTATTCGGGTACCCAGTAGGCAACTTTGGAAGCTAGCTTCCTTCATATTTCCTTAAGCACTGTTGCTGAAAGAGCTTTCTAACTTCTTTTCAGGAGTTCTCGCTTTGGGTAATTTCAATATTTAACACAATATATACTACCTGGCGCCATCGTGTTTGAGGGCCACAATTCACCATCGTTGAGGCTCGTTTTTCCAAGAAGCACCTCCCAAATTTTTGTTGGTGATTTCGATTCAGAACATTGGGGATCGGATGGGTTACATGAGATAGACAGACCTCTGGATTAAATTAGAAAATCAAGTTATCTATGTAGCTCCTGGCATTTGGGAGTGGAAAATCGCACCAGATACACAAATAACGGTGAATCAGTTCCACTTCTCTCTCTGAATCGGAGGATATTGATTTAACAAAGGGGGGTCTTCATAGCTGAAGGGCTTTATTCAAGCCATAAAGGTAAGATGCACCCTATTAAACTAGAATGCCCCCTCACCGAAATCTGGTAAATGACAATAACCCGACTAAAACTTTCGGATTATTAGTTAATATGGTTGAACAGTGCAATGTCTGTAGCGGGGTATGTGATTCTTACATGTGGAACTATATTAGAGGGCTTGGTCGTCTTTGGAACAAGTTTCGTGGAGATATTGTTTCAGTGAGATGGAAAGAGATGCCAGATCTTCCTTGTCCACCTGACCTACTTTTTTATAGGTTTCCAGATCCGCTGAACCGCGTTTGTGTCCGTCAATACTACATTCAAATAGAGACCAGCGGTTATAACATCGACTGGGAGCAGATCTTCTTTTTTGAGCCGGAGTTGCTCTTTTTGGGTTCTTCCGATGTCCTTTGAGGAAAAGGGGCGTGTATCGAACATATTTAGCTTGGCTAACACTTTCTCGAAATCGGAGTCCCTTTCTATCATTTTCTCCCTTGTTGGATTGTTTTTTTGTATTTTCCCCTCTACCCGAAAGACGAAATCAGTCCAATCGCCTAAATGATTACATAGAAATCTGTAGAACTATAATGATAGTCTCAGCTTACGTATATGATCAGCAACAACTGTTTCAGGAGCGTTTCCCTCCATCTTAAGTCGTATCATGTCTTTCATAATGTGTCAGTAATCAGTCTGATTCCATTGTAGTCACTCTGTTCCAGCGAATCCATCTTTTATTACCTGACAAGCCTCTGTCAAGATCAGAGATTCATGTCCCAAGTTCAGCTCATCATATGAATCATTTTAACGGTTTTTTCGTCCATCCAAGCAAGAATCAGGTTGATTCTCAATGCATATCGGTATATACCCCCTTACGACGGACAGGACAAAGACAACAACTACCTTGCGATTAGCAAGTTGATGGCGAACTTATCCAAGGAGTCAAAAATATCCTCTTTCGCCCTTAATCAATACTTCTGGTTTTTCTGAAAGAATGATTGCTCGAAAAAGAATTGTGGCCCATGTCCTACAAGAAAATGCGTGTATAGGGATTATGCGAGGGAGAAAAAACGCAAACGTAAATATAAAGAGTTATTTACGTAGACGCTCAATGAAGTAGTCGTGGGGAGATGAAAGATCATCATAGTAACACTCATTATCCTTCCATTGTGGGAACTAGATGTTTTTGGAGACTCAGTCCAGATCCATGAAACAGACGGGCTGTGAGGAATTTGGGCAAGGTCTTCAGAATCCATTTTATCCCGTTTCAAGCTGCAACCCTAAATATGTATGAAGGTTGAGTATTTAATGTTTGAACACTGAGATAGGAAAAGCTCGTTCTCGAATGACATATTATTTTCAATAAGCTCCTAATGTTAAATAAGGAGCGTAACTTGGGGTGTTTTGTTTCTAATAAGTTAATATTGTGTAGGTTCAATAAGAGAAAGAATGGTTTGATGGGAAATCCGAGTTATTCAAAATACTTACTGATCCGCCGGTGGCCAGTGACCCGATACGTGTCGCGTAAGGTGTCGGCATCCGCCTTGTAAGGGATCTTCTGCGTGATCCCGAGGGCGCGCAGCTCGGCCCGGATGCGGCGGACATCGCCTTCATCCGTCCAATCATACGTGTACACGCAGATCACTTTGGTCTTCGGACCCGTCGCATACGGGTTCGGTTTCGCGGTCGCGACCTTCGCACTACCACCCAACTTCCCTGCTTCCGTCGTCTGTTTAATGGTAGCCCAAACAGTATCGACCTCGTTGCGATCCACAAAAATCAGCCATTTCTCACTGCGGGGCGTGGGGCGGGGATAAGACCCCTTCTGCCTGATGGCATACAGCCAGGAGACTTCAGACACTTCGGAGGGGTTCGACTCAGCATATTGCTGGGCGAACTCCATCTGTTTGGTTTTGAGGGCTTCATGCTCGTCTTGCATCGCGGTGC
>JBHIFL010000102.1:0-12241 GCA_046761065.1 Candidatus Heimdallarchaeota archaeon
TCATAATATCTAGATATATATCTCCCCCTCATTGTGGGTGTAACAGAGTACTAGGCTTTTTTCTTTACAAAGATTATATAGTGTTAGAGGTTAATTATACCTATTAATAAGGCGCGATATAAACTAAGAATTTTAAAGAGAGAATCGGCGATTGATCTCCCAAAAACCAAAACTGACACCACTTTTAACGGCAATAGGTGAATTTTGGCAATAAAAGTACGGATGATACCTGATTCCTTTAGCGTTTGGATTCTCTTATACACTGTGTTGACAGATAAACCTAGCTTGTCGGTGAGTTTTCTGTAGGGGGTTTGAGAATTCGTCATTAAAAGCTTAATTAAGGCTATATCTGTCACGTCCATTACGAACGAACTCCCTACAATCATCATAACTAGGTATCTAAAAGCAATGGAATGGAATAATGTTAAACTATTTATTCTTAAAAAAGTACAAAAAGAAGAAATCAACTAGAATTACGCATAAAACATTTTATCTAATTCAGTACCTTCGAAAATATCTGCTGTTGTTCCCCGATTTTTAATAATAATTACATGGATAATTTGTTCTGCAGTCTCATCAGTAATTCCTACTGCTTGCTGTAATTTTTCCAAAAATTCTTTTTCTCGAGGATCAACTATCCCATCAGCTAAAACCACTTCAACTGCATTAGCAAAAGCAGTATCTCTCATATCTTTGTTAATAGTGTTTTTGGCGGCGGTTATGAGTGTTCCCACCCCTTCTTTCCGGATAATTTTCTGAAATCGAACTATTAAATTTTGAAATTGTACAGGGGTTAGTGTCGCAAGGCCTTTGAATCTCGAAAGAATAAAATTTAATTGATGTAATTCTTCTGGTCTTATCTCTTCATCAGCTAACATGGCACTAAATATAATGGCAATGAATGCCTCTTCGCTTGTCAAGCGTAAAACAGCTACCCTTGTGTCATTAACTTTAAAGGGTTTATCAAAAATCCCCATTCCCGCATACAAACTTAATTGTTTTACTTTAACTATAAAAACATTTTTCTAATTAAAAATTAATATAATTCTTCTGATTAAATATTAAAAAATAACAAAAATAACATTTTAGCTTAAATTAAGTCTATTAAAAATATAATGGAAGGAGATCCTAAAATAAGAGTACTTGTATAAATGGGGCGGTGAAATAACCAATAATCAAGAAAATGCCTGTCATCATATGGGTCATGATTGTCATAGCACTAGCTGGAATCATCTTTCCTGGTTCATTATAGAATGATTTGGCAAATATGTTTGCTTTTAATGCGAAAAGAATACCGGGAATGAGGACAATCAGACAGGTGATAGGCATTTGGTTCAAAAACACCATGGCTACAACCCACACATATGGACCATACAATAAAACGGGGACGAACCGAATCGCAGTATCTCGTCCCATACGAACAACCAAGTTGTTTTTTCCAACTTGACCATCGGCTTCGATATCAGGGAACTCATTTATATAAATAACTGCAAAGATGAGAAGGCCGATAGGCACACTAGCTACAATGGGGGCCCATGAAAATTCAGACCCTTGGGCATAATACCCCCCAAGAGTGGCAAGAGGCCCAAAAAAGGTACCAATGACCAACTCCCCCACTGCTCGATGAGAGAATATAATGGGTGGTGCGGAATAAAAGTAACCAAAAAATGTCGCAGCAACTGTCAAGATTAGAACCACCCAGCCTGTCAAAAAAGAGAGATAAACTGAGAGAGATATTGCAAGTAAGAAGTTAAAAATCGCGACTGTGTGGAGACTAGAAGGTTTCAATAAATTTTCAACAAGAACGCGACTGCCTCCGTTAAATGGGCTGTAGAACTTATTGATGCGGTCTGTTCCATTAAATGTGTCCCAAAAATCGTTAGCTTGATTTGTCCCGCTATGCAAAAGGATCCCAATGATCAGTGAGAGAAAAAAGTTAGTTACACTAAACTTCGACTGGCGTTGCCAGAAAATTGCTGCCCCCAAAACAATTGGGAGGATCACTGCAGTAAAGAACCGCATTCGCGTTGCTCGAACCCAAATTTTTAATCGGTCGCGTAAAGGTGTAATTTCAGCAGCTTTTTGCATCATTTAAACCAACTCAAAATTATGAGGTCTTAGCGCCAAAATGAGGAAGGGAATTTAAATTTACCTCAACGAAGCACTTCTTAATTATTTTATGTTTTTTCATTGATTAATGCCCTAATTTTCTTGCTTTTCTCAAGAAACATAACCAAAATCGTGTTCTTTACAGATCATGCTGGAAAACATTTAACTGGCATTTTCCCACAATTTAAAAATACCTAATTTCAGAAAAGATTGGTAATTTGGCTAGCTGGCGAGTGAAAAGATGAAGAATGAAGTCAAGACGGAGGAAGGAAAAAATATTGCTGTGGGGCTTTCTGAGAATTTGCTCAAATTGAATGTGAAGATAGCCTCCGTGAACAGGGATTTGTTTCGGTAACAAGACTTTAGGACAATCAATGTCCTAGGATCTATTGTGATCAAGAAAGACCTCACTTGTTGCAGAGATAGTAAAACGGTTGAAGAAAGGATATCGACTCGTCTTTATTGTAGGAGACTTAATTCAAATAATAGTTTTAATTGTGTCTTTCTTGGTTTTTTTTAAATCCTCAATTTTTTTATAATCGAAAGAAGATGTGAAGATTATAATCTGGCTCATTTTTAGAATTCCAATAAATAATTATTATTTAAGGTAGGCATCTAACAAGAATATTTTATATAATATAAGTTTAAGTCTTCTGATGCCTAATTTTTATAATAATTTTATATACTTATTATACATAAAGTAAAATATATACAATAAATCTGATTATGTGCGATATCTGAACAATATGAATAATTAATCTTCTATTTAGACCCTGAAATGGTGATTTGCTTTAAATCATGTCCATATTTGGAATTGCATTGACAGAGTTAATATTAAACAGACAAATAGGTATTGTCGAGACTGTTGCAAGAAAAACTGTGAAATGGGGCACACAAAAGTGGTTTCACTTAGGGTTCGAGTGGGGATGTAATGAATTTAGATATCGCAACTTAAACATGACAACGTAATGAAGTGGGATACAATGGACAAACATCCAAATCCTCCTTTAGACTTATTTTCTCCCCTCGTATACAAATGGTCTGTTGAGGAGATATTTAGGAATCTATGGCCTTTCAACAAGTTTCGCCCTCCAACCAGCTTAATTATTTGTAGCCTGATCGTCACATTAATAGCAAGTGTCACTGGGTTTCTATACGCGGTTCCATTGGGAACTATCATTGCTGGGATTCTAGCCGCTCAAGCCATAATCTTTTGTTCTCTTCAAGTCACCAACTACGCGGATTCCATAAGGAACACCCAATTTGATGTCCTAAGTTCGGGGGGGCATGTATATGCAAAATTGTTGGAAAAATACATAAGAACAACCTTTAGCGATTCGCATATTTTGATTGGAGTTGCTCTTATTACTGGAACACTCGCACACCTTTTCAATCGCACGTACGTGCTTAAAGAAGTTCTAGGTGGGATAAATTCAGTCTTGATGGTGTTTGTGCTTATCCTAACCCTTGGGGTTTGTTATAGTTATGGGCTAACTGTCTGGGCCTCTCTTGCTGCTTTTTGGCGTTCATGGACGATTCGATCCCTCTATCTGAAAGGCGTTCTCGACTTTTATCCCAATTTCACTCAGTTCAAACGCCTTGATCTTCAGAGTTTGTCCTTCATTGGGAGTTCGTGGTTCTTAATCCCTGCGGCTCGCTCCGATTTGGTCTTGTTATATGGAGTAATCTCTTATAATCTGACAATGCTTGGAACAGTTCTCGCTTCCTTGCTGCTTTCCTCCTCCATACCTCGCCTGCCCTCTGAAATCCGGAAACTTCTGCATAAGGGACAGTTCATCTATATTGCCGCAGCTGACCCACAAACCAAGCACCCACATGTGACTCCCGTGATTTTTGTGTACGATGAATTCCATGTGTACTTTTATACCTCTCTCAAAGCGTACAAATATGCTCTCATGAGACAAAATAAGCGAATTGCACTTTTGATTCCCGAACCACAAGTGGAACATCTAGAAAAAATGGAGATGCTAATATTAGAAGGATCCGTCGACATCTTAGGATTTGCCAAGACGCTTTTACTGTTGCCTCTATATATTAGGACATTTTTACTGATCCGAAGAAAATATCAAACATATTGGCGGATATATCGGAAGAATAGCAAGTATTTGCCCCGAGCATGGCAAGTTAAGCCATTTTTGGATCGAGTTCTGTTACGGGTTAGACCGCGTAAATTGACTTGGATTAAAACACCAAAAAAAATTACAGCGAGGTTGGATTAATGACCCAACCTATCCAGTCACATCATATTCCTCGCACCATTGAAACCTTAGTAAAACAAGCCAAGGTCGGAATTCTTACTACATGCTCGATGGATGCGCTTCCTCACCCTGCGATTATATTCTACTGTTACTACCCTATAGAAGATACCCTTTATTTCTTCACATCACGGACGACAAGAACTTTTCGATACCTTTGTCAGAACCCCAATGTGTCAGTTTGTATAGATCAACGTGACCTTCGTAATCCTATGAGAAACTTCGGGGTAATGCTCCGTGGGCTTGCGAAGCACATCAAAAATGAAGAAGAAATCAATCGTGTCCTTAAAGATCTTTTAAACAAAAAGTACCGTTCCCTTCCCAAGGATTCACAAAAGCTGAAAAAGAACTATTGGTGGCTTGTCCCACCAGACCGACGATGTTTCAGGCTTGAGATCACTACCATGGTCTGGTGGCGGGGTCCATATTTCAGGAAAATCCGAATACGACCTCAGAAAATTTAATTATCTCTTTGAAGATGTTGTCAGAATGCTAATATGATGGAAATGATTCAAATAATCGAAAGATATTATATGGTTTTTCTGTTGAATTTAATAACACAAATTCGAGGTAATATCGATAGAATTTACGGCACAGAGGACAAATTTGGTTGCCCCATTAGAGAAAATGATATCTACATCAGTTTTACATACTCATAGAAATATAAGAACTCTCCACTTCTTGTTATCAACATCCTGAACCGATATTCAAGTAGAACTTCATTTACCTATTTCGGGGGTCCTGGAATATTCTTTTAGAATATAAGTAAAAATGATTATTTTTGATAAACTAAATGTTTAATTAACATATTAAATAATTCTAGTATAGTCCAGTATAATCAATATATACTAATGCATATGTATAATTGAATAAATACAAATATATATGAAAAAATGAAAGTTTGTCGTTATAAGTCGTATAGTAGGATTCGTCTTTATAGAACCTTTAATCTTCCAAACACTTCGCGAAGTCGTCCATATTATTTTGAAAGAGATGACGAAAAATGAAGAAAAGGATGATGATCTTTTTTATTGGTCTCCTATTGATTTATTGGACTTCGAGTTCGAGCAGACAACTCACACAAGCTGTGGGCATTCCATACGTTGCAGATAATAAGGTAATCATAGATGGAACTATCGGTTCGGGGGAATACGTTGGGTCTTATCACGAGACGATAACAGATATGTACCTTTACTGGGAACATGATGGGACTAACCTTTACATCGGGATGGAATCCCCAGGTACAGGTTGGGTCGGTATAGGGCTCGGGCCGCAAGGGGCAGGGATGGATGGTAGTAATATGATTGTGGGCTATGTTGACGATGCAGGTAGTCTACTATTGCTGGACGAAGTTGGAGTCGGCTGGGAACATCATGAAGATACCACTCTTGGAGGTACGGATGATATCCTAGCTAAAGCAGGATCCGAGAGTAATGGGAAAACGATCATTGAATTCGTTTTTCCCTTGAATTCGGGGGATGAACTGGATCATTCATTCGAAGTGAGCGGTACCTATGGGTTTTTTCTTGGCTATCAAGCCTCTGCAGACGATTTTACTTCATATCATACAAAACGATCTAAAACGATTGACATCTACATAATATCTGGCTCAACTGAGCTTCCTGAGCCGGAAACAAAGGTTAGCACAACCATAAGTATCAACGTACCTGCAAGTGTGATTGTAGATCAAGCGTTTACTGTAGTAGCAAGACTTCACGATGAAATGGGAGCGCCGGTTGAAGGTGAACCCGTCGAGTTTTATCGGATCACAACATTTGGAAAGCTGGAATTAGGCCAAGTGATGACTAACTCGAAGGGAGACGCTACTCTGGAATGTCGAATGCGCATGGCTGGATCCGTGGAGTTCGAAGCTAGTTATGGTGGCTCCGCGAATCGGGGATCATCCAGTGCTAGCGTGTCTCTCCTCGTTCAACCGCTAATCCAAGAGGAACCAGCAAGGATCGCTCTTCCAGGAATTTCAATGGAGATTTCTACCGATCGTTTCATTTCCTTACTTGGATTAGGAGTTATTTTTTGGGTTTTAGGGTCGGTCGCCCTCACTTTTGCGTATGTAGGCTATCAGATCATTTCTTTGTATAGGGAGAAAGAAAAACCAGATGAAGAGTTCGTAGAACCATTGAGGTATGAGTGGCGCAGATGAATTTGAGTCGTAGACGATTCCTAGGAGGCCTTGTAGCAGTAGGTTCAATAATCCTCTTAGGACAATTATTCTCCCGTGTTGGAGCGTTGAAGAATGGGCCCGTGGCAAGCAGATACTCAAAAACACAATCGGTGGGAAGCACAAAAAAATGGGGCATGTTGATCGATCTAATGCGATGCAATGGATGTAAAGCGTGTACGAGGGCTTGCAATCTAGCTCACAACGTACCAGAAGGTCAAGAGTGGATTAAGTGTTATATACTTGAAGAAAATCCCATGAGTGGTGAACATTTTTTTGTCCGCCCCTGCATGAACTGCCAAAATGCCCCCTGTATTAAAGTTTGCCCGGTCGGAGCATCATATTATAACGAAGAGGGCGTTGTCCTTATCGACAATAAACTCTGCATCGGGTGTCGATTTTGTATGGCAGCATGCCCATATGGGGCGCGGTACTTCAATTGGGGAGAACCTGAACAGGCTGCTAATAACCCCGATAATGAGAGTACGCCGGAATTTGCCAACATCCACATTAAAGGTACTGTTGAGAAATGTGATTTTTGCGTTCATTTTGCTCGTGATGGGACTTTGCCGCCATGTGTAGTGGCATGCCCAACAAAAGCGATTTACTATGGTGACTTTGCCGAAAATGCGGTGTCAAATACTGATGAGACGATCCCACTGATGGAGACTCTTGAGCACAAATTTGGGTATCGGTTCAAGGAGGAACTAGGAACCGAGCCACGCGTGCACTACCTGCCTCCACGCAGGGATTGAATCTGAATAACCAGTTGGGGTGTCCTTCTGAATGCTATCGGTGATGATGACATATGGAAAGAGTATTTGAAGAAGAGAAAGTGGATGAATTAGAACAACAGATGCTTCAGCCCATGATCCGAACAGGGAAGCTGTTTTATGCCTTTATTGCAATGCTTATAGCTGTCATCGGGTGGGCAGGCTATGCATATCATGTCCAATACACACGAGGTCTTATAGTAACAGGAATGAGAGACGTTATCCTTTGGGGGATTTATATCACAAATTTTGTGTTCTTTATTGGCATCTCTCATGCGGGCACACTCATTTCGGCCATTCTACGGGTCTCAGGAGCCGAATGGCGGCGACCTATTACGCGAATGGCTGAAGCTATAACCGTCTTTGCCCTTATGGTCGGAGCAACCATGGTCTTAATAGATCTGGGGCGCCCAGACAGGCTATTGTACATAATAACGAATGGACGTCTCCAATCTCCAATCCTATGGGATTTCATCTCCATTGGTGCCTATATAACCGGAAGCATAATTTATCTTTACCTTCCTCTCATCCCAGACATGGCTATATGTAAAAACAAGCTACCTAACCTCTCTGGATGGAAAAGGCGCCTTTATGGGTTACTGTCAGTTGGGTGGACGGGCAATGAGCGGCAAAAAAAACGACTCAAAAAGAGTATTTCAATAATGGCCATCTTGATTATACCAATTGCCGTCTCGGTCCATACAGTAGTCTCCTGGATGTTTGCCATGACCATGCGCCATGGGTGGCATAGCACAATCTTTGGACCTTACTTCGTAGTAGGAGCGATCTTCTCCGGTATTGCAGGTATCATTCTTGCAATGGCAATTTTTAGGCGCGTATACCACCTTGAAGGCGTTATAACTCGCGATCATTTCAACTATCTTGGGCTGCTGCTTTTGACATTAGATGTCATCTATATTTATTTCACTATAAGCGAGTACCTCACAGCAGGATACGTAGGTGAAACTGCAGAAGCGCGGTTGCTTAGGGAATTGTTCAGGGGGCAGTATGCATATCTTTTTTGGTCAATGATCCTAATCGGATTTGTGCTACCCGCATTTCTCCTAGCCTATTCTAGGACACGAACGATCAAGGGAATTGTAGTTGCTTCTGTCTTGGTCAACATTGCGATGTGGATCAAGCGTTATATAATTATTATCCCAACTTTATCCCTTCCACTCGTAGCGGGTGGCTGGGGGCAGTATACGCCAACATGGGTCGAGTTATCCATCACGGCGGGAGCAATCGCGGGCTTCATACTGCTTTATACGATCTTCTCAAAGATCTTCCCAATCATCTCCCTCTGGGAGGTGAAGGAAGGCCAAGAGAAGATGGAGCCAATGACCGCAAAAGTTGAACCCGAGGGTGTACCGACATTCGGCTCCCCATAAGAGATAGGAATTTACGCCCAAGAGTGGCTGCAAAGGGTTCAAAGAATTGTACCACTCCACGAACTAATGAGTCTCAATATACCACTCCACGAACTAATGAGCCTCAATATAAGGCTTAGCAATGGGCACGCAGCCTTTTTAGTCATTAAAGCTGTGATTCAAGCTTTTTGATAACCTAAATAAAACAACGTAGCAATTATCAATAACAATATTCTTCTGCATATCGATCAGAGAGAATGAGTTCGTAGTCAGTCTATTTTTGGTTTTAAATTCCTATCTTGATCCGAACTGATACTTTACTGAATTTTATCCTCCATATTCGAATCTTGCTTACAATCTCCTCGTGCAATATGTTTTGCAAGGATTGCCACAATGTCTGTAGCCTCGATCGCACCATTTTCTTTATTCAGTGCTGCTGTTTCTTTGAGGATCTGGACACAAGCGGGGCAAGCAGTCACCAAAGTTGTTGCTCCTACATTTATAGCCATCTGGATGACTTCTGGGGACATTTTGAGGGACATCTGATTATTCACGAGCCGGAGGCCCCCTCCTGCCCCACAACAATGTGTATAATTTCGATTTTCTTCCAATTCGACAAATCCGGCAGTTAGTTGCCTTAGCAGGTCACGTGGTTCTTCATAGACACCCAAATATCGTGTCAATTCACAAGGATCATAGTAGGTCAGCTTTCCAACTATGTATTTTCCTTTTGGTTTCAGTCGCCCCTGATCCAACGCTTCCTTTACCAATTCAACAATGTGTTGCGTCACAAATGGCAAAGCATTCCCCAAGAGCTCCGGATAAAGATGTTTAAATGTTTTATAACAGCCTGGACAATTGAACACCACTTTTTTAACCCCTAAGGCTTCGAGACGTGCAATATTGTGTTTCGCTAATTTGTGAATGCTGTCTTGATTCCCCAGAAGCTTGAGGGGTAGGCCACAGCACCATTCGTCTGATCTTAATATTACCCACTTGTCCCCGAGGATACTCAAGATATCTCCGACGGCTTGGCCAACAACCTCTAATGCTCCTGAGAAAGAAGTAAGGCAACCCATAAAGTATGCGATGTCTGCATGCTCTTCATCCGGAAAGTCGAAGAACATCCCGCGGTCGTCATTATCCATGGCAAAAACATTTTTTTCCTCGATAATAGCCTTTTCTACTGTCAAAATCTTAGGTGGTGCTTGTTCGGCCTTATGAAAGGAGGAGCGCGCTTCAAGCCACAAATCAGCTAAATCTAGACCACTGGGACAAACAGTCGCGCATCGACCACAAATGGTGCATTCCATGAAGGTACCTTGTTTCAATTCCTCTACGACTGGTTGAGAGGGTTGACGTGGGCCTACAATCCGTGCTAGAAGGCCTTTTTGAGAGGTGACCACTTTTCGAAGGTTTGCAACACGCGTTCGGGGCGCAATAACAACATTTTCATGGCCTTGATAGACTGGACAGACATCATTACAATTGCCACATTTCCCACAGGCGTACAGATTGGCAAACCGAATGATCCCGAAATTCGTGGCATCGAATAGCCCACGAGGAGAGGTAGGTTCGATTTTAAAGGGTTTGGGCTTTTCCTTCGGGGTCGGGAACAGGCCTACCCGCGAGAGTTGCAGGAGTACGTTCGCGAGGGCCTTTCTCAGAAGACCACCTCCAAGTAAAGATAAAAGCAACCAGCCGTATCCTAAAAGAGCATGACTCGGAGAGTCTGGGATGACGATATGGAATGTATAGTCACTGATATTCTCAGGAACCCCAAAATCTTTTACATAAGTGCCCCAAAGGCCAAGATTCCAACTGTAAGACATTCCATAAATGGTGAAAATTAGCAATAACACAAACTCGGCATAATCGATGCGTTCTAGTCCTTCGCGTAGCTGATGGTTGAACAACAGCTGGAGTATGTAGGCTACCAGAACGAGACCAAACACCAGTAATGCCCATCGATGAAAGATTCGGAAGGGGTACGCAATCCCCCCAGGTTCCAGGATCGCATGATCGAACTTCGTGATGGCAAAAAGAAGATCCATGCCCACACAGGAAGTTATGCCCAAGAGCATCATGATGTGGAAAAGCCAAGCAAGTTTCGAACTATAAAAGATTGGGCGAAAAATTATTAATCGTTCAAGAAAACCCTTTGATGTTTCAGATAGAGGATATGCAAATGCATTGATCTCCTTTTTCATTCTTTTAGAGGCAGGCGCCCGTGTCAAAACAATTCCTCCATTCTAGTTGTGACAAAAAAGATGAAACGATTGCTCAAGTGTGAAGTTTCTTCGATGAGTCAATTAACATCATGTAAACCTAGTTTAGTCTTTATTGGTAAAGATATATACCAAATCTTTCATCTTTTGATTTGCTTTATATCTATAATGCTATTGATTAAAATTCTGGATCTATATAATATAGAAGAAATGCTGATGCATCAGAAAGCATTGATTACCTGCGATTTCTTTTCTGTTGATGTGTGAAAACCAATTTGGATTCTGAAAGTTCCGTATTGGTCCAATCGAAAGCTCATGTTGGCATAAGTGTTTCTGCTGAAAGATCTCCCGGCTTTAACGATTCAAGTGCTCTTCCTCAATTAGAGCAAACATCAGCAAGTGATAATTTTCTTAAAGAAAGAAAACGATTTTTATTTATCCTAGAGAAGAAAATTATATTTTTTCTTCGATTGATGCCCTAATATTCTTGTCTTTCTCCAGACGTATTACCAAAATAGTGCTCTTTAAAGATCATACTAGAAAACATTTAACAGATGTTTTCCCAAAATTCTCATATTCCTAATTTCAGAAAAGATTGGTAATTAGGCTAGCTGGCGAGTGAAGAGATGAAGAATGTGATCAGAGTGGGGGAAGGGAAATCCATTGATGTTACGCTTTCTGAGAATTTGCTCAAGTTGAATGTGGAGATGGCTTCCGAGAACAGGGATCTGTTGAGGAAACATGGCATCAGAACAATCGATGTCATGGGATCCATTGGATCAGGAAAGACCTCACTTGTTGCAGAGATGGTGAAACGGTTAAAGAAAGGATATCGGCTCGCCTTTATAGCGGGAGACTTATCAACTACCATAGACTCAGACCGCATCGAAGAGCACGGGGTGGATGTAATTCAGATCAACACTGGAAAGATGTGCCATCTGGACGCCAACCTCGTTAAAAAAGCTTTAGAGCTCCTCGACTTAAATAGTATAGACCTTCTATTTATCGAAAATGTAGGTAATCTTATCTGTCCTGCCGGATTCCAATTGGGCTCTGATCAGCGAATCGTGATTGTAAGTGTTACAGAAGGCCCGTATATGGTCATAAAACATCCTATCAGCTTTATAGATGCCAATGTGGTGGTTATAAACAAAATTGACTTGGCAGAGGCGATGGATATCGATATTATTGAGTTGGAGAGGGATGCTCTTAATATCAATCCCAACCTTAAGGTTGTGAGAACCAATTGTCGAAGTGGGGAAGGAGTCGCAAAGGTGATAGAAGCCTTAGGTCTCTAAGAATCTAT
>JBHIFL010000103.1:0-12239 GCA_046761065.1 Candidatus Heimdallarchaeota archaeon
CGTTGGTCTATATAGCTCGTTTTTACATAATCCTTATGGATGGCAATAAGTACCGCAAATCTGTTCAAAAAATTCTTGATTTTCACTTAGAGCGTTCAAAAGGGGACCAAAAAGAATTAATAATAAAAAGATAAAGAACCAAAAAATTGGAGCCGTTCAAATGTCCAAGGAGAAAATTAGTGAAGAATTCCTGTTACACATGTATGATGCAACTTGGGAAGATATTCGTCATTCTCGACTGCAGGAGTGGAAAGTGCTCGAAGTCACGGCACTTGCATTTATCGCTATGGCTGGTTTAGGATTTCAAGATGAATTTAAAGGCGTTTCTGTAATATTAGGGATCTTCATTATGATCTTTGCGATGTTGGGATTACTGGTTACCTTAAGACATCGAGCCCTCTTCTCAGAAAAAATGGAATTAATCCGGAACATTGAGACCGCGCTGGGACTGGATAAGGCAGATATTTTACCTAGAGCTTGGAAAGAAAAGAACGGCATCAAATTATTTAGGGTTGGCAGTACATCTTTTTTTTTAATGACCATTTATGTTGCTCTTGCCGGAGCTTCCCTTATTTATGTTGTATTTGCCATTCGAGGAGGCGTATTTTAAGAATATCTTCTTTAAGATCTCCCCCCGTTTACTAAGACATAGTATTTCCTATATTTAAGTTCTTTATACTTTGGTTTTTCGTATCCAATTTTTAAAAGTTCCTAGTTCCGGATAATTTACAGAAAAAAGTGATTTTAAGCTCACTTCCATAGACATTAAAAATAAACGGATTCTAAACAAGGATTATGTGTTTTATCGATTATTGAAGTTGTTTCAAATGTCAAGAAAGGAGAACGCCCAGTTTACCATTTTTGGTGCAGGTAGCATTGGATCACTTTTTGCAGCAAAATTGGCGCTTGCGGGGAATAGAGTGACGATCATTGCCAGAGAAGCGCATGTTCGACAGATAATAACGAAAGGACTAGAGCTACAAACATTCCAAGGGGAAAACTTTTGCATTCCCTTAGGAGCAAAAACTCACCTAAATAAGAGTACACCTTTAGATCAGGTTATAATCTCTACAAAAGCCTATGACAATAAAACAGCTTGTTCCGCGATTAAAGACATCCTCGATGCGAAAAACTCCCAACGAATAAAACTCATTTTGCTTCAGAATGGTGTTGGAAATGAAAAGCCGTACGAGCAATTTTTTCCCCACCAGAACATATATCGATTGTTAACAACAGAGGCTGCCTTGTTAGAGAGCCCAGGTCGAGTGATTCACACTGGAGAAGGGCAAACGATCCTTGTTAGAAGGGACAATGGAGGTGGTAGTTATGAGAAGCGGTTAGCAAAGATATTTACTTCCTCTGGATTGCCATGTGAAGTGTCTACAAACTTTGAGAAGAGTATTTGGACTAAACTTTTAATTAATATCCCAATTAACCCATTGGGGGCAATTTATCAAGTAAAAAACGGGCAACTCTTACAACAAAGAGAAATACGTTGTCGATTTGAAAAACTGGTCAATGAAGCAATAAACGTTCTTAAGGCAAAATCGATTAAAACAACCTTTAAAGATCCACTTGAAGAAATCAAGGAAGTTGTTAGAAAAACAGCAAATAACAAATGTAGTATGTTGCGAGATTTAGAGCAAGGTAAACTGACAGAGATCGATTACATCAATGGAGCCATTATCGCGCTTGCAAGGGAGTTAGGAATACAAGTGGAGGAAAACATCCGAGTTGTAAGGCAAGTAAAAGCACTTGAACATCTGAAAATTTCTAGATAAATCTAAATATATTCTTACCATGTTTCTTTAATAATGTAAGAAAAATAAAATGGTAGGCAGCATAAAAAAAAGTAAAATTAACGGGTCTATCACTCATAATTAGGAAAAGGCTTTACATTCTATTAATTAATTGCAAAGATCGATTAAACTCCTTCGAAAAACCTTTATAAGATGAAAAGAGTTGAAAAAATTGCCTAAACTAACGGCACGAGACATTTTAAATATGAAAGGGGGGGAAAGAAAAATAACTATGCTAACTGCTTATAATTTCCCATTTGCGAAAATTCTAGACGAAGCAGAAATTGATATCATCCTTGTAGGGGATACCCTAGGGATGGTAGAGCACGGATATCCAACCACCTTGCCTGTCACCCTTGAAGAGAGCATTAGTGCGACCAAAGCCGTCGCACGTGGAGCCCAATCTCATTCATTAGTTGTTGGTGATCTACCCTTTCTCACATTTGGCGTTTCCGTTGAACAAACGGTGGAACACGCTGGGAAATTAGTTAAAGAGGGTAATGCTGAAGCAATCAAACTAGAAGGCGGGCGTGAACGAGCAACAGAAATAACCGCGATCATGGAAATCGGGTTGCCAGTCATGGCTCATATTGGGCTAACACCGCAGTCGATATATAAATTCGGTGGGTTTAAAGTGCAGGGGATGACTGAAATCGCAGCAAAACGACTGATTGAAGATGCCAAGATTGTGGAAAAAGCTGGGGCTTTCTCGTTAGTACTCGAAGCAATACCTTGGCAATTGGGGAAATACATCACCGAATCCCTAACCATTCCAACGATTGGGATTGGAGCTGGGCCATATTGTGATGGGCAAGTATTGGTGAC
Organism: Candidatus Heimdallarchaeota archaeon; assembly: GCA_046761065.1. Taxonomy (GTDB): domain Archaea; phylum Asgardarchaeota; class Wukongarchaeia; order Wukongarchaeales; family JBHIFL01; genus JBHIFL01. The sequence goes on from JBHIFL010000103.1 coordinate 2,625, forward strand.
ATATGATATGCTTGGCTTTTTTGAGGAATTTAAACCAAAGTTTGTCAAACGATATGCGAATCTGAAAGCCACTGTGCTTGAAGCAGTACTACAATATCGTGAAGAAGTCAGAAAAGGCAAATTCCCGACGACCGAGGAATTTAGCTATCATGGACCAGCATCGGAGCAGAAATTTTTTGAAAAGTTAGCGACGAGAAAAAAGCCAACATGATAATTGTATTATTTTATGTTTTTTTGCTTAATTATCACTAAGGTGCACAGATGGTCCCTTTGGGTTGATGAATGATTCTCGGAGGGTAAAAGACACAATAGAGGCTAATATCAGACAAAACAGACAGAATTGAAATGCTCGGGTATAACCAAGGGCTATCAAACTGTTGTTGGAACCAAAACTATTGAGTAAACTCATAGAATCCAATATCCAACCAATTAGAGGCTGGAAAATAGCAATTCCAGCTATGGGATAGATATTCATATACCCTACTGCTAAGCCGACAGTTTCTTCATCAATTGTTTCTTTAATCATAGTAATACAAATAGGGAGGGGTCCATGGAAGAATCCTAGACCAAAACAAAGGGTAGAAAGTAATACTTTTGACAAATTAGTAGTTTTAAAGGCAAGAAAGAGCCACATCAGTGTATAGAGTAATACTCCTGCACAAACAATAGGTTTTCGAGCATGAAAGACTTTATCTGAAAGATAACCAAAGAAAGGAGCGCCTACGCAAAATCCTACGGCGATAATAGTAATAAATTGGCTTGCATCGCTCTTAGTCAGCTGATAAACTTGCATAAGATATAGTACACCCCATAGGCCTTGAAATGCAATAAGGGTTCCATAGGTAACAAAAATCATAGCTGCGATTTTCGTAATCAGTCGATCTTTGATGATTGTTTTAAACTGAATCCTTTGCCGTATTAGATGATGTGACTCTTCATGATTTGTCCCATTTTTCTGTTTTTTATGATTTCTTATTTGAGAAAGCACTACTTCCTGCTTCGGTGCATCTTGGATAAGTTTCCACGCAAATCCTGCTTGAATAGCTGCAATGATCGCCAGAATATAAAAAGTAGACCTCCATCCAAGTTTTAAGGTCATAAAACTATGAGGAGCGGCTGCTCCAATGGCTCCGAGATTCCCAACTAACACAAAAATTCCAAAATGACTAGAAACCTCATCAGGAAACCATCTTGCAATGATCTTTACAGTGGCAACAAAGATCACAGATACTCCGATTCCTATGATGAGCCGAGCCACACTAGCCATGAGAAGGGTTTGTGAAATACCGAAGAGTAGTGCACCAACCCCAGTAAGGGCCGTAAAGAACGTAGTTGTCTTTCTAGGACCGATTGAGTCGATTAAAAGCCCTGTAGGGATCTGCATGAGGGCATAAGCATAGAAATACATGGAGGAAAGGATACCTAATTCAGTCGCAGTCGTAGAAAAATCATGCATTAGATCAGGTGCCAAAACGGCCGTCGAAACGCGATGAAGATAAACAAAGAAAAAAATGAAACTTAACACTGCTAGTCCATATAAACCACTTTTTTAGTGAGGTATACGTTGTAGTTCCCCCTCTATATTCAAAAAGCATTTCAGTACAAACGCATCATAAGATCGGTGTTATATCTGCAAAGTCAGTTATTTCTTCATGAAATATTGTATAGTGAGATCCGGATAAACTGCAATTTTTGGTTCTTTGTTCTTACGATCAAGATTCTTTAACACATCATTCCAGGTCCTTGCCCAAGTAATCTTCTCTGGAGGGCCGTACCAGCTCCCACTAGCTATTTCAATATTTTGAGTATAGATAATCATATTGTTTATTCGGGGTAAATGAGAATTCTTTTTGACAGCAAGTCTACCTAAAGATTTGGTCCCAAATGGACCATATATATAATGTGTTGCCTGGCCATCTGGCGCGTTTGTAATAATAACCATGTCCCCCCCTTCTTCTTTTAACGACTGTACGCCATTTGACATGGCTATAGACCCTTCGTTAGCTTTGGCGTAGGCATTAGCAATAACGATATCTGCATCTTTGACCATCTCTGTAGCATAAACTTCTTTTGCGACCTTCACTCCCGTATAATATTCAGCAATTGGATCACCTACAAAAAGATGAGTGCTTTCCCCCCTTGAATTTATAAGTACGTCAATTTTAATGTCTAATCTGGCAAGTTTAGCAGCTTCTTCCATATCTGCCATCATAGGATTATCTTTGGGTTCTGTGCCCATAATGCTAAGTAATTGATCACCTCGAGCAGCTTGTCTGTGATTAGCAACAATGGTATCAATACTGGAAACACCTGGGAGAATTATCTTGCTTCCACCTCCAAAACCCGTAAACACATGAGGTACAATGGATCCAATCGCTATCTTAAGATCACAACCCATGACTTCTTTGTTGATTGCAACGGGTGTTCCCTGAGAAGTTGTCCCAACAGATACACAATTGTCATATACATTATGGTTGTATACCGGGAAGCGAGCGGGGATGTTCGGACCTAATTTCTTCTGAAATGCTTTCAGAGTAACAGCTCCATGAGCTCCTAGGGCGCATATAAAACGTATTTGACTATCCTGAATACCTGCAATTTGAAGCTCCTCAAGAACATAGGGCACAATTTCCGAAACTCGTGTAGGACGTGTCATGTCATCAAAGATAATCACTACATTCTTTTTACCTCTCGCTAGCTCATAAATTGGAGCGGACCCAATGGGATTTGAAAGCACTTTCCTTATTTCATCAGGGGAGATTTTAGGGTTATCGTGACCTTTCATCTGGCGAAATTCAACATGCCAAGAATCGGGAAAGGTCAGTTCTAAGTCAGAGTATTCATACCAGCAGAGTTGGGGTACTTTAAGTCTCATGGAATCACATTCTTACGTAAAGGCACTCAAGGGAACATAAATTTGTCTGTTGAAACTCTACAAATCCATCACATTATAACATAACACTCAGGTGACAAAAAGGAACAGACTTCTTTTTTGAGAATCTAGTAGCAGTTTTTATGGTTTCAGAAATATAATCAATGTTTCTGGATGCGATTTAAAATTCCTATTCAATCATTACGTATATATTTGTTAAAAGGAGTAGCAAACATTTAGAGTCGCATTTCTTCTCAAATGATCAAATTTGTTTTGATAATGGAGCTACCTTTTCTATTGAGTGGAAAAGACACTTTAATTATCGCTTAGACCTCTTGGGTAGGAGGGGATTTTATCGTACGATTAATAGCAACCTCAGCAATATCTGCTGCATAATCTGCTACTCTTTCGACTTTGTCTGCAAGAGTTCGTAACATACAATAGACTTCATACGTTTCTGCAAGCATTTTTAAGCCCTTTTCACTTTTTTTCGGATCTCCAATTGTATTTTTAGCTTCTCCGATTCTCTTCTGGGAGTCTCTGCCTATTTCACGTAGAAGATCTCGAGTTAATTCCTTGCGAATTCGATATCTATTGTTTATCGTATCATTTACCATATTGATTTTCTTATATGATAAGCCTTCAACCGCTCGGCAATAGATTTCATAGACTTGCTTAAGATAAGAAGTGATGAGTTGGATGAGGTCGTTAGGCGCTTTATAATAATGAAGGGCCGCAATGGATTCTGCAATCGTTTTTGCATGATCCGCAATATGTTCTATTCGTCTTAGAACAGAATGGTAGCTAAGAACATCGACCAAATCGATTCCTAGCTCCTTCATGGTAATTGGATTTTGAAGGGCAAATTGAAGTTGTTTTAAAATTAAAAAATAGAACTGATTAACATCATCATCCATCTTTACGATGGATTTTGCAAGATCTATATCGAAGGTTTCTAATGCTCGGATTGCATCTCCAAGCATGGAAGCGGTTATCGAGTGTGCCCTGTTCAGACTTTTTTCCAGATTCAGATCAGAGATATTAACAATACTTTGAATTCGAACCATTTTTGAGCTTGTTTCAATAATTTGCAAGCCAACTAGTTCTTTTAAGCGGGCGCGTAACTCTTCTTGTTGGTCTGATGTAAAATCCTCGGTCGAACAGATTTCGATTTCCGGGAAATTGCTTAAATAGGCAGCTATAAGCTGGCGTTCGACCAAACCTTTATCTGCGGTAGGAGGGACTGTGATAGTAATCTTAGAAGCCTTATCACGTTTGGTATCGTGGGGATAGATTCCAAGAGAGCCATCTCCACGAGTTTCAAATACGAGTTCATCCCCTTTGGTGAGTTCGTATTGATCTGCCCATCCTTTGGGCAGAGAAACTACTAAGGAACTTCGTCCAAGCTGCATAACTTTACGGACTTTCATATTTTATCAACACGTATATATGTCAGTGTTATTTCATTGAAAGTATATAAAAGTTCAGGGCAATGTTATGTAATATGTATGATATATGTATATATTTTTATCGAATGTCCTTTTTTACTAGTAGAAGCGAGTTTAAACCATCAAGATGCTTCATTAATTTAAAAGCAATTCAAGAGCTAATCACATTTAATTGCCTAAAAACACGCGAAATTAAAACGTGTAAAGAGAAAAAGAGAAAGAAGACAGGTTAAATAAGAGAATTATAAAATGAGGAGATAGGGGGGCCAATGAAAGTTCAGCAAATTAAAGTTGATCTATCCGGTGCAAATCTTCAAATGTTTAAAGAACTGAAGGCGCTCTATAGGATTGAAATAGATGCGGAGGCCATTAAACTACTGATTAACAATGAATATTGGTCGATACGTAAAGAATTGGGTAGAATTCCACTGAAAATGGGATAAGAAGAATACGAAGTAGAGGAGATTGGAACAGGATGACGAATCATACTTGATGAATATAATGATAGCTGTACTTTATGAATGGAAGGAGGTGAAAGATGACCAGAATATTCTTAAATTCTTGTTTAATGTATTAACAACACCAATTTGAAAATACTAACTCCCGGGTAATTGAAATGAATAAAATAGATGCATTTATTGAAAATAGCAAAGAACGATTTATCACCGAGTTGTTTGGCTTTTTACGACAACCGAGTATTAGTACCCAACAGATTGGAGTCCCAAATTGTGCTCAACTTCTCAAAAACGAAATGATGAGAGTAGGAATCACTACCACGATCTTTGAAACCGTCCAGAATCCAATAATTTTTGGTGAGATGATTAGTACATTATCTAAAAAGACCTTACTTTTGTATGGACACTATGATGTTCAACCTCCTGAGCCCTTAGAACTCTGGAAGTCCCCTCCCTTTGATCCAGTAATCCGAGAAGGCCGAATTTACGCGCGTGGAAGTTCAGATGATAAAGGACAACTTTTTACGGCTGTAAAAGCGATTGAAGCCCTCCTGAAGACATTAGGTGAACTCCCATGTAATGTTAAGTTGTTATTTGAGGGGGAAGAAGAAATTGGCAGCCCAAACCTCGAACCATTCATCATCGAGCACAAGGACCTCCTGAAAGCAGATGCGAATATAGGGCTTGATGGCAGCATACATGAGACAGGACGACCTCAACTCATCTTAGGCCTTAAAGGGATGGCAGAGGCAACAATCCGGGTGAGAACTGCCAATCGAGATCTCCACTCGGGACGTGCAGCTGCGGTGCCCAGCGCGTCTTGGAAACTCGTGTGGCTACTCAATAAATTAAAGGGAGACGATAATCGAGTGCAAGTTGAAGGCTTCTACGACGATATCCGGGAGCCACTTCAGGAGGAACTTGAGGCCTTAAACAAGATTCCCGTGGATACAAAGGATCTTTTGGAGTTTTTAAACCTACACGAATTCATTGATGGAGTAGTCGATCTCAAATTCCTTCGAAAGCTGTTGTTTGATCCCACATTCAACATCCAAGGCATCCAAAGTGGTTATACTCTTGAGGGTTATAAGACAGTCCTTCCAGCAGAAGCTTTTGTCAAACTAGACATTCGGCTTGTGCCCGATCAGGACCCTGATGATATCCTTAACAAACTCGCAGCGTTTATCAAAAACATAAATGATCCGGATATTACCCTTGAAGAGAATAGAGGAGCGAATTTGTATCCCTCAAGAACACCAATCACGGATCCCTTTGTAAAAATTGTCCGGAATTCAACGGAAGCTGTCTACCAAACATCACCAATCATTTTACCGAGCATTGCAGGTTCCGGTCCGGATTATGTGTTTACACGAATTCTTGGCCTCCCAAGTATTTGGGTCCCATGCGCACCTTTCGATTCAAACAACCATGCTCCAAACGAGAACATAACCATCCAAGGATTTATCACTGGAATAAGAACCGTTGCAAGAATTATGCAAGATTTTGCCCAATCCTAACCACAATAATCGATTAAATTCGTTTATTGCTCAATCTTAATAGCCAATATTGCTTACAATACTAATGGGATTGTAAAAGCAATCATAACCGAAGTTGGCAATAACCCTTTCTGAAAAGAAATCCATGATTTTTTGGTAAACACGGTTGATAAAGTCATTTTGAATTATAGTCTAAATAAAGACTGAAATAAAACTCGTTAACACAGTGGAACATATGTGCCTTGTAGTTTGATTATAAATAGGGTGAAGCATTCTTCTAAGACAATATACTTGTTGCAAATGATCGTAATGGGATCAATAGCGTGCTGGTTTCTCAATATTCTCCACCATTTGGTCTAACATGGTCGAATCCATCCTTGCACTTCCGAGGGATAGATTGGTAAAGAGGGTCTTAGAGTTTCTTGGCAAAGAGGGTCTTAGAGTTTTTGATATCAGTTTTAACCCTTGTACCATAAGACAAATTCCTCTTTTTTGAGGTTATTTTGAAAAACTTTTCATGAATCATCTCTGACTGCGCCGCGTCACGGTGATGAAAGACTATAAAGAATAATGAGAGTTATTCAAGAGGTCTTGCGTTCTTCACATGGTAAGTCAAAAGGTTTATCTGTTTACTCCTACCACCCTTCAGAATGAAGGAAGTGTTACCCCATGGATCTTGCCAAAATCCATGCAAAGATCGATGAACAGTTTATAACACACCTGGAAAAGATTCAGAATTATTTACGTATTAAATCCATCAGCGCGACGGGTGAAGGGATGGAGGAAACGGCAACAGCCACAGTAAAAGTTCTTGAGGAATTAGATGCCACAGAAGTTCATTTAGCAGAGACAACAGGTTACCCTGTTGTTTATGGTGAACGGATCATAGACCTCAGCAAAAAAACACTCCTTTTATATTCAATGTATGATGTACAACCAGTGGAAGCGGAGAAGTGGATGGTTGATCCTTTCGCAGGAGCCATCGTGGAGGAGTTTGAGGATCTCGGTCAGTGTCTTGTCAGTCGTGGAGTAATCAACACAAAAGGCCCCACCATGGCATTTTTTAATGCGCTAAAAATGATAATTGAAGTAGAAGGTGACCTTCCCTGCAATCTAATCTTTGCGATTGAAGGGGAGGAAGAGCTCGGATCCCTCCATTTTCCGGAATTTGTTAGCAAGTATTCTGAACAATTGAAACGTGCTGATGGGGTTTATTTTCCGTTTTTTGCAGAAAATAAAATTGGAAAAGTGGAGATGTGGCTGGGAGTCCGGGGGATCATCTATTTAAAGTTGCGAGTACAAGGTGGAGGCTGGGGAGGGCCGAAAACTCGTCATATCCATTCCAGTAGTCACTCTTGGGTGGATTCCCCTGTATGGAAGCTAGTCCATTGTCTCGCAGACATGAAAGCCCCTGACGGCGTGATAAAGATCCCAGGGTTCTATGAGGATGTGATGCCACCGTCTACAGAGGATGAAGAGTTGCTGACAGAGTTAGCGGAAACTGTGGATTTTGAAATCATAAAGGACTCGTTAGACATCACTCGATTTCGCGATGATCTGGAAGGCAAAGACCTCCTCCGTCAGTACCTCTTCTCAACCACATTGAATATTGATGGGTTGGATGCTGGATATACTGGACCGGGAACCAAAACAATTCTTCCTTGTGAGGCAAGAGCGTATGTTGATATCCGTCTTGTACCGAATCAAGACCCAGAGAAACAGATAGCCCTTGTGAAAGAATTTCTCGCGAAATACCATCCCCTAGTTGAAATGGAGTCATATGATTCTTATCCTTGGGCGAAAGTAAGCATTCGGGAACCATTATGTCAAGCCTTACTTCGAACATATCAGGCGTTTGGAAAAGAGGTAGAGATATGGCCTCATCTGGGTGGATCGGCTCCTTTTTATTTGTTTAGTCGTAATTTAGGACTTCCCTTTATTGGAGGGGGTTTAGGTCATGGAGATCGAGCCCACTCGCCTAACGAATACGCAGTTGTAGCCGGAGATAAAATTGGTGGAATAAAAGAGTTTGAAAAGTCTGTGGTGACCTTCTTACAGGAATTCAGTCAAACAGAATATTAATAAAATATCCTTTTCACGTTCTAGCTCTTTTTTATTTTTATTACCCATTGAATAAGGGGGAGAAGCAAGTTCAGTTGCTTACGGGCGAGGAGCAGGAGCCAGTTATATGATGACAACCTCTGCGATTTAGGGATGCGAATCCGGACCCAATTCGGAGCAAAACCTTCACACTAAGCAGAGTTAGATCTTTCTTTCTCTAAAAAATATTTTTCCTCGCGTAAATAGGCAACAGCCGATTATACGTCTTCTTTGAACAAATTAAGACCTAAAAAATGGATCAATTAATAACCTTGGTAGAATAACACGATTTGAAAGAGAATCCAGAATTTGGAAACCTTAAAAGTACTCAAAGATTAAATGTTAATTATTTAGGAGTGCATTATGGCGGATATATAATGATCCCAAAACGTACGATCGGTTCCGAAGGTCTTGATGAGTTACTTGGGGGAGGCATCCCCGAAGACAGATGCCTTCTTGTAGTTGGCGGCCCAGGAACTGGAAAAACTACTATTGGGGTCCAATTTCTGCTTGAAGGAGCAGTGATTGGAGAAAATGGACTTCACATCCTTACAGAAGAAAGCCCAGCCGCCATTAATGCCCGCTTTGATTTTTTGCATCAGAGAGGGAAGGTAGATGCAACGTACAATAATGCATTGAAAACAGGTAAAATAACGATTATAGACCTTCTTTCCGCACGAATCGGCTATCGGGAAAAGTATAACCTCCCAAACATCATCTGCCCTCCTATTGTTCGTTTGGGGGATATATTGGGAATTATTTATGATGCTGTCCGCGACAACGATATCAAGCGGGTTGTGATTGACAGTTTCCAGTCCTTTATAACGATAGCTGAACGAGAGGTAGTGCAACTCCGCGAAGTATTGCTTGCAATCATCGAACCTTATCGTAGGGTGCGAGTCGGACTTTTGGTCACTTCTGAACGGCATACAACTAGTCATCTAGTTCCTATATCTATTGAACACGATAGTTATTTGTTTTTAGTACATGTATTTGATGGTGTAATTTCGCTAGCCAAAGGGTTAGCCCAAAATCAAAGTATCCGTTCATTGAAAGTTGAAAAGGCGATATGGACAAAGCACGATCTTAGACCATACCGTTTTCGGATCTCAGAATCTGGAATCGAAGTTTTGGATCCCTTATAATCAATCTATTATATCAATAGCAACCAATATTATCATTCTGAATAAAGGGAGTATAAAGTTTCTTGTGGGAGTGAGGGTCTCATAGCCGCGGTATGACAT
>JBHIFL010000104.1:0-12159 GCA_046761065.1 Candidatus Heimdallarchaeota archaeon
AATAGACCAAATAGTCAAAGATCCTATATTCGGTTTTAAAGGTGAAACTTACTAGATCGTGAGGTTATGATTTTCTAGAAAACTCCTTTATAACTTGACGGAAGTAAATCAAGAGAAGGCCTGCCAAGGATATACCTAGAGCTATAACTGCGTAGAATTGCCAAGGACGTGGCTCTGGAATTGGGATTACACTAGCTATTCTAAATTCAAAGGTTCCGACAACTCCCATATCTGTTTTTCGGGAAATTGTTGCGGTATAGTCCCCTTCGGGGGCGTCCTCTGGCACCTGCCATAAGAGTTGGTAGCCATTAGGATAAAATCCAAGGTTTGTAAGATCGATTGTATATTCCCCCCCCGGTCCAGAGATGGTACTGACGAATACTAAATCACTGATTATTGCATTATTAAACTTTGGATTGACTACAAGAAAATCTACGAGGAAATTTTGGCCAGGTTCGACCGATTGACCATTCAAGAAGATTACTTGTTGAATATCAAACTGTCCATCGATAGTTATGCGGATAGGAGCCAACAAGTCAATGTAAGTTTCATTAGTAGGAAGCATCCCCCTAATAACAACATAATAAGATCCCTGGGGAAGATTTGGGTCAAGGTAATCATCAATTGTAAAAGAATAAGTGTCAATTGCTTGTGAATAAGAAAATTCTTGCTTTAATTGGGTAGAAGTCAAATTGATAAGCCCTGGTGTAAGTGTTATGGTCTCAATAGTTCTATTAGAATATGCTTCATGTACTTTGAAAGTCCAATTGAAGCGCTGCCCATATTGTAGTATCGTGAAAGGTGGTGGAAAGTTCTCTCTCTCTGTTATTTCGAAATCGGTAATGGTTTTAAGTCTAATGGGGGTTGTGATCGTCGCATCGATGTTCGGCCAATCAATTTTTGCTGTCACATTAAAATCCCCAGTGAGAAGTTGTCGGGGAATTGTGCCAGAGATGTTATAATAGCCCGGAACCTTGGTTTCGTTAAAAATTCCTGAAAAGAGTGTTATATTTGTGTACTGGAAGATGGCAGACCCATTAAGATTCTTGACGAAGGCTTCTGGAATCGATACTGTGGAGTTATACCGGACTTGAGCCAGTAATGAAATGCTATCACCCACATGATAATTGTGAGAGGTGTTTCCTTCAAAGGAGTTAGACGATATAAAAGTGAGAATTGGTTGAGCGAAGATGTAAACCCGAGTTGTATTAATAGAGTGATAGGAAATTCTCAGATTTAGGGTGTGGTTCCCCAGAAATGGGGCGTTAGGAACCCTTATACTTCCAGTAAAACTTCCATTTGATGCTTGTACCATTGTATTAGCGATTTCTTCGTTCAAAGGATCAACAAGAGTTGTGTTGATATTCCCACTAAGGGACGCAGATAGCCGATCCGTTAATGTGCCAGTGAAGGAGATATAGTCGCCTGGTGCGTACTCTTTCGCGTCCACTTCGTAACGAATACTCAACCCGACAGTCATGAAATTGAATTTGCGAAACGAAGCAGTAGGAAGTAGTGTTGAATTGAGAATTCGCATCTGAGTGACTAATGAGTGGTTCCCTAAGAACATCCCACTTGGAAAATCAGAATATGTCAGGTTTAGCTGATATGCATCCTTTATGTAATATAGTTTACCAAAACTTCGTCCATCTACTGTAACTTCCAATTCGAACCCTTCATGAGGACCTTCACCATAAATTTCGGGGGAATAATTAATTGTAACATTGTCACCCCGTATTATTGGCATTGGTTCAAATTGCGGAGAAGGATTTAATTTTTCTTCAAATTTTCCACTGGATAAAAGCCCTAACAAGCCAAAGAAAAGGTTTTCAAGGGAGTAATCATCTATAGAACCCCTTGGTCTGTCTGTAAATCCGCCTCCAGCGAGGTTACATTTAATCGTGAAATAATTTGCTAAAGTGGTGTTTATCATGGTCTTGAACAGATCTTCGGAGACTGTCTTGTTCAAAACGTTTAGAGAAGCTAATGCGGCTGTTGTGGAAATAATACGGACTGTTTCATTGGAACTAGAAGGACGATCAGCAAAACCACCATTCAGTATGGATTCATCATTGAAATATTGAGTAGAGGCAATCCAGCGAGCAATACTAACCGAAGAGTCCTTCAACGCCTGATGCTCACCTAGAGCTCTCATGGTCATTAAGGCATAAAAAGTGCTGAGTTGATAATTTTCGTCATCATCAGCTATGGATGGGTCATCAAATCGATATTTCGTGGAATCTAGGCTGTTAAGTATGAATTCGCGGGTTTCCTTTTTCATAGTAGAGGTTAATAACTCCACGGAAGTAAGCGGGTCGATAATACGAAGGGTTTCCATCGCCCAATACGTTGATTTAAGGGACGGGAGAAGATTTGCTTCGTTATAACCCCCACTAGGATCACGAAACTGCTCAAGATAATTAGCGACCCCTACAAAATCTACAAGAGACAGGTTGTTGAGGGTATACAGCGTTGTAATTCCAGCCCAAGTAGCTTTAATACTATCTTTGCCATCTAACGGATCCACAAACCAATACTGGCCTTCACGTGTTCTTGAAAGATTATAAGTGGAAGCAGTGATCATTTCTTCAGCCCCGGCAGGATACCTGTTTTCAAAGCCAAAGTAACGCAGTGCGACGACTCCATACGCTGTCGCAATGAGTGTTGGATCGGAACTCTTCGGGGTTGGACGGAAGCCCCATTCCTCTTTATCCAATTGGTTAGTTATATGAATAGCTAGTTGAGGCATATGAAGCTCTGGTTCTTCTTCATTCTCTAAAATTAGACTAGCAACTTTGGCTAATGGCATCGCAGAGTTATTAGAGGATACCCTATTAAGATTCAGGGGCGTATACGGCTGTGTATTTGTGTAACTAATAGAACTCCTAATAGAACATTCAGCAATCTGTATAGAACATGTCACAGTAAGGAGAATAATTAAGCTAATAGCCCACAGGTTCGATTTCAGTTGATCCTTCAATGCATAATTCTCCAGGTCTTAGTTAACCGGATCGATTATTGTAAAATCTTTATACCTTTCTGAAGGGCTATCTCTTATGATCAAAAACTTGTAACTTACAAAAAATCCCCCATATTATGCTAATGTTAGTAATAGCTTGTTTGTTAATTTTTTGTTTGGGATAAGCTAGATGGGACTTTTTCACCACAAATAAAACAATATCTTACATTAAGAGGGAGAAAGGAAGCACAATTCGGACATTGACATGCAACCGGAATAATTTTTTTAGATTTCTGATAACTCTTATGACATATCCAGTAAAAGATCAGGATAGTTATAAAAAGTAAAGTTATCCAGACAATCAATTCCATAAACCCTGTTATGGAGAAAATGAACGGGAAGACGACAATAACTCCTTGAACGATGTCAAAACGAACAAAACCAAGAAGAATTGAGAAAAGTGAGAGGATAAAAGTAAGAATGAATAGTATAACCATCCCAATCCGTAAAATTTCCATCAAAGAAGGCGAATCGGGCTCCATGAGTTGCTACCCTCCTTATCCTACTTCCCACTTAATGAAGAAAGAAATATTTTACCATTGTTAACGCTGGTCTTGAGTCTGCTTGTGAAGTTATATCTTAAAATTGAGACTATGGACGTATCATGTGGTGTTGACAAGCGGGGTAATATCAATGATCCGACATCGAACTATTAGTGTGATTGGAGGCTCTCAAGTCTCGACCCAGATTTATCAACTTGCCTTCGAGCTTGGAAGAGAGATCGCAAAAAGAAATTTCGTGTTAATCACAGGAGGGCGGACTGGGGTCATGGAAGCCGTATCTAAAGGCTGTCAGGTAGCCGGAGGTCTATCTATTGGGATTTTACCTGGTGATTTTAAAAATGAAGCGAATAATTTTGTCAATGTGGCCATTCCAACTGGTCTTGGTGAAGCCAGGAACATTATTGTAGTCCGTGCAGGGGATGGTATTATTGCTGTTGCCGCTGAGAGTGGATTTGGAACCCTGTCTGAGCTAGCTTTTGCGCAGATCCTGAAAAAACCATTGGTTATCTTAAACGGAAATGAATTAATACCTGAGTTTCTAAATACAACATCTTTTCATGGTGTTCCACAGGTGGGAACTCCAATAGAAGCTGTTCACCAAATCGAAACAATGCTAAAAATACGAGAAAAGTGACATCCATGAATAAATACGAAATTATTACACAAGTAATGAATAAAATCGACTTAAAGCAAATTATTGACCTTGCAAAGGATTTAATTCGAATACCAAGTGACACGGGTCAAGAAAAAGCTGTCGCAGATTGGGTTTTTCAGTACTTTACAAACCGAGGTATCCCTGTTAAAACGATCCAAACAGTAGAAGACCGACCCAATGTGATTGCCTCAGTTGGGAGCAACAAAACACCTCATATCGTCCTTAATGGGCATTTGGATACTGTACCTATTGCAAATCCCACCGCCTGGGGAAGAAATCCCTATGACCCCGTGATTCAAGGCAACCGCTTGATTGGACGAGGGAGTTGTGACATGAAAGGGGCTTGTGCTGTAATCGCCTATGTGATCACGTTACTCCAAGAACTGTCCCAAAATGTGGAACTCAAGGGGGCAGTAAGCGCCCAATTAGTGGTTGATGAGGAAAAAGGAGGAGATTTCGGGACTCAATACCTTATTTCTCAAATGAAATCAGGGAAGCTTCCACGTCCCGATTATGTATTAATAGGAGAAAAATCACGAAACAAGATCCGAAACGCCGAAAGAGGTGTTTTTCAGTTTCAAATAACTTTTATGGGCAGGGCTAGCCACACCTGCGACGCCCGGTGGAAGGGAATCAATGCCATTGAAAAAGCAGCTAAAGCGATTTTGGTTCTTCAACGCGATTTCAAGAAATTCCATCCCTCTGTGGGCTTCCCCGTTATTTCTGTAAATCAAATAACAGGGGGAATAGCTAATAACCAAGTCCCAGCAGAGTGTACCATCACTGTGGACCGGAGAACTGTACCAGGAGAATCAAAAGAACAGGTTCTTGAGGCGATCAACCAACTTTTAAATGAAATTACTGTAAATGATGCGGATTTTGTTTATGAGATCCGTCCCCTGGTTAGTGAGGATGGGAAGGAAATATATGATCCCGCTAACATCACTGAACCTGATAGTGAATTGGTCACTACCATTCAGGAGGTTCTGAGAAAATTTATAGGTCTGGAACCTGAATTTTTTGTCGATTGGGCAGGTGCTACTGATGGCCGGTTTTATCGCTATGAGGGAATCCAAACTGTTGGATTTGGTCCGGATGGAGAAGGGGTACATGGAGCAAATGAGTATGTGACAATTGAAACCCTCGAAATCCAGGCGAAAGTTTATTTGGGAACGATCTTGTCATTATGCCTATAAGATAGAGTGCTGTTCAACGTAGTGAATTTATTCTACTAGAGAAATCACAGCTATTCAAATTAATTGAATAAAAAAAAGGGAGTTTTGCTAATGTGAACTCACATATCAATAGCGTCTTGGTGGCACTATCGCAAGCAAAATCCCAATAAAAGCTAGAATTGCTGAACCGAAACTAATTCCAATCGCTGTAATGTTTATTTCTAGGATATACTCTGTGGCTGTCATTGAAACCATTGCTGCGAGGAACAGACCACCCAATACATACAGTTCTTTCCCTCTTGCTCCATAACCTGTCATACCGGAGCCGATAAAAAGACCTGCTAGAAAACCGCAGCCCCAAATGATTGCTAGTAAGTATTCATAGGGATCACTAAATATAAAGATTGCAATCAACTGTATAAATCCGGATAGCCCGAAGAGAAGACCTCCTAAAAGGCCTGCACCCTTTCCACTCAATAACTTTCCTCCTAGATACTGTTGAATCTCCCCCAAGTTTCCCTTAAAAATGTAATTATAACCTTGATCCAACTTCTGTGGTAAGTAACTAAAGGGCCTCTAAATTTGGAAAGTTTGTGTTGCATGCAATGAGAGTGTTACTACTAAATTTTGGCACTTATATTTGAGTTAATGGCTAAAAATTTTAGTGCTTTTAGTAGTAGGCAAGAGGTCGACTCCGACGTGAGCGTATTGCTTGGATTAGAGCAGCTTCATCTTCGATCCTATCATAGAATCCGGTTACCAGCTTACCAAGATCTTGATCTCTGTGTGCATCACTCCCTCCAAGCAGCGCCAGATCCCGGGTTTTGGCGACCACACGTGCCATGTCGTTTTCATGTTTTGAACAACTCGCATTAAGCTCCACACCGTTTATGTCAAGCTTATAAGAGAGATCACCGAGGGAATGCGAATTTCTAAAGAACCCAGAAGACCCCTGATAACGAAAAGGATGGGCTGCTATTGCAACACCACCTTCATCCTTGATTTGATCAAGAATTTCGTAACTCCGAAGCTGTCCAGAAGGTGGTACGTCAGTTCCTCCAAAAATAAGAAGGTGGCCCTCTAGAGTAGAGACTTCTATACCGCGATAAATAGTGATCTCAGTGCTTTTAGCATGCTTTTTCATTTTATCAAAGCCACGGAACGTATCATGATCGGTTACAACAAGCCCATTCAGGTTTTTTCGGCTAGCCCAGCTGAGTAAACCCAAGAAAGATGTCCTCGCGCACGTTGAATACGGAGTATGAACATGTGGATCAATGACAAAATATTGTGTCTTAGTCAAGTGACTTGCACACATCCATTTTTCTTAAATACTTCTCATTAAATGTTATTAATTCCATTCTTACTAAGGAAGCTTAAGAATATTTTTTACGGAACTTCAATGATTTTAGCTTGGTTTAGAAGAACTTGTGTATTCATATCGTACAGTATAATTAGTGAGGGGAAAAAATCTACTAAAAGTATTGCAAAGGTTTTGAATTTAATCATTTGAATTCGTATAAGCCCTTTATAAAAAGGAAGACATCCATACGCTCTGAGAACTATTGCTCAACCTGTGATAGATAAGCTTGAGGTTTGTTTAAGTAAATTCTTGATTTCCAATCGTAAGATTTAATTATATCTTTAGAGATTATTATAGTATCTTTGAAGGCAGCTTATGAAATGTGATTTTGGAAATACTTTGGAGTGGGGTAAAAACTCAACCATAAATCTCTTAATGTATTTCCTATCACAAAGCGGTCTTATACATTGGCCATCCATAGAATATATGTTGGAGCAACAAAGTTGTAAACCAATATCGGTTAACACAGAACTATTTATCATTATAGGTAAGTAAAGAGCTTATATCTCTATCGACCACCTCTTGTATGGAGGAACTTTGACATTGGATGACCGGCAGCTCTGGGAATTGGGATGGAGCAGAAAATCCTGGAAAAAATCTGGAAAAAGATCGAAAAAAAAGCGAAAACCCCGGAAGAGAATAGAAAAAGAAGACAGGGATGAAATCTGGGACGCCGCTGACGAATTTTGGGATGAAGAAGAGGATGAAGAGTTCTTTCACCCACCAGACTACGATGATGACGATGAAAGTTGGGATCTAGCTGACATGTAGAGCTTTAAAGCCAACATTATTACATATTAAAGTCTCAAAGTAAGGTTTGAATGTCCATTGTTTTGATTTAAAGACTAACCAGTTACGGACAGCAACTCTGCCGTGGGGACCCCTACGACGACCATAAGAGAGGTAACTCTATTTGATTGATTTTCAATGGAATAACCTCTCAAATTTCTTTAGGAGATCCTAAGATAAAAAGTCGTATATCTAGCATATTTGACCTTAATGGCTGAATTTAATGCGTTGGTGGTTTTTTGGTAAGAAAAAATGACTTATTAATGTTTGATCAAAGTAATATGCTTAGAAACCTGGAAGATTGGCCAATATACTCTAAGAAAGCATTAAATGTTCCGATTGACTTACCAAACTTTCCAAAAATTATGAATGTTGTGATTTTAGGGATGGGGACCCCTAATGCGGTCGGAAGAATCTTCGAACTCTGGAGTCGTATTCCTCTCATGGCAATAGACGACTGGAGTCCCCCGCCATGGGTAGGGGAAGAAACGCTCGTTTTGGCGTTATCTTATAGCGGAAACACAAGAGAAGTGCTCACTACAACTGAGAAAAGTTTTAAGCGAGGAGGAAACATCATAGCAATTTCCTCCGGTGGGAAACTCAAGGATTTGGGGAGCAAAAAAGGATTCGCTACAATTAACTTTGATCCAGTAGGTCGCTCAGCCAATTCGTTCCCTTACTTGTTTTTGCTAAGTGGAAGGATATTGGACCTGTTAGGCTTATTGCATTTTCACACCGATTCAAAGAGTTTGATAGAGGCTCTGAAGGCGATTCAGGCAAGACAAGATTGGGTTGACATTGCGGAGCAGCTTAGCAAGTGTCGGCAGCTCGTTGTATGTGGAAGCCAAAATACAAGAGGGTTGGTTACCTGGATCAAGCATTGCTTCAATGAAACTGCTAAGAAACTGGTCATTCCCCTAATTCTGCCAGAAGCTAGTCACGGGGAAGTCGAGGCCTTCACCGAGCTCGATTCAAACGACGGGGTAATCTTCCTACGCGAAGGCAGCACCGAAACAGAGTTGATTACAAAATCTTTTAAGCTGTATAAGGAGTTACTTGCCAATCAAAGATCGTTTATCATCGAATTAAAAACCGAAGCCCCATATCGAGTCAATAACATCTTATCTCTTGCATTCCAAGGGATTCTTATCAGCTTCTGGCTTGCACTCTTTCGAAAAATCGACCCTGCACCCCTGCCAATAATAGATATGCTGAAAAATAGCTTAGAAAAGCCAGCTTCTGGAATCCATTAATTTTCTTCGGTCTCGCGTAACTTTGCAGTAGGATCACGTTTCTGAAGAGGATACCCTGTTAGAGAGGTCTTTCCGCCTACAATTTGCTTTGTGTGCGTAGGATGTCCTTTTGGTTCTATCCCAAGATGATCTCGTAGCTCAGCTTCGTATATGAGGGCACTTGGCATAATATTTACGAGACTTTCGACCGAGGGATCTTCTCGGGAGACTTGTATCTTGATTGTAATAAGTTCAGTCAGCTGTAGTTCATTTTGCCTCTCAAAATGATATAAAAGTTCAAAATGATACGGTGTTTCCAACCCTGTAATCATTACAAGGCGATAAATCCCGAAATCATCCTTCAGAACCTTGACAACAGAACAAATGTCTTCTTTTTTGATTGTGATCCAAATACGTGTTGGTTGACGTATTTCTCCATCTAAAAAAGCGTCTCCCAAAGCCTTCATTAATCGATCGAGGATACTTTGCATTTGCATTGCCACTATTTGAGTATATTTTGATTTCATGAATTTGAAAACATCCTTTTTATTAAACGTGATAAATATAAATACTATCCACAGAAGCAGGATGGAATGGAGCCCTTTCCAAGATGATTTCTAAGAATAGGACAAACAACATCTACAATTGTAACTTCACAAAAGGAAAAGATACGTAAACTAAACAACCCGAAATAATAGGAACGGAGTGGTTATGCCCCTTAGAGAATATGGTTGTCGCAATATGGTGAGTAAATTGCGGGCGGTCCTCGTTCGGAGCCCGGAAAAAGATTGGGGGACCGAAGGATACCAAGCGTGGGGATACTTTCATGCCCCAGATCTCAAGACCGTTAAAGAGGAGCATATGCAGTTTGTTCAGACATTAAAGGACGAAGGAATTCAAATATTTCAACATGATACACCACTAAAAAACAAATGGGATGCTACTTATGTGTATGATCCTGCATTTATCTGCGATCAGGGCGCGATTACTCTCAGAATGGGCAAGAAATTAAGGCGTGGGGAGGAAACCCCCCTTGGACAAAAGCTTGCAGAACTCGGCATCCCTACGGTCTATACATTGCATGATCCTGCGTGTCTCGAAGGTGGGGACACGTTAAGGCTAACAAATAATATTTTGGCCATTGGAGAAACTTATAGGACGAACAGCGAAGGGATTCGTCAGCTGAGAATCGCCCTAGAAGGATTAATTAACCGATTTATAATAGTTCAACTTCCACACTACAAGGGACCTGCCCATGTGCTCCATCTAATGTCCCTTATCAACTTAGTGGACCATTTTAAAGCAGTGATCTATCCAAAACTGATACCAGTGAGTTTCCTGAAAACCCTCAAGGAGCTAAATTTCGATTGTGTCGAAACCCCTTCGGAGGAATTTCTAACCCAAGCCTGTAATGTGCTTGCCTTGGAGCCAGGAAAGTGCTTGATGGTTGAAGGGAACCCTATTACTAGGAAACGGCTGGAAGCCGCAGGTTGTGAAGTCCTTACTTATAAAGGTGAGGAAATAACTCAAAATGGTGGAGGAGGGCCAACCTGTTTAACATTGCCGCTCCTGCGACATGATTGATCAAATGATCTGTCAAAGTTCTTTACTGGCAATGCTTTTACTATTTTCCTTTATAAATTCCTAATTTTTCTATATCTTTGTTCAGATCTCAATAGAAATCAACGAAATTTGTAGTTCTTTTTAGTCTATAATGCTAAATCCAAATGCAATTTCCCAATAAAAGATCTAATGATCCTATTTTTTGGTTATGGTCATCTGACATGTGAGAGATCTAGTCCGGCGCACATATTTTTAAAAAGGTTTTATTGTCAAATTTACCCAGTTAAATGAACTGCAAAAAGTAAAGCAATTTTCCAAAGCAGATCGTTCTTTAAAAAGATCCTTTGTAACTCATCTATAATGAAATCTCTATTAAGAATTGTCTTTACAGCATTTTTGGAAATTACTATCGATCAGACAATTTCCAAAACGTTAGCCAAATAAAATCGGCAAAAACCAAAATAATTTCATAAAAAACTCAAGCAGATAACCTGAGGAGACTGAAAAAATAGGAGACCACAATGGAACGATTTGAGGTGTTTTCAAACCTGAAAGTCATTCCAGACATTCCATTCGTTACACGGCTTGATGGAAGGTGTTTCCATCAACTAGCGGAATCTTTAGCCCTCGTCCGCCCCTTTGATCAAACATTTAGGAAATGTCTCAGTCAAGCAACCAAGGCATTGTTCGAAACCTCGGGATTAAATCCTGTGTTTGCCTTTCTATTCAGTGATGAAGTAAATTTACTCTTTTTAAATGACCCTTTTGCACGACGAGTAGAGAAAATCTGCAGTATTACAGCTGGATTCTTGAGTGTTGCCTTTTCCCAGCATCTCACAAGGATGTTTGAGCACCCCGAAGTGGCATTTGGCGTTTTTGATGCTCGAATTATCCCGCTACCTACAATCGACCATCTGATCGAGTATTTTATACAAAAGCAACATGATGCATTCAGGAATTGCGTGAATTCCTATGCCTTTTACGCTCTTGTTCAGCAATATGGCCTTACACCAATTGAAGCAGATACC
Organism: Candidatus Heimdallarchaeota archaeon; assembly: GCA_046761065.1. Lineage (GTDB taxonomy): Archaea > Asgardarchaeota > Wukongarchaeia > Wukongarchaeales > JBHIFL01 > JBHIFL01. The sequence goes on from JBHIFL010000104.1 coordinate 11,328, forward strand.
CATTTGAATCGAATGACAAAACAAAAAAGGATGGATCTCCTATTTAAGGAGTTTAAAGTTAACATTAATGACGTACCCATGTGGGAAAGACGTGGTTGGTCAATTTACAGAGATTACTTCAAAAAACCTGGTTTCAATCCTTTGACGGGGGAAAGAACAACAACTTTACGGACAAAAATCAAAATCGATTTAAACCTTCCTCTGTTTAATAGTGAAGCGGGAAAAACTTTTCTCCAAATATGGATACAAAGCGAAAGCTAGATAATGATTAGAAAAACTAATAGTAAAAAGCCGGTTTGTACATTTTTTCAACCAAATAGTTAGATATGAATTAATCTAATAGCAATCTACCGATATAAAGACATTACGACAATTATCTCAAATTTTTATCTTTCAAGAGAAAAGAAAGTTTTTTCAAATGTGACTATAAAATGTTCCTAAAATGGATAATAACCAATTATAAAATATTATATATGGGCCCGTAGCTCAGTCTGGATAGAGCGCCTGTCTCCGGAACAGGAGGATTCACGAGTTCAAATCTCGTCGGGCCCGCTATCGCTATTCCCTAATTTATCAATTTCTAATAGCTTTTTCTTATTAAAAGACCTAATAACCCATACTAGTTCGAGTTTTGAGTATCCTTTGATTCTCATGAGATCTTTCATAGTGTTTAGCATTAACAAATCCCCTTCATATTTTAATCTGTTCAGTAGTTCATCGTTTATTAGTTGTCGCATTGCTGGTTGTTTAAGATCTCCCTCGATGGGGGAAATAATTCTCGACGATTTCGTGTGAGAAGACATAATGCATAAAGATGGGCGATATTAGAAAT
>JBHIFL010000105.1:0-12060 GCA_046761065.1 Candidatus Heimdallarchaeota archaeon
AGTCATGATAAGGCAGAGTTCCCCACTTCATCAATGGGAACTTATCCCCGAAGAACATCGAGTTGCAGGAAAAGGCTCAGTGGAGTTTGAGGTCGTGGACGCCTCGCAAGACACCTCAGAAGTGTCCCTCACATGGTGGATCGCACAATTAAGGAGCAAAGCGAGAACGGAACGCCTTCGCGCAAGAGCTCTTATTCTAAGACAGGGAAAGGCTGCAGTCCTCCCATTAATCGCAACGTATGCGAGAACAGAGGATGAACAGGTACGAATCAGGATTATCAATATTTTAGCCTTACTAGGCGAGGAGGCCATCGATATACTGATCCAACAGTTGGTTGAGGGAGACCTGAGGCGACAGGAGTGTGCAAGACGAACTCTCCCTCGCATTACTTCAAGTCTCCTCAAATTAATGCAGCTCACTCACAAGAACACGGACCTAACAAATGAGATTCAAGCTATTCTTCACAAATTAGCTATGAATCTTGGATATCCATCGGTTGGTCAATTAATGGCAAATTGCCAAAAGTCAATCCAACGAGAACCCTTGCAAGTAAATGAAATCCCTTCTCACGACCTCCAAATCCAACGGATCATTACTTCACTTGATGATGCCCAAAAATGTTTGGCTGCCGATCTCTACTCGCAAGCCTTCGTTACATGCGACCAAGTGGTCCAACAACTCCTTATGACTCTGTTAGAATTCTTCAGGATCGATCTAGGAAAAGATACTAATAAATTGCGAACTGTGCTAACTGCACTCCGTAAACAGGGAGTCCTTATAAAATCTGAACAAAAACTTAGATGGCTTAGATCCACTAGAAATCTCATCCGCTACAAACAAAAACGCGCTACCAGGCGAGAAGCGAACCACGCACTCCGTATAGCACAGTTTTTTGCTCAAGAAGTAAAATGGTTACTCAAACTCCAATCATAAAACCTTCAGGACCAATGGATCCTTGCAACAAGGGTGTCATCTCTTGAAAATCACTATTAATATGGAATCAGTTCTGTAACCTTTATAATTAAGCGCTGCAGTAGATTCTACTGAATATTAATTGCTCTTTTAGGAGAGTTATTACATGGCAATGCATATTGATACGCTTATCTACAAACTTGACGCAGAAATATCTGGAAGAAAAATAGCGGAAATCGCCAGAGAATTGATGTCCATGGGTCCCGCTGCAAGCAAAGCGCTCCCGGCACTTCAACGAGCCAGAAAGAAAGTGATGCGAGAAGAAAGATACAAATTTACCCGGAAGATGGTCATAGCAGAATTACAGAAAGCAATAGAGACCATCTCAGCAGCGAGTGGGGCGGGGTGGGGTACGCCAAGCCAACCAGAAATTCCGTCAAGAGCACCAGCATACCAACCTGGTATGCCCGCGGAAGCCGGAGTTCGAACGTGCCCCCAATGTGGTGCGAGCCTAATAGAACCTGTTCCCGGGACGTTAAAGTTCTGCACACATTGTGGCGCGGCTCTAACTCCTAGTCCAGCTCCAGCAATACAAGCAGCATTCTGTCCGGCGTGTGGAGCGCAGCTCTCAGAAGGTGCCAAGTTTTGCACAGAATGTGGTGTGGCGGTCTAAAATAACCAATTGTAAAAACCCATTAAAGAAAAGCCATTTTATCTGAGAATAAAGACGAAGGGAAATTAAGAATTATAAGAAAACAAACAGGACCATCCAATCTTAGTCACCAAAACTCGTGGTTTCCCGCGGTTTACACGGATAAAAAACGAAAAATTCGTTCCATTCATTTTTTATGTCAGAAGAATTTACTGTGGATGCTTCTGTCTGAATTTTTCCTGTTACTTGTTTCCTCGGAAAAGTTCTTTCCAGGAAGAAGTAATATTTAAAGGGCTACCTAAGCATGACTCACACTACTCACCTAAAGGAGTTAAATGGGAATGCCAGAGCTAAGTGTGATCGATACCGATGTTCTGATCATCGGAAGTGGAGCTGCTGGTCTCCGAGCAGCGATTGCGGCCCATGAAGTCGGGGTAAATGTCCTGCTCGTCTCGAAAATGCCGCTTGGTCGGAATAACTGCACGGAATTTTCAGCAGGGGAATTCTTTTTTGCGAATAGCGGGATCTCGAAGGAGGAGCACTTTGAACGGACCATCGAAGCTGGGAGACACTTGAATGACCCCAATCTTGCACGGATTCTTTGTGACGAAGCGCCTCATGAGGTTCGCCGCTTAACTGATTTCGGTGTCAGGGCAGATTTTCATCCCCATGGCGCCTCCACCGCGTCATACAGCCCTCCTCTTCGGAGGGGGTTTGGACTGACTCATTCCTTAGTGCAACATGTCGGGAAACTAGGAATTAAGACTCAAGCGTGGGTTATGATTGTAGAGTTGGTGAAAAACCAAGTCAATCAGTTCTGTGGAGCCCTCGGGCTTCAGGTAAAAAGTGGGAAGTTAATCTATTACCGGGCCAAGTCAGCTGTTTTAGCAACAGGTGGGGTCGGGGAACTTTTTACCTTCAACGATAATCCGGTTGGTATGACAGGGGATGGCTATGCGCTTGCCTATCAAGCTGGGGCAAAGTTAATTGATATGGAATTTATTCAATTTTTTCCCATTGGAACCGCCGCGTCCGGATTTCCTCACCGGCATTTAAGTCTACAAATTCTTGATAAATGCCCAGTCATAAATCGTAATGGTAAAGAATTTCTAAAAGAGAAAATGCAAGAATTTGGTATCCAAGATGGAATGGAAGCTAGCCGAGTCTTTCGGGATCAAGCCGCTAGAGTAGTTGCTCTCGAAATCTATGAAGGGCGTGGGGAAGATAACACGGTTCTTTTGGATTTATCGCGTGTTCCTGATAGCGAATGGGAACAGGGATATTTACATTTTCTCAAAACAAAACTCTTACGTCGGTTTGACTATCAACAGGGAGTGCTTCATGTAGCACCGATATACCATTATATGATGGGAGGAGTGCAGATAAATGAATACGGCATGACCACACTCCCGGGCCTTTATGCAGCCGGTGAAGTTGCTGGAGGCGTGCATGGAGCTAACCGGCATGGTGGAAATGCGCTTTCAGAAACTATCGTTTTCGGGAAACGCGCCGGTGAAGCTGCTGCGTTATATGCAAAAGGCCTGCCGTCCGTGGAAAAGACAAAAGATATCACATTGCCGAAGAAAACTCAAGCAATCCTGCAACGCCTGATGGCGGAGAAAAAGCCAAAGATTTCCCCAAAGGTGCTGAAACAACAAATTCGCAAGTTAAATGATGAGCATTTACATATAGTGCGAACCAAAACGGGCCTTATAAATTTGATCGCCCAGTTGGAGCTGCTTAACACACGTAGCCTACATGCTCAAACTCCTAAAGAGCTAATGCAAGCTTTTGAGATATTAAATCTCATTCTGGTGAGTAAATTGGTTGCTATATCAGCCCTAACTCGTCAAGAGTCCCGTGGTGCCCATTATCGGCATGATTGTCCAGAAGCTGACCCATCTTGGCTAAAACACACAGTCATAACAAAACGGGGCCAGAAACCTGAAGTAACATATCAGGCTGTGTAAACCCATATCGTCAATCCGAGCATATACTACGATGTGATTAAAACATCCCTAAAACCAACGAGCATTTAAAACATGAGTCATATTCTGGGGGATTTACTTTTTCCGCCTTTTCTTTTTCTTTAGTTTGCCAGTGTCATTAGTTCTTAGGATTATATGATATCCGAATTGTGTATGCACAATATCTGAGATTTGTCCTTTTTTCAAAGCAAATGCAGCTCGCTCAAATGTCTTGACCATCTGTCCTCGATTAAATTTCCCGAGATCCCCTCCACGCTTCTTTGAAGGGCATTCTGAATGTTCTCGTGCAAGTTTGGCGAAATCAGCTCCCATTTTTAATTGTTCCAGAATCTCTTCAGCTTTGTCTCGTGTTTTTACCAGAATATGACTAGCTCGAATACTCATTATTGGTCCTCAAGGCGGTGGAAGTCTCGCTATTAGTACAAAATTCTTAAGCTAGTGACAATATTTACACAAGATACAAATCCCAAAAGAAGTCTAAGGTTGGTTGTTAATAGGATTTTATCACTTGAACGTTTCACTTTTATTTGGAGGTCTTGTTTCAATAATGTTTTTGCCAAATAGAGCTAGAAAATTGGTACGAAGATTTCTTATTTTAATGCTAGGAGTTCGCCCAATAATTCATGAATTACTCGGATTCTTATTTTTCTCCACATCTAATGCAATTCCTTATCAAACTCCCAGTTAAATAACAATTTCAGCTATTTATTTGTTCACTCAACAACAGTTCATGATTTTATTTCGATTCAGGTGTCTATTTTCAAACAGAATGTGATATTGAGTAAAGATACGATTAGCTTTCTTAACATTCTATGAAGAACAAAATAGGGTGAGGGGGTCTTTTTATCAGAAAGTCAAGTGTGGAACCTCCCCAAGATTCTTCCCAAACTATTCTTACAGTGTTCAGTTCCAACGTAACTAAATAATGCGAAAGATAGTTTTTGGGCGCCCACGGGTCTTCCGCTCTTCAAAATCTTGATCCACCACTCCTATTCGTTGAAGTCGAATCAAAGAATCGTAGATAGTACTCCGTGGGAGGCCACACATCCGTACGAGTTGACTTCGGGTTGCATAGGCGACACGTATTAACGCTTCGAGTACAATGCGATCATTTTTTCGTAGCTGGGGTAAAACCTGCTGAGCTTTGGCTTCTCGCAACACATATGGGACAATCTGAGGACGTTCCATTTCTTTTTTCTCACGAAGTGTATGAAGTTCTTTTTGGGATTTTTCCATTCTACGAGTCCTCCATTCTCAACTTTCTTTTTTAAGGTTGTTTTTAATTTTATTCTGACTTATCTCTAGCGACAACACAAATTACCAAGTTCACCGGGAGGTAAATTGGCTATTGTAGTGGTGTAGGTTCGCTGCACTTGTTCTTCGCTATTTGTGATCTTTGTCGGGATGACATAAAAACATTTTTTTGTCACAGAATATATCTAATAGTAATAGTTCTGCAAATTTGTTATTATTATTAGATGTGTTTTATATGCTTGAGAAGGATCATGTGTTGATTGTGGCGCAAGGACTCGAATATGAACGCATATTAGCTGCTATCAGCATCCATCACCCCACTAAACTCATTATCCTCCGTTCTGAGCAGGATGCCTCTGAAGAATTAAGAAATCGGGTAAATAAAATTGTAGATGGGATTGTAACACATATTCGATCTCCTCAAGGGCAACTGACCTACCCTTTCATAGCTCAGATTCACCATAACAAGTATCACATCGATTTCTTTAACTTGACAAAAGCGATCTCACAAATCGATGGGATCATTGAAACTGAAAAGCAAGCTGGTAATACAATAACTGCCGATCTCTCAAGTGGGAACAAAATCGTCGCATTAGCACTTTACATCTGTTGTACCCTTCATGGGGTCCAAACGACCTATTGTGTGGCGGGGAAGTATGCTCCCGGTATCCAAGAACCCGAACCAGGAGAAATAAGGGATTTACGTGCGGAATCGATTTCATTTAGTGTTACAAAGCACAAGGAACTTCCTGAGTTACCGCTTGCGGTTTCCAATGTGCCGTTTCCGATCTTAAAGAAGGTTATCACCCAAAACGGAGAAATTGGTTCTATTAAAACCCTTGCAGAGCTTCTAAAAGGGGGATCCGTATCCCAATCGGACATTGTGAAGGTTTCGCGCCATGTCGAAACGCTGGAAGGGCTCGGGTATGCCAAGCGTCAACGCAAAGGCCGAAAAGTCGCGATTAAAGTCACAAAAAAAGGGAAATCCATTATAGACCTAGCCAATGCCCCTTCTTTCACCCGCAGGAAGGCTTTTCCGTAAATATGGGTTATTGCCTTAATTGTGACTTAAGCAGCTTTTATCCAATAATTCTGCAAAGAAGGACAAGAACATTCAAACTAAGCATGCTTAGAGAATCAGAGGAAATGCTATGATGAGTAACGCAACAATCCGTGAAGATAGCAGGTTAATTCAAAAATGTATAAGAATTGGGATTATCTTAAACACCTAGGTTACTGATGAAAATAGACGCGTATGGTTGTTCAAAGCTATTTTTACTCACCTTGACCCTATCGATGATTGTCCAAAATAATGGTATTAACGTATTATTTTCCTTAAATTCAAAGCTGGAGTCTAGTCCTAAGTGGCAACAGGCTAGAATAGCTGGAACGGAGCTCTGGTTGGGGATATCTGAAGAAGAGCTTCAAAGTGTGATTGAAGAACTTGCGGACCAAGGAGTTAACATGTTCTGTCTTGATATAGGAATTACAAATGATTATAACCTATTTTTACATCCAGATGAAGCCATCTTATTTGTCAAACGGGTATGTGAGCTTGCACATTCGCATCAAATTCAAGTGTTTGTATACCTTTCAGGTTTTGAATTGCAAACGTTTGATGCAGAAAATAACGACCATTCCATCTTACAGGATCATCCAGACTGGATCCAACAAGATCTCAATGGACAACTTGCAGTCTTTGATTATGAATATGCACGTAAGCATAACATTCACTGGCTCTTAGAGGAAGGAATGGAAGAAGATGCTTGGATAACTCCGTACGCGAGGGAGTGGCGAGCCCAATTTATGGATATAGTGCGAAAACTAGCGGGGACAGGAGTGGATGCCCTCTATGTTGATACCGCATATTGGATGTCCCATTTTTCCGGATGGGAGAATTCATGGGCAAGCTTTGACTCCTATACAATGAAGGCTTTTACAATAACTACAGGACTGAACCCTCCCACTAAAAACGTAATCGGCGATTTGGATGATTTTTCGTTCTATTCTTGGGCCCTTTTCCGTCGAAAAGCAATTACTGATTTTTTCACAGATATCAAGTCCAATGCGACGTCGATTGCTCCGGAGATTGCCGTTATTGCTGAATGTTTCCCTGCATTTACACGACACGCGTTACTGACCGGGTCAGACCCTATGTTTCTCTGGGATGTTGTTGATCTCGTCACCCACGAATTTGGATTTCATCAAGGGGAAGGAGGAGCTGATGCCTATACCCCACTAAATTGGCTACTTCAAGTATCCGCCATAGTACTTCTCCGTGGGATTGATCAAATCCATCCTACTTGGATTTTGAGTTATGCTCGCTCCCCTGAAGCCTCCGCGGTTTTAGCAGCCACTATTGTGATGCTTGGTGGTAATTTTTGGGAGACTAAAGACCCCATAATGACTGGTACTGTAGACGAATCATATCGTAAGGCGTTATTTAATTGGGTTGAAACATACGAAGACGATATTTATGGGGGATGGGAAATCCCTCACGCTATAGGTATTTATTTCTCCGAAAACACACGCGATTTTGTGTTTTACCCTGATTCCATCAGTGAAGACGCAACTGATTATGATTATATCGGAGGGCCTCACATCAAGGAGCTTTTAGGCACAGTTATGATGGCTTTCAGATCTCATCTACCAATAAAGGTAGTAACATACCGCGATTTGCCTGAATTAAACCATACATGTGATTTACTCTATTTACCGAATGTGGCAGCTATGAGTGACGAAGAAGCTGAACTTATAACACAATATGCGGCATCTCACCCCCTCATTGTTACAGGTTCATCATCCCAGTATTACGAAGATGGGAAAGAAAGGGAGAATAATGCTCTTGCTGACCTGATAAAGAATGGGTCGACCAATCGCCTGCTTCACGAAGCGGAAGGTACTCATCTCTTTATCAAAGAAACTCCGGGGTATGATTTCTTCCTACGAATGGTCTCAAACGAAGATGAGGCTCTCAGTTTTTCAACGAGTCCGGAAGAATATCTGTTTCTCGAACTTCTCGATGAAGCCAGTTATCAGAACCCGATTCAAACGAATGCGCCGCCGTCTGTAATCATCCAACCATATTCTCGAGCTGGGGAGCTAAACATACGAATCATCAATCTCTCTGGACTTGGAAATGGGCAAAGGGTTCCTGAACCAGTAACCTTCAGCCTTGCGATGAAGGCTAATGATCTCACGGTATCTATTGAACAAGCAGATGTTGAGTTAGCAGCTATACTTGTAGAGCAAGAAGGAGCCTTTGAAGTGATTCCCTATCATATTGCGCTCCATAACAAAGTACATTACATTGTAATTTCTAATATGATTGGGGTAGGGGTTATTCTTTTAGTTTACAAAATCAGACGAAAAAGGACGTGGTAGAACATTACTTGGGTTTTGCTCCAGCCAATCTTACAATATAATAGTAAGCAAAATGAATTCAATTAAATAATCCGATGTATCTTTCATCGGTTAAACACCAATCAGATTTATGAATCCTGTGTATCAAGGAGTTTCAAATGCATTTGATCGCCTAGTTTTACTTTATAGCTGCTCTGTTCCTGACTCTTGAGTCATTTCAAAAAATTTCATTAGTTTGGCCTTCACTGTTGGATTGGGAGAGTAGGTCTTCATCGTCTGCGCAAACTTTTGAGCTATTTGAGCTAGCTTTGCAATATCCTCCGCTGGTAATTCCCCGGTTTCAATCAGGAAAGATAAGGCATCTAAAACTCTCTTGGCAGGTTTTACGAAAGGGATTTGAAGGGTGGGATCTTTGAGAATCTGTGTGAGCAGGCTTGTTGCGTGCTCTAAATTGATTTGCTCCATTTTCATCTTTAGCAACGCCCCAAGACCCTCTCGGATGAAGCGTCCACAGTCGATCAGAACAAGTTCTTCACTTCCGACGGCTAACAGGTCGCTTAAGACTTCGTCTTCTTCTTCAAACTCGATCAAAGACTCTTGAAGGTCTTCAGGAGGTACTTGCGCGTTCGGTACATCATCTTGGGCTAATTGGGTGTAAATACGGCGAATTTCAGCTGCCATCTGTTCATTAATGTCGAAAATTGCGGCTTCTAAATCTTTAACGTCCGAATTGAAATTCGTCAGAGCATTTGCACTTTTCTCTGCCAGTTCTTGGGAGGTATCTCCTTGGTTTATGCGGCCCATAATTGCTTCGAATTCACACACCCGTGTTTTATTTGGTAAGAACGCTCCAGCAAGGGAGAAAGCCTCAAGTAAGTTCGCAAAGTTGTTAACTGGAGGTATGTGGTCCAAATTAACTATTATTCTTAAAAGATCTATTACAAGCGCTACAGCCCTCTTCATTGCTTCAACTGGTTGGGTTTTTACTAAGGTTTCTATCTCTGTGATGCAGTGATAGACTCGTGGATAGCCGCTGCCCACTGAAAATAAGTCCTCAAACATCTGCAAAATATCGGTGGTAAAGATATTCGGATCGAATGGTCCCACACCTGGTGAGAGGAGTGCCTCTTCAAGTTCGGGGTACAGATAATCGTTGATGTCGGGAACGCGGTGGATCCAGCTGATAAGTTGTTTTACACTTTTTGGGGGATGGTGTTGGTCTGTCTCATAGAGGTCGCGTAATGCTTCATGGATCGCAGTCTTCATGGCCGCCCAAGCAGTCGGCTTTTCTTCCCCAAATAGTTGCTTGGCTGCAATCCAGTCTTTGGCCAGTGTTCGAGTGCGTGAAATACATTCAGGATATTCCGAATCAGGTCTTATTTTAATTTCGGATGTTTTATCAAGGTTGATAGGGGCTTTCTCATCTAAGGCGTTTATCTCTCCATAGTTGGATGGGGCTTGTTTAATCTCGGTGGAAAGAGAGGGGGAATGAGTTTTTTCTCGATGTTTCTGAAGGAAAAGCCGCCCAACCGGCGTGATTTCAATGGAAATCTCAGCAGGGAGTCCCCTCGAGGTCCCAAATTTGATGAGCCCCGATTCTTCAAGTCGCTTCAGTAATCCCTTTAGAGCATCCTGGTCGAGGGGTTTTCCTTCAATTTCCGATTCTTGCATGGTAACTAAGCCAAGATATGGGACTGGCTTTCCCCTGGCTTCTAGTATCTCTAGGATGTTGGTAACGTGCTTTGAATTGGTAGCAAATATCTTTTCAAGGTCATAAGCCTGACTAAGCAATTCTTGGTCATCTTCAAGTGTCTGAACCACCTCCACCGGTACGATGGGATGTTGCTCAATAGGCACTGCCTTGTATTCCAGTTTACAGAGAAACGGGTGAACATGATCAGATCTCTTCACCAAAATAATATCATTTGCTCCTAACTGTTGGAGAAACTTTTGTTGGAACATGTCATATCGCATTTTTCCTAGATCCAAGTATTTCTCAATGAATCGGGCCGCATCCGGAGAAAGCGTTGAGATGATTAAACTCCGTGAGAATATCCCCCATGTGGGCTCCCAAAGCACCTCCGGGGCTGCTCCTAAGGTGAGGAGTCCAACGTTGACACGTCCCAATTCGATGAGGATGGGCAGAAAGTTGTCAAGCCGCTGATTCGTTCTCCAATCCCCTTTTCGTAAGAAAAAATCAATATCATCCAACACTAAGATAAGATCTTTGCAGGCATGTCCCTCGTCTCGTTGGCTTCGGCGAAAGGCGAGTAGTTTGCTTATTATTAGTGTGATGAAGAATTTTTTGAATAAGGGAGTAAATTGCCTTGAAAGATCGATTATGACAGTATTTCCCTCCTTAAGAAGGGTCTCAAGGGTTTTAATTGTGGATTGATTAGGCTCTGCGCTGATGGCAGCGCCTGCTAGACCATGTAAAAGCGGATGCAGGAGTGCGGCAACTGATCTAAGACCATACGTATCAAAATAGAATGAGGCTGAGGAAATCGCACCTTCATCCTCTGAAAGTTCTCCCAACAGCACTCGATATAGCGCCTGCAGACTTATTTGGTCGCCCATATCCTCGTATAGCGTCAGAAGGAGGCCTGCTAACTCCCCTAATCGAGATTCAGGTAGTTCACAAAACAGGTTAAGTGCTCGTAGGAACAAATCTGTGTACTGTTCGGTCGATAGCCCCTCTGTAAAGAGGGGTGCCACTTGGAAATTAACTCCGGGCCTGAGAACGATACTTCCTGGTTTAGTTATGGTGTAATTTCCTGAAGTATCAAGGATAAGACAGGAATGCCCGTATTGTTGAACTTGGGTTAAGATTTTAGTTAGAATGCGTTTTCTCTGGTCCAAATCGACTGTGAAAATAGCTACATTATTTTGTAAAGCCTCTAAAGAAAGTCCAACCGGTTCGGCCTCTCGGGTACCTATCACTGCGTTCCCAAGCACAATGTCTGTTGGAAGACCTGGGGGAACTCTGAAAGTGGGCGTTGGGGATGTATCCATCCGTTGGGGGAATTTTGTGAGTTGCATTATTGTCCTTGTATTCCCATATGTAAAAGACTGACCATTAGTGGTTGGGAAAAGGTCTGAGAGACGACGTGGGGTGATTCCTTTCAATTTACTCGGTCTAAATTCAGTATTCCAAGCCCCAATGACCTTCAGGACGCGATCGTGATGAACTTTTTGCAAGTGTTCAAGAACCCCCCCTTCCTCTGATTGAGTGACTGCAGAGCTTTTCACATGGATATGTATATTAATTTTCCAAAAATCCGCTTTGAGAAGGCGTTTTATTCGTTGTTTATCTCGTTTTCTGATTTGAATCGTATCTGGATGATTTTTAGTCGCGTTTACCCGTGAAATGTTCTTCATACTCTTTTTTTTCTCTCGTATTGGATTCCCGATCGGGAAAAGCGCGCATAAGATGTCAACATCCGGTTCTACTTCACCAAGCCTCGCATAAAAATGATCAATGCAACCTTGGGTGCCAATGACTCCTTCGACCCGTAATACATTCAATAAAGTGATCTGTTTAGCTCCATCAGGGTCGGCAAGGTTTGTGATAGTAATCCATGAATCTGGAAACCTCTGATTTTTTGGCCCTTGGGATTCTGATAGTCGGTGTCTCATTCATCTCTTCTCCATTCCTTTGTTGGGAGTTTAGTTAAAAATCTTCAATAGGTCTGTCTTCATTACCTAACCTAACTAATTACTAATATTGTTCTGGCTCATTGATTCTGTTGTGATTCCATAATCTTGACAGGGATCTTCACAAAAACCCTAGGCTTTTGTTTTCGGTTCAAGTTCTTTCTTATCTAGCCCTTTTGATTGATGAACTTGAATCATATGGTAAGATCTATCATTTCTATACAAAGTAATGTTAC